>JAFVGH010000043.1 GCA_017475045.1 Fibrobacter sp. | reverse complement strand
ATATGCGCCTCTTTTTTTAATAGCGGTTCAGGGATTTGAACCCCGGACCAATGGATTATGATTCCAGTGCTCTACCACTGAGCTAAACCGCCATGTGTGGCAAATATAGCATAGTAATCGAGCATTTTCAAGGTATTTCCTCAAAAAAAACTAATAATGGACTTTAGTTTCCACAGAATTCTCGCCCCATTTTATCACCTGCCAGCCGGGCTTGTCGCTCTTGAGCTTGAAGTACGGCCTGTCGGGAGCAATCTGCATCTGCGTTGCCGGAGCGACATGCACGGTGATGTCTCCGAAACTTTCTTCGAATTCGCAGTGGTAATGTCCACAGAAAACATGCTTCAGGTTCTTGTACTTCGCGAGTACTTCCTGAACTTCCAGCATATTCTTCAAGTGGTAGTGAAGGTCCATGAACTTGTGGTCACAGAAGCAGGGCGGATGGTGCATGAACAGCAGGACCTCGTTCTTCACCTTCGGAATCTCGGTCTCTAGCCAGTCGAGCTGGTCTCGCGAAACTTCGCCACACGCGCTGTCCAGGAAAAAGATAGACCTGCCCTGGAGGTCAAAGCGGTAGTAGCACTTGCCGTTCTTTACGGGAAGGTCGAAATACTGCGCCATCACGTCGATATTGTCGTGATTTCCGGGAATGATGCACACAGGGCAGCTCACCGACTTGATCTGGTCGGCGATAAACTTGTACGCTCCCGGTTCGGCATCCTCGTTTGCAAGGTCACCAGACAGGACAAGCAGGTCTAGTTCCTGCATGGAATCAGAATTCAGTGCATCCAAAAAGTTTTTGCGCACGTCGATATCCTGCACAAGACTTTCATCTTCGCCAATATGGATATCCGATATCTGTCCTATCTTCAACAACTTAACACCTTGCAATAGTTCATTTAATATATAAAATATGGATTTGCTCTAATCAAGAAAAAAACAATTTTACCTAGACGAGTGTGATATTGCTCATATTCCTGACGAGAAAACCGTAGTTTTTCAATGCCTTTCTGTGCTTTTATTGTTCACAGTCATTGAAAACTACCTTTCAACATCTGTCCACGTTGAAGGTCGTGGATTCATTCGTGAGTTTTCAACATTTGTCCACAAGGTTCTCGAACTTGTATGTTTTTGACTCTCATGGACTTGTGTATAAAACCCACAAATTATATCCACTATTCACTGCACCATAATCATACTCCTATATATAAATAGAAAGATAATTATGATATAGGAGTGAATTAGGCCTCCTTCTTGACCTGGGGAGCAGGCTGGGCCTGTGCAGGTACGCCCATCTGGCAATTACCCTGGAAAATTGCGCCTTCCTGGATAATAAGATGCTTGGTCTTGATGTTGCCGACGAACTTGGAAGTATTCTCGAGTATGAGCTTTTCGCTGCAGTCGATGTTACCCTTGACGCTACCGGCGACTACGGTATTGGTGGACTTGATTTCGCCCTCGATAAAGCCGCTGCGCTCGATAATGAGCTCGCCTTCGATGTTGATGCTGCCGTTCACTGTTCCGGCGACACGGACATCACTCTTGCCGCTGATATCGCCCTTGATGCTGACGGTGCTGCCGATCTGGGTAATTTCCTGTTCTTTTGTAGCCATGCTATGCTCCTGATTGAAAAACTATGTCTAGTAATTTATAAAACTTTCCGGGTCCTGGGGGACTCCATCCTTTGTAATTGTATAGTGTAGATGGGGGCCGTTCGTATTGCCCGTATTCCCCACGGATCCGATGATGTCGCCCTTGTGGACCGGGCTCCCCTTTTTCGTCTTGATGTTCATGAGGTGCGAATACGTGGTCACGTACCCGTTCCCATGGTTAATAACGATGGTGTTGCCCAGTTCCTCCATCTTCCCTGCTGATTCGACAGTACCGCTTCCGGTCGCGAAAACCGGGTTCCCGGGCTGGGCCGAGAAGTCCGTACCGAGGTGCGAGGCGTCTTCCGAGAACTTCTTGCTCACGATACCGACCACGGGGATAAGGTCGGGAACATGTTCCACGCGGAGTTTTTCCTCGAGGGTCTTCCAGCCGTGAGCGTCAAAGTCGATGTTGTTCTTCTCGGAGGGAGTGTGTGCGAACCTGTTGCGGTCGATGATGGAATTGATCTTGTTGGAGTCGTTCTCGATGAACGTCTCGAAGATGTTCTGGATGCGTTCCTCCATTACCCACAGGGAATCGAGACGCATGAACATTTCCTCGTAGTTCTTGTCCTTCTTGATGAGCTGCGCGTTCATGACGCGGATTTTCTCATATTTTGCGACAATGACGTTGATTTTTGCCAGGTGGAAGGCAAAAACACCGAGTACAACTATAAACAATGCGAGAAAAATCTTCAGGAATGTGAACCACTTTGTGGATATCCTGAACTTCTTGATCTCGTGAGAATCCTCCGGGATAATCTGTACTGTATAGTACTTCTTCACGGTTCACTCCATTAGCGGTTTTCCATGATTTCCTGGATTCGGGTCAGGTCGTCCATGCTGTAGTACTTGATGACGATCGTGCCTTCGGGCTTGCCGGCGGCGCTCGGGTTCAGCTGGACCTTGGTGCCGAAGAACGTCTCGAGCCTGGACTCGAAGTTCTTCATATCGGCGCTGAGTTCCGGCTTGGGCTTCGCGGGGGCTTCGGGCTTTTCGCCTGCAGGCTGCGTATCCACATTTTCTGCCGGTTCTTCGATTTCTTCCTTCGGCTTGTTGATATCTTCCCCGCGGGAAATTGCCTCGATCTGGCGGACGTTCAGGCCTTCCTCGATAATGCGGCGGGCCAGCGCTTCCGGGTCGGCAATCTTGTCGCTGCAGAGGGCGCGGGCGGCACCGCCGGCAATCTTGCCTTCTTCTATCCAAGTGAGCACTACTTCGGGGAGCTTCAGCAGACGGAGCGCATTCGTGATTGCCGAGCGGGATTTGCCAATAGCCTTCGCGAGGTCTTCGTGCGTGTAATTATAATTGTCGATAAGTTTCTGGTACGACCTGGCAATTTCGACTGGGTTCAGGTCCACGCGCTGGATGTTCTCGATGAGAGCCCATTCGCTCATCACCTTGTCGTCGAGGTTCTCGTAGACCTGTGCCTTGATGGTCGAAAAACCGGCGAGCTTGCTTGCGCGGGTACGGCGTTCACCGCTGATGATCTGGTAGCGGTCGCCCACCTTGCGCAGCACGATGGGCTGGATAAGTCCTTGCTGCTTGATGGAGTTCGCGAGCTCGGTCAGTTCTTCTTCGTTGAAAACCGTGCGCGGCTGGTAGGGGTTCCTGTCGATGAGGTCGATAGCGATTTCAACAATCTTCTCGCTGCTGTCGACTTCGAGTTCGTTGCCGGCAGAATTGTTTTCCGATTCGGGCGCACTGACAGGTGCCGCCACGTTGTGGAATCTGAGAATGTCGGAAAGACCGCGTCCTAGTGCTTTTTTACCCATATTATATTACCTGTCCTTGTTCAGGATTTCTTCGGCGAGTTTCATGTAGGATTGCGAACCGGAGCTCTGCACATCGTAGAGGATGACCGGCTTGCCGTGGGAGGGCGCCTCACTCAGGCGGACGTTTCTCGGGATGACCGTCTGGAAAACCGTGTCGGCCAGGTTCTCGCGGACTTCTTCGGCCACCTGCTTCGAGAGGTTGTTGTTCGCGAACATCGTGAGGAGTGCGCCTTCGATCTTGAGGTTCGCGTTCAGGTTCTTCTGCACTTCGCGGATAGTCTTGAAGAGTTCGGTCATACCCTGCAGGGCGTAGTATTCACACTGCACCGGGATAAGCACGCTCGTCGCCGCCGTGAGCACGTTCAGTGTCAAGAGGTTCAGGCTCGGCGGAGCATCGATGATGATGAATTCGAATTCGTCCTTCAGCACCTTGATGATGCGTTCGAGGCGGTGTTCGCGGCTCATCGCGTTCACCAGTTCGATTTCCATGACGGCGAGGTCCGGGCCCGAAGTGATGACCTTCAGGTAGTCGAGGGTCGTGTCGGCGATGGCCGGCTTCAGGTTTTCGAACGTCATGTTGTCCGGATTGTCGGCCATGTCGAGAATTTCATGGATATCGGTTTCTTGCGATTCCATGAATCCCAGACCCTGCGAGGCGTTACCCTGCGGGTCCATGTCGATAAGGAGAGTCTTCTTCTCCAGGGCGGCAAAACTTGCAGCCAGGTTCACGGCCGTCGTGGTCTTGCCCACGCCGCCCTTCTGGTTGCATACTGCTATCACTTTACTCATTTATTACCTCGAGTGACTAAGGCGTAATCCTGTTCTTCGTTCGGCAGCTTGTATTTCCAGATGTTGACTGCCGGGTCGTTTTCCAGGTGTGAAATGCTATTGAAACTTTTTAATGTGAGGAATAGTCCACCTTTCTTGAGGGCGGGCTGTGCACGTTCCCAGTCGTTTTCGAAAGTCGAGAGGGCGCGGCAGCTGATAAAGTCCAGGTCGGCAAGGCCCGAAGTTTCGAAGCGCTTGCCTACTACGGTCAGGTTCTTGAGTCCGAGTTTTTCCTTCGCGTAGTTCATGAACTCCACACGCATGTGGCGGGGTTCCACCGCATAGAACTGCACCTCGGGCATCGCGATGGCGAGCGGGAAGACCGGACAGCCTGCACCTGCACCCATATCGGCCCATGTCATCCCCGCGAAGGCGGGGATCTCCAATTCCTTCACTATATATATATAGGGAACGAGCGAGTCGGCGATGTGCCGGCTGAGGAACTTCTCGGAATCCTTCGCTGAAATCAGGTTGCCGAATTGCTTGGTTTCTACCACCAGGTCGGCAAAGCCATAGAGCGTGCCCAGCGTCTCTTCGGACAACTGCACACCATGCTCCTTCAGGAACTGGTTCAGAAGATTCTGCTGCTCTATGTTAGTTCTGTATGAACGTTTCACGTGGAACAATTTAGTATATCTCACAAAAAAAAGAGGGCGCCGATGTCGGCGCCCTTTCACTTTTTTAAAATATCCGTTAATAAGTTTTTGATAAATGTTGAAATACTGTGAACTTAGTTCTATTTATCAAGTAAAGAATAATCATCAAATTCCTTGTTAACAACTTTATTTTCTTTAAAGTCAATCGCAATGGATTTCTGAATGTTTATTTTGCTTGGGTCATCGATAATTGAATATCTAAACCAAGAACATCGGCGTATTCCATTTTCTTTATCAATCCAAGCGAAAGGTTTACCCAACAGATCTAAAACAATGTTTAAGGAATCTCCTTCCTGAATTTTATCAAATGATTCTTTGTTGACGAGACAATTATCTTTTTTGCTTTTACCGCATTCAGTACTTGCTTCGCAGGATAAAAATAGAAAGAAACTAAAAAAAATAATTAATAGCATGTTGGGCATATGAAATCTCCATAATCAGCATTTATAATGATGTTCCACGTGGAACACTCATGATATATTTTTTGTTGGCGGGGCGTCCGAGGAGGTCGAAGTGTCTTCCCTTTTTAGAGATGTTAGTCGGGCGTGGTGTCCGGAAAATCCCTAGAGGCTGTTCGGTGTTGAATGGTACGTAGAAGGTTTTGGTCCAAACGCTGTCGGTAGCTTTGCTGTGTCCCGAAGGATAGCCCACATTCCCTAGGAGTGAACCATCATATTCCACGAGGGTATCCCCCTTGGTTTCGTATTCGTACAGTTCCTTATAGGAACTGTCATTCGCCTTGGTCTGGAAGCACCTGTTTTTGAATCCGGGATCGTATGTAACTATGAATGAGGAGTTTTCGTAGAGGGTGTCGTTCCGGATGTGCCAAATTATTATAGTCGTATCGGAGCGTTCGTTTGATAACTTCTCGACATAAATGGAATCTTCCGTGTGGAATACCCTGTACACTAGGGGGCCACGGTCATATATCTTGAAGTCTCCTTCTTGGGAGATTTCCGCTTTGTAACTCATCTGTTGATGTTCATATTTCTTGAATTCGCCATCCGGACTCATGCGTGTGTACCAGGTCCATAGGTAGGTATGGTCGTTTGAAAAGGTATATTTTTCCTGGGTATATTCGGAACTTGTGCTGTCGATGACCAGTCCTGTGTAATTATCGTTGAGTGCCTCGTACTGTGCGACAAAGATATCGAACTTGGCGCGGATGCAATCGACCGCATGGGCGCTTAGCGCAAGAAGCGCGAGTATGGCTAATATTCTCCTCATACATTCAAATATATATAAATGTGGTAGCGAAAGCAATAAGCTGGTGTGCGGTTGGCGATTGCTTGTGCAATCGCAACTTGCTGCACCTCGGAAATGCCGAAAAATAGATTTTTCGTCGCTTCCTCGGTTTGCGTGTTGGGCTCCTTCGGAGCCTACATGCTCATGCTCGGTCATGCCGGTGTGCGAGCACCCCGTCGCGACGCTCGCTATCGCATGTTTCACGTGAAACAATGAGGTGATTCAAAAAATTCTGCATTAATCCACAAATACGTTTTTAGAACCTTGCTGGTGAATTTGGGTCGCACCAGATGGGGCCGTGTCCGCCGAATGCTGCCGAGAGGGCTGCTCCCGTGACGCAGAGCCCGTTCCAGATGAGGGCGTTTTTCAAGTAATTGCCTTTTTCCCGACCTTCTTTTATGGATGCGTCGATTCTCTTGGAAGATGAATCCGAGGCAGCCATCCCCCGTTCGTAGTCCAGCTTGAATATCAGGGCGCGGTCGATTTTCGGCAAGTCTCCGGCCTGCTTCTGTGGCAATAGTTGAGCGAACGTCATGGACGCTGCCATCAATAAAAGGGCTGCGATACCGGAAATTCTCATAAAATACCCCAAAAATTTCTCCTATATATAATATAGATTATTTTCTAGAAATTATATTATATACCGGAGGCCTATATGGTAGAAATTGAGATTATCCAGGGCGACATCACCAAGCTTGCGGTGGATGCCATCGTGAATGCGGCGAACTGCTCCCTGCTGGGTGGCGGCGGTGTCGATGGCGCCATCCACCGGGCGGCGGGTCCGGATCTTTTGAAGGCATGCATTCCCCTGAACGGTTGCGAGACGGGCAAGGCGAAAATCACCCCCGGGTTCAGGCTACCGGCAAAGTTCGTCATCCATACTCCGGGGCCGGTTTATCGGGATGGCCTTCACGGCGAACCCGAACTCCTGGAATCCTGCTACAAAAGCTGCCTCGATTTGGCCGAGGAGAACGGCTGCGAGACGGTCGCCTTCCCCGCCATCTCCTGCGGGGTCTACGGCTACCCCTGGGAGGCCGCTACCGAGATTGCCATCAGGACTGTCCGCAACTTTCCGGCGCGAAAAGTCAAGAAGGTCATCTTCTGCTGTTTCTCCGCCGATATGGAAAAAATTTACCGTGCGTTGATTTAAGCGTCTAAGTATTTTTAGATGGCGGATCAGGTCCGCCATGACGCCTTTCTAATTTCTATATTTTTGAAAAACAATAAGGAGTCCATTATGGAAGAAGTCGTAAAATTTCTCAAGGCATGTGGTGCGTATTTCCTCGCGACGGCCGACGGCGACCAGCCGCGCGTCCGCCCGTTCGGAACCGCCAACATTTTCGAGGGCAAGCTCTATATCCAGACCGGCAAGTCGAAGGACTGCTCCAAGCAGATCCAGAAGAACGGCAAGGTCGAAATCTGCGCGATGAACGCCGCGGGTAACGAGTGGGTCCGCGTTGCCGGTACTCTGGTCCGCGACGACCGTCGCGAACCGAAGGTCGACATGCTGGAGCACTACCCCGAGCTCAAGTCGATGTACTCCCCCGACGACGACAACACTGAGACGCTCTACTTCAAGGATGCGGTTGCCACGTTCTACAGCTTTACGGCGGCTCCCCGCACCGTGAAATTCTAGCCACTTGTTTCACGTGAAGCGGCTTGTCGTTGCCTCGGATCCCTCGTCATTCCACTTCGTGGCATGACTGCTGCGGTTTTCCTATGCATGAGCAAGCTCCTGCGCAGTAAAACCTTGCACGTCATTCCGGGCTTGACCCGGAATCTCATTGATGAAAAATTGCCTCGACGGAATGCCGTCGGGGCCTTTTTTTATTGCGTGAAACTCACGTTCGTGTTGATATTTTTGTAAACATTCTATTAACAAAATGGTCGGGCGTATAATTTCCTGTAAAAAGCGATGTGGATAACATCTGAACAAATTCCCCGACTTTTTCACAAAGTGCCCTTTAAAGAAATGTTTCACGTGAAACAATTTATCCCATCTGTGGATAACGGGTGAACTATGGTGATAACAGCATGTATCGGCTAATTATTTAATTGACAATCTAATAACATTCTAGTAACAATTATACTAACAACTGAAGGCCGCTAAATGCGCAAAAAAAGACCCGCTTTTGCAGCGGATCCTTTTAAAACCGTTAGTTCTGTTTCGCGGCTAGACTAGAAAGCGAGACCGAAGGTCAGGTTGATGTCGGTGCCGAAACCGTTGGAAACGAGGTTTTCGGCATCTTCTTCGGCGTTGTCCTTGTTCTTGCCTTCGGCGCTTGCAGACATGATGTTGTAGCCGACACCGAGGTCGATGCTGAACGTTGCGCGACCAGTGCGGAACTTCCAACCGACCAGGACATAGGGGCCAAAGGCGTTGGCGCTTGCGCTTGCCTCGACATCGTCATCGTCGTAGTCGAGACCGACGTGGGCGAACTGGAGTTCGGCTTCGACGTAGAGACCCTTGTGACCGGGGTTCACGTAGTAGCGGAAGCCGCCGATGATTCCCAGGGCAAGCATGTCGAAGCTGGCGTCATCTTCGTCGATATCGTAGTAGTCGCTGCTCACGTACATGATTTCCGGGCGGATAATGACAGACGTGTGCGGCGTGACGGAGCGTTCGACGGTCACGAACAGGGTTTTGAGGCCGAGGGCTGTCATCACGACGAGGCTCACCGGGTGGATGCTGATGTTCCATGCCGGATCGTCGGCCGGTGCTACCGGTGCCGGAGCGCTGGTGGACTGCGAAGCTTCGGTGCTTTCGTAGGGGTTCTGTGCGAATGCCATGCCCAGAGAGATGGCGGTGATAAGTAAGAGCTTGCGTATCATTGGATTTCCTCCTTGTATGAATGGATGGAATTATAGCAAATTAATAATGTAATACAAGCCATCACGGGAAATTTTTTTAGAAAAAAATGTTGGGCATTATCACATTATGCCCTGTTGGAGTAATCTCCCCCGTGTTTTTTTTGCTTTTTCAGATTATATTTTATTGATGTGATTTTATTACGTGTGTGTCGCGCCAAGCGCGCGTAGTTATAGAGGTATTAAATGACGCTAAATAAAAGTCTAGCTGTGTGGGTGCTCCTGGCTGTCACCCTGTCCATGGCGGCGCCGCAGAGCGCCAAGGTGCGTTCCGTTCTTGGCGACGTGTCGTTCAAGAAAAAGGGCCAGGGAGACTGGGCCAGCCTGCGTGTAGGCGCGAAGGTCCAGGAAAAGGACCTTATCCAGACGGACCTTGAATCCGGTGTGCTCATCTCGATGCCCGAAGGCAGCACGATCTCCATCGAGGAGAACGCGCTTGTCGAGTTCACGCAGGTCATGTTCATCAAGGATTCGCAGATTTCCGAAATCAACATCAAGAAGGGCCTCCTCCGGTTCAACGCGCAGAAGCAGACCGGCAAGAAGAGCCAGTTCAAGTTCAGGACCGGGACCATGACCGCATCGATTCGCGGTACGGACGGTACGGTGGGCATGACGGAAGGCGGACAGTCGTTCGGTGCCTTGAACTCGGGCGAGATGGTGATGGAAGAGAATGGCCAGCAGGTCTCGGTGAAGGCGAAGCAGTATGTCGCCTTCCGTAAGGGCAAGCCGCCCGTAGTTGTCGAGGCCAAGAACGCCGGTGACCCGGACTTCGCGAAGAAGATTGCGGCTGCAATTGACGATCCCAACAAGTCCGATGCCGAAATCCAGTTGCAGGCCAAGGAACTCGATGCAAAGATCGAGAAGCGCAATCAGGAAATGAAGTCCAAGTTCGAATGCAAGTTCGAGCGTGTGCCGGAAGTGGTGGGCGCCGACAGCATCGAGATCTTCGCGACCTGTACCGACGGCATGCAGGTGGCTATCGGTTCTGAACGCCACACCTCCGACGGTAAGCGTATGCGCTTCGTGCCCAGGTGGAGCCGTGGCGCGCTTGGCGCAAAGAAGTTCGATGCGCTTTGCTCCGTGGAACATACGACGTTCGAATGCGGCAGCATCGCATTCAACTACAGGCTTGACCGTACCGTGAAGATCATGAAGTCCGACATAAACAAGTGCGAGGCGCTGTACACCACCAGCGGCTATACCGACAACGAGGGCAAGCTCTCGATTTATGTGCGCGATAGCCTCGTGAAGGAACTTGTGCTCGAGAGGGATAATCCGGCGGCGGTCCTCAAGCTTGTCCCGGGAACTCACAAGTACAAGTTTGTGCCCGAGAACAGCCCGGAATTCGATGGAGTCATCGAGCGCGAACTGCAGTGCTACCCCAAGACGGGCGTGCATGTGAGCGTGCGCGGCGGCGCCAAGGAAGTTATCAAGAAGAAGGTTTCGCAGGGTGCGTCTATGTACCCGGAACTCATATTCGATGTCGAGAAGGTTCTCGACAACGACCCGTCCCAGATCCGGTCCGTAGATGTTGTTGTTGCCGGCCAGAAGTTCGAGACGAAGTACGTGCCTTCGGAAACGGGTATCGGCTACAGTGCGACGGTCCAGATTCCGCGAGGCAAGATGACCACGGTCAAGATCAAGGTCAACATGCGTAGCGGCGAGGTCGTGCTCGCGACGAAGGTCTACGAGTTCCGCTAGCCCCTAGGCCGCCAAGAACTTTAAGCAGGAAGCCGACCGCTCCCTGCTTTTTTGTTTGGTGTATATTACATTTTAGTTTGTATTTGTTTACAAAAAAATAATTGCCTCGTTTATCCGTAGTATTTATTTTATACGGAGTTGCAAACAAGGGAAAGTTCCCGATAAAATAAAAGGAGGCAACACTAGTGAAGAAACTCGTCATTTCCGTTTGTGGCGGCGGCGCCCTCGGTATTGGTCCCCTCAAGTTCATGAGCCTGCTCGAAAAGGATCTGGGTGCAAATCTCGCTGATGTGAGCGAAGCATTCGCGGGCACTTCTACCGGCTCGATCATTGCGAGTGGACTTTGTGAGGGCATGACGGCCCAGACGCTCTTTGACCTGTACAAGGCGAATCTCGAGAAGATTTTCAAGAAGAAATCCGGTACGCTTCCGCCGATTGCCCGTTCGAACTACTACCGCTACGACAATTCCGGCCTCAAGAAGCTCCTGTACGAGAACTTCCCGGGCAAGATGGACAAGTTCAACAAGCCTATCTACATCCCGACCACCTACATGAATGGCGAAAGCGTCGAGAAGGTGTGGGACCGCACCGACACCTGGATGGACCGCGCCTACGCCATCCTTTCGAGTTGCTCCGCGCCGACCTATTTCGACACGCTGACTCTTGACGGCAAGGTCTTCTGCGATGGCGGCATGTGGGCGAACGACCCCATCATGGTGCTGCAGTCCGGCCTCAAGAATCTCTGCGCAAGCAAGAAGAAGTACCGCGACCTCTTTGCCGACGGCATCAAGATCCTCACGTTCAACACCGGTATGATTACCCCGAACAAGGCCCCCGCGAAAAAGAACGCTCTGGGCTGGCTCGAATACATCATGGATGACTGGATTGCCCGTACTGGCAACTCGAACTACTTCGAGGCCTGCGCGAACATCGGCGAAGATAACATTTGCCGCGTTGCGCCGAAGGTCGACAAGAAGTACGCGATGGACGACCTTACCCTCGTCGACAAGGTCGCCAAGATCTGGGAAGACGAATACAAGAGGGTCAAGAAGGATGTCCTCAAGTTCGTGAAGTCCACGATGTAGTCGACACTTCCGATTGAAAAAATTCACCGGCCGCAGGAGCGGTCGGTGTTTTAATTTGATTCGGCGATAATCGCAGGGCGTTGCGGTTTAGCCCTTTGCGGCATCATCGTGCTTGTGCGTAACTATATCGTCGAGCACGGTGCGCTGGGCGTAGAGTTCCTCTGAGATGTGGCTGAAGGCCTCGACTACCACAGGGTCGAAGTGCTTGCCTGCGCCCTCGGTGATGATGGCCATCGCCTTCTCGTAGGTGAAGGGCTTCTTGTAGATGCGTTCGGCCACGAGCGCGTCGAACACGTCGGCCACGGCCATGATGCGCGCCGACAGCGGGATCCCGTTGCCCTTGATTCCGGTGGGGTACCCTGTGCCGTCCCACTTTTCATGGTGGTAGTGCGCCATCTCGGTAGCTTCCTTGAGGTAATCGTCATCCATGGAATCGCTTGCGTTTTCTTCGATCTTTTCGAGAATATGCCAGCCTTCGGTGGTATGGCTCTTCATGATGGCGAATTCTTCGTCGGTGAGTTTGCTCGGCTTGTTCAATATAAGGTCGGATACGGCAATCTTGCCGATATCGTGGAGAGGCGCCGAGCGCTTGAGCTTTGCGATGTAGGCGTCGTCGAGGATTTCGCTGAACTTGCCTTCGCGCTGCAGTTCCTTCGCGATGGCCTCCACGTAGAATGCGGTTTTCTTGATGTGGTTGCCCGTACTGGTATCGCGCGCTTCGACCATCTCTGCGAAGTTGATAATAATTTCGTCCTGCATGCGGGTGATGCGCTCGGCCGCCTTCTCGAGCCTTTCGATGAATTCCACCGAGTCCTTGCAGGTCTTGATGAGCGCCTTGTACAGGTATTCGATTTCGTCGTCCGTGGTAATGTTGAGGGAATCGAGTTCCTGGACGCTGTTCACGCGGCTCTGTTCCAAGTTGTAGGCGAAGTGTATGGCGCCTGATGCCATGCGGTTTACGGGGTTCACGATTCCGCGGTGCACGAATTCGAGCACGATACTCATGATAATAATCGAAAGCCCGAAGAACATCGAGAGGAGCTTGATGAAGAACTTCGCCTGGTCGATGAGGATTTCGCCCATGGAGATGTCGGCGGCGACATAGGCGACCGTCTTGCCTACAGAGTTCTTGAGAGGCTTGTACACGGTGAGTAGCCAGCCGTACTGGTCGTCGGAGATGATCGGCTCGATGGGTTCGCCGTTGAGCAGTTTAGGCAGGTAGGGCACGAATGTAGGGTCGAACGCGATAACTGAGCCCGGCTCTCCGCCCTCCTCGCCGTCGGTCGCATCGAGGTCGAATACCACGTGGCAGCCGTCTTCGAGAATCTTGTACACGTATAGGTAGAGCGCTTGCGGGAACCCGTTCCTTATCTTGTACAGTTTCGATTCTATTTCGGTATAGCCCGGAGCCTTTTCGCCTTCCGCTATGAACTCGTCAACGCGGTCTGCGTCTATCGCTACCGAGGCGGCTTCGGTAAGGCCGTGCGCGATATCCACGAACTTGCCTATCGATACCTGGCGGTACAGCACGAACCCGGTAATGCTGGCAAGCGCACCCAGGAGGATTTCGGCGATGATGACGATGAAGACGACCTTGCGGAGCAACGAACGCTTGATGTGGTAGCTGCCGATCTGGCGCATGTGTTCGGCCAGGTTCGGGTCGAACAGGAATACGTGGCTGTAGAGGTGCTTAAGCTTGAGAGGAATCTTCCTGTGTGCGATAATCGCGATGGCGACGACGATGGACTTGTCGATGATGTCGATGACGAAGTCGGCCGTGAGCTGCGCGAAGAACTTGCTGAATCCGAGGTTGTTATGGATGGCGATGGAGAATGGCGCCGAGATGCCCTCGCCGAAATCGTAGCCGTACAGGAAGTAGGTGAGGATGGAGCCGAGGATGCCGCCCAGGGCGGCGAACGCGATTACGGTGATGCACGCCTTGAGTGCGCTGCGGAAGTAGCCCCTTTGCTGGAACTGCGTAGCGGCGACGCCGATAAGGATGCTGATGATACCGTAGTAGAGGGTGGTGAGGTCGGAAATGCCATTGAACGCATTGGAGAAGAACCCGACAATTACGGCAGGGAGCGTGCCGCCCAGCATGGCGGCGAGGATGGTTCCGATGGAATCCGCGAAAATAGGGATATCAAAAAAGAGGACTATTTTCGAAGGGATGATATTGATGAGAATACCGACAAGAATGAGCCCCATGGCCCATAGAATCTGTCTCGACTTAGAAATCGAAGTCCATTTCATCAACAACCTCTAGCATACACATAAACGGGAAAATCCGTATAGAAAGTTCCGTTGTATAAAATTTATTATGAAATAGACCGAAACGTACGAAAAAAAACAGAAAACTTCGTGTTTTTAGGCGATAATTGCCGATGCGACGATGCCATCGCCGGCGTAGAGCACCAGAATCTGGCCCGGTGCGGAGGCGAACTGCGGTTCGTCGAACCGCACGCGGATGGTACCGGCGGCAGTGTCGAGCGATTCGATCCGCGCGACGGCACCCCTGTGGCCGAGCCTGATGTGCGCCGTCAGTTCGCCTTTCAGGAGCGGCGAGGTTTCGGATACCATCAGGTTGAGTTCCACGCCCGAGACTTCGGTGCAGCTGAGGGCGCTGCGGGGGCCGAGTACCACCTGGTTCTTCTTGGCGTCAATGGACACGACGAATAGCGGTTCCGGCTGGCCGCCGATATTTAATCCCTTGCGCTGCCCGATGGTGTAGTGCACTATGCCCTTGTGCTGGCCGAGCACCTTGCCCTGCATGTCCACGAAGTCGCCCGGGACGTTGTCGGATTCATCGAAGAGCACGGAGTAGTCGCCGCATTCCAAGAAGTCCTGGCTTTCTTTTTTGGTGGCATAGTCGTCCCAGCCGATTTCTTTTGCAAGTTCCTTCACCTGTACCTTTGTCATGCCGCCCAGCGGGAAAATGACTGTCGAGAGTTGCTCTGCGGTAAGGCGCGAGAGGAAATACGTTTGGTCCTTGCTGTGGTCGAGCGCCGCATAGAGGAAGGGCTCGTCGGGGTTCTTGAATTCGAGGCGGGCATAGTGCCCGGTGGCAAAGTAGTCGAAGTCAATACCCATGCGGCGTGCCGCCATGTGGAGCGCGCCGAATTTGATATTCTGGTTGCAGCGCACGCACGGGTTCGGCGTGCGGCCCGCACGGTATTCGGCGCGGAAATAGTCGAGTACCTGGCGCTTGTATTCCTCGGAAACACGGACAACGTAATGCGGGATTCCGAGACGGTCGGCTACCGTCTTTGCCTCGGCGATGCTTATGTCTTCGCCTGGGCCAAAGCAGCCCTCGCGGCCTTCCACGTGCGGTATGTTGAGGGAACCGTCCCATGTGGCCATGGTAACGCCGACGACTTCATATCCCTGCTGTTTTAGTAGGTAAGCCGCGAGTGCCGAATCGACACCGCCGGAAAGCCCGACTGCAACCGTCTTTGCCATCTGCGTGTTCCTTTTCGTTCTTGGTGGGACTGTGTCGCTGCGTGTTCCTGGGTGCGCGCGCCTTACAGGTTAGCGTAGTGGAACATCGCGTCGATGCACTTCTTCGCCTTCACGCGCGTATCTTCGTCGAGTTCCACGCGGTTCGCCTGTTCGGGGTGGCGGAGTGTCTCGAGGATGTTCTCGAGGGAGTTAGACTTCATGTACTTGCACATGCTGCAGCTCCCGATGAATTCCATGTCGGGGTGCTCGTAGTGCATGCGTGCATTGAGCCCGCATTCCGTAAGGAGCAGGACCTTGCTCTTGGGCGGAAGACCATCGATGTACTTGACCATCTGACCGGTACTGCCCACAAAATCGCTGTAGAATGCCGCAGACGGGTTGCACTCGGGGTGGCTCACCACCTTGAGGCCCGGGTTCTGACTGCGGAAGAACTGGATGAGTTCGGCATCGTACGTCTCGTGCACGTAGCAGCTGCCGTTGTAGAGCACGATGTCCTTCTTGACGCCGCGGCTTTCCATCTCGTTCTTGATGTTCTGGCCCATGAGCTTGTCGGGCACAAAGCAAATCTTGTCGTTGGGGTAGGCTTCCACGATCTTCATCACGTTGCCGCTCGTGACGCACACGTCGCAGGCGGCCTTCACGTCGGCCGTGGTGTTGATGTAGCAGATGAAGGCGTGTTCCGGGTACTTCTCGCGGAGCGCCTGCACGTCCTTGCCGGTAATGGAGTCGGCGAGGCTGCAGCCCGTGAGTTTGCCCGGGATGAGCACGTCCTTTTCGGGGCTCAGGATCTTGGCCGTCTCGCCCATGAAGCGGACTGCGGAGAACAGGATAGTCTTCTGTGGGACCTTCGTGGCGTCTTCGCTCAGCTTGTAGCTGTCGCCCGTGTAGTCGGCAACGCCGAGCACGATTTCCGGTGCACAGTAGCTGTGCGCGAGGATGACAGTATCCTGGTCTTTTTTGCGCTCGTTGATCTCGTTGATCAGCGGGAGCATCTGTTCGACTTTTTCGCGGGTGTAGTGGCAGAGTACGGCACCCGGCTGGATCTTGTTCAGTTTGTTGAATAGTTCGTCCGCGGTCATAGTAGTTCCAAATATAGAAAATGCGCCTAGGCTATCCAATGTCATAAAAAAAATATATAATATTGGGAGGAGCCGCTATGAAACGAATAGTGTACATATCCGTATGTCTTGCCCTGTGCCTACTTGCCACGGGGTGTACGCGTACGCGTATTACCAGTTTCCACGTCGATGCAGCCGAGGCTCCCGAAGTCGAAGGCGTACGCGGGTACCTCGAACCCCATTCCTCGACATTCCGTCTTTCCGGTTCGTACATTTTCAGCCCGAAGGAAACCATGGTGGTGAGCGGGTCGTATTCGAACTACAGCGCCGATTCGCTGATGCAGCCCACTCGGGAATTCACCGCGAAAGGAATCTACGAATTGGGCGGCAGTGATCTGAACGCATCGTTCGAATGGTTCCAGAAAACGAGTTTTTTTATTTGGGGCCTGGGTGTTGGTTACGATGACGGAATTTACCACCACCTGAAACTTGGTTTCAACACGAGATTTTTCGAAGCGGGCGTGTTTATGGGGACCTTCCACCAGTATACCACGATAACCGTGGACGGCGAAGAGTGCGATGTTTACCCGTGCTCCGACCGTGGCAACTGGAAATCTATCGGCGGGGCGGATACCGATTTTCACGCCATGCTTTTCATGGGCCTGTATGCGACTATCATAATCGAGGACTTTTTCTTGAGCTATAGCGTGAGCTCGTACTCCCCGCCCGTCGAGACGGGCGAGGAGGGCCTTACTACGCCGTCGATAGACACGCATTACATTATGGCCGGGTATCGGTTCCATACTCACTGGGAAGTAAGCGGGGGCGTCGCGATGACCCTCGTGAATCCCGACTACCGCCACTATGCCGCAAAATTCGGCGTGGGCTACATCTTTAAGTAGGCAGATGGATTCCTAGCGAATCTGTTTTTATTTGAAAAAATCCGTATAAAGTTTCGCTTTTAGCAGGCCTTTTTTAGGTACAAAGGAACTTTTGGTCCTGACAACCTTTGTCCTAAATACCTAAATTTCGGTCCGTATGAAAAAAATAATATTTACAAAAGCCATTTTTATCCTTTTGTTGCTGAGCAGCATGGTTTGGTCGGGGTATAGATACGAGGCCGCAATTATGCAGTCTTGTGGTGGATCAATTACTACGTCCAATGCATATTTTAATATAACCTCCAATACTAGTTATACTAGATCTGATTATTTCACAAATGGAACTAAACCTGATGAATATGTTTTTATGTTACAGTCGAATAATTCTAGTATATCGTTAAGAGCGATAACGGAGGACACACACACGTTTGCCGGCTGGAAAGTCGTGTCCGGTGCTTCGAATTGTTCTTTTACGGATGCGAGTAAAGCTTCGACAACTTTAAAAATCAAGGGCAAATGTGCTATCAAGGCGAATAGGAAGCTTACTGCCCTTACGTTGAATGCTGGAACTGGAGGTTCCGTTAGTTCGGAGTCCAATTGTACCCCAGGCATTTCAGTATATGAAGAAAAAATTTCCAATCGCTATGAACCAACTTCTTATACAATATCTTCAGATACTTATCTCAAATGTAACGAAATTCTTAAGGCAACGCCTAGTGCCGGTTACCGCTTTGACAAGTGGACTATAACTTCGGGAAGTTCAAATTGTAAAATCTTTGATTCTAGGCACCTTCAAACTTTTTATGATATCAGCCCTGAAAACGGATTTGCTGTCGTAGAAGGGGCTTGTACAATCAAGGGGTCTTTCGTAAAGACGGCGGTGTTGACCATCGGCACAGCCACTGGTGGCACCACGTCGCCCACAGGCTCGCAAACTGTTGATGTTGGCACCAGGGTAAAAATAACGGCCATTCCGGATGAAACCCATGTCTTTACATCGTGGAGCAAGGCCACCAATTGCCCCGTAGATGATAATCGCAGTGCAACCACCTATGTGACTGTAAATGGCGATTGTACTATCAAGCCCGCTTTTCTCAAGTTTGCAGAACTCACAATTACCGCCGGGACTGGCGGGACAACAACGGAGACCTCGAAAAGAACTTATGTGAGCGGTTCGGCCGAAGTAAGTGTTACGGCAACGCCCAAAAGTGGCTACCGTTTTAATAAATGGGTCAAGGTATCGGGCGGCACCGCATGTTATGTCCTTGATGAAACTGCCGCAACCACGGATGTCCATGTTCGTGAAAATTGTAAAATACAGGCCACCTTTGTACGTACCTATGAACTGAAACTTTCTGCAGGGACAGGCGGGTCAACAAACTTCACGTCTAAAACAGTGGATGCCGGTTCAAAGGTAGACATTTCGGCTTCTATAAATCAATACGGCTATCGCTTTGATAAATGGACTTCTTCGAGTACCAGTTGCACTATTGCGGACCCAACCTCTTCGTCGACGAAGGTGACTGTCAATGGTGGCTGCACTGTAACGGCAAACTTCGTGCAAAGAAACACCTTTGCTATTGGCCCGAAACCTGCAGATGGCGGAACAACGTCTCCGTATGGCTACAAGACCGTTGACAAGGGTTCCAGTAATTCGATTACCGCCACGCCAAAATCTGGCTATCGCTTTGATAAGTGGACTACTGATAATGCATCTTGTAAAGTAAGTGCCGTATCCAATGCGTCGACTATCGTAAAGGTTTCTGCTGATTGCAACGTAACGGCAAACTTTATCAAGACTTATCAAGTGACGGTATCCGCTGGTACGGGGGGAAGCGTCGCATCGGCAGGAACAAAAACTGTGGATGACGGCTCCGACAACACAATAACAGCCACGCCCAAATCCGGCTATCGCTTTGACAAATGGACCTCTTCAAGTACCAACTGTACTGTTGCAGGTCCAACTTCTTCGTCGACGAAGGTGACGGTTAAAGGCGCCTGCACCGTAACGGCAAGATTTGTCAAGACATATACACTTAGTACTTATACATCAACGTATAGCTTAACGGCTTTTTATAAGAAAACCCTTGTTGACGAGGGCTCCTCGAACCAGTTGGTAATCAATCCAAATGCGAGCAATTACGATTTTGACAAATGGGTATTTATCGATGGCACTACTTTAGAAGAAACTTCCGTATCCGAAAGTGTTTGTAAGATCGAGAATCCCACTTCTCCCACGGCAGCCAAGGTGGTAGTCAACGGCGATTGTTCTGTTGCGGCCAAATTGCGTATGCGCACGATTGTAAACGTAGTGGCGGAGGAAGGCGGTACGGTCTCCCCTTCAGGAGAAATGCAGGGACACGCCGAAGAATACATGAATATTAGCGCCATGCCCAACGAAAGTTACAGATTTCTTCAATGGGTGAATAGCGCGAATTGTAGAATTGAAGACCATTACAACGCAAATACAAGGGTTCTTCCCCTATCGACAGTCGGCTGCACTGTAACGGCCAAATTCCGAAAGCAGGCCAGAATTGTGATTGACTCTGTAGAAAATATTGATATTGAATCAAGGGATGAATATGTTGATATTGGCAAGATAATAAACGTTTATCCGTATCGCTCTGCCCATGATTGGCAGTTTAGCCACTTTGAATACATATCCGGTGAACAAAATTGTCCTGTAACCATAAACAGTTCTAAAGTAATTATTACAGTCAATGGTGATTGTGAAATGAAGCCAGTAGTGGTTCCATATTTTGAATTGACCGAAGATTTCAAGAATTATTTCCACTATATCAATGGAGAATACTCTTCCGTATGGGTTCGATTCCACGCTGCTACCGAAGATTCAACATGGTACTATGTGGAATTTAACTCTCCTGAGGATTATGAAGGAATCGTTACGAATTTCGGAACCGATGCCTGGAAGGGCAATGGTATTGATTCCTGTGTCGGCACAATGGATGGGTTGGGCTGTTACTTTAAGAGCTCGGGAAAAGATAATTATTTGACAGTCTCCTCGCAATCGTATTATTCATGGCCCTTCAGTGTTAAGTATTCCAAGGTTCCCACGGACTATGTTGACGTGGAGTACGATCTAGCGGGTAAGATAATCCAGCGCCCCACAATCGATGTGGGGCATGGCATGAACGCCCAAATCGAGGCGGAAGACCTAACTGGCTATGTGTTCAAGGAATGGAAGCTGATGGAAGGGGATTGCGAAGTGGATTCCTCTACCCATAAAAATGCTCATGTAAAGCTCAGTTCTTCTAGATGCCGCTACCACGGAGTTTATGAGGCTGACTCGGCGGCAAATGTCGGCATCGGCTTGATTAGTATAGGCTATTACAACTCGGTCCAGTGCTACTACGTCTCCGTTGCAGATTCAACCAAACCTCAGACTTTTTTTGCATGGCGTCCCAAGCAGATATCGTACACCAGGTTGTCTGACATTACAATGACTTATGATGGCGATACCCTACAATTGTATGCTGTTGGCGACACTATCTGGGTTCCTATCGTAAATGAATTTCTAAGGGAATATGAAGGAACGGACTCTCTTCCGTTTGTTGTTGAACGACCTTCGGAACCGTTCTATATGGGCCTAGTTGCTTGCGGAGTTCTTTCCGATGGCATTTTGAACGGCGACGAACATACCATAGCCGTCTATACAGATTATGCGGGAAAAACGCTTTCTTGGGAACAATCTGGCCCTGAGCTCATGTACCATGATCCGGATGCTCCCGATATCATAAAGCTCAGCGATATGGAAACAGGTTCGGATTCCATTGTCCGTACGACTGAAAAATTGAAGATTGAAGTGCAGACTCAGGACTTTTCTGACGATATCTGGACTTACGATGCTTACTTGATAGATGTCCCCGCCACGATTGCCACGACGTTACCGGTGAAGGTGTCTTGCCTATTTAGCGAGGATGAAGAAACCTTGGACTTGACTCATGGAGGCGGAGGCGTATACAACTTATCTGACCTGGCGAAGAGCGAGGGCAAGGCCGTGAAGGGCGACAGTATGTTGACTTGTGCGAGCGACGACATGATTGTAACAGAATTCGTTGATCCGTTCTACAAGACCATCACTCGCGATACGACTACCTTTGGCGACGTTGTCCCGCTGGAATACGTGTTCCTTGAAGATGACCTTGTCAGGGACATTGATTCCGTAGAGACGACCGAGGTGAGCTTTGGCTTCAGCCTGAATATGGTTAGCCCCACTTACGACAAGGTGGATACTATCATAGTGGCGCTGTTTACAGACCTTGGCGATACCTTGTGGGTGCCCGCCTTCGAAACGGAAGCCTATTCGGGAGTGTTTGAAGGTCATAGTTCCTTCAGGTTCGTGACGAGCAAAAAGGATTTGAAAGATGACCTGCTGGATGCCGCCATGGACCTGAATGCAGATACAAACCGAGTGGTTATCCGCATGCAGATAAGGAAGGACAAGTCTGCCCTGGATAGCCGTGATTCCATCGTGGTGTTCTATGGGTTCATTCCGGCGGATTCCGCAGAGATTCAGGACCAGGATAAGGATGGCCAGGCCGACTTTGTGCGGGTGCATTTTGCCAAGTCCATTCTCCAGGAACAGTTGAAGATGGATACGCTGTTCTGGGGAGGCGCCGAGGATATTGGCCGCGGAGTAGCCGACCGAGACATGGAGATTTCCGATGAAGGCGACTGGATCAATGTCGCGCTGGAAAGCCCCTTCGGCTATGGCGTCACCGGCGTAGATTCTACGGGCAGAAAATTCGTGAACATTTCCAGGAATACATCTTCTGCGGTACAGAAGGTATACTTGTCCGACAAGGTGGGCCCTGTGCCTGTGCGTGCAGTGAAGCGCCCTGGCCTAAAGAAGGAAGAAGACTTCTTGAACGATGTGGACGTTTTGCCGCTGGATACGCTGGTGGTGACGATGTCTGAACCTGTGGAAAAAGCCTTCGGCAAGAACAAAAAGGCCTGGAGCAAGTTGTTCCAGTACTCCGAAGAATGTGGTAGCGGCAAGGTTCATCCCGTTACGCTGAAGGAAGAACCCAGGCTCGACAAGTCGGGCCGTGTCTGGACCATGGTGCTGCCTCGGGAAACTGACGCTCGTGCCGGCTATTGCCTCATGACGAATCCTGCGGCCTCCATTGCCGATGAATACGGGAACGCGCCTGGAGTCGGTGGCGTTGTCATCGAGGGCGAAGACAGCCAGATTTACCTCTATTCCATCAAGCCCTATCCCGCGATTTCTCTCGATACGCTTTCTGCTATCAGGACGGAAACCCAGATGGCATACCGTGCAAGCGTCAGCGTGTTCGATAACATCGGCAATGTCATGGCGCAGTTCCGCACCGAATTTGGCAAGAATGGGGAATTGGAAGACGACGCCTTGGCGAACCCGGAGAACTCGACGCACTTCGGGTACATCGAATGGGATCAGCGCACTAAGAGAGGCCGCCTAGCCGGTACCGGCGTGTATATCTGGAAAATCAAGTTCCTGTTCGATGACGGCCACAAGGAAACCCGCACCGTTCGTACCGGTATCAGGCGCAGGTAACTATTCTTCGTCTTCGGGAATCGGGGTCGTGTTCGGTACGTAGGTTCGTTCGTGGCTGATGTCGAAGCTCATGAAGAATGCCAGGCCGAGCTTTCCGTAGGAGACCCTGTAACTCAGGTCCTTGTGCTCGTAGCTTTTTTCGAGGCTCGTGAAGGTGTAGCTAGCCTCGAAACCTACGCCCTGCGTAAAGAAGAGGCCGACACTTGCATCTACCATGAAGTTCGAGGGGGATTCCCACCAGGCGTCTATGGAAGTCGCCGGCATGGGCCAGCCCGCGCGCAGCGTCACGTAGGGCGTAATGTCCTGATAGCTTTTCGGGGACCTCAGGGAAAGCGAAACCCATATGGGGATGGTGCTTGGCGCTACCTGTATCTCGCCATCCCATTGTGCACCCATAAAACCGATACCGCCCCCGAAGAAGAACGGGGCGAATTCCATCCCTGTCAGGAATTCTGCACCCGCCTCGGCGGTAAAGTCGGTAGAGTAGTCCGCACTGGAACTGACCCCTTGGAAACTCTTCGAGACGCTCACGTCTACCGGGAAAAACCCGCGTACGAACGGGTGGATTTCGGATGCACTTGCGTGGGCAAGGAGCAGGGTGCAGGCTAACAGGGCA
The DNA here is from genome assembly GCA_017475045.1 of Fibrobacter sp. Lineage (GTDB taxonomy): Bacteria > Fibrobacterota > Fibrobacteria > Fibrobacterales > Fibrobacteraceae > Fibrobacter. The sequence continues at coordinate 81,447 of JAFVGH010000043.1, read as the reverse complement.
ATGCGGTAGTTCATGCCTGCGAATATAGAAAAGAGGGGGTTCCTTGGCCCGGCTGGCCTTTAAAATGGCATGGAAAATCCCCCAAGAAACTTAATGTGTTGAAAAAATTACAAAATAATTATGGACGAAAATTAACTTGTTCAAAGTAATACATATAAACTACAATGACTTGTTAATGTTTTGTTGTGGTTGAACATTGTTTAGTTGTGATAAACTTTTGGCAAAAAATGGCTTATTTGTCTCGTTACATTACGTTACAAAAATATTATTAAGTTTGTACGAAATTTTTCATCTAAACTTATTATGACCAAATACAACTTTTCAAGATACAATATCCTTATCGCCGAAGGCGATGACATTGCAGTGTATAATACTTTGGGCAACTCCCTTGCGGTCTTGTCGCACGACGAGTATGACTTTCTGGAGAAAATTGTTAGTGAGGGCGTCCCTGCTGACTTGGAGGCTTCAAAGCTTGATTTCTTGGATAGGTGCCTAATCAATAATTTCATAATTCCCGCCGATGCCGATGAGCGCGAACGAATAAAAGAGAAGTTTTTGTCGGTGAAAACAGGGAAGCAGTCATTGACAATGACGATTCTCCCGACTCTTTCGTGCAACTTTAATTGCAATTACTGCTTCGAAGGTGCCGACAAGAAAAGTTCCATTATGAATGCAAAAACGCAGGATGGCGTTATGCATTGGCTGGAATCTAACTGTACGGAACTTCAAAATCTGAATGTGACCTGGTTTGGTGGCGAGCCTACGCTTGGAATGGACGTTATAAGGGGTTTATCTAGGCGAATGATTGACCTGTGTACAAAGAAGGGTATCGCGTACAAGGCCTCCATAATCACCAATGGATCCCTGCTCAAGTCCGAAAATATGGACGCCTTTAGGGAATGCCGAATTTCCTGGATTCAGATAACCCTTGATGGGCCTAAGGATGTTCACGATAAGGTTCGCTTTTTCAAGTCAGACGATCGCGGGTCTTTTGAAGTGATTATGGATAACGTGAGGAAATACCAATCAGGAACGCCTATTGCGACGACATTCCGCGTGAATGTGGATTCCCGCAACGAAGCGCAATGCTATAGGCTGATTGATGAGGTGGCCCGTGAACTGAAGGGTGTTAAAAAGATTTCGATGTACTTTGCTCCGATTCATGCGTCGACAACGATGTGCAAGCATGTTTCGGCCTATACCTTGGAAGCCCTTCACTATGCCGAGATAGAAACGAAGCTCATTGCGTATGCCCACAAGAATGGCTTGTGCGACATTTCGCTGCCGCCGCATCTGATGGGGCTCTGCGGGGCTGCCAAGGAGAACGGCCTTGTTATCTGCCCGAATGGTGACGTTCACAAATGCTGGGAAACTGTTTCTGTTGATAGGTACAAAATTGGGAACATAGGTGATGAGAAATTCAATCTAAAGGAAGCGGGGAAGGATTGGACATCTTGGTCTCCTTTTGTGGAGCAGGAATGCCTGGATTGCAGGATTATGCCAAATTGCATGGGAATGTGTACGTACCGTTTCTTGTTCAAGGAAAACTATTCGGGAAACTCGGCCCTTACGCCATGCCCGTCGATTAAGTTCGATTTGGAAAATAGACTGCGCCTCTATCTAAAAAAGTTTCACCACTAACAAAAGGAATCATGATATGAAGGAAATCAATCGTGTAGACAGGAACGGCTACATCACGCAGGGGTTGGACCTGACCCTTCGCGCACGTACCCGCAAAAACGAAATCATCTGCTTTACGGTTACTCCGGATGGAACGACGGCTACCTGCAAGGGTACACCTGTCATTTTGATGGAACAGCTGAGGGAAATCAACAAGATCGTTGATTTGATTTCTGTTCTGAAAAATGTCCAGCTGGATCTGGAAGACAACAAGCTGGTCGTGATTCCTTTCCGAAGGATGGTCAAGGCACCTCTTCGCGGGTCGTGTGCCGGCGCGGCTTGCGGATCCGATTCGACGTCTTGCCCGACTAACGCATGTGGTGGCTATGCCTGCGGTGGAAATGCAGGTGCCTGCGCTGCCGATGTGTGTGGCGGTGCCGCATGTGGAGCAAATGCAAGCACTTGTGGCGGCGATGCTTGTGGAGGCGCGGCATGCGTTGCGAACGCGAATGCCTGTGCTGCTGAAGCGTGCGCTGTCGAGGGTTGCGGCGGCCATGCCGGGGCAGGGACAGGAGAAGGCTGTGCAGGTGATACCTGTGCCGCAAATGCGGATGTGTGTGCTGGCGCAGGTTGTGCTGGAGATGTATGCGCGGCCGCTTCTGGAGCATGTGCAGCGCAGGGCTGCCTCGGAAACGCCTGCGCGGTTGATGTCGGGCCGTGTGCCGCCGATGGCCAGCTTGGCCCCTGCCTGGTGAACGTCCCCTATTGCCCGTTCATTCTCTAGTTGTAGCTAGATAGGTGCAATAAAGAACGACGCATTTCTCCTTTGAATGGAGAAATGCGTTTTTTTTTGCTCTCCATTCCTAGGCAAAAAAGGATAGATTTACAAGTGTAAGTCTGTGCTTATGTTAGTAACGAGGAATATCTATTCAAGAATATAAATGACTATATAATTGCGTATTTTTTTAATTTCAAGCGTAATGCATCGAGCAGTTTAATTTTGACCGCTGTGAATGGCTTTCAAGTCCATGCGCGTCATCTGCAACGTCACTTTCATAAGGTAGAGCATAATCTTGTACCCGTAAAGGTGGAATACACTCCTGTTTATGCTGTCATTTTCGGATTGGCGAAGATGTTCCATTCCAAAAACCGTATCCAAGAAGATTCGTAGTTCCTTTGTTAGGGCTTCCGGATAGATAACCTTCTCTTCTATATTCTCGAGAGTGACATCGCCTTCGCTGTTTAGCAGGGGCCTCTGCACACCTTCTTCATTGAACTCGGACTTCTTCTTCAATAGGTCTACGACGCCTTTCGTACTTGTTACGCATTGGATTACCTGCAACAATAGGGAAATGCACTTCTTCAGGAATGGTGACTCGTAAGTAGGTTCATTCTTGAATAAGTCATAACTCACTGCATCGTAGGACTCCTGCATCGCCAAGATCTTTGCCCTTGCCGCGTTACTCACCTTCACTGCAGCGGTGTCCACATTGGGTGAAAATTTGCCTTCCAGTTTCTTGTGAATATCGGCCAAGAACTTGAACAATTCTATAGCTGGTTTACTGCTATCCTTGTTTAGAGTTGATTTCTCAATCATGCTTTCGTAGGACTTCAAGCCGTCAAGCAACTCCATTTCCTGGCCCTTTTCAATGGATTCCTCCAACGATTTCTTTGTGAGTGAAATCCACATAGAAGTCCATACGGAGTCATCGTCCGAGAAACTAGAATGCTTGAATTTGAACAGGCGTTCCTTTTCTTCCGAAGGTGGCAGGGAGCAATCCTTCTGCATCTGTCTCATAAGCGAATACAGGATGCGCAGCAAGTCCGGATAATACTTCGGATCAAGCAAATTGTCCGTGTGGCAGAGGTCATCATTGTGCGTTATCATATTACGGGCATAATACAAATACCCGCATTCCAGCATCCTTCGGTTTCTTTTCAGATGGTAGTCCCTCTTCTGTAATATCCCTTCGGGGCCAGGCACGCAGGATACATCTGTCTGCCAGAAAAGTTTCATTTCGAAGTTTCTGGAAAAAAACTGGTTATTACAGCCTGGAACTTGCTGAACATAATTCGGAAGAAGGATGCCGCAATCGATTTCCTTCATCTTGTCGGATTCCTGCTTCATCTTCTTCTGTTCATCGGCAGTATAGTCCGTATAGGATTTATCCTTGTTCCGGCCGTTCTTTTTCGGTTCGTTCGCAAAGGCCGCTTTCACGGTGGCGTACACTAGGTCTGAATGGTGTTCATGGATATTATTGATTTGTTGCGTGATATTCAGGATAGTCTTCGATTCCGAATAGCAGGCCACATTATACATAAGATTCAAAACCGACTGAGTGGCAGGAAAGTGCTTGTCGATATATTTCTTAAACGACATCTCGTCAGCGGTAATAGAGCAGTTCATACCATTCTGCTCAAGGATGTCCGTAAACAACCTGCTCTGCACCGCAGGTTCAAACCAGTCACCCCTTTTAAGGGCGGCAAGGAAATCATCACCGATTTCATAACGTCCATTGACTCTTGAACCATAACTCATGTCGAACAGTGTAAAGAAAAACAGACCTTGAAGCCCAGGACATTCCCTGATATCCTTGAAGACAAGATTGCTTTTGTCTTCTCCGACGGGCTTCTTGAAAAGTTGGAGCAGTTCTTCTTCTTCTAGGTAATGGACCACCATGTAGCAGAACATTGTCAGGAAGGGCCACTTCTTCAGGAGAGTTATTTTCTGGCTCAAGATAACTTCTACAGAATTTCGCAATTTTTCCTGCTTGGATTCATCCTCCAAAAAGCAGTCAGTTTCACAATCAAAAACCTTATTCACCAAATTGAGAAGGCTGTTAAACAGAGAATTGTACCCCCTGCTAGACGCCTTCACAATGTTATGGTACTTTAGCAGGTCTATGAATTCCTCGTTATCCTTTATAGTCGTCGGGAGGTTGCTTTTTTCACGATCCAGCTCTATCGTGCACGAGCCATATGCGTTGCAGGATTTCAAATATGTTTCAAAATCAATTCCCGATTCCTCGGCCTCGTTCCGTAAAGTTTTTAATGTTTCCAGATCACGCTTTTTCACAGAGAGGTCTATCGGACGGTATGAGATGTACCTTAACTTGCGCAGCCCTCTTTCAAAAGGCAGGCCCCTTTCCTTGATAGTGGCAAAAAGGTTCAGCGAATAGTTGTTGACGTTTTCCATCAGCTTCGCCTCATTTTGGGCATAGGCGCAGTAGGCTGCTAAGGAATCAAAACACTTGTCTCCGACAATATCGAAATTTTCAAAACTAACCGGAAGCGAATGTCTGCAATAATTCAGGAATAGCCAGAGAAATCCAGATAAATCCGTTTTGGGAACCTTGCCTGTATCAATAAACGTCTTGAAGGCCCCAAGTCTTTTATTGAGCCAAGTGTCTTCATGGTCAAGCCATTCGTACGGAATGCTCGTGTCACTTTTTTCTTCAGAGTCTGGTATGTCATGGATGCCAAAGTCCATTGCCGCGCGATCGGAGCAAGAAGTTTTATTTCGCAGGGGGATTCTTTCGATACATCCCCTCACTCGGCTTGCCAATTCATTCCGCTTCGTTTGGTACGAGGAAGACTTTAGCGTGAGCAGGTCGTACACCAGGTAAAGACCACTTGCCAGCACAAAGTGGAGTGTAAGCGGGTCCGGATTCTTCTCGTCGTAATCCGGCATCTCCGTTCCGACCAGTTCTTGCCGAGCTTCCTCGAACATTTCTTTGTATTCGCTGTTATCCGAGCCAAAAGACCAGCCTTCAAAATCAATGCTATTCTTTACCCAGTGCTTCAGGTTAACGATGCGCCATGCCAATCTGTCAGTATTCATAGTCATATTTCCTTAAAAGAATGTTTAACTTCAGTTCTTTTCTGGAAACAACAAAAACATCTCTTCAAAAGGGATGTTTCAAACGAAAAAACAAAAAAATGTCTTGTCATTTGAAAAAATTGTCTCCAAAAAAAAGCGATAGATAAACAACTCTTTCAATGACAACTCAAATATAAACCCTAAAACAAGAAAAAGCAAGCCTTTTCTATTTTTTTTCTTTCCCTATTGCTTTTCCGAAAAAGTTTTTATATATTACGAATACATCATTGAACTGCTGTTAGTTGTAACTCTCTGCTTTTTTTCGTAACAACCAGCAAGGAGTTCAAAATGATGAATAACCAGTCTTAACCTCACTAGGGGATAGTCACGTAGGTATAGCACCGACGTGGTTTTTGGCGTTTTGTCTGTAGCTGCATTTCTGCCGCTCCAAACGCCTAGAATTCCGTTCCAACCGAACGGGATGTTTCCAATCACATCTTCAACACAAAAATTTTACCCAAGCGAGGTATACCATGATTTACATTTCTGCCGACAAGCGAATCAACGATTTCTGCAACGCCCTCATCAGGAGCGGTCGCTGGAACTACTATCGGGGTGGCAAGCATTCCATCCTGAAGCACAAAGCCCCAACTAGCCGTAAGGCGCTGGTTGTCGCGATAACACCGAGCAACGGGAACACCTTCAAGGTGCTCGAGCGCGAATATAACCACTATATCCGTGCGTTCCTCATCCAGACGGGCGTGATCATCGCCTAAACTTCCACTTTTCTGAATGTAAATATATATTACAAAAAAATAACCTTTTTACCCTATTGACATATGCTTCAACTCAATCCATCCCAAAATCGCCAAATCTATTTCCTCATCGCCTGCTCATGCCTATTTACGGCAGGCTTGCTTTCGTCGAACTTTCTTGCGTCGAAAGTCATCTGCGTATGCGGCCTAGAAATGCCTTCAGCAACGGTCGGCTATGCCTTAACATACTTGATGACTGACGTTATAGGAGAACTATATGGAAGGAAGGTCGCGAACAGGATCGTCCAGTTCGGGTTCATTTGCCTAATTGTGGCCTGTGTATTAACCCGCCTGGCACTCCTTTTGCCATCACCTTATGACTCCAGTGCTTTCAGCCAAGTTTTTTCCACGTCAACAAGAATCTTTATTGCAAGCATTGTCGCATATATAATAAGCCAAAGTACCGACGTGTACATTTTCCACAAAATAAGGAACTATTCCCCAAGATTCAAATTTATTCGAAACAATGTCAGTACAATTATTAGCCAATTTCTAGATACGATCATCTTTTCCTTTATCGCGTTTTATGGCGTTGTTCCCAACATCTGGAGCATGGTTTTGGGCGTCTTTATTGCAAAAGTCGTGCTTGCCCTATGCGATACTCCGTTCTTCTACCTTCTAACCAGGAACAGAATTGATTGCCAAGAAATATAGAATAGGAGTCCTTATAAGCACATCTATGTGCAGGAACGATCTGTTGTTCGGTCGTTCCCTGGCATCCGTTTTGTCGCAATCCGTCAAACCAGACTGCGTCCTCGTCGTTGATGACAACGATAATACTCATTTTAGCGATGAATTAGTGGCAAAGCTCAATTTCTACCACAATCCGAATCTACATTACTTTAAAAATTGCCATACACATGGCTGTTCTGGTACTGGGGCTTGGAATTCGGGAATAGAATGGTATGCAAGTCAATTCATTGATTGCGACTATATCGCTTTCCTTGATGACGACGATTCCTGGGAATCGACATATCTGGAATGTCAATGTAATACCATTGACGCCTTCTTCAATAAGAATGGCTGTCTTCCTGAAGCCTGCTGCGCGTATCTAAAACGCAGTGATTGCCCTTCACCGCATATTTTTAAACAGTCCGACATAACAATCGAAAACTTCCTTTGCGGCAATATCGGAATACAAGGAAGCAATATGTTCTTTAGCTTGGGTACATTAAAGAGGGTTAATGGCTTTGATGAAATGTTACCCTCTTGTACCGACCGGGATATGCTTATTCGGCTTTTGCAATTATCTCCAAGGATTCGGTTTGCAATTACACCGATGGTCCTTGTGAACCATTTTGCATGGGAAGGTAGCATTACTTACGATAAGGGCAAGAAGCATCTCGGCATTACACGATTCTTTGAAAAGTACATTCACCTCTTTACTCCCGAATTGCTTGAAAAGGCAGTCCTTCGCGCCGAGAAGCTTTTTGACTATAACGACTTCAGCAACATATACAAGTTATTCAACCTGGTTCATGGGAAGGCTGATGAAAAGAAGTTTGTGATAGGAATCGCACTTCACAATGGACGAAAAACCATTAGACGATGCATTCAGTCCATTCTTGACCAAGAAAATCTCTCTAGCCACCTGTGGGTATTGATTGCGGACGATGATTCTAACGATGGCTGGGAAGAAGAAGTCTCGGACCTTTTGGCTTTGACAAACGTGATGGTAATCCGTGTAAAGAACAATGCTACGTACAAGACCAGAAATGATATTCATGCCTATACCAGGAAATACTTCGGAAATGTTGCGTTGATTGGGCGGCTTGATTGCGATGACGTGTATTCAGATAATCTTGTTCTGTCGAGAATCGAACAGGTTCAAGAACAGAGCGGAGCTGATGTCGTACTAGCCGGAAACTACTTGCGATTGAATAACAAGGTGATAAGTCGGGTGAATCGCGCTACGAAGGATCTCCTTGACAGTGATTATTTAATAAACCGGCTGAGGGATATGTCGAATGATATTGCCGAAGCAGAACTACCGTCGTGTAATGTATTTATGTCGAAAAGAAGCCTGCGCGACTATCCTGCAAAGAATAGTGCCGAGGACCATTTTCTTCTAGTTGATTTGTTACTTGGCAATAACGATTATAAAATCGCTATTGCAGAGGATGTGCTACTGACGATTTACAATTTGAATGGAAAAATAACCGCAGATAACAAGAGACTCGCTCTCTATTTGGAAATACGAAAGGAACTTTATCAACGAGGCTTAGGCTTATGCAAAATGAAGAAAGAAAGCAACGTGCACTAGAAATTTTGAAAAAAATGGGCCTAGACGATTTGGAATATTTAGGCCAAGGTTATGAAGGAGTCGTCTTTCATGATGCGAACTATGTATACAAGGTAATCCTTCCGTTCTTTGAGGGCGGTGACAAGTGGTATACCTACCGTCACTTGACATTCTTCTTTGACAAAAAAGAATACAAGTCCTTTTACCATTTGGATGAGGTCTTAGAGTTTGAAGGTCTGTTTATTGAAAAGTATCCCTATGAGGCCTCAGAACCTGTTGGGTATTTCTCAGAAAAAGACGCAATCCAGTTCTTGACGGAATGCTGGCAGAAGAAGGTGATTATTCAGGATTGCAAGCGGGAAAATTTCATTCGAGTAAATGGAACCATAAAGCTAATAGATCTCGATGGGTGCAAGTATTACAATGACGACTTTTTCTTAAATGCCTGTGCGCGCATGTTTATCTTTATCAATGAGCAGGATAATCCCCGATTAAAGAAATTGCAACGGAGTGCGATTAACAACTTCGATTTGCCGGAGTTGGATGGTTTTAGGGAATTCGTCAACAAGATTTTCTCCAACATCATTTACGAGGAGTCTGGCCCGGTAATACATTCTTTCAAGATTAACCAGCAACCAGGATTAATTTACGAGATATACGGCTGCTCCGAAGTTTGCAATCTTGACTATCTGTTCTTCTCAAAAATTCGGGAACACCTGTACTTATCGGATATTCAGGTTGACGAACCGAAATTAAGTAGCGACAATACCTTTGTTCCCCAAAGAATTGCTATCGGCTATAGAAAAATCAGCCCTCTGCGCAAAAAGGTTTCCCTGCTAATCAAGACATGTGCTCAGGATATATTCACGATAGAATCCAATATTCGCCATATCGTACGACAGTTGTCCTGTCCAAACTATTTCCATGAGGTGGTCGTTTCTATTGATTGTCGCGAATGTGATTTTGTACGTCAATATACTGCAGAAGGAAACTTGAATGGTGTCATTGCAATTGCAGAAAAGCTAAAGGATGAAGGCGTTATTGACAGATTCGTCCTGTTTGACGTTAACCAGGCCGAAGCGGTAAACCAACGATGGTTCGGAATAGCGACAAAGGAGACTCATTCCATAAAGGGCGTCCCGATTGCGTCACAGTTGTATGCTTTCGAGAACTGTGAAGGCGATTACATCCTGCAAATGGATAGTGATGTAATGATAGGTCGCTCCGATTACGGTCATTCGTTCATGAATGATATGTTAAACGAACTGGAATCAAACGAAAAAGTCATTTCAGTCGGGTTCAACATACCGGTTTCCCAAAGTAATCTGTATTTTGGTTTTGAAGAGGGTGGCTTTGTGCCAGAAGTGAGGATGGGTTTATTTGATAAGAAGCGAATGTTCGGCTTACGCCCTTACCCTAATAGTACAGATGAAAACGGCAAATTGAGGCTAACCTGGTATAGGTCCATGGAACAGTATCAAAGGCAAACGGGATATTGTTCCATTCGTGGTGGGGACAAGAGAAGCTTCTACATTCATCCCCAAAACTACAGGAAAACAAAACCCTATAGCTGGATGAATATACTGGACAGGATTGAGCAGGGTTATATTCTAGACAAACAGATAAATCACTTTGATTGCGAGGGATCCTTCTTTGATTGGAGTTACCCCAAACGCAATGAGAAAATGGTTGTTCTCTCTTGTTTTAGGAATGTTTCTATCGAGAGGTTCCTTCGTTTTTGGTGCTCGTTAATGAGCCAGCGTTTTCAGGATTTTAGCATTATTCTTTATGATGACTGTTCCGACAATGGGATTCAGTATTTTATCGACTACTTGATTAAGCCTTATTCAGACAGAATAACCTTCATAAAGGGACGTACTAGGCTAGAGAAACTGCAATGCGAGTACCTCGCACTGCACAATTATTGCAGTAATCCTGATTCTATAATCGTCATGGTAGATGCCGATGATGCCTTGATTGGGAAAGAAGCCCTATATGATGTTTACAAGAAATATGCCATGTGGGGCGTGGATACAACCTGTGGTCGAGTCCACCAGACTTACAGAATCCAGCCTCATTACCGTTATCCCGTAGACTTTATGAATCCGCGAAAGTATGGGGGCAATGTATGGCAGCATTTGAAGACGTTCAAGAAATACCTCTTTGATTCAATACCTTTATCGTACTTTATGTATAACAATGGCGAAGCTAAGTTTTCGCAACGAAAATGGTTTGAAAAATGTGATGACTATGCGATTATGGTGCCCATCGTAGAAATGAGCGAATCCCCATATCAGATGGACTTCATAAACTACTATTACGAAAGGGACTACGAGAATAGGGATGCGAATAGAGATATAAAGGAACGTTGCATCAAGGAAATACTTAGAAAGGATAAGCTTTCGCCTCAAAACGTATACAAGAAGCGTAAGACCTTTTTCCCGCAGATGGACAAAATTGAAATAGACATCACCTTTGATTGCAACTTGAAATGCAAGGGATGTAACAGATCTTGCGGGCTGGCTCCGTCAAGAGAACACATGGATCTTCAGGATATCAAGAGATTCGTTAAAGAAAGTATGCTGCTCAATATCAAATGGAAATTGATAAACATTCTAGGCGGTGAGCCGACGCTGCACCCCCAACTCAAGGATATTCTAGGAATTCTGCAAACGGAATACGCCGATGCATTCAATAACGATGTAATCATTCAGGTTGTATCAAACCGTTATACGAAACAATCACGAAATATTTGTGAAGAGATTAAGTCATTCAAGAACGTTCGTATAGATTATGAATCTTCGAAAGATGACAACGAAATCGGGTATTTCACTCCGTTCGCCGACGCTCCTATTGACGACCCTAATTTCAAGGACGAGGATTATCAAAAGGCATGTTGGGTTGCGTCCTATTGTGGAATAGGATTGAACAAGAACGGATATTATGGTTGTTCCGTTTGTGGAGGAATTTCGAGAGTTTTAGGTGATGGGGAGGGCGTGAAATCGCTTGCAGAATTGACGGAATCCGTTATAAAGGAGCACTTCGAAAAATACTGCAGGTTATGCGGAAATTTCAAGCATTATTCCAATGCTCATGGCGATTTTCTGCCTCGCTGTGAAAAGGACACGTTTAGAGAAGTAATTTCCCCTACATGGGAGCGCTTGTATAAGGAGTATAATCGTCAAGAAGGGTAGCTGCAATTATTTAAATTATAGCAGTAAAGGACAAAAAGATGAAGTTTATCCACACGGCCGACCTGCACATTGGTAAAATCGTGTGCGAGCATTCGATGCTCGACGAGCAGCGGCATATACTGGCGCGCATTTTGGAGGCTGTGGACAGTGAGAAGCCCGATGCGGTGCTGATTGCGGGCGACGTTTACGACAAGCCGGTGCCGTCGGCCGAGGCGGTCGCGGTGCTTGACGATTTCTTGGTGGAACTTGCCGCGAGGAAGGTGCGCACGTTCGTGCTGAGCGGGAACCACGATTCGGCGGAGCGTATTGCGTTTGGCGGGCGGCTCATGGAAAAGAGCGGCGTGCATGTGTCGCAGGTTTATAGCGGGAAATTTGTGCCGGTCACGCTCAGCGACAGTGAAGGCGAGGTGGACGTTTGGATGTTGCCGTTCGTGCGGCCGGTGACAGTGCGCGCGAATCTTGTGACCGACGAGGAGCGCGATGCGGTGAAGGATTATACATCTGCTGTGAAGGCGGCCCTTGCGCAGATGCATTTTACGCAGGGCCGCAGGAATGTGCTGCTTGCTCACCAGTTCGTGACGGGCGCGGAACGCAGCGAGTCCGAAGAGAACGTGGGCGGGCTCGACAATGTAGACGCAACGGTTTTTGCCGCGTTTGATTACGTGGCGCTCGGCCACATACACAAGCCGCAGAATGTGCTGAAGGGCGACGATGGCACGGTGCGTGCGCGTTACAGCGGCACTCCGCTCAAGTATTCGCTTTCGGAGGCGGTTCACAAGAAGTCGCTCACGGTGGTGGAACTGGGCGCGGGCAAGAATGTGCTCCGAGAAATCCCGCTGGTGCCGTTGCACGATGTGCGTGAAATTCGCGGGACTTTTGCCGAAATAATCTCGCCGGAATTCCGAAATGCGCAGGTTGCCGCGGGCAACAAGCTTGACGATTTCGTATACATAAAGCTCACCGACGAAAACGACGTTCCCGATGCGGCGCAGAAGCTTCGCGGCATCTACCCGAACTTGATGATGCTCGCCTACGACAACGAGCGTACGCGCAACCAGGCGGATGTTGGCATTGCGGAAGCTGTCGACGAAAAGAAACCGATGGAACTTTTCGGTGAGTTTTTTGAGGGCCGCAACGGCCGCCCGATGAAACCGGAAGAAAGTGAATTTGTTCAAGATTTAATCAGCAGCATCTGGGGAGGTAACGCATGAGACCTACCAGGCTTGTGATTTCTGCATTTGGCCCGTATGCCGAAAAGACTGTAATCGAGCTGGATAAGCTTGGGACGAGCGGGCTCTTCTTGATTTCGGGCGACACGGGTGCCGGCAAGACGACGATTTTCGATGCGATTTCTTTCGCGCTTTTCGGGACGGCGAGCGGGAGCAGCCGCAATGCGAGCGGTGATTACGCCAAGCATTTCCGCTGCCTGAACGCGACGCCCGATACTCCGACGTTTGTGGACCTGACGTTCGCCTATGCGGGTAGGGAATACCGCGTGGTTCGCAATCCGGAATACGAAAGGCCCAAGATGCGCGGCGAGGGCATGACGAAGGAAAGTGCGTCGGCGACCTTCTATTACCCAGAGGGTAGCGGCAAGGTTGGTCCCGCGAGCCGTACGGTAAGCGGTGATACCGCGGTGACGAACGCGGTGCGTGATATCATCAGGGTGAATGCCGAGCAGTTCTCGCAAATCGCGATGATTGCGCAGGGCGACTTCTTGAAGTTGCTGCTCACAACGACGGACGAGCGTATCGATATTTTCCGCCAGCTTTTCAAGACGGACAAGTTCGAAAAATTGCAGGACGCTATCAAGAAGCAGTCCCTGGAATTGAAGAACATGTGCGGCGAAAGCGAATCGCTCGCCTGCGTGGCGGTGTCGCATGTATCATGCGACGAGAAGTCTGCTTTTGCGGCTAACATTGAGTCCGCCAAGAATCTTGCTACGGAAAGGCGTATTGCCGACTGGGGCGAATTCTGCGATTTGCTTGAGAAGGTCGTGAACGAAGATTCTGCCTCTGTCGATACGATGAAGAATGGACTTGACGGTTATGCGGCGCGTATGACGGCGATGAACCAGGAGCTCGGCAAGGCAAAAAACATAGAGAATGCACGCAAGTCGCTTGACGAGGCGAAAAAGAATCACGCTGAGCGTTTGCCGGATCTTGAGCCGCTTACGGCGGCACTCACGGCGGCTGAGGCGCGTAGGCCCGAATGCGAAAAATTGCAGGAAGAGGTCACGACTTTAAGGAACTCGTTGCCGGAATACGGCCAGCTCGAAGAAGCCCGCAGTAATATAAAGGTCAAGGAGCGCGAGCTTGCGAGAGCCAAGGAATCGCTTGAATCCAGAAAGGTGGATTTCGAAAAAAGGAACAGTGAAATCCAGAAGCTCGAAGAGGAATTCAAGGGGCTTTCGGATGCGGGCGAGAACAAGGCGAAACTTGATGCGCAACAGGAAACTCTTGAGACGCGCAAAAAACAGCTTGTGCAGGTGGGCGGTACGGTAAAGGAACTTGATGATGCCGAAGAAGCCCTCCGCATCGCGCAGAAAGAATACCTCGATGCCGACGAGAAGTATAGACAAAGTAACGAAATATACGAAGCGAAGAATCGTGCTTTCTTGAACGAGCAGGCGGGCATCTTGGCTGAAACGCTCGAAGAAGGCGCTCCCTGCCCGGTTTGTGGGTCTACGGCGCACCCGCATAAGGCCTGCAAGTCGGTAGAGGCGCCATCGCAGGCGGAACTCGAAGAACTCAAGCGCAATGTCGCAAAATTGCTTGAGGCATGGAATACCAAGGCGGGTAAAGCTTCCAAGGCGAAGGCCGCGCGCGATGCCAAGCGCGAAGAACTTGAGAAAAAACTTGCAGAACTTTTTGGTGAATGCACTGTTGAAGAATGCAAGGAAAAAATCCGTGCGGAATTCGACAGCGTGAGAACGCAGTTGCAGGCCCTCAAGGAAAAACTCGACGGCGAAAACAAGCGAGCCGCTCGCAAGGAAGAACTGGAAAAGGCTCTCCCCGAAATGCGGGAACAGCACGAGAAGAACCGCGGCGAGATAGATACTCTCACGAACAAGATTTCGGCTGCCGAAGCGGAACTCGATGTTTTGAAGAAGAACGCCGGAGATGCGGCGAAAAAGCTCCCGTATGCAGGCAAGGCCGATGCGGAGAAGGTCATCCGCGAAAAGCAGGACGCAGTTGCCGCGTTTCAAGACGGTATAAAGCAGGCGACCGATAAGCTGAACGAGTGCAAGGAAAACCTGAAGGAACTCGAAGGTCAGGTGAAATCGCTCGAAGGCCAGCTGAAAGATGCCCCGCAGTACAACCTCGAAGAACTGGAAAGCAAGTGCAAAGCGATTTCCGATGAGCAGCAGGCACTCACGGGGTCCTGGAAAACTGTTTCGGGAAGGCTCGAACAGAACCGTCGCGCACTTACGGAAATCCGCGGGGTTGCCGAGAAGCTGGGCACGCTCCTGAAGAAGCGCGCATGGGTCGACAACCTCTCCGATACGGTGAACGGCACGCTTTCGGGCAAGGACAAGATGATGCTCGAAACCTACGTGCAGGGCGCGTATCTGGACCGTATTTTGCGCAAGGCGAATACGCGATTCCTGCGGCTCTCCAACGGAAAGTACGAACTGGTGCGCCGCGAGCAGGCTTCCAATAAACGCAGCCAGAGCGGGCTCGACCTGAACGTAATCGACCATACTTGCGGCAAGCAGCGCGAAGTAAAGACGCTCAGCGGCGGTGAGAGCTTCTTGGCTTCTCTATCGCTTGCGCTTGGCCTTGCCGACGAGGTGCAGAGTTCTGCAGGCGGAATCGAACTCGACACGATGTTCATCGACGAAGGTTTCGGTTCGCTTGACGAAGAAATCCTGAGGGTCGCCATCGACACATTGCAGAACTTGGCCGGCAGCAACCGCCTCGTGGGCATCATCAGCCACGTGGAAGGTCTCGAGAACAGGATCGATAAGAACGTGCGCGTGCAGAAAGACGCGAACAATATCAGCCGCGTGAAAATCGAGGTGTAGTGGGACTTAAATGTCCTTGCCGCTGCGCGCCGCAAATGCAAGCAGAATAAATGCGCCTGCGATAATCCCGATAAGCGGCAGATCTGCCTGGCCATACAAGAACATCTTGAGCAGTTTTACCAGCTGCGACGACATGAACGCGTAACCCGCACTGCATAGCACTACGAACAGTGCGAAACGCCCGAGGAAGGGGAGGCTCTTCGTAATTTTTTTGAAGTAGCCGTTTATATGGCCGCCGTAGATAATGAGCAGTGTCGCGACGAGGCCCACCGAAATGGAATCCATGTGGAGTCTCAGAAAATTGGCGAACTGGTGAATGTACTGCATCATAGGCAAAATATAATTAGTTTATTTGAGCAGTTCTTCGGGGACGCATTCGGCCATGGCCTCGTAGGCCTTTGCGCTCGGGTGCAAGTGGTCGCCCGAATCGAAACCGCCGGCAAAGCGTTTCGGGTCATCGTGCCCGCGTACGGCCATGTCGAAATCTACGCAGCCGTCGAATTCCGGCGAAGTCCTTAACCATGTATTGAAGGCGATGCGGATGATGTCGCGGTTTTCATTATAGGTGCGCCAGCCGTAAATGGGCAGGAGCGTGCCGCTATAAACTTTCAGCCCGAGCTTGCGCGCATGCATAATGTAGAGCGTGCGGACACCGTTGATGAGGTCGTCGGCCGTGGGCATGTCGCTCCAGGGGCGGAACTTGTTGACCTCGACACCGACCGGATGGATGATGTCGTTTATACCGTACTGGACAATGACGGCGCGTGCTCCGGCGACGTTCATTTCGATGGGGAAGCGGGTTGCACCCTTCAGGCCGTATGCCGCATACGTGATGCAGCTGTATTCTCGCAGGATGCGCGTGCCACTTACGGCGCGCCGGATAATCGCCACGTTGTTGAAGCCTTCTCGGGCACAGCGGAGCGTGAGATAGTCGGGCCAGTCCTGCGCCGTGATGGAATCGCCAAAACAGACGAGCGCGAAGTTCTTTTCTTCGGTAAGGATGTCGACTGTATTGAGGAAGTAAATCCAGTTCGTTTTGCGCGTGAGGTCGTCGGGGAGTTCGGCGGATTTCGCGAAGTTGCCGTAGCTGTACTTGCCGCCAGAGAGCGGGCCCGTGATTGCCGTACCCGCGTTCATCTGCGTGAAGCCTGCAAAGTAGAGGCTCACGTCAAACGTTTCGCCTGCAGTGACGTTAAATGCGATTTCGTCGCTCAGGATTTCTTCGCCCGCGGGGATTGTCCCGGAAGTGCGGCCGCCAAATGTAATAGGGGTCGGCGCATCTTTAGCCGCGGCATCTTTAGCGACATACGCCTCACTAATCGTCACAGGTTCTGTGCCGGTGAGGTTCGAAAAATGGAACCGCAGCTTGCTGCCCGAAAAACATGCGCGGATCGGATAGCGTAGTGTTAAATCTTTTGCGTAGGTCGCTTCCTTGCGGTCGGTAATGGAGGTCGCGTTGCCCCAGCAGGCAACCCATTTCGTGAACTTTTCGGGCATGCGCCAAAGATAGATAAAACCTCCGGCGTAAAAATAATGTGTAATTGAGGTTATCCCGGAACTGGAAAGCGCGTGCGCTCTGTGTGTAAAATTTTGGAAACGAAACGGCAATTTTCTAGAAATTTTGTATAAAAACTAATGTATTGATAAGAAAACTAAAGTTTTATATACCACATTCACAAAAAAGATGCTATATTATGAGGGAACCAATAAATAAAAGGAGTAAAATCATGGACAAAATCATCAACACGGTTATCTTCTTCGGCTCTCTGGCCATCGGTGCCCTCAGGCTTGTTTCCGAGGCGAGGAGAGGTCCGGGTCGAATCTAACCTAATTACACAAACCAAGGAGATCCAAATATGAGAAACATATTTGAGTTCATTGCCTCAGTCGCCAACCAAAGGGTGGATTCGGGCAAACCAATGGGGGTCCCGGCCTTGACCGCCCTGGCCAATGCCGCGGGCTTCAGGTCAAAAAAAGGACAGCCTTACTGCGTGGGCGGCCGCGGGTTTTACCGCGTTGTTTCGGATGCCTATGCGTACATGCACGGGTCCGGAGATCCGGGGGCTTGGAAAATTCTCGAGTTCCAGGATTCCAATGGGAATTACCGCTGGAAGAAACGCTAGCTAAATAATGATTAATCATAAAAACATTCGTTTTTAGGATTAAAACAATAATAATTATATTTGATAAATAAATGCGGAACAAGAGGTAGACATGGCAATCCATCAGCAAGAACTTTACGATAAGATCTTCTGGCAGATTCCGTGTCTACTTTTTGCTTCTATGAATGCCCCCTACATAGGGAAGGGCTACGGCTCAGATGCCAACTGCAGAATCCTGGTCGTTCATTGTAGCGCCTATGGACCGTCAGAAGCGGCAGCAAGGGATCTGTCCATTAGTGATTTTTATAAAGTACAGCCCGCTAGGGGCGAAGGGCTATCTTACCCTGCATATTCCAGTGAAGATATCTATACCCTTCATGCCGACTATAATCCCGTAAAGTCGAATCGCAAGAAAATCGAGCAGGCCGTTGCGTCGATATCTCCCGGCAAGACACTCGAAGACGTTGCCCATTACCATTTCATATTGCGCCCGCTCAGGGCATCAGAAAGCCCGTCGTCTACGGATCTTGATTACGCTATCGAGGCATTCCCCAAGGTAATCGATATCCTGAAGCCGACGCACGTACTCTTCTTTGGGAATGACTGCCTCAGGACAGTTTCCCGCCGCGCATTTACCAAGCCGGTGGAGAACAAGTCCATTGAGAGGTTCCTGACGGACAAGGGAATTTTCTTTTCCACGATTTCTCGAAGGGCCGGCTTCCAGGAGAAGACCTCGGCGGTCCCGAATCAAAAACAAATGAACGATCTTCTTGACCAGATAGAAGAACGGGCCGCCAGGATTAATGAGACTTCGATTCTGTCGAGCGTGGACATGCTCCGCAAGCTCATAAACAGTGACGACGCGGATAGAAATGCCGAAGATGCCGGAATAGGCCAGAAGACCGATTTCATTATCGACCGTGCTCTAAAGAACCAGAAGAGTTTTTCTACGACAACCTTTAGGGAACTGGCTGAACTGCTCAACCGGCTCGGTTTCCGGACTGCGCGAGGCGAAAGCTTCTCTGCGGAAGGCAATGGGCCGCTCTTGCTCGTGAACAGGGTATTTAGAAAGGCTCTGGGCCAGGGCGACTATGATGCGGCCGTTGCCATTGCGGCGACATTCATTAACGACAGGACGGGCCTGCCCTGGATCTTGAACGAGACGATAGAAAAGTATGTAAAGGCGGGAGCCATCTTGTTTGAGGATGGCGTTCTAAGAATTCCCGTGACGGATATGCCCATTACCGAAGAAAATATTCCGTCTAATCTAGTGGAGAAGGCCTTTATCAAGGATGTCGACGAGAAGTTCAGGGACATGCTTGTCGAGTACCTGGAGAAAAAGCAGGAACATATCGGATTTAAAACTTCGATCTGATAATTATTTTATTTTCCGCTTAGTTTTTTTCCCGTGGCAATTGTATGCGGCCCGCGGTTCGCATACCTTCTTCAAGGCGAGTGTCCGGTGCATGTAGCTGGAACGTTCCAGTTCTATGGCGTTGCGCAACACGCTCTCTAGATAATCGTTTGTTGACTTGTTCTCGCTTGCGGCCAGCTTGCGCACGGTCTCTTGCAGGTCGTAAGGCAACTGGACGGTCATACTTTTCATCGGAGTGACGAGGAGTTCGCCGCCGACAGCCTCCGCCATTTTCTGCAACTGCTTGTAGGAAGGATTCGTTTTCAGCGATGCTATGCGCGAGATGGCACTCTGTGTCGTGCCCATCTTTTCGGCGACATCCTGCTGAGTCAAGCCAAAGGAATCTTTCAAGAAATCGAAATCCGTCAGGAACGCTGACAACGCCTCGTACAATTTCGCGTACGAAGCCGATTTTTTGTCACCCTTTTCAAGGCATTGCTCGACCATTCCATGCGACTCGCCGCTGAAATGGGCGCAGGCTGCCTCTTGATTTGCGGGAACATCGCGTTCTACGGCAAGAGCGGCTTTGTGGTCGCGAGCACCAGGGGAATCCGCTACGCCGACGACCCCGAAAGCGACGCGCCCTACTTCCTCTGCAAGGAACTGCAAGAAGGATTCCTCGACGGAATCACCGGCAGCTACCGCGACCCCGAACCGTACTTTGTCGCCATGCGTAACCCCGAGGCGTTCGAGAAGTACGACGCGGGATTCCCACCGAAGGAAAAGCTCGTGCTGCCCGGGCAGCTAGGCTAAAACGAACCTGCGTAGGGGAGGGCGCTCCCCTCGCTCGCACTTTGTTGCTCGCTACCCCTTCTAGCGGGGACACCCCGCAACGCCCCGGACTCGGGAAAAACTTCTGGTTGACGCGTGTATCTTAGCTTTTTTTAACGTGTATCTTTTTCTTACAACATAATTGACTCTTGTAGTGAATTTATAATAAATATTTTTAGCGTAATTTGTTATGAATCATGCTTGATGATTTATATTTACGGAATAATATTTTATTTGTAATATAATAAGGAAGTATTTGAATATGTCATATGAAAGTCGAGTTTATCGTATATTGATAGCAACACCTTCTGATGTTGATGAAGAACGAGATGCAATAACTAAAGCGATTCAGAATTGGAACAATCTAAATTCATTTAGCAAAAAGATTGTTTTGCTGCCGTTGAGATGGGAAACTCATGCTGCTCCAGATTACGGAACGCGCCCTCAAGAAGTTATAAATAATGCTATTGTTGATAATTGTGATTTATTGATCGGCTGCTTTTGGACAAGAATTGGTTCACCGACAGGTAAAGAGGAGAGTGGCACTATAGAGGAAATTAAAAGGGTGTCGTCTTCGGGAAAACCCGTTATGTTGTATTTCTCAAAAAGAGGCCAAGATCCCTCGCAAATAGATTTGGAGCAATTGAGAAAGCTGAATGAATTTAAAGAGTCTATAAGAAGCAACTCCTTGGTTGAGGAATATGTTAGTATAATTGATTTTAATGATAAATTAGCAAGACAACTTGAGATAAAAGTTCGAGAATTAGAGGGAAATAAAGAAGACGATAAAGTAATTATGAATACATCCTTTATTTCAATTGAAGATGGTAAATTACAAGCTAAAGAAATAGAGGAAAAAGTTGTTGTTCCTTACTTGGATTATAAGGAAATAGATAGTCAAATTTCTAAAAAGAAAGAATATAAGGAACATCGGGATAGCATCATCCGTGAGTGCGAAAACTATGTTGGAATAAATTCAAGACGCCCAATTGTTTTCGGGATGCTTAATAAAAGTAAGTTTAATTTGACAGATTTTCTTGTGGAAATCAAATTTTCTTCAGATGATGAAAAATTTGCGGTAAAGAGCCGAGGCGCTACGAATCGAAATTACATTTATTATCGTGATGTATGTTCTAGAGAAGTAATGAGAAAATTAAGTGTACTTGATAATGAAGGTTTCATAAAAAAAGAGGATGGAATATGTTCTTTTACTTATAAGGACACTTCTCTTCAGAAAGAACGATTGAAAATAGTTCATCCATATCTTTTTGTTGAATTAAAAGAAAGCGCCAAAATTGAATTTGAGATTACGATTTATGCAGATAATTTATTTACCCCTGTTAAAGAAACGTGTTCCATAAAATATAATGTAGAGAGAAGGAAAGTCAATTTAAGTGAAATTATTCCTGATATTGGAGAATTCGTGAAAGGATCGGATGAACTGTTTTAGTCATCTAAATTGAAGGATGACAAAAAAGTGATGGTATTTGCCATCACTTTTTTGTATCTACACGAACTCGACCACGAGCTGTTTGCCGAGGGCGTGTGCCAGCTTGTAAAGCGTTTCGACGGAAGGCGAGCCCTTCGGGGTCTCGAAACGCTGGTACGCTTGCGGGGTGATGTTTGCGCGACGCGCCACCTCGCTCTTCTTTTGGCCCCTGCGCGCCTCGAATAGTTTGTATGCAATCTCGATTCGCGGGGAAAGCTCGACCGGGTAGAGCCCCTTGTCGGAATCAGGCATTGTCTTGGGGAGAATCATCGTGTTGCCGAGATCCAGGTCGCATTCCATCGCGCCGTTGAGGGCATCCTTCGCCTGCCTGAGAACCTCCTCCTGCGTGTCGCCGAACGCGTTCACGTTGGGCAGGTCGGGGAACGAAACCACGAAACCCATGTCCTTGTCTTTCTCAATTTTCGCTGCGTAATTCATAGGTTTGGAGCCCAACCATTTTTCTTTGCGTAATCGCAGATTTCTTTAAACTTCATAGATTGAAATACAATATATTTATTTATTTGTCAATATATTTATTTACGGAAATAGAGCAGAAAACAGTATTTTCACCCTTGCAACAGCCTTTCAAACAAAGGGCGATACACAGCGATATCTTCCAGCTGCATGATGGTCGTGATCTTGTTCCCCGCGTCTTTGCTCGAAGCCCCGCAGTGGAAAAGTTTCTCGCTGTCGGTCCCGAAATCCAGATAGATGTACCTGTCGTGGAACATGTTCCCCGTGGCACGAACATCGCCAAGTTCAACGTCCGGGCGTGCGGCCCTGAAGTCCGCCAGCATGCTTTCGGTTAAATATGTACGGCCGTGCTGTTCGCTGAAAATCTTGATAGAAACGCCCTTTGCCACGCACCGCAACAAATCGAGAGTCTTTACATCCAGGTAGTCATCTACAATCAGCACCGACTTCTTCGCCATGCCGTAAATCTGCGTGTAGGCGACATCGGCCTCCAGGCGTTGCCCGTTCAGAATCAAAAAGTGCTTGAAGGTACTCGGGTCGATGAAATTCGCCATGACCTTCTGGAGAAAGCTCTCGTTTCGCTCCACCTTGGTCGAAAGCGTGC
The DNA here is from genome assembly GCA_017475045.1 of Fibrobacter sp. Classification (GTDB taxonomy): domain Bacteria; phylum Fibrobacterota; class Fibrobacteria; order Fibrobacterales; family Fibrobacteraceae; genus Fibrobacter. The sequence continues at coordinate 58,875 of JAFVGH010000043.1, read as the reverse complement.
GGACATCCGTGGCAATCTCGGCGATATCCCGCGTGTTCTGGCTCGTCTGCGTCGCCAGGGCGACCATCCCCGCAGAAATATCCGGCGCATCCTCCGCTGCAATGTAGTCCTTCATCTGCTTGAAAAGACGGATGAGGGCCTTGCTCTGTGCGGTCGCCTGTTCGCCCTTGAGAACCGTCATGAGCATGTAGATGCCTTGCTCGGTAAAGGCGTAGGGAGCATACCTAGCGCCACCCCAACTTGAGGCCGATTTTTTCGACCTCAAGTTATCATTTTGGCTAAATTCATCTGTTTTCGAAGTTTTTTCTGTGGTCAAGGACGAAAATTTCGACCTCGATAATAACGATATCTCGGCTTCATTCAATTGAAACCGAAAATCCTCGTCAAATTTGACGATATTATTCTTGACTTGTTCATTGAACCTTTTCGTACTATACCCGTAAATTTCCGCCAGATCGGCATCGAGCATCACCTTTACCCCGCGGATGGTGTATATACGCGACTTGAGCAAGTTCTCGTCTATCAGGGAAAAATCGGGCTTTTTAGGCGCGACGGTTACATCTTTCTTCATTTTGCCCCCTTTTGCAAAAAAAATGGATCGTCCCGCATTGCGCGGAAACGATCCTTAATACCACCTTTTCTGGTGCTAGAAGCAATATACAAAAAAACAGGGCAACTTGCGGTGCAATTTTTGCACCACAAGATTTCTTGCAGCTCAATTTCGCAGCTCTAACTTGAAGTCAAAATTTTTGATATCAAGATGACTTTTTCTCCAAAATTAGCGAATTTCGACGAATTTTGAGATTTTCAAAATCAATTTTTTTGATTTTGAAATGTGGCAAAAAATTCTATATTCCCTCTAGTACCAACTTACGGAGACTGGATGCTGTTTAGCAAATCTTGGTTCATTGTCTAGGGCCTTGGGAGACATTCCTTGGGCCGTCTTCCAAGGCGATTTTTATGCCCGTCATAAAAATTCAACCTGGAGATAAACAATGAAAAATTACACCATCCGCACGGAACAACCGCGCGACTTTAAGACCGTCGAAAACCTTACCCGCGAAGCCTTCTGGAACGTGTACCGTCCCGGATGCACCGAGCATTACGTGCTGCACTGCTACAGGAGCGAGCCCGACTTTGTGCCGGAACTCTCGCTCGTGCTGGAAGTGGACGGCGAAATCATCGGGCACGTGATGTACGTGTGGTCGCACATCGACGCCGACGACGGTCGCAAAATCCGCATGATGACCTTCGGGCCCATCAGCATCCGCCCCGACTACAAGCGCAAGGGATACGGGAAAACATTGCTCGACCATTCCATGCGAATTGCCGCCGAGATGGGCGCGGGCTGCCTCCTGATTTGCGGGAACATCGCGTTCTACGGCAAGAGCGGCTTTGAGGTCGCGAGCACCAGGGGAATTCGCTATGCCGACGACCCCGAAAGCGACGCGCCTTACTTCCTCTGCAAGGAACTGCAAGAAGGGTTCCTCGACGGAATCACCGGCAGCTACCGCGATCCCGAACCGTACTTTGTCGCCATGCGCAACCCCGAGGCATTCGAGAAGTACGACGCGGAATTCCCGCCGAAGGAAAAACTCGTGCTGCCCGGACAGTTGGGATAAGGGCGTAGGGGAACGCCTTCCCCTCGCTCCTGCCACATGTCATCCCCGCGAAGGCGGGGATCTCCTAAAATGAATGCGCCAGGATGAATCCTTCTGGCGCTTTTTCTTTAAAAATGCCACGAATTTGACGATTTTTATACGTGAATGGCGAAATTTCGCTAAAAGCGGCAATTAGCCAAAAAAGTCACTACCAAACGCAAATTTGATATAAAAAATATCGAAAATCGGTTTGATTGAACAAAAAAAGGGCGGAGTAAATATTACACGAACTCAACTACGAGCTGCTTGCCAAGGGCGTGTGCCAGCTTGTAAAGCGTTTCGACGGAAGGCGAGCCCTTCGGAGTCTCGAAACGCTGGTACGCTTGCGGGGTGATATTTGCGCGACGCGCCACATCGCTTTTCTTTTGACCCCTGCGCGCCTCGAATAGTTTGTACGCAATCTCGATTCGCGGGGAAAGTTCGACCGGGTAGAGCCCCTTGTCGGAATCGGGCATCGTCTTGGGGAGAATCATCGTGTTGCCGAGATCCAGGTCGCATTCCATTGCGCCGTCGAGGGCATCCTTCGCCTGCCTGAGGGCCTCCTCCTGCGTGTCGCCGAACGCGTTCACGTTGGGCAGGTCAGGGAACGAAACCACGAAGCCCATGTCCTTGTCTTTCTCAATTTTCGCTGCGTAATTTATGATGGGTGCCCTTGTTTGGATTGTATTGTAAAAATACAATATATTTGTTTATTTATCAATAGATTAGTTTATAAAATGGTCCATTTTCGGCACTTTTATGCCCGAAATGACTTGATTGGCAGAAAAAACCGAAAAAAGCAAAAAACGCATACTCCACCATTATAAATAAAAGGTGGAAAAAAATTTGGCCCCACATATAAACAGTTAAAAAAAGGCCATAAGAGGTTATTATGAAAAAAAATAATGCGAATGTGATGAATAAGGTGAAAAAATGGGTTATCAGATTATTTACGGGTTCTGTCTGTAGGTGGATTATGGAAAATACACAGTTAATCCAATCAGTAATTGACATCATAATGAACTTTATTATCTAGCTCCAATAGGAGGCCTACTCCTAGTCAAAATCTCGTTTGCGAAGATTTTGGCTAGGGTTGCCGTTGGTGCATAACCCGCTATACGATTCCGAACACATTTCTTATATTATAAGTGTAAGGAACGAGCTCTTATATGGCACAGAACGTATTCAGTTATCGTGATGCGGTTATCGACGAGTATAGCCGCTTTTCTCGCAGTTTTACGAAGATTTCGGCGGACGACATCAAGCGTGTCGTCGATGCTGAGTACGCCGGAGGCCGCTACTGGCCAGATCCTTTGATTCAAATCAATCCGAACTACCAGACCAGCGCCTCGATTGACCGACTTTGTGACGAAGGCGTACTGTCTCCGAAGTGCCGTGACATATTCAAGGTGGGTAAGGATAACGAGGGAATGGGCGGCAAGCCGATGTCCTTATACCAGCACCAGACACATGCCATATCACTCGCCAAGGAACATAAGAGTTATGTCGTCACGACGGGTACGGGTTCCGGTAAGAGCCTATCCTTTTTCATCCCTATAGTGGATGCCATCTTACGCGCGAAGGAACTGGACAAGACACCGCGTACACGCGCCATTATCATCTATCCGATGAACGCCTTGGCCAATAGCCAGATGGAGGAAATTAATAAGTTCCGTCTTGGATGCGAAGGTTCGTTCACTGTCGCTAGGTACACCGGTCAGGAGTCCGATGACGAGCGAAAGCGCATAGCTAGCAATCCGCCGGATATCCTCCTTACCAACTATATGATGATGGAACTGATTCTGACTCGTGGTTCCGAGGTCGATAAGGCCGTGATGGAGCATTGCGACGGCTTGCAGTTCCTTGTACTGGATGAATTGCATACTTACCGTGGACGGCAAGGGGCTGATGTGGCCTTGCTGGTACGCCGCCTACGTCGTGAAACTAAGGCTGATAGTCTAATCTGCATCGGAACGTCAGCGACCATGGATAACACCGGAACCGAGGATGACCAGAACCGAGCTGTGGCATCGGTGGCGTCCAAGCTGTTCGGTGCCGAAATCCCGCCTTCTAATGTGATTACGGAGACTTTGGCTCAAGCGACGGATGAACACCTGAATCTGGATAAGGTGAGGCCACTTTTGAACGCGCGTATCGCGAAGGGAGTGGCACCGTTTACATCATTGAATGAGTTTAGGAACGATCCGTTGTCGGTCTGGGTGGAACTTACGCTTGGTATTGACAAACCGGCTGTAGGCAAGGCCAAGAGAGCGAAGCCAATTACGCTTCGTATGGCGGCTGAAAAACTTGCTAAAGATGCGGACGTATCTTTGGATAGCGCGTTGGGAGCCTTGCAAGACTACCTGATGGCGGCCCATGCCTTGACCAACCCTAATGGCCGTAAACCGTTCGCTTTCAAGTTGCACCAGTTCATCAGCGGCCCCGGCAGCGTACTGTGTACCCTTGAACCTGAGGGAAAGCGTCGTGTAACCTTAGATGCCCAGGTCTATGCCCCTGGTAGTGATGGCGTAAAATTATTCAATGCCCATTTCTGTCGTGAATGTGGCGAAGAGTTCTTTCCGGTCCGTTTCAATGATGAACGCAAGGTGTTCGAACCGCGCGATATCGGCGAAGTTCCGACGGACGATAATAGCGACTTCAATGGCTTTCTCGTTCCGAAAAAATCTAGCTTCAAGTTCCAGACTACAGATGACCTACCTGAAAGCTGGTGGGAGCCGGACAAGGACGGCTATCCGAGAGTCCGCAAGAACTATGCTCCGTTCCAACCGGTTCCGATGTATGTTCAGGCAGACGGTACTCGCGATATAGAAAAGAAGCCGAATAATACCGAGTTCTGGTATATTCCTGGCAAGGTCCGTTTCTGCCCTTATTGCAGTCACGAATACAGACAGTTCAGTTCTGATCGAAACAAGCTTATAGGTTTGAGCGGTGAAGGCCGTTCGTCGGCGACCACGGTACTTACGCTGGCTGTGTTGAACCAGCTGTTCCGCGATAATCCTTATGGCAAGGATGTTGGCGATAACGATGTCCGCAAGATGCTGGGTTTCACCGACAACCGTCAGGATGCGGCATTACAGGCTGGACATTTTAACGATTTCGTTTACACCGTGACGCTCCGTGCCGCATTGCTTGGCGCGATGGAGCAGCATGGCGGCGTATTGCCGTACGAACAGCTTTCCGGTGCCGTATTCGCGGCTCTGGGCTTCGATTCGCGTAACAAGGATGTGCTCAAGGAGTACATGGTCAACCCGAAGATAGACCAGCCCAACGCACTCGAAAATGTCAAGAACGAGGCTAAGTTTATCCTCGGTTACCGCCTGATGAAGGATTTGGCATCTGGCTGGTACAACAACAATCCGCCGCTCGAAATGTTGGGAATGCTCCATATCGAGTATAAGGGTTTGCGTGAACTTTGTGGCGATGACAACCGCTTTGCAGGCTGTGATGAACTGGCTTGCTTGACTCAGGCCAAGAGGCTAGAGTTCTATCATATCTTGTTCCAGATAATGAAGGCTCAGCTCTGCGTGGATTCGTTCTATCTGAACAGAAGTGAACAGCAGAAGGTTCTGGAATCATCCTATCTTGACTTGCTTGAAAAGTGGGGTTTCGCTTATAACGAGAAGCCCGATGGGTTCAATTACGTTGACGATTCTGGCCGTAAGCAGACACGTGGCGCAGGTAGGCGTGACTATACGACGGTTTCCTTGGCCCAGAACTCCCAGATTTCTAGGGCAATCAAGAATTCTGGTATATGGTCCGGAACTCCGGCTGAAGCCAAGATTAAGGCGAAGGGGAGTGCAGACCTGATTCGCGATGTTGTCGTAGCAGCGTTCGAGATAGCGCGTTCCGCCGATATTGTTCACCGGACACCTGATGGCTGGCAGTTGCATGCCAATACCATGGAATGGCATTCTGGTCGAAATCCGGATGTTTCTAACGCCGGTATCCGAGAAAATGAATACTTCGGAGCAGTCTATAGGAACGTCAAGGATGCGCTTGTGCAGTCAGCAATCGACAATCAAAGCTGCTATGTCTTTGATTACAACGCCCATGAACATACCGCCCAGGTGGATGCCCAAGACCGCAAGAAACTTGAACGTCAGTTTAGGTTTACCAAAAAAGATATCGAGGAATGGAAAGAGGAAAATCCGGGGATTGAGCTGAAGCGTTTGCCGGTTCTCTACTGTTCTCCTACGATGGAGCTGGGTGTAGATATCTCCAGCCTGAACACAGTCTATATGCGAAACGTGCCGCCCACGGCGAGCAACTATGCCCAGCGTAGTGGACGTGCAGGGCGTAGTGGCCAACCAGCTCTGGTGATTACCTATAGCTCATCTATGAGTCCCCATGACCAGTGGTTCTTTGAGAAGCGAACCGATATGGTATCCGGTATTGTCAACGCACCTACGCTTGACATTACGAACAAGGACTTGATAACGAGCCATATTCACGCAATCTGGCTTCAGGAACTCGATTACGGTTTGGGTCAGAGCATCTATGACAACGTGATGGATCCGGAATCCGGCTTGCGCCTTGAAATTCGAAAAGACCTGCTGGAACGAATCAACGACGAACGCGTAAAACAGGCTGCGAAAAAGGAAGCCAAGAACGTTTTGGCCGATGTTCGCAAGGCTCTTTCCGAAGACGAACAGAAACAGCCTTGGGTTCAGGATGACTACGTCGATAAGGTCATTGACGATGTTGCCAAGGATTTTAACGCCGCCTTTGACAGTTGGCGCACTCTGTTGCGGTCTATCAAGAAACAGATGGCGGATTCCGATAAGATTGTTCAGAGCCTCAGCATAACGGCCATTGAACGTGAACGAGCTAAGAGGCGCTACTTCGATGCCAGCCAGCAGCTGAATGTCTTGATTGGTAAATCAGCCAACAAGAACAATGATTTTTACCCCTATCGTTATCTGGCAAGCCAGGGCTTCCTTCCCGGTTATGATTTCCCGCGCCTTCCGCTGATGGCGTGGATTCCGTCGGTCAGAGGCAATCTTGCCGGTAAGAAAGATGACGCCGGATCTATGGTGAGCCGTCCACGATTCCTTGCCATATCCGAATTTGGTCCCCAGAGCATCATTTACCACGAAGGTCGCCGCTACAAGGTGTTTAAGGCAAAGCTGAACTCCGGTAACGGCCAGGCGACGGCGACGGACAAGCTTGCCACCCAGACGATGGTGATTTGTGACCGTTGCGGTTATGGGCACGTGAGCGTGAACGCTGAACGCTGTGAAAAATGCGGTCAGCCGTTGACCGCCGGAACGACGATAGATTCGCTCTACAAGATCGAGACCGTTGAAACCAAACCCAGTACGCGAATCTCGGCAAACGAGGAAGAACGCCTTCGCAAGGGATACGACCTTCAGATGGTGTACCGCTTTGCCAGTGACAAGGGTATTCTTTGCTATAACCAGTCAAAGATGATGCTGGATGGCGACTGTGTCGGTGAACTGACTTACGGTCCAAATGCCAAGCTGTGGATGCTTAACCTCGGTTGGCGCAAGCGCAAGAACATGTCCGTGAAGGGATTTGATATTAACCCGATGACGGGCCGCTGGGAAACCGACCCCGGCGATACGGATGTGCCGGATCAGGACGACAAGGAAAATTCCAAGGTCCAGCCGCAACGTATTGTGCCGTTTGTCGAAGACACTAAAAACATTCTGGTCTATGAACCCAAGCGTGGCTTGCTTGATACGGCTCCCTATTCCCAAACGACGATGGCGACGGTTGCCTCCGCGCTACAGCGAGCCATCGAAGAGGAGTTCCAGATTGAACAGTCCGAACTTTCCGTAAAGCAGATGCCTAACGAGAAGGAATGTACGAGTCTGCTTTTCTACGAGGCTTCCGAAGGCGGAGCCGGTGTTCTGACAGAACTGTTGCGCAATGGCGAGGCGATTGGCCGAATTGCTCGTCGTGCGCTTTCGATTATGCACTTCTCGTGGAATAGTGCGGCTGAAGACCCCAGTCGAGGACCTTCGCCAAAGTCTGTCGATGAACTGAACGATCTCGAACAGGCAAAACAGCTTGAAGTACGCTGCGTGGCAGGGTGCTACAGATGCCTTTTGAGCTACTATAACCAGCCCCAGCATAGCGTCATTGACCGTCATGACGAAGACTCGCTCAAGATTCTGGTCGAACTCGCTAACGCCACGGCTGAAAAGGTCGAAACTCAGGCAGAAGCAACCGTCCGCGAAGATGAACACGCCAAGTCGCTCGATGACATTCTGGACTCGATTTTCTGCGTAAAACCGGATGCCTACAATAAGGCTATCAATAACGGCGCCTATACGGTTTTGGCTATGTGGAAGGCTTCTCGTCTGGTGCTCTTGGCCGATGAGCCGGAAACATCCTTGCGAGAGTATCTTGATGCCAAAGGCTACCGCTTTATCGTTATCGGTAATACCCCGGAAGAATGGGAACAAGCCATAATGCAGAATAGGAATAAGTTCCCCGGTTGCGATACTGACGAACTCTAACTTTTGATGAATTGAAGGATTTAAGATGGCTGATTCTGTTATTTTCCCCTTAGGCTCCCTTGTCAAAGTGCGTGGCCGCGAATGGGTCGTGGAACCATGCGACCTGAAGGACTGTATCAAGCTCCGTCCACTTGGGGGAACCGACGATGAAACTCAGGTTATCATGCCGTCCATCGAGGATACGAGACTTGAAAGTGCCGTATTCCCGGCTCCGAATACGACCGACATCGGGCGTTTTGAATCCGCCAAGCTGCTCCGCGATGCATTGAAGCTAAAGCTCACGAATGCCGCCGGGCCGTTCCGCAGTTTTGGCCATTTGGCCTTTGAACCGCGAAGCTACCAGCTGGTTCCGCTCCTGATGGCGCTAAAAATGCCTGTTGTGCGCTTGCTGATTGCCGATGACGTAGGTATCGGTAAGACGATTGAAGCTGGCCTTATCGTGAAGGAACTCTACGAACGCGGTGAAATCTCCAAGTTTGTCGTTCTTTGCCCGCCTCATCTGGTAACCCAGTGGGTGACGGAACTCAAGGAACACTTCAATATCGACGCCGTCGGTATCACGGCGCGTTCTATTGCTAACCTCGAAAAGGAGGTCAGCAAGACGGAACAGTTCTTTGAACACTACCCGGCGGCGGTCATTTCGCTGGACTATATCAAGAGCGACACTCACCGCGACTGGTTCAAGACCCATATCGACGATGCAATGTTGGTGGTCGATGAAGCTCATACCTGTTGCGTGGGCGGTGGCCGACAGTTGCGATTCTCCCTGTTGCAGGACTTGGCTGCGAACGAGGATCGCCATATCATCCTTTTGACGGCAACGCCGCATTCCGGCGACGAACACGCCTTCAACAACCTTCTTTCGCTATTGAAAAAGGAATATGCCGGGCTTGACGACCTGTCTGTGGACCACTCTTCCAGCGAAAAGATGAAGCTCCGCGAAGACTTGGGCCGTCATCTGGTACAGCGCCGCCGAATTGACGTGATGAACTATCCCGGCAAGGCCGCTTTCCCTGACCGCAAAACCAAGGAAATCACCTACAAGCTGACGGGTGAATGGGGCGACTTCTTTAACGAGGTTCGCGAATACTGCGTGGATATTGCGAACAGGGCCGAAATAACCGACGGATTCAAGGGACGCATGATGTGGTACGCGACGCTTGCTTTGTTGCGCTGCATTTCGTCCAGTCCGCTTGCCGCCAAGAGTGCCCTGACAACACGCTTGAACAGCATCGAAGAAAATGCCAAATTGGCCGAAGATACCGCCGAAAATGCGGCTCTCTTGGAAGGCTACATCACCGAAACCTACGACAGCGAAGACGATACCGAAGCCAACGACCAGTTTGTAAGCCCGGTGCTTGAAGACTCCGAGGCTGTAAAGCGCCTGATAGCGAAGGCCGAATCCCTGAGTGGCAAGCTGGAAGATCCTAAATTCAAGTGCCTTGCCAAGCATCTTGACGATATGCTCAAGATGGTAAAGAAGACGGGCGACACATACCGTCCGGTCATCTTCTGCAAGTATATCGCGACGGCTCATTATGTGGCCGACCAGCTCAAGGCTGAGTTCCCCAAGTGCAGCGTCGCGTGCGTTACCGGTGAACTCACCAATGAGGAACGCGAAGAACAGGTCCGAGAATTGGCTGAATCCGATTCCCCGATTCTCGTGGCGACGGATTGCCTGTCCGAAGGTATCAACCTTCAGGACTACTTCAATGCCGTCGTTCATTATGATTTGGCGTGGAACCCGACTCGCCACGAACAGCGCGAAGGCCGTGTGGACCGTTTCGGTCAGCAGTGCAAGAATGTCTGGTGCACCATGCTTTACGGTGCCGACAATCCGGTGGACGGCCTGATTTTCAATGTAATCCTCCGCAAGGCCGAAAAAATCAAGGAAGACCTTGGTATTTCTGTCCCAGTGCCCGAAGACAACGGCAACATCCGCGTGGCGCTCGTGAAAGCTGCTCTGCTCAAGAAATACGTGGCTACCGATAAGAACGGTCAGCTAGAGATTGATTTTGGCGAAGAGTTCGCTACTGATGTGAACAATGTGGAAAAGAACTGGCAACGCGCCATCGACAAGGAACGCCGTAACCGCACCATCTTTAGCCAGCAGTCTTTGAAACCCGAAGAAATCATGCCGGAATGGGACAAGACGAAGGATGCCCTTGGCGACTCCGAAGATGTGCAGAAGTTCTTCGATGTGGCGACGACGCGCTTGAATGCCGCGAAGGAACGTGCTTCGGAACACGCCTTTACCCTCGATGTCAAGAGTTTGCCGCCCGAAATCCGTAGCCAGTTACAGGCGTCATTCCCCAAGAAGGACCTGAAAAAGCCTCTGAAGATATCGTTTGCGTACCCGCCACCGCAAGGCTACGCCTTTATTCACCGCACCAACCCCATCGTGGAAAGTCTATCCAGCTACCTATTGGAAGGCGCACTTTCTGGCAAGAACGACATTGCGGCTCGTTCGGGCGCCTACGAATCCGAATCGGTCAAGGAATTGACCGCCATTTACTTGCTCCGAGTTCGTTACCAGTTGCGCAATACTGGCAAGAATACGCCCAAGCTGATGATGGCCGAGGAGGCCGTGGCTGTGGCTGTCAACCTGGTTGGTGAGCCTCGAATCCTTGAAAACGGCGACGTAAACGCGTTGCTCGAAGGCAATCCAACCGGAAACCTTGGCGAATCCGTTATTCGTGACAATGTGGCGCGTGCGCTTGACTTTTACCGGAATAACACCCGGCTTTTTGCGGACCTTGCCCAAAGACGCGGTGCCGTGCTTTCCGAAGACCATCTGCGTGTCCGCTCTGCCAGTGCCCAGCGTTACGGAACCGTGACCGTGGAACCGTGCCTACCGGCGGACTTGATTGGATGTTATGTGCTTGTGCCCGGAGGCGACCTATAATGACCTGTGGCGAGTCTTTTTTATTATATTATGTCTGAATTCTTTTGCCATTTTTGGCGTAACTTTTCAGTCAAGGCGTCGCTTGGATGGAGGCTTTAATGATTGATCGCGAACGGTATCTAAAAAAGATTGTCGATTACATGTGGGATGGCCAGATCAAGGTCATTACAGGTATCAGGCGTTGTGGAAAATCGACGCTCCTGTTCCATCTTTTTTACGACTACCTGTTGAAAAATGGCTCCAGGGCAGAGAACATCATTATGCTTGAACTGGACAAGCGCAAGTTCGCGAAGTTCAGGAACCCGGTAGTCCTTGCCGAATACGTGGAATCGCAAATAAAGGACCGCCGTAAAAAGTATTATCTGTTTATCGACGAAATCCAGTTCTGCTATTCTGTTCCGGATCCCGACAATGCTGGGCACGAAATCACCGTTTACGATTTGTTGAACGAACTCAAGGACTATGAGAATCTGGATGTCTATGTCACGGGCAGCAACTCGAAGATGCTTTCCAAGGACATCGCGACAGAATTTCGTGGTCGAGCATCGCAAATACACGTTTATCCGCTGAGCTTTGCCGAATTTCACGGGTACAGGGCCGGGCATATCCGCGACGATTTCGACGCCTATATGCTTTACGGTGGAATGCCTTATTTGCTGAAACTGAAAAACTCGGAGCAGCAAAAGCAGTATCTCGCATCGCTTTTCGATGAAGTCTATATCAAGGATATCGTGGAGCGCAACAATGTGGCGCGTTCCGACATTCTTGGAAACATACTGGATAATCTCAGTTCCCAGATAAGTTCCCTTACGAACCCGACCAATATCACGAATGCACTCAAGAGCGTCAAGAACGAAAAATTGAGCGTGAACACCGTGAGCGATTACATTGAACATTGCAAGGATGCCTTTATCGTAAGCGAGGCCAAGCGCTACGATGTCAAGGGCAAGCATTACTTCGATTACCCGAACAAGTATTACTTTACCGATGTGGGGCTGCGCAATGCCCGACTGAATTTCCGTCAGATTGATTCCGGTCACTTGATGGAAAACATTGTCTATAACGAACTCGTTTCGCGAGGCTACTCGGTAGATGTGGGTGTCGTTGTTGACAGGAATAAAGGTGGAAGGGTCCAAAAGGAAATCGACTTTGTGGTAAACCACGGCGACAAGCGTATCTACATCCAGTCGGCTTGGCAGATGAACACCGACGAAAAAATCAAGGCGGAACTCGATTCGCTAAAACTCGCCAAGGATTTCTTCTCGAAAATCATCGTCCAGAACGACATCCCCGAGACATTCCGCGATACGGACGGAATCCTTCACGTGAACCTGATTGAATTTTTGCTGAACCCGGAAATACTCAGATGAAAAAGAACCAGATTGAATTTTCGACGATTGACTTGGTCGGTTCCCTCTTTGTAAGTGACAGTATCGCCCAGATTGCCCAGCGCAAGTGCTCGGCCCAGTCCGAAAAGGACTACAACTTGCCTCCGGGAATCAAGTTCAGCGACCAGACCAGCCGCGCCTTCAGTATTGCGAGGGCGCTCTACGCCGAATATGCGTCAAAGAATGCCTCGTTTGACAGTCTCAAGAATTTCGTCTTCCAGCTTTTCGGTACCGCTCTCGACTATACCGGTATTATCGAGGAACAGCCAGCCGTAATCGGCGGCGTGAAATACCCGGTGACGACCTACGTGACGCCGAGTGTTCCGCTTGTTATTGTGCCTGCAGACCTCTCGCTCGACGTGGCCGACGCCCGTTTTACCATCGAAGGCGTGACCGCGCGTAAGAAGAGTGGCTATGCGCTTGCCCAGATGTTCCTGAACGCAAGTGAACCTTGCACATGGGCGATTGTCACCAACGGGCGTGAACTCCGCCTGCTCCGCGACAGCGAAAGCCTTGTCCGTCCCAGCTATCTCTCGTTCAATATCGAATCTATCCTCAAGGAAGACCGTTATCCTGATTTCGTGGCGTTCTGGTGCTTTATGCAGGCAAGCCGCGTGAACGTGTGGGAACAGTGGCGTACCGAAGGCATATTGCAGGGTACGCGCGTGCGCGAAGGTCTGCGTACCGGCGTCACGAATGCGCTCCTATACCTTGGTGCTGGATTCCTCAAGACCGAAGGCCCCGGCAACAATGTGCTTTTAAACTCCCTTGCCGAAGGCAAGCGCCCGGACGGTGCGCCCTATACCGTTCAGGTATTCTACAAGGCGCTGCTTCGCGAAGTTTACCGATTCCTCTTCCTTAGCACTATTGAAGAACGCGGCCTGATTTTTGCCCATCCGAGCGAATCCGGCACCGACGCGGAACTTGAACCTAGATTCCGCAACGCCCATCGGCTCTACGGGACCGGCTACAGCGTCCACCGCTTGGCCGAACGCGCCAAGAAGGCTATCCGTACCGACCGCTATACCGACCTCTGGCATGGCGTGAAGGTAGTCTATAAAGCATTCCAGGAAGGCAACGATAATCTGGACTTGATGCCGCTTGGCGGTCTATTCAAGGCTGACCAGTGTCCGCTACTGGATGCATGCGAACTCGATAACGAACACTTGATGAAGGCTATCCGTCAGCTCCGCTGGAACGATATCGACGGCGTGAAGACCTTTACTGACTACCGTAATATGGGCACCGAAGAGTTCGGCTCCGTTTACGAGAGTCTGTTGGAACTTGTGCCCCATGTGGATTTACTGGCTAAAACGTTCAGCTTCGTGGGCGTGGGCGACGAAGACGGCATTATCGAAGACGGTTCTACCAAGGGTAACGCCCGTAAGCTCAGTGGTAGCTACTATACCGACGCAAGCCTTGTGCAGAGCCTCATCAAGACGGCTCTTGAACCCGCCATCGAAGCGAAGCTCAAGGCCGAAGAAGACCTTGCCCGTAAGGAAAACCGTGAACCGGACTACGAACGCGCCATCCTTGATTTTCGTATGATTGACGCTGGCAGCGGTTCTGGGCACTTTTTGCTTGCCGGTAGCCGCCGCTTGGCTGAAGTCATCAGCGAAAAGCGTCTCGAAAAGACAGGGGAAAGCGCGACCGCCGAAACCTACCGCAAGGCGCTCCGCGACGTGATTACCAACTGCATTTACGGCGTGGACCTGAATGAAATGGCCGTGGAACTGGCTCGCACCGCGCTCTGGCTCGAAGGCTATGAACCGGGCAAGCCGCTCTCGTTCCTGAATCACCATATCAAGCAGGGCAACTCTATTGTAGGCGTATTCGACCTCAAGGTTTTGAACAATGGTATGCCATCGGCGGCATATACGGCGCTTACCGGCGACGACAAGGCCGTATGCACGTCTCTCAAGAAGTCAAATGAAAAGGAACGTGGTGGCAAGGGACAGATTAGCGCCTTCGAAAAGAAGAACCCCATCACGAATGACCATCTGGTGGCGCTGACCAAACAGATTGAAGCCTTGCCAAATGATGATATCAAGGCAGAAGAATGGAAACGTGAACTTTACGAGAAATTACAGCAAGACAGCGTCTATGTGAAGAATAAGCTCGCTTGTGACATCTATACGGCTGCATTCTTTGCCAAGAAGAACGATGCCGCAAATGTGCCGACTAGTCGTGACCTGTTCGACGTAATGAATGACCTTGCAGAAACCAAGCAGGGCATTCGTGAACTTGCTGCCAAGTTGAGCGAGGAATACTCGTTCTTCCATTGGCCGGTGGAGTTCCCGGAAGTGTTCGCCAAGGGTGGCTTTGACTGCGTGGTGGGTAATCCGCCGTGGGATGTGTCTCAATTAAGCGAGATAGAGTTTTTTGCAAATCTTCTGCCAGAAATAGCTATGCTAAGTGGTAATGAGCGTAAACTTGCAATTGACAAGCTGAAAATCGATAGACCTCATATTTACAAATTATATGAAGAAAGAAAGCATGCCTTTGAAGCTGAAAACACTTACTATGGGAATAGTGGACGTTTCCCCTTGACATCATACGGCAAGGTAAATCTGTACTCAAAGTTTGCGGAACTTAACTTGCATCTTCGCAATGAAAGGGGAACAGCTGGGTTTGTGTGCCCGTCGGGCATTGCGACTGACGACTCGACCAAGGATTTCTTTGGTGAAATCGCATCCAAGGGAATGTTGCGTAGTCTCTATGACTTCGAAAACAAGGAAGGCATATTCCCCAATGTTCACCGAATGTTCAAGTTCTGCTTGCTGACGATTGCTGCCGGGAATACGCCGGGCGACTTTGCTTTCTTCCTCAAGAACGTGCCCGAACTCGAAGACAAACGACGCCATTTCTCGATGACGGCGGATGATTTTGACTTGATTAACCCGAATACGCATACGTGCCCCGTGTTCCGAAGCCAGGAAGATGCTGAATTGGCGAAGAAGATATACCGTAAGGCAGGAGTATTTGTTCGCGAAGCTGATAAAAAGAACGGTAATCCGTGGAATGTCGCCTTCCAACAGATGTATAACATGACATCTGCAAGTAACTTCTTTGCGAAGGCTCCCGGCGAAGGCCCCGATGGCAAGCCGATGCTTCCGCTGTACGAAGCCAAGATGATGCACCAGATGGATCATCGTTGGGCGACGTTTCTTGCCGAAAAGGAACCCGAAGACGTCTCTGCTGAGCAGAAAGCTGATGTGAATTTCGCTGTCCAGCCCGAATACTGGGTGCCGTATACTGAAACAGTATTGCGAACCACCAGTATAGATTCATCTGTGGTTGGTGCATTGCGTAAAGAAGATGCTCTGAGATTGCGAGAACTCTGCCAGCATCTTTCCATGACGGAAAAAGATGGTAATTTGCAGAAGTCGTATCTCGATGCAGCCAAGAGTTGCGATATTGTACAGAATCTATTGCATGTCGCCGGAGAATACAGTCCTAAGTATTTGATGGGATTTAGAGATATATGTCGATCTGTTGATAGTCGAACCGGTATCTTTACTGTTTTGCCATTTGCCGGAACATCAAATACGATGCCTGTTTGTTATTCGCCAAATAGTTCTTTGTTTAACGCTTGCTTTATATCAAATGTTAATTCCCTTGTATGTGATTATGTAACGAAAACTAAAATTGGTGGAACTCATTTGACTTATGGGTATTTGAAGCAACTTCCTGTTCTTTCTCCATCCTCTTACACTGAAACGGCTATTAACTATATCGTACCGCGTGTATTCGCCCTGACCTATACCGCTACCGATATCGTCGAATGGGCTCGTGCTCTCTGGAACGACGCTAGCGTGGACCTCCGCAAGCTCATCCTTGCCCAGCATAAGGATCTGCCCACCGGCTCCGACATCGAAACCCTCGCCGCCTCCGACTTCGACCCGGCCGCCATTCCGCCCATCGTCTTCGAAGACACGCACCGTGCCAAGCTCCGCGCCGAACTTGACGCCTACTTCGCAAAACTCTACGGCTTAAGCCGTCGCGACCTCGAATACATCCTCGACCCCAAAGCCGTCATGGGCGACGATTACCCCAGCGAAACCTTCCGCGTCCTCCGCGACGCCGAACTCTCCACCTACGGCGAATACCGCACCCAGCGCCTCACCCTCGAAGCCTGGGATAGGATGAACTAGTTAGGAAGAGGTAGAAAATGATTGAAAACATACCTAATCCAGGGTTACTTTGTAATTCAGGAATTGAACAATTAAATTTTTCATGGCAAATCGTAATAGATACTTTAAAATTATTAAAGAGTGCTCAAGATCAAGGAGAACTTTATGATTGGCAAATTGATGAGTTTTGGCGGAGTTCAAGGAGAAATTTGTTGTCGGCTTATGCCCAAGTCTTTCAGGGCGTTGAACTAATAATAAAAGGGAAAATTGCAGAGGTTTCCCCATATATATTGATTGACAATCTAGTTGAAAAAACAAAAGGGTGTGCAAACCCAGAAAAAAATCCTAAAGGCAAAAAGGTAAGTATTGATTTCAGTGAATTTAAAACTATTCAGGAATCGGAATTGCTGAATGTTTATATGGGTGTGTCGGATTGTGTTTTGGAACAGTCTTTTATAGAACGCTATGAAAAAATGCGTAAGATGCGTAATAAAATAATGCATCTTGAAATACAAGGGTTCGAAACTCCAGACAAGTTGAAGGAACTTGCTAATGAAATAATTGAAAATATACTTTGTATGTTCAACACACTTATGCCGAATAAAAAGTGGATGGATTGTCGAGCGACATCTATTTCTGGTTCCCCATCTGAAATGTTGTATATGCTTGATTCAAATGTATCCCCTCATTTTGACCTCTGTGAAGAATTTAAGATTCTTATAGATACATTGCCTCCAAAATTGGTAAAGGAATTTTTTGGATTTAATAAAAAAAATAGACTATATTGTTGTCCAAAATGCTTAGTAAAGAGTGACGCGGGGGCGTGCGATTTCGTTGATTTGAAGTTTGCATATTTAACATCGAAAGAACCTGGCGAAACGAAACTTACTTGCCCCTTATGTGGAAATACAGTTGAGGTCTTTAGAATGTCTTGTAGTGATAGAGAATGTAAGGGTAGTGTTTGTTATGATGGTTACTGCCTGACCTGCTTAGAGGGGTACTTCAAACTGTAAAAGGAACCAAATGTCATTCTATAATTCTAATACAAGCCTTACCGATTGGTTTGAAATGAAAAGGCTCAGGACCAAGAGCCTTGTTTCTGATGTTTGGATTCCATTGTTTTCGGTGGAAGAAGAACAAAAGGGTAATCTCTATGAACCGGGAGGTGAACATAATGATTTCTGTGTTCGTAGCATCCTTGTATCTAACCAAGATTTCGGTCATGTCTGTAAGCTGAAATGGAATGATGTTTGCATGCATTATGAAGCATGTTCCTGGGTGGATGACGAGGGCGTTTATGTTTCTTGTGATGAGGCTAGGGAATCTGCTCGCAAGGATGAATGTGATAGAAAAGAAGGCGAAGATTGGTGGATCCCGATTAAAGGAATCTATCCGGTTCTAATACAGACTTTCGAATGTGGCGAGAAATCCGTTTGGAATCTTCATCAAGACATTTCCGTTGCCTTAAAGTTACTCCGTAAAGGTGATGTCTGGATTCGTCCAGATGAAGATGATGTAGAGGTTGTTCGCTTAGCACGAAATGCCGAAGGTAAACCTCAAAAAATTGAAATCAAGAACGAGTTTCTGAAAGACTATCTGTGTGCTCGACAGATGGGGTTGTATGTGTTGACCTATCGTGCTCGAAAGATGTTCTTTCAAGACAAACCCAATATTGGATGGAATAAGGGCTGTACCGAGGTAAAACTTGATAACGGCAAGTGGTGGGGCACATATAATGAGACAACCGAAAACGGATTTCCGCTAGGGGAAAAAGCAACTGTTATAGAGGCGTGCAGAACCGATATCGACCCCGAAGACGATGTCCCTGTTATGGATTTTCCGAAGGATGATTGCATTCAGACTTCAACCAAAGAGGTGAATGTTAGCGGAAAGAATGTTGTGCATATGCTGTGGGGTGAACTATGGAAGAATGAACTGATTCATCCTGGTTCTGAAAGTGTGCGTGTTCGGGGAGATGAACCGACGAAAGTACCTTCATTCATAATTGAAGCATCTGGAAAAAGCGTCCCATCTAGTGAATTGAAGGAAGGGGGGCGGTGGCTTTGGTTTGATGCTGAGGTCGCTAACGCTTTATTGGCGAAGAATAGAGGTTTCCTTGTATGGTACACCCTTGAAACAGGAGCGATTGGATGTGGACAGGAAAATTCCGTTCATTTCGGTATAAATGATTCAGGCCATATTACTGTTTATGCCAAAGACATATCCTATTTGCCTATTTGGATTCAACAGATTTGGGCCGGTTACAATATATCCCCAGATGGTGGTGGTGTTGCAAGGGAACTGATGATGTCTCAGGTTGAGGCAAAACCGGCTTCAACCCAAGCTCCAGAGCATTTTCTGCCTATTGAATATAAGCGACTAAATGCCTCATTCCAGAACAAGTACGGCATACCGTTGTTTAATATAACGACGGAAGTTGAGGACCTTCTGGTGAATGTGAATCGCTTTGAAAGTGTTTCAGAAGAAGGTTTCTTCAAATTGGCGAAGGATTTGGCAAAGCTGGTCTGTGATTCCATAAATTGGAAGCCGTTGCAAGAACAACTTGAAAATATTAATCCAAAATGGCGATCGATGAAGACGCTACAGGAATTTCTGATTCAGAAAGAGAATATGACCGAGGATCAAGTAAAATCTTTAATGGCGCCGTTCTATGGAATAGATGACTTACGTCAGACGGATGCCCATATCAAGGGGCCTGATGCCGATAAGGCTATGCAAGTGATAGGTATTAACAAGGACTTTATTCCGCTGTTCCGTGGAACCGCGATGCTGATCCAATTTGTGAATACGATTGCTATGATAAATGAGGTTATTACCAAAGAAAAAGAGACCGGTGAACCAACACCGATCTCGTAAACTTGGCGGCGTATATTTGGGAATGGATTGCTCCACGGGCGTGTTCCTGCTTCCTTTGGGGGAAGTACTCTTCCTGTTTTAAGTGTAGCCCCGCATTTACGCCACGTAGCCCGCTACACATATTGACGCCTTAATGCTGAAGTTTAGTATTGCCATAATTGCCTCCTTTTTGATAGATATTCTTGTTTCTATTTTTTTGGAAAGGGATGCTATTAGGTTCCACAGAAGTTCAACGGTCAGGATTAATATTGATGTTACGTCTCCAGGAAGATTCAGACTTTTAACAAACTCTATTCCAAATATAGTAATTTTTTTCTAATATAGCTATATAAAAACTATGAATTTCACAGAACGAGAACTGATAAAAAAGGCCGGAGCCGATAGCGGCTGGAGCATCGTGGAATCCGATGGCCCAGATACCGTCACTCTTGGTAGCGCCTCGCATAACGAACGTGCTTCAGTCAAGTGTTGTGCCCACGAAATGGACGTAACCTTTACTGCCTCATTCAATGAAGCCGAACTCCGTATTACCGGAGCTTTCGATATCGTCGGACAAGAAATTGTTGTTCGTGAACGTGAATATGAGTCGCTTCGCCGTGTACTGCGCCGTATGCAAGAGCTGATCATAGCCTTGCCACCGACACCGCTGGAAATCTACAATACCCGCTGGCAACAAATCGTCGCCGCTGGACTAGCCGCCACCGAAACCGAAGAAACAGTTAAGCAACGTGTCGGTCAAGACGTTTATCGCGAAGCACTGATGAACTACTGGAAAGGAGCCTGTGCCGTCACTAACAGCACCATCCCAGAGATTCTTCGTGCCAGTCACGCGAAGCCGTGGAAGGATTGTAGCTCCGCCGAAGAACGCCTCGACGTGTACAACGGATTCCTTTTAAGCACCAACTTGGACGCACTCTTCGATAAGGGACTAATCACCTTCGACGATGACGGCAATATAATGCTATCTTCTCAGCTGAATGAAACGAACTTGAAAAGGGTAGGCATCTATCCCGATATGCACCTCCGCTGGGTTGACGCCCATCACTTGCCGTATCTGCAATACCACCGCAAACACGTATGGAAGGGGTAGAGTATGCCAGGAAGAGATTTGCATGCGCAACCGTTTACAGAAGAAACGCTTGCTAAATTAAGGATATTCGAGAACTACACTCAAGAGTGGATTCCGACATTTGTGATGTCTGGATATGCTGAAATATGCATTTTTGATTTTTTTGCGGGAACCGGTTATGACAAAACTGGAATTCCTGGGTCGCCAATCCGTATACTTGAACAGGTTGCTAAAAATAGCACTATCCTATTTGAGAAGAATACAAGGGTCAATCTCTATT
Source organism: Fibrobacter sp. (assembly GCA_017475045.1). Taxonomy (GTDB): domain Bacteria; phylum Fibrobacterota; class Fibrobacteria; order Fibrobacterales; family Fibrobacteraceae; genus Fibrobacter. The sequence continues at coordinate 38,077 of JAFVGH010000043.1, read as the reverse complement.
TCAACGAATTTATTGCAGATAAGTACGAAAGTTTAGTATTGGCCTGTAAGTCTTACATTGATAACTCGCCCGCATTGTCAACATTGGATAAAACGGGAAAACTCAATGTCGTATATTACAATCGTGACTTTGCAGATCTGTTCCAAGAACTGCTACCAACTATAAAAGCGGAAGCTTCACTTGTTTTCTTAGACCAAAATGGCATTAAATTTATTGGTGATGAATATTTCATTCCATTAACATATACACAAAAAACAGATTTCCTTTATTTTATCGCATCATCCTATGCGAACAGATTTAAGGATACTGGAGAGTTTAAGAAATATATTGATTTCAAGCCAACTCCAGACGAAAACGGATCGTACAACAACATTCACAATGAATTGGTTGAATACCTTAGACAACGAATACCGCCTTTGTCGGGGGTAAAGCTTTATCCCTTTTCTATAAAAAAGGGACGCAATATTTACGGAATTGTTTTTGGAAGTTCTCATATTCGTGGAGTTGATAAATTTTTACGAACCGCATGGAAAGAAAATCCCGAAAATGGGGAAGCTAATTTCGACATTCACAATGATGAGTTGGGAACTATTGACTTGTTTAATGGTGTAAAACTTACAAAGATAAAGCTATTCCAGTCAGAATTCAAAAAAGAGGTTCTTAATGGTCACATAAAGAACAATCGAAATGCTTATGATTTTACTTTGGATAAAGGACATATTCCTCCGCACGCGATGGATGTGATGAAGCGTTTGAAAAATGAAAATCGCGTATCATTTCTTGGTAATTCACCAAAGATATCATATGAGTATTGCCATAAGAGAAATTCCGTTGAACTTGTTGAATATCGGGTAATTAAATGAAGACTACAAAGATTGAATGGACTGATCAGACTTGGAATCCGGTTACAGGATGTGACCGTTTATCCGAAGGCTGCGCAAATTGTTATGCGGCAACAATGTCTTTGCGTTTGCAAAAAATGGGGTTAGAGAAATATAAAAACGGCTTTGATGTTACAGTGCACAATGAATCGTTAGATGAGCCTCTTCATTGGCGTTCTCCCAGCAACATCTTTGTATGTTCTATGAGCGACCTATTCAATGAAAATGTTCCTTTTACTTTTATTGACAAAGTTTTCAAAACAATCAAAAAGGCAACAAACCACCGCTTCCAAATTCTTACAAAAAGAGCGGAACGAATGGAGGAGTATTTTAGAACTCGAAGCGTACCGGACAATGCTTGGATAGGAGTGACCGTTGAGAGTTCAGTTCGTAAAAACCGTATTTCTGTATTACGAAAAATAAAGGCTAAAGTTCGCTTTCTTTCTTGTGAACCTTTGCTAAGTGACCTTGGTAAGATAAATCTTGACGGAATCCACTGGGTCATTGTCGGTGGCGAAAGCGGCCCTAAGGCAAGGCTGATGCAAAAAGCATGGGTTGAAAATATCCAGAAACAAGCTTCGGAACAGAATGTTGCGTTCTTCTTTAAACAGTGGGGTGCATGGGGCGTTGATGGTGTTCGCCGTTCCAAGAAGGAAAATGGAAAACTTTTAAATGGGAAAATTTACCAAGCAATGCCAAAGGTGTAGATGATGGCTATGTATAATAAAATAATGCTTAATTGCGGTAGTTTTCTTTTTATCGATATTGAGGGCTAAATATATTTGCTTTAGCTAGAGTGGAAAAAATAAACTCCTTGTCGCTGAGTATGACAAGGAGTTCGTTTTATAGTGCAATTTACGTTAGGTCAATGTCGTAGAGTATGTCTGTAAACCAGTGGCTAATATCGATGTCCTGCCATCGAGCCTTTGATTCCCATAGCGATCGAGGAATTTTTAGAGTGATGGTTATGCCGTTCTTAAAATCATGGCCTAACAACAATTTTGCCAGTATTCCGATGCTTGAACTTGGAGTTGTTTTAATCTGAACATTCATGAGTGTTGGAGTTTGTTCGGATTTTTTTGAAGGCACGTCATTAAAGGAGTCGGGGGTGCCCTTGATATTTTCTATCAGCGTTCTGATTATGACGGCTGCTTCAGCAGTCATGTCGCGTGCAGGGCTAGTCGTTGGGCGTCGATAATTATAATATGTATTGATGTTGGTCGTATTCAATGAGTCTATTTCAAAAGTGATATAGCTTGTCGGCTCCTTACCGGCTGGGTCAATGAATTCCATAACCGCATATCGAGAACCGTTGTAGTCAGTCGTCCAGGCGTGCTGTAGATAGCAGCTATTAAAGGCCGAGGTACGCAGGGTACTTGGTCTAGTTTTAATTATTGCTTCTGCAGTTTCTTTGGTCACACCGTAATCACCGGTTGAACTTATTCCGTTGATTATATTGGGCTGCAGATTGGATGTGATGGAAATAATTTTCCTAATGGCGTTGCCAAGTTCTTTGCCGGAGTTTACACCATTGGTGTTGTATATGAAATATGAATTTATCATAATTTTACCTCAAAAATTGCCTTAAGTGTACAAGCTTTTGTAAGAAAAACAAAACAACAAAAAGGCTTAAGTTACAGGTCAGAGTTTTTCTAACCCTAAAATCCAATTTAGAAAAAATGAGAAATAAAGAAAGGGTGTAGGGTGGGAAAACTATTAAAAATTGACAAGTTTGGAGTCCGGCTGGACCTCGGCCGTCCACCGCTGGGAAGCTTACTCCGATGTTTTTTAAGGATGTTCTAGCTTTTTACAGGATTTATTATTTTCGTTTTTTAGAGGGATACTCACCCTCATAAGCAAATGGATCCAGAATATCTTTAGCTTCCTTTGCTTTTAAAATTTTACGAGGAGGGAGATTCTTTTGACCGATATCTTTCACTAAGAACAGAATCCATTTTTTGGGGTAATCTATCATTGCGTTGTACTCATTGCGAGACAAAAAGAAATGATAGTAAGGTCGGCTTGTCCCTTTCACTTCAACGTATAATTCCTCTTTATTTTTTGTTGCTGTTAAATCCCAGCCACAATTATCGTGTTCAACAGAATCAACAGTATATCCTCTTTCCTCATAGTACGCTCTGGCGCGTTGAATAGCTTTGTCTTCTATTTCTTTTTTTACTTCTGTTGGAGGCGGACAGAACTTGTTAATGGATTTCTTTGAGATCTGAATTTTTTCGATGGCCTTTGATTCGTTATGTTTTACAACATCCTTTACAAAAGACATTAGTTTTTTTTGAATGTTTTTATCAATAGTACTATCATGTCCGCTTAGATAAGCGCATGTATGTCCAAGATGTCTTTTTGCTTCGTTATCATTTATCGTATAGAGGAGACGTAAATTAGGACTGATGAAGTGAGCATCCTTTTTGTTTGCCCACACGCAGTAGGTATAAGGATTCCCTTCGGAATCTTTAGGAAAACCATTTTTATGAGGTCTTGGTATGTAATGGCGCTCACCTTCTTTATTTGTCTTCCATTCAAACGTTGCGTTCTCGTACCATCCTACAGCAACGCTATCGCCGTACCCCATATAAGGAGCAACAAATATGATTAACCATCCTTTTTTATTGTTATCACCTGGGTTAGGAGGAGCATCACCTGTTGGAGGAATATATCCATAACACCTATTTTCGTAGGGTAAGAAGTTATAAGCCTCATGACCTGCAGCTTCAGAATATTGTTTTCCATTTTTTGTATGGGTGTGCCCATTTGATTTTTGTTTTAAATATTTATGCCCACCCCGAACCATTCCGCCAGAATATTCTTCTGACCATGCAATTTTTGCAATCATGACTTTGCTAAAATCTGCCATATATCCGCCTTCTTTAAGATTCTACAATAAACATATATTTTTTTTGTTAAAGGGGGCTGTTTTTTCTTCTTTATCTTTCCTCCGACGAATTTTCTGCTATTTCCATTTTGGAAACAGTTCAACTACCGAGGAAATCTCGGCAGTTGCAAAAAATGGCTCAAAAAATCCCTGCGCATGACAAAATAAATAACACAATAAAAGACTCGATTTTGCGGTCGAAATTTTCGTCCGCAAATGAATCGTGACAGCGGTTGGGTGATGCGTTGGGAATAAGTTGGGTGAATGGTTGGGTTATAGGATAAACGATAGAATAAATGATAGGATAAGTGATAGGATAAAACCTACGGATACACTGCAGACGTTACCTACATAAGGACCATTTTGTTGATGTCAGCAAAATGGTCTTTTATTTCTTTCTCCATTTTGCAATTCGCATTTCGCATTCAGCTTTAGGCAATCGCATGTTCAATGTCATCAATGCTTCAAGATTATCTGCTGCTTCTGAAGTTGACAATAATCCATATTCAACGAAGTTATCAAATAGGTAAAGAACTCCAGAGACTTTCACAGCGTCTTTTTCTGCAGCAGCGCGAAGTTTGCCATCACCCGTCAAAAGCCGTCCATCAACCTTTTTGGCATAATACCAAACGGAGCAATCCGCAATAGATGTGTTGTTTTTGCTGTTAGATTGCAGAAGCAAAATTTCGCTAAATTCGTCAAAATCAAATGTCGCGACACCCAATCTTTTCGACTTGATAAACTTCTGAATGATCTGTTGTTGTTCCGGTCTCTCAATTTCGCTAATTACCAAATCAGTCGTGCAAATTTCACAGGGTAGGGCAAAGAACACTTCCAGCAATTGGACTGAAAGTAAGTCAAATATGACGTTCGCGTCACTGATGACAATCCGTTCTTCAATCATACCAACGCTAAATCCCTACGGACTTGTTCAATGTCCTGATGCAGCAGGCTTGCCGCCTTGGATATGGTAATGAGTTCCTTACTCAGCGCCTTATAGACCAGGCTTACGAACCGGGTGGATTCTTCGTAGTGGTATAGCGACTTTTCGATAAGCGCCTTAAATTTCGTCGCCTTGTTTTTCTGGATGCAGAAGGTTCGGTAGCGTTGTTCCGAGATGATGCCGCACTCCTTCGCCTTGTACATGATTGCATCGCAAGAGATTCCGTAGCCGAGCTGGATGGCTCTCAGTTCTTGGTACGATATGTCCTTGCGGGCCTTGCCGAGAATTCGCTTGAGTTCGGGTTCTGGGACTAGCATTTCGCTTGCGAACAGGTGGCAGAGTGATTCTTCTTTCTTTTTCTCGATAGACTTAGGGAAGCGAAGTACGAGGTGCCCGAGTTCGTGAAGCGCTGTAAAGCGTTTGCGCTCAACAGAGAATGCCTTGTTAAGAATGACAACGTGGAATTTTTCGTTGACTAGGCTGCTCATACCGTCAAAGGATTCCGGGGCGTCAATCTCGATGACTTTTACGCCGTGGTTTTCGAGCAGGTCGATTACGTTCACGATGCCCGCTAGGCCGAGCCGCCATTCCTTGCGGACAATAGCGGCGGCCATTTTAACTTCTTCGGCGGAGTTGGCTCTGATTTGGGGGATAAGGTGTTTCGCGGCAGAGCTGCTGCAGATTTCCTCGATGTTGATGTAGCGTTCCATCAGGTCGGCGATGGTTTCGCGGAGGCTGATCTCCTTTTTCTGCGGGAGCGTGCTTTTCTTGCGGAACCTCACGGAATCTACCTGCACCGTAAAGGGCCTGAAAAAGTAGTCAATGGGCAGGCCCAGCGCCTTGGATAGTGCGATGATGACTCTGCTGTTCGGTGCCAGCTGGCCGTTCTCGTACTTTGAAATCGCCATCTTTGAGACGACATTCCCCATGGCCGTACAAAGTTCGTCCATTGAGAGCCCTTTCATGACTCGGGCATTTTTAAGCCTAGCTGAGAAAATGGAAAGTTCTGCCATAGCGCCTCCGTTGTTTACAAATATATATTATTTTATAGAATTTGTAAACTAAATGAATTTGCCACTGTTTTGCCTTGTTTTTTTGCTATTTTTTCCAATATTAAGTACATTAATACCCGACTGTTCCACAAGGAGTACCCCATGAAAAATCGTTTCGTACTCACGCTTATGGCAACACTCATCTGCAGTACGCTTGCCATGGCGCAGCTCCAAAAACTCCCCGCTCCGGCAAAGACTGGCGGCAAGCCTGTCATGGAGGCGCTTTGGGACAGGGCTTCCGGCACGGAGTTCAGCGACAAGATGCTCTCTGACCAGGATCTTTCGAATTTGCTTTTTGCGGCTATCGGCGTGAACCGCCCTGCCGATGGCAAGCTCACATCGCCGACTGCCCGCAACTTCCAGGAAATCCGCGTGTTCGTGTTCACGAGCAAGGGCGTCTCGGAATACCTGAACAAGGAAAACGCGCTGAAGCAGGTGGCGAAGGGTGACCACAGGGCGCTCGTTGCCGACCGTCAGGATTGGGCGAAGGCGGCCCCTGTCAGCATCCTCATCGTTGCAGACGAGACCAAGTTCGGCAGCAGCGACGCCCGCGCGAAGGTGACGATGGGAACCGACGCGGGAATCGTGAGCGAGAATATTAATTTGTTCTGTGCCGGCATAGGCCTGGTGACCCGCCCGCGCATGACGATGGATGTTCCCGCCATCAAGAAGCTTCTCAAGCTTTCGGACTCGCAGGTGCCCTTGCTGAACAACCCCGTCGGCTACGCGAAGTAGTTGAAGCGGGTTTGTAAAATTTCATTAGGCCCCTTGCCAGCATCCTAATATTATCTACATTTCAGCTGCGGTTCCTAATAGTGTAGGCTCCGAAAGGCATTTGATGATTATCAAATGTTTTTCTTTTTTCAAAGGAGCCACTATGTCTAAAAATAAGGAACCTGTTTGCACAAGGTCTTCTGTTATCATTTCGGCAAATTTCATTGCTGACGTTCAACGCATCATTGAAACATCGAGAACTCGCGCTTATGCGGCTGTAAATGTGGCGATGTTGGAACGCAACTGGCAATTGGGCAAGCGGATTGCGGAAGAAGAAATCAAGGGAAAATCTCGTGCTGAATATGGCGTTAAAATCATTGCGGAACTGTCGAGACGGTTGACAGATATTTATGGAAAGGGTTATACAAAAACCAATTTGTACAGTTTTTTGCAATTTTACAAGACATTCCCTGAAATTTTCCACACACCGTGTGGAAAATCTACACAACCGCTGCTTACATGGAGTCACTATAGGAGCCTTTTGCGAGTTTTTGACGCCGATGCTCGTGAATGGTATATGCAGGAGGCTATAAATGAAACATGGAGCGCTCGAACCCTAGATAGAAATATTTCAACGCAGTATTATCATCGACTTTTAGCATCGCAAAACAAGGGCCCCGTCAAAAGGGAGATGCGAAACAAGACGAAGGCTTTTCAACAAGATAAATTAGAGTTCATCAAAAATCCTGTTGTTGCTGAATTTTTGAATATGTCGCCCAATACTGATTTTTCTGAATCAAAGCTAGAAACGGCGATAATCAATCATTTGCAAAGGTTTGTTCTAGAATTGGGAAAGGGGTTTGCGTTTGTTGCTAGACAACAACATATCCGGACTGATACCGAAGATTATTTTATTGATCTCGTTTTTTACAACTATATCCTGAAATGTTTCGTTCTATTTGACTTGAAAACAGGAACTGTTAGTCATCAAGATGTTGGCCAGATGGATATGTATGTCAGAATGTATGACGAATTAAAAAGAAATGAAGGTGACAATCCGACTATAGGTATTGTTCTTGGATCTAACACAAGTAAGGATATCGCTCGATATTCCGTTCTAAAAGGCAATAAGCGGCTTTTCCAGGCGAAATATATGCCCTATATGCCGACATTGGAGGAGTTGAATATGGAAATCGAACGTCAGAAGGAAATCTTTGCCGAACAAAATGATTCTTGATTACAGACTGCTCATGCCGACTTTCGTGAGGTCGTTCCAGAATTGACGCCGATTTGCCTTGCACTGCTCGCAAAGTTTCTCGGTGTCTTCGGGCTTTTCGCAGCCGCACTTTTTGCAGGTGTTCCAGAGTTTTTGAATCATTCCTACCTCACCACCTTAACTCTTTTCCCGTTCTTGAGCTGGTGCGTGGCGGCGTCGGAGCGAGTTTCCTTGCGGCCGATAAAGGTGCCGTCAATGCGGTAGGTTTCAACAGGAGCGACTGTGGCGCGGTTCTGTGTCCGCAGCATAATCCGTTCGGGGCCCTGCCCGCAGCTTTCGCCTTCGCAGGTGCCGCTGGTGTCCGGTGCGCCCGCCTTTACTGCGATAGAGTCGGTGGATACGGTGAAGTTGTCGTAGCGGATAAAGCAATCGTGGGTGGGGGCCCATTCGGCGCTGCTTCCGCCGTGGAATGTGGAGAGGTAGAACTTGTCGACTTTCACGGTGTCGTAGTCGCGGAGCCTGAGGGTATCTACGTCCAGCACGAGTTCGCCGTCAAGCCAGGTCTGCACGCGGCCGTTCTTGTCGCCGTTGCCGGGAGAAGCGATGGTGTTCATACTTACCTTGTTTACAATACGGTGCCAGGTACCGGTGGTGAATTTTTTTTGCGGAATGGAGCCGTTCAAATCCCACTTGAAGTCGTCGCCGTATACGGACTCTTGCCCCATAAGTAGATGAGCTGCACGGCGTTGCCGTCCTTGCGCCACATGATGCGTGCGCTCCAGCCGTCGCCGGTTTCGGGCATGGCGTTGCCGGTGTAGCACTTGCCGCCGCATAGGCCGGGGAGTTTGCCGCCCAGCTGGAACTCGAACCCGTCTTCAAAAAATATGTCGTAGGCGCTCCACATGGTGTCGGCGGTTTTCACGAGCGGCTGGATGATTTGCGCGGCGCAGGCGGGCGTGTCGTTGTCGTTCGGGCCTACGCAGCCCTTGGGGTATTTGAGCTGCAGTACGTTGCCGTGTTCTTCGCCGTCGTAAACGACCTTGGAGTTTTCGCCATTGTTCTTGTCCATGGCGTACCACCAGCTTTTGTCGTAGTCGTTGCGCTTGAAGTCTTCCTTGGCTTCGGCATTGCCGTACACGCCGACTTCGCGATTCTCGAAATTCACGAACGAGACGGTGTCGGATGCTGCCTGTGCGAAGGCTCCCTGCATCAATACAGTCGGCATGAATACCGCAGCACAAACTAGTGCGGGAATATTCAAGAATTTCATACAGCCTCCTTTATTGCGCTTGATTTTAAAATACATTATTTTCTAGAAAAATGTATCTTTATGTCATGAGCGATTTACTAAACAAAAAGCAGGATTCTGTTTCGCAAGAGCAGAAATCTGCAGATGTGGCAACAAAAACCGCAGACAAAGCCGCTGCCGAGGCTCGCAAGGCCCGCATCAAGAAGATGCGCGGCTGGCTTTCTCCGCGTGATTCTGTGGCCGACGACTTTGGCCCCGAAGACGCCGCCCTCTATTACGGCGAAGGGCACTCCGGCTGGAACCGATAAGCTGATAAAAAAAATCCCCGCGCATTTTAGTTTGCACGGGGAGAATTTTTTTAGGCGCGGGTGCGCGACTCTCGCGATTAGTATCTGTAGTGATCCGCCTTGTACGGGCCTTCCACGGGCACGCCGATGTAGTCGGCCTGGGCCTTGGTGAGGGTCGTCAGGTGAACGCCGAGCTTTTCGAGGTGGAGACGTGCGACCTTTTCGTCGAGAATCTTCGGGAGCGTATAGACGACGCCGCTTTCGTACTTGATGCCGGCGACAGTCTGCTTGCCCTGGGCGTTGAGCCAGAGGTCGATCTGGGCGATGGTCTGGTTCGTGAAGGAGGCGCTCATCACGAAGCTCGGGTGGCCGGTAGCGCAGCCGAGGTTCAGCAGGCGGCCTTCGGCGAGCACGAGGATGCTGTGGCCGTCGGGGAAAATCCATTCGTCGTACTGCGGCTTGATTTCGTTACGCTTGATGCCCGGAACCTTCTTGAGGCCGGCCATGTCGATTTCGTTGTCGAAGTGGCCGATGTTACCGACGATGGCGCGGTGCTTCATCTTGCTCATCTGCGCGGCGCTGATGATGCCGGTGTTGCCGGTGGTGGTCACGAAGATGTCGGCCATGCTCACGACTTCGTCGAGGGTCTTGACTTCGTAGCCTTCCATGGCGGCCTGGAGTGCGCAAATCGGGTCGATTTCGGTGATGATCACGCGGGCGCCCTGACCGCGCAGGGACTGTGCGCAGCCCTTACCCACGTCGCCGTAGCCGCACACGACTGCAATCTTGCCTGCCATCATCACGTCGGTGGCGCGGTTGATGCCATCGATGAGGGAGTGGCGGCAGCCGTAGAGGTTGTCGAACTTGGACTTGGTCACGGAATCGTTCACGTTGATTGCCGGGAACTTGAGGCGGCCGGCCTGGGCCATCTGGTACAGGCGATGCACGCCGGTGGTGGTTTCTTCGGAAACGCCGCGGAGAGCTTCGCGGGCGCGGGTCCACTGCTTCGGGTCCTTCTCGAAAATCTTACGGCAGGTGGCGAGGAACACGCCCCATTCTTCGCTGTCGGTAGCGGGGTTGAATTCGGGCACCTTGCCGGCATCTTCGAATTCGGCGCCGCAGGTCACGAGCATGGTGGCGTCGCCGCCGTCATCCACGATGAGGTCTGCGGTCTTGCCGTCGGGCCACACGAGGGCGCGGGCGGTATTTTCCCAGTATTCTTCGAGGGTTTCGCCCTTCCAGGCGAACACGGGCACGCCCTGCGGATTTTCCACAGTGCCCTTCTTGCCGACCACGACGGCGGCGGCAGCGTTGTCCTGCGTGCTGAAGATGTTGCAGCTGACCCAGCGGACGTCGGCACCGAGGTCCACGAGAGTTTCAATCAAAATGGCGGTCTGCACGGTCATGTGGAGGCTACCCATGATGCGGGCGCTTGCCAGCGGCTTCTTGCCGGCGTATTCCTTGCGCAGCGCCATCAGGCCCGGCATTTCGGTTTCGGCGAGGTCGAGTTCCTTGCGACCTTCGATCGCGAGGTTGATATCCTTGATTTTGTATTCCATAAGTGTTCCTTTTTGGCACGGGTTTTGCGACCACTTTAGGCCATGACCGCGCACCTTTATTTATGCATAAATATAGTTTTATGCATATTGCGCGTCAACTAGGGTATTGTCATTGAAGGGAGATGGCGGATCAAGTCCGCCATGACGTTAAACTATCAGGTCCGCCATGACGTTAAATAATCAAGTTCGCCATGACGTTTTGCCATGACGTCACCAACCACCCTGCTACACCCGGATGTCATCCCCGCGAAGGCGGGGATCTTGCAACCATTACTTCGTAAACAGGATTCCCCGAATGCGTAGGGACTTGTCTTTCTTCGACGCTTCTTCGGCGTACAGGTAGTTTATTGCGAACGTCGCCCCGTCGGCCTTGATTTGCCTTACGGAGTCCTGCTTGAGCGTCTGCCTGTCGACGGTAAAGCTGTAGACGGTCCTGGTTGCGCTTTCGCCTGCCGGGCCTGCGGTGCTGTCGGCGCATGCGTCACTCTCGTCGCTGTTGCAACTGCAGCCGCTTTCTTCCTTTAGCGAAATCCGGAACGTGAGCGTGTCGCCCGCGAATTCGAATTCGTCATTGTCGAAGTCATGGTCTATGGCGACGGCGCCCTTTGTGCCGGGTGGCACCTGGAGCACCGTCTTGTTGGGGTATTCTATGCTGGTCTCGAACCTGTCGAACGGTTCTGCGTCCGTGCTGTCTTCGCAACAGATGGCACTGATGAGGTCGTCGGTGAAGGCGTCATCGCGGGCTGCGAGGGTAAGGTATTCGCTGAATTCCTGGTCGGGCCTGGAAGCGATTTCCTTCATCCGCGAGATGACAAGCAACGTGCTGACATCGCCCTTCTTCCGCAGTTCCCTGACAAACGCCTTGGAATCTTCCTTGCTGAGCGGGTACTCGGTGTAGCCATTCTCGACAAGTGTGTTCTTGATGCTCTCTATCCATACATAGTGCGAAATGTTCGATGCCCTCAGCGGTGTAACCGTGAAGACGAACAGCAGCGCGCAAAAAATGACGGCGATGTAGCGCGACTTGCACTTGATCTTGTCGATGAGGAGTATCGCGATGATGGCATAGAAGAAGATATTGACGATTACGGCATAGATGCGCAGTTCGGAGATGCCGTATTCGCTGATCCTGCGGATGAGCCCGACGGACATCATTATAACAAGGGGGATGCATGCGGCCGGGAAAATTTTCAGGAGCTTCTTTTCGAAGGCGTGCTCGGTACCCAGGCGCGTCGGATACATGATGGTAACCAGCGCGAGCATATAGATCATGAACCCGGTAACAAAGTACGATACCAATCCCTTTGGCATGTCCCACTGCACGATAAACTTGACGATGTAGGCGTAGAACAGCAGTATGGCAAGCGACAGCACCGGGAAGAAGAGGAACCTGATGGTGCTTGTGGCGAACTTGTTCAGCGCGGGCGTTTCGCTATGGCATTCCTCGATGGAGGGGATGCCGGCAAAGTACAGGACGGGGAATACGAAACCGGCGCAGAAATAGAAAATGTACAGGAATACTTTTTCGTTGAACTCATGGTCGAAAAGCTGCCCGAAGGCAAAGACGAGCGCCTCTACGGAACCGAGCAGGATGCTTGCTACCACGGCGCCGACAATCAGCGCCTTGATGTTCTTGAACGTGAATATCCAGAAGGCATTCTCGTCTTTCTGTTTCCAGAACGGCGCGATGAACAGGCCGAGGGTTACGATTACATATATGAAAAAGATAGAGTAGAATGTGAACTCGGTCCCGAAAATCCTAGCGTATTTATCATCGCTGAGATTAAAGATGAGTATATCCGAAATGATAAGCCAGATGGCGCCTGCGATAAGTTGGGCATCTTTTCTATGCTTTTTCAGGGATTCCTGCACGAGCGATGTCGTGAGGGAAATGAGCATCGCCGCGATAGGGAAGACGCCGAGCCACAATAGGATTTTCCAGAACAGGTCCTTGAATTCCTCTCCGAACCGGGTTGTAATCTCGGTGCCGGCGACAAGCGCGAAGAATGTGAAAAAGGCGAACCCCGTTGCGACGGGGAATCGCCTGAATGCGCTCGAAATTTGGCTCGGGTATTTTTTGAAAGCGTCTAACATTTGTCTTAAATATAAGATATGTTCGAGGGCTTTGCAAAAAAAGGATGTTATAATCTAGGAGATGGCGGATCAAGTCCGCCATGACGTTAGAATATCAGGTCCGCCATGACGTTAAATGCTAAGACACTTATTTCTTCACGCAGCGGACTGGTAGGAATGTCTGTTCGCTCAAATATTCCGATGACTCTTGAACGGAATACGCATCTAGGAATGACTGCGAATCAATGCCGAGAGCCAATATTCTATTTTCGTAAAAGCAAATATCGGCAATCAGTCGTCCCTTTCCCTCGTCCGTCTCGTTCATCCAGAGTAGGGCTGTAAATCCCTGCCAGGGGGAAAGCCCCGGCTCCGTAATTCTGCCGGAAAGGATGAAACTCAGGCCGTAGGTATCGGGTGCCGAATAGCCCCCCCCTGTGCCGCCGAGCTGCGAAATATTTTTCTCGGTTTCTGGTTGCCTTGTCCCGAGTGTGAGTATATCGCTATAATCGGGGAGGCTCCAGCCTTCGGGGCAAACTTTGCCCGCAACGTTCATGCTGTAGAAGCGCCCGATATTCTTGCAGCTGTCGTCGAGGCACCGGGTCTCTTCCGCGAGTTCGCTTTCGGTGAATCCGGCGTACTTCATGTTCTCCGTAATCCACGTGCGGCCCTCGAATTCCACCGTGTGGTAGACGTAGTTGTCGCGCGGGTCCGTAAAGCTCCCGTAATCGATTTCAGGGTTGAAGTAGTATTCCGCCGGGTAGTCGGTATGCCACTCATACGTGGGGCGCCATGTCTTGTTGTAGCAGATGTATTCAGTGTACTTGGTATATACCTTAGTGTTGGTGATTCTGATGCGCTGGTTGTCGGTATCGCAGGGCCTGTTGTAGAATTCGCTCCAGTTCCCGTCTTGGCAAATGTAGTACAGGTTCGAGTCGCGCGGGCTCTGGAGTGTCTTTCCGTTGCTGTCGCAGTCGGCGGTTGCCATTTCAAAGTCGTTCTCGTTTGCGTAATCCCAACCTTTGTCCATGCAGGGGGCGTCGGAACTGTAGTAGTCGTAATGCCTGCAGAAAGGTTCCATGCGGCACACGTAGGTGACTCCGGACCTGTTCGGACTTTCAAAGAGTTTGCCACCCTTGTCGCAAGGTTCGCCGAACGTCTCTGCGTCAATTGTCTCGACCTTGTGCCATCCAGAATCTAGACTGCATATAAATGAAGAATCTAAAATGTTATAGGCATCATGGATGATTGCGTATTTGCCTTCTTGGTCGCATACGCTGCCGTATGTCGCGGATTCCTGGACTGTCGCTATGTCCCAGCCTGCTTCCCTGCATATATAGTCCTTCGCCTTGAGGCCCTCTCGCAGGTTAAAGGCTGCATTGATAATCGTATCCCGTATGGCTTTGTTGCAGTAGGGGAGCCCGAAACACTTGCGGCCAATATTGCTTACGATATCGACGGGAATGATTCGGCGGTACGTTTTTTTCGTGCTACATTGATCCTGCCAGGAATCGTTGCCGAAGGTGATGAATGTCCTTGTGATGGAAGATGGGTCAGGGTATTCGTCATTGATTTTCTTTGTATCAAGAAGGCAGAAGAAATCTCCATCAAGAATGCCGGATGCTGTGAAATCATCTACAAACTCTTTGAAGAACTCTCTTATATATTCTTCGTCTTCCGGGTCTCTCTGGGGGGTTCTCCATGAATGCAAGACGTAGTCGAGTGCGTTGTCGATGAGCGACGGGTCGATGTTGGGATTTTCGGTGAGCAGCGTGTCGATGCCGATGGACTTGTATAGTTCCCAACGGACAGTGCTGTCGGCCTCGCTTTCGGGCATGCCGACTGAGACCAGCATCTCGACGCGGTCCTTGATGATGGTTTCTACGGTAATCATGCTGGTATCGCGTTGGACGATGATGGTGTCGGGCTTGCCACCGTCGTTACTGCCCCAGGCTCCACAGCTGATACCCCAGGCGCCCTGGCCCCAGTATATGATGGTATCCATGACGATGGAGTTCTTGCTCGAGGAACTGGATTCCGGCTTGATGTCTTCGCTGCTCGAAGAACTTTCGTTCTTTGCGAGCGTATTCTCGTCTTCCGATGTGCCGGTCGTCTTGTCGGGCTCGGAGCAGGCGAATAGTGCAAGGGAAAATGCGAGAAGAATGTACTTAATCTTGTTCATCCTTGTTCTCCTTTTTTATAAACTTCTTATTTATTTTGTCTGTAAGCGGAAAAAGTTGCAGGTTCAGGCGGTACACCTGGTTGATGTTCTGGCATTCGCGCGCAATGTCGATGACTTTTTTGCGGCAAGCGTCAATCACTTCTACGATGCGTGCGTAGGCGGCTTCGTCGATGCCCATCACGACGCCCGAAAAATTGCGTTCATCGACACTATCCCGATCAATGGACTGTGTCGCGAGTGTGGCCATCTTCTTGTTCATGGAGCGGATGGCGAGAGGCAGTGCCTCTTTCGAGCCCTTCACGGATTTTTCCGTCTGCTGGTAGGTGCTGTTGTGCGTCTTGGTGAGGAGTTCCGCTTTTGTGAGGAACTGCAGGGCGTCGCGCACATCGCGTGCCGATGCCGGGCTCTTGATTGTTGCTGCGATTTCGCAGGGGTCTGCCTCCGGCATGAGCGGGGCCAGTTCGCGCACGATAGGGCAGATGGGAGTCTCGTAGTAGTGGAATGCGTCGGCATCGATAACGCGGACCTTGATGAGGCTCGCCTCGTGTTCGAGTTCGCGAAGTGCCGCCTCCTTCTCGGCGGCATTTTTCGCGTTCCCGAATTTAACGAGCAGCCCGAAATAGGTGAAGTTGAACCCCTCTAACCCCATGGCTCGTGCCACCTTGCCTATTCCGGGCTTGCTCAGCCGCGTCTTGCCGTCACATACCAGCTTGAGGTATGTCGGCGAGACAAAGCCGGCGAGACTTGCGAATTCTCTCCAAGTAAAGTACGATACGCGCTTGCGCTCTTCGTAGAAGTCGCGCATGTAGCTGCGGTAGTCGTTGTACTCGATTATAGGTTTCATAGGTTAAAAAATATAATACAAAATGGCTTAAATCAATCCGAAAAACGCATTTTTTATGGATTTAATTCGCAAAAATAAGAATATGATACAAACGTGTGTCATATAGTTTTCGCGGGTACGGGTAAACAAATAAGGTTGCGAGAAAAACATCTCGCAACCCGTATTGACTAATAGCTAATGGTTAATGACTAGCCGTTCACCAGCTTGACGAACTCGCGGCACACGGCCTCGGGGTCGCTCTTGCCAAAGATGGCCGAACCTACCACGAACACGTTCGCGCCCGCTTCCTTGCAGGCGAGGATGTTGTCGAGCTTCACGCCGCCGTCAATCTGGATATCCAGTTCCGGCTTAAGCTGGCGCAGTTCGCGGATCTTGTCGAGGCAGTACGGGATGAGGCTCTGGCCGCCAAAGCCAGGGTTCACCGACATGATGAGCACCATGTCCACGATGTTGAGCACGTACTTGATGTGGGCGAGCGGGGTCGCCGGATTGATGGCCACTGCGGGCTTCACGCCGAGTTCCCTGATCTGGTGCAGCAGGCGGTCGAGGTGGTTCGTGGTTTCGGCGTGCACGCTGATGATGCTGGCGCCGGCCTTCGCGAATTCGCCTACGTAGTTCTCGGGATTCTCGATCATCAGGTGGCAATCGAGCGGGAGGCTGGTGCCCTTGCCCACGCAGGCCGAAATTCCCGGACCAAAGCTGATATTTGGTACAAAGTGCCCGTCCATGATATCGAGGTGCACGAGGCCGGCACCGCCGTTTTCGATGGCCTTAAGGCCGTTACCGAGTTCGAGGAAGTTTGCGTTCAGTACGCTGGGGGCGATAATTTGCTTCAACATGCCTAAAAAGGTAGAAAAAAGCCTGCTTGGGCGTGCGCCGCCATCGGAAAAAATGATACTTAACGATATAATTTTACATCTAGCCACGAAACTTATTTTTTACTAACTTTGGACAAACAATTTAGCAGGAGATGCAAAAAATGGCTAAGACCGCAACAAACAAGGCCGCTAAGGCCCCCGCCAAGAAGCCCGCCGCAAAGCCGGCTGCTGCAAAGAAGGCTTGCGCCAAGGCTTGTGCAAAGCCCGCAGCCAAGAAGGCTGTCGAGAAGGCTCCGGCCAAGAAGGCCGCTCCGAAGGCTGCCGCCCCGAAGAAGGTCGCAGTGGAATTCGTCGCTGACTGCCCGCTCGCAACGACCGTTTCTGTCGCCGGTACGTTCAACAACTGGGCTGTCGACAAGGACATGCTCAAGAAGGACAAGAAGTCCGGTCTCTGGACCGCCAAGATCTCTCTCGCCGCTGGCGACTACGAATACAAGTTCGTGTGCGACGGCAAGAACTGGGATGCAGGCGACAACAAGATCAAGCACGTCTAATCTCGTTTATAACGATTGAAAATGCGCCGGGCCAATCGCCCGGCATTTTTCATTTTGTGTAAAGCTTGCAGCGGAGCCAGCCCGAGGGCTGCGGCTTTAGACAATCATTCCCTCGACTAACATTCCACATTACACACTACACATTTTCTAAATTTGCCCCGTATGACAAATTATTCTATCCCTCAAGAAGTTTTTGTGAAGGCTGCCGAACAGTACGGCACCCCCCTCTGGATTTATGACCGCGCCACCATCGAGAAGCGCGTCAAGGAAGTCCAAGTTTTCGACACCGTGCGCTTTGCCCAGAAGGCATGCCCGAACCTCTCCATCGTAGCGCTCGTACGCAAGCTCGGTGGCGTGGTGGATGCCGTCTCTGCAGGCGAAATCGTCCGCGCGTTGAAAGCGGGTTTCAAGGGCGGCCAGCAGAAGGGCAAGGCTCCCGAAATTGTTTACACCGCAGATATCTTCGACCGCGACGCGCTTGAACTCGTGAAGAAGTACGACATCGCGGTGAACGTCGGTTCGACCGACATGATCCAGCAGCTCGCCGATTTCGGCGTGAAGTCGGAACTTACGCTCCGCGTGAACCCGGGCTTTGGTCACGGGCATTCGAGCAAGGTGAATACCGGTGGCCCGCTCAGCAAGCACGGCGTGTGGCACGAACAGATTAAGGACTGCGTCAAGCTCGCGCAGGCAAACGGGATGTGGATTACCGGGCTGCACATGCACATCGGTTCCGGCTCCGACTTCGAACATCTCTCGCAGGTTTGCGACGCGATGGTGGACGCTAGCCGCCGCCTGGGCTCTCACCTCCGCACCATCAGTGCAGGGGGCGGCCTCCCGATTCCTTACCATGAGGAAGAAAAGGGCAACCGCATCGACATGCAGGCCTACTACGACCTGTGGGACAAGGCCCGCAAGAACATCCAGCAGAGCATCGGCCACGAGGTTCACCTGGAAGTCGAACCGGGGCGCTACCTGGTGGCCGAGAGTGGTTACCTGATGGCTGAAATCCGCGCCGTCAAGAAGCAGGGTGATAATTTGTTCTACCTGCTCGACGCCGGCTTTACCGATCTTGTGCGCCCGAGTTTCTACGGCAGCTATCACGGCATTTCCATCATCGCTCGCGATGGTCGCGAATTGAACGAGACGGTCGATGCCATCGTGGCAGGCCCGCTCTGTGAATCCGGTGACGTGTTCACGCAGGAAGAAGGTGGCTTCGTGGTGACCCGCAAGCTCCCGAAGGCGAAGGTCGGCGACTTGCTGATCCTCCATGATGCCGGCGCCTACGGTGCCGCCATGAGCAGCAACTACAACAGCCGTCGCTACGCCGCCGAGACGATGTATACCAACGGGGAACTCAAGGTCATCCGCGAAAGACAGACGTTCGAACAATTGTTGCAAAACGATCGCGTTATTGATTTATAATCGGTGCATAGCTTATAAAATCGGGCGGCGCCTTGGTGCGCTGCCCCTTTTCAATTTAAAAGGAAATTTCTATTTTTTTTGCCCGTAGATCATACCCTTTCAAGGAGCTTTTATGGGCGGCTTTTGCGGAGTTACTTCCAAATCGGATTGCGTATGCGATCTTTTCTTCGGGACTGACTACCACTCGCACCTCGGTACGCATCGCGGCGGTATGGCGGTGCTCAAGTCCGACGGAACATTCCATCGTTCCATCCACAACATCCAGAACACGCCGTTCCGTAGCAAGTTCGAACACGATTTGGCAACATTCGCAGGTAACGTCGGCATCGGCGTGATTTCCGATACCGACCCGCAGCCGCTGGTGATGAGCACCAAGCTCGGTACCTTCGCTATCGTGACCGTTGGCCTTATCGCAAACATCGAGGAACTCAAGGAAGAACTCTTCCACAACAACTGCATGCAGCTGCAGTACTCCACCACGAGCGGCATGGTCGGGCCGACGGAAGTCGTCTCCGCGCTCATCGCCACGCAGGCATCCATCGTCGATGGCCTCAAGTACGTGCACGAGAAGGTAAAGGGCAGCTGCTCCGTGTTGCTCATGGATAGCACGGGCCGCTTCTATGCGAGCCGTGACAAGTGGGGCCGCACGCCGATCATCCTCGGCCGCAAGGAAGGCTCCATGATCGCCGTGCAAGAGAGCTGCGCGCTCCCCAACCTCGGTTACGAGTACGTACGCGACCTCGGCCCGGGTGAAGTCGTGGAACTCACTCCCGAAAAGGATACCTGCCTCGTGGAACCGCGCAAGAAGATGGCTATCTGCTCGTTCCTCTGGGTCTACTACGGCTACCCGGCATCGAGTTACGAGGGCCGCAATGTGGAAATGACGCGCTACCGCTGCGGTTCCGCACTCGCGAAGCGCACCCCGACCGAGGCCGATGCTGCCTGCGGTATTCCGGATTCCGGTACGTCCCACGCCCTCGGCTACGCGCACGAGGCCGGCGTGAAGTTCGCCCGCCCGTTCGTGAAGTACACGCCTACGTGGGCCCGCTCGTTTATGCCGCAGGACCAGCGCCAGCGCGAGCATGTGGCCTCCATGAAGCTCATCCCGGTCCCGGGACTCATCCGCGACCGCCGTCTCGTGTTCTGCGACGACTCCATCGTGCGCGGTACGCAGCTCGGCAAGCAGGCCGCCAAGCTTTACTCCCTCGGGTGCAAGGAAACGCACATGCGTATTGCCTGCCCGCCGTTAGTTTATCCGTGCAAGTTCATCAACTTCTCCCGTTCCAAGAGCGAGTACGACCTGATTACGCGTCGCTACATCCGCGAAAAGGAAGGCGAAAATGCCGATATCGCGAAGTACACCGACCCGGATAGCGAAGCCTACAAGGACATGGTCGAATACATCCGCAAGAACCTGAACTTGACGACGCTCGCGTTCCAGCGCATCGACGACCTGGTCCATGCCATCGGCCTCCCTGCCGAACAGCTCTGCACCTACTGCTGGAGCGGTAAGGACTATGCCGAAACGGGCGATTGCTACCATTGCCCCTGCGAGGGCGGTCAGTGCCCCAGCAAGGACAAGGATAAGTAAGGCTCCTTTAACTATATTTGGGGCACTATGGCACTATGCTTAGAAACTGAACAGCTGGAAACCGTCCAGCGGATCCTCACCCTCCATTTCGAGGGCCTGGATGTCTGGGCCTACGGACCCCGGCTCACGGGTGTGGATTTAACCCCGGATACGGAACTTGACCTCGCGGTTATTGCCGACAGGCCTCTCTCCTTCGAGGCGATGACGGCGGTGGAGAAGGCGTTTGCCGATAGCGGGCTCCCTTTCCGCGTCGATATCGTGGACTGGAGCAAGCTGCCGGATTCCATCCAGAAGAAACTCAAGAAAGAACACGAAGTTGTCCTAGAAGCTCCCAAGGACTAGCGCGATAGATTATTATGAAGCGTCTTATAACTCTCTTTCTAGTGTCCGCCCTTTCGGGTACGCTTTATGCCCAGGATGAGGTTTCCAAGGCCATGGCGATGATTCGTGATGGCCGTTGCTCCGAAGCGATCGCACCTCTCCAGAAACTCGCGGAATCCAAGAACTTCCGCAAGCGCGAAGGCGCCCAGTCCGCGGTGCTCCTCACAGAATGCTACCTGCGTGAACATAGGCGCGACGACGTGCTGAAGCTTGCCTCCAAGTTCCTGGAATACCATGTGAGCTCGGAATACCGCGAACGCATGGAACTCGCCCGCGCGATTGCGCTGGTGGAGAAGGGCTCCGTGTACGAAGGTGTCGAGGCGATGCTCCGCGTGCTGGCCTACACCAAGAACCCCGCCGCCCGCAGCCACACCAAGGAAGTCGCCATCCAGACGATTGCCGCAAGCCTCATGAATGCGGACCAGCTGCAGGCGCTCCTCGAGAAGTACCCGGTGGACAAGGATGTGGTGGGCTGGATCCAGCTGCAGATTGGCCGCGAATGCCAGAACGTGAAGCGCTACCGTGCCGCTCGCTACTGGTACAAGAAGGTCGTGAACGGCGGAGTCGCCGAGAACCTCTCCGCGACGGCCCAGCAGGGGCTGGAATCTCTCGACGGTCTTGGCGCCGGTATGCCGACCGTGCTCGTGCTCGCCCCGCTTTCCGGTGATTTTGCTGAATTTGGTGCCGCCGCCGTGCAGGGCGTGTACCTCGCCCACGAGCAGGCTGGCCTTGCTGGCAAGGTTCGCATTCGCACCGCCGATACCCGCGCCGATGCCTCCATCGCGCTCATGCGTACCCAGCAGGCGGTGAACCAGGATAGCATCGTGGCCGTTATCGGCCCCATCATGAGTGCCCCGGCAGCCACCGTCGCCGCCTGGCTCGGCAGCAACTTCCAGAATATCCCGATGCTCACGCCTACCGCGACCGACGACGGCATCGCGAAGATGGGCCCGAATATCTTCCAGGTGAACATCACCATGGACAACCTAGCCCACAAGATTGCAGACTTCGCCACCAAGTGCCTCGATATCCGCGAGTTCGCGATCCTGAGCCCCATCGGTGACTACGGTTCCGCCATGTCGCAGAGCTTTACGCGTGCCGTGGAGCGTCGCGGTGGCAAGATTGCCGCCTTCAGGAACTACGTGGAAGGCCGCCCGGACTACGCGACCGAATTCAAGATCTTGCGCGACGTGCGCTTTAAGCAGGAAAACCGCCGCAGGAACATTGCCCGCGGGGCGTCGGACCTCGATGCCGTGGGCGCCCGCGAACGCCGCGACTACCTGGCCGATTCCACCATGAACATCCCCGGCATCTTTATCCCGGCTACCAACCCGGGCGACGCGGGCCTCATGGTCGGGCAGGTCGCCTACAACAAGATTAAGGGTACGATGCTCGGTACTTCGGGCTGGTACGGCCGTGAACTGCTTATCCAGGGCAAGCAGCTTGTGGACAGCACGTACTTCAGCGTGCCGGGCCTTGACCTCTCGGGTAACAAGGAAACGTACGAGAACTTCGCGAAGGCCTTCAAGGAAAAGTGGGGCGAGGCCCCGGCCGAAGACAAAGTAAGCGGTCTCAGTTACGATGCCGCCAAGATCGTGTTCTCGGGTATCACGAAGAAGGTCGAAAGCCTCACCAAGTACCTCAACAACACGTCGGTGTTCGAAAGCGTCTATGGCGAAATCAAGTTTACGCGCGGCGCTAACACGAACACCAAGGTGGTGACCGTACGCAAGGGCAAGTTCTACGTGATGGAAGGCTGCAACCTTCCGGCCAACGCGCTTCCTTCTGACGACAAGAAGAAGGAAGAGAAGAAGGACGATAAGAAGTCGTCCAAGAAGTAGCGCCAGGCGCCCACGCAAGTAATCCGCACAAGTGCACAATGGCCGCGCGACAATAGTTGCGCGGCGCCGCGCAACCCGCAAAATGCCCGAAATGGCTAAAACGACAGACTAAATGCGAGGGGGCTGCGTTTTAGTCCGTAAGATTTTAGTTTGTCTGTAGTGAAATTTGGCGATTTACCCGCTGTTTAACGCAAAATTCGCGTCAAATACGCCGTTTAACGCCATCTTTCGTGGAAAAAACCGGCAGTTTCGATTAATTTGTATGTAAAATTACGGACTAAATGGGGGGAGGTGCCCATTTAGTCTGTCGAAAAGCCCAAAAAGGAGGGCGAAATGCGAGAAAAGGCTAGATGCTAAAAAGTCTCTAGCCGGCGTCGGCGTAATCGTCATCGAACTCGATATTCGGGCCAGCGATGCTTGCGGCCACGAAGTCGGCTGATTCTCCTGCACGGTAGAAAGACTGAAGGCTTGCGTCGTCGATAAGCGATTCGAGCGAGATGCTGCTGATGGCTCCGAGTTCCTCGCAGACGCGGTTCTTGAAAACCTGGAACCCGGAGTTGATCAGGTAGAAGGATATCGCGGATGTCTTATGGATCGGTTTCATGTTTTCCCCATATGGTTATCGCAATGTTCTACAGGTTTGCTGCGCCGGTCTTGCTCTGCCGTGGCTGTTGGTGGCGCAGCTGTTAAAAGATTGTTGATTACTTGTTCTTATTATAGATTTTACGCCCCTCGGGAGGCAAGTGACGGGCGTCAAATAGCGAATATGTAAGAATCGGCGCAAACCCAGCAACTGTGCGGGTTCCAGGAGATTTGCCAGGTTGGAAATTTCACCTAACTTTTTGAATATCAATGCGATACGTGTCGCACTTTTTATTACTTTATTTGTAATATACAACAAGAAAAAACTTATTCCACTTTGGATGAATATTTTGAGCCGGCAAGGGCCGCGATTACACTCGCCTGTGGCTCTATTTGTATATTTGGGGCGTTGAATTATTGTGGATTTATGCCCGTGCCGAACTTTTTCTTGAACCGTATTGGACGCATTCTGCTTGTTGCGCTGACTGCCGCCGCGCTCGCCTTTGGTGCGCAGCCTTCGCA
This sequence comes from Fibrobacter sp., assembly GCA_017475045.1. Taxonomy (GTDB): domain Bacteria; phylum Fibrobacterota; class Fibrobacteria; order Fibrobacterales; family Fibrobacteraceae; genus Fibrobacter. The sequence goes on along the minus strand of JAFVGH010000043.1, from coordinate 14,476 downwards.
AACATCCAAGCCTGCTCAGCCCACGCTTGCGCTCCCCGAACCGCTCATGACGCAGGCGGTGCAAATGACAGAACGCTCGATGGCGTTGGACTATGCGGGCGCGATGGAACTTGCGAACAAAGTACGCGCATCTGACGATGGTGTGGGCTGCGTGCTCGAAAACATCGTGCGGGTGAGCCGCTACGACGACCTTGGCGATACGGCGGCGCTTGTCACTGCGGGCACGAACCTGGAGAAGTGCGCCTCTACTGGCCTGTGGGAAGCTCTCCGCAAGTTCGAACTCGGCTACGTGCAGACCGAGTCGGGCCACTCCGTGAAGGGCGCGATGACTACCCGCTCCGCTGCTAAGTTGTTCGAAGAATCGCCCGAGCAGGAGGCTCGCGCCTTCTATGCGATATACGCCTACTACATAGACAAGAGTTTCAGCTGGGTGCCCTTCAAGTCGGACAGGCGCAGCGAATATCTGGCGGTGCTCGATTCCGCGTCTAAGGATTCCAAGCGCTTCTGGCCGCTGTTCCTTACCTCGCTCGTGTGGATGCATTACGACAAGGGCGATTTCAATGCGGGCCTCAAGCTTTCGTTGCGCGGCCTTGGCAAGGTGCCGAACCATCCGGTGCTTTTGCAGGTCAAGGCTGATATGCTCTACAGGCTCAAGCGTTATAAGGAGGCCGCGGCAATCTACGAAAAGAGCGCTGCCGATTACCTTGTACGTACTGGCAAGTCTATCCGTTACTGGTGTGCGGTAATGAACCTCGTGCGCATCTATGCCGACATGGGCGACAAGGAAAAATCTGCGCGCTGGCAGAAGGCGCTCGAGGATCAGGAATTCAAGAAACTCAGGCACTGGATGCCGGGCTCGCTGGTGGACGACCTCGAAAGTCGCGACGTTCTCGACTAGCGGGTGCCGCGCAGGGAAATCCTGCATGGTTTTGTAAAAACTGCACGTAAACAAAAAATTTACGGCTGATTTTGGGGGGTGAACCCGTTTTAAGGTTAGAGACACTTTAAAACGGAGTAACCCATGAAAAAAGACCCGCTACGGCTTTTCTTTTTTGTCGACGGCTATACGCTAAAGAAGGTGAACGAGTTCTACAGGTTCCACCACCCGTTCCATTGCCGGCTTGATTTTCGCGCGCTCAAGAACTGGGCCCGCCAGGAGGCGCTGCGGACGTTTGCGCCCGAAGCAAGCTATGCGCTGATGGACTGCCATTACTACCACCCGTACAAGGACCCGCGCATGTACGGCGGTTCATGGGGGCTTTCGTGCTTTGAGCGGGAACTGCGTTTCGCGGGTTTCCAGATACACTACTGCGACCAGGTGGGGCCCGAGGGCGTGAGGCCGAACATGAGCCTGCTCGAAGATGCCCTGACGTTTGCGAGCTACCACAAGATGGATGCGGTGGTGTTGCTCAGCACGCAGGGACAGTATGCGCCATTGCCCGATAGGCTGCGTTCGATGGGGCTGCCTACGCTTTTGCTGGGCTGGCAGTTTTCGTACACGAAGGATAATCGCCTTGTCCGCTGGCGCACGGACCCCGGCTTGCAGGAACTCGCCACGCGCTACGTGGCGATGGACCGCGTCGCCGAACGCAGCATTTGCTACGATAGCGGAGGGCTGTTTTGCACTGAATGATTTCTATTTAGGTAATCAGGCAGGGTGCTTGTGTAAACAATTTTGCCCATGAATTTGCGGAAATAAACACCGAAGTAAAACATCTTCTTTGTTATATTGTAAAAATGTTTTTTTAACGAATTGGAATAGTGAAAATATGAAGGATCAAAAAAATGAGATGGAAGAGGTGCCAAAAATAAAGATTTCGGGGTATGTGATTTTCTTTGCATCGATAGTTGGCGGATGGCTTGGCCTGCATTGTGTTATTGCCCGTCGATATCGCAGGGCGTGCGTGTATTTTCTTATGGGTGGAACGCCCTTTGCATGTCTTAATGGGTTGATGAATAAGTCGGGCCCAGTGTGGTTTTATTTTATTGCGTATTCTCTGATGTTTATTCAGATAATATGTAATTTGATTGATACTTATAAAATCAGTAGAGGAAATTATACGGATAAGACGGGAAATATTATATATACTAAAAGTCAGTGGATGCCAATAGTCTTTATTATATTTGCTTTTTTGTACCTGCGCTCCTTTTATTATGATGTAATTCATCTTGCGGTTCAAGTGGTTAAATTATTGCAATAACTGTTTATTGGGAAAAAGCCCGTAACGGGCTTTTTGCAAGCATATTGCGAGCGGTATTCCGTAAAAAATAAAGCCCCGGTTTAACCGGGGCAGTTTAAAGCGCGAATTATTTTGTCGCGAGTGGACTTATTACAGTTTGTCCGCTTGTTTCCTCTGCCAGTCACTCATGAAAATCCAGGTGACGCGCAGACCCACGTACCAGGTGTCGCCGTCGTTATCCGTATCGAACGGGGTGCGCACGAGGATATGGTCTTCGATTTCGAGGTCGCTGTAGTCTACATGGCGGTAGCCGCCGTAGATACCGATGGCGATGGGGTCGAATTCCAGGCGGAGTTCGAGTTCGGCGGTGAACGTCGCGTCCATGGTGCTGTAGTAGCGGTCGCGCGAGTAGGTGTAGTTGCCACTGTCGTCGGTGAACGCATACAGCGATGCGAGGTGGATGTTCATGAGGTTGAAGCCGAAGCCGATGGAGGGAATCAGGTTGATGACGGTGTTCTCGCCGAAGAGCTTCCAGCCGAACATCCAGTCCACGCCGTAGGTGAACCATTTCACGTCGAACAGGGGCACCTTCTGCGTGTCGCCGGTTTCTTCGCCGGTAACGGTGAGGTACTGCGACGGGCGTTCAGAGATCTGGGTCGGCATGAAGTTGATGTTGAACCAGGTGAGGAACTGCTTGTACTGGGCACCGACGTTCATGTGGAGCCCGATATACCAGTCATTGAATTCCGCATACGAGATGGAGGAACTGTAGGTTTCTTCTTTGCCGGTTTCCTCGTTGTCGAGGACAAAGCCACCGTTGTAGCGGCCGACGGTGTTCACGTATTCGTGGAAGTTGCTGAACATGCCGCGGTAGTCGGCGCCGATGGAGATGAAGCCGCGGATATGGTCTTTCTCGTAGAATCCGGATTCAGAATCCGCGAAGGCACTGGTAGCGAATGTAAGTGCGCACAGGAGCGAGACCAGGTAAACTATTTTTGTCTTCATACAAGACTCCGTATAAGGAATTAACGATGTATAAAATACATTATGTTTTGCGAATGTGCATTGAAAATTTTCATAAGGTGTTAAAAATCAACGATTTACGTGCTTTTTTGAGGTCGTTCCAGGGGGGGCGGTTGAGTCAAATTGTGCCCGGGGGAGCCTTTTGGGCGGCAATCTGCCTTGCGATTTGTGCCTGCGGCGGAGGCGATTCCCGTGAGGGCAGGGTAGATGGCGAGGCCATGTGCTCGGATTCCGTGCAGTTTGCTCCCCAGTTCTACAGCAATCTTTTCCGCAGGGGCAGTTCCTGTGGCCAGAGCCTGGTCGAAATTCGCTCCGAAGTGGGGCGCGATACCCTCGTGAAGCGCTTTGTGCTGGCAGATTCCGCCTTCATGGCCGATACCGCTCGGCTCAGGCGGCTTACCGCGGGCAGGGAATGGCAGGGCGCGACCGTCGTCCGGGTGCCGGTACGCCGGGCGGTGGTGCTCTCGTCGGCGCAACTCGGGTTCATGCTGCGCCTTGGGGTCGAAGACCGCATAGTGGGTGTTGGCGCCGGCGCCTACATCGTGGATAGCGCGCTGGCGGCAAGGGTCACTGCCGGCGAGATTCTCGAGGTGGGCAACGGGCCGCAGGTATCGCTCGAGAAGGTAGTCTCGCTCAAGCCCGACCTGGTGATGACTTTTGCTACGGGCGGCGCGTACGATGACTACGACAGGCTTGCCACCCTCGGGGTGCCGCTCATGCTTACATCGGAATGGCAGGAGAACAACCCGTTCGCGAAATTCGAGTGGATTAGTTTGTTCGCAAAACTCTTCGGCGCGCTGCCGCAGGCGGCGCAGGTCGTTAAACCGTATGCGCAGGTAATCCCCGAGATGGCGAAGAAGGAATCGGACCCGCTTGCAGCCTGCAGGGAAAACGGCCCGCGCGTAATCGCGGGCATGGCCTACGGCGGTGTGTGGTATGCGCCCGGCGGAAGGAGCTACACTGCAAGCCTCATCAGGCAGGCGGGCGGCTGCTACCTGTGGGCCAGCGATACCACCCGCGAACTTAAGTTCTCGCTCGAGGAGATTTTCGCGGTGGCCGACAGCGCCGACGTGTGGGTGAACCCTAGCATATACGGCACGCCCGAAGACATCCTTGCGGCAGAACCCAGGCTTGCACGCCTGAAGCCGTTCCGCACGAAGCGCGTATGCCAGAACGATGCCCGCAAGAGTGCGGGTGGCGGCAACGACTTTTTCGAGAGCGCGGTTTCGAGGCCGGTGGAACTGGTCCAGAATCTGCATGAATGCATTTTTGGCATAAAAGAGGGTGATTCCGGCAACATCTCGGAGGGCCACCCCTACAAATGGTATAGAAATATTTATAATTTTGCATTATGATTAAGACTCCCAGTGGTATCGGTGGCTGGATTGCCTCAAGTTACGAGGCTTCGGTTCCCTTCTTGCAGCAGGTTCCGCGTGAATGTGCCGACTTTTTGTTGCTCAATGCCCAGATTCGCGAGTATGACGCTGGTGAAATCATCATTCAGGGCGGCGTGGAAGGGCAGTCCTTCTGCGTGATGCAAAGCGGCCGTGCACAGGTGTGCGGTCAGATTCTGCCGGACGGGCATTACACTGTGGTTGCCTACATCGAAAGTGGTGCATGCTTCGCCGAGATGTCCATCCTTTGTAACGAGCCTACGAGCAATACGATTATCGCCGCCGAAGACGGCTGTACGGTGCTCCATATCCCGAAGGCCGAATTCGTGAAGTTCCTTGACAAGAACCCGAACATCATGGTGTTCCTGTACAAGGTCGTTTGTGACAGCCTCCGTGCCAAGAACAAGGCGTTCGACGAGTTCCAGCGCCTTTCGCTCCTTGCCTCGGGCAAGGTGCTCCCCTTCATTGATTTTGCGCAGACCATGGAAAAGAGCCGCATTACCGGTACGGTAATCTGCGAATCCCAGATGGGTTCGGGCTTTGTCGCCTTCCAGGATGGCCGCATCTGCTGTGCCAAGTGCGGCAAGCATGCCGGCCAGGATGCCCTCGAGGATATCCTCTCGTGGGGCGACGACTCCATGTACAAGCTCGACACGCACCTGATGCCGGGTACGGTGAACATCAACCAGATGGCCGATACCACGAGCCTCATCTTGGATGCGCTCAGGAATATTGACGAAAAACAAGGTGCCCGTAGTTAGGGCAAAACAAAGTGCCCTTTTTTGGGCAAAGGAAAAAAGATGAATTACGCAGACGCAGGAGTTTCCCTGGCCCGAGCTGACGAAGCGATGGTCGGTGTCAAGAAATCCGTACGTACTACATTCAACCAGGGCGTTCTGGGCGACGTCGGCAATTTCGGCGGCCTCTTCACGCTCAACCACCTCGGCATGAAGGACCCTGTCCTCGTGAGTTCCGTCGACGGCGTGGGCACCAAGCTCAAGGTCGATATCGAAATGGGCACGCACGAACTGCCGGGCCAGGACATCGTGAACCACTGCTGCGACGACATCCTGGTGCAGGGTGCACGTCCGCTGTTCTTCTTGGACTACGTGGCTACTGGCCGCCTGGAACCGGGCGTTATGGACAAACTCGTTGCCGGTATGGCCAAGGCCTGCCGCGAGAACGACCTCGTGCTTATCGGCGGTGAAACTGCCGAAATGCCGGGCTTCTACGGCCCGGGCGACTACGACATTTCCGGCACTATCGTCGGCGTCGTGGAACGCGAGAACATCATTGACGGCAAGAAGATCAAGCCGGGTACCATTATCCTCGGCCTGCCCTCCACCGGACTCCACACTAACGGCTACTCTCTCGCCCGTAAGGTGCTGTTCGATGTGGCTGGCTACAAGGTTGACACCGTCGTGGACGGCATGGACAAGTCCATCGGCGAAGCGCTTGCGACCCCGCACCGCAGCTACTACCCGAGTCTCATCGACCTCTGCAACAAGAAGATTATCCAGGGCCTCGCCCACATTACGGGTTCGGGCTACCAGGGCAACATCCCGCGTATCCTCCCGGACAACGTCGACGTGATTATCGACCGCACCACGTGGGATCCGCCGATGATCTTCAAGCTCATCCAGCAGGCCGGCTCCGTGGAGAAGGACGAGATGTACTCCACCTTCAACATGGGCATGGGCATGCTCATCTTCATCGACCCGGCAGACAAGGCCGAAGTTACGGCACACCTCGAAGCCAAGGGCGAGAAGTGGGTGCAGATCGGCGAAGTCGTCGCCGGCACCAAGCAGGTGAAGTTCAGAGATTAATGTGAAATGTGTGATGTGAGATGTGAAGTGGATCATTAGTCATTTCACACTCCACATTCCACATTTAAAAAAAGGCTTGCACGCGAGTGCGGCCTTTTTTTTGACCGTTCGCGCAATATTTTGCGTAAATCTGTGAGTTCTAACACGTTCGGGCACAGTTTGGGAACATTATAATGTTCCAAATAACTTTTTTCTGTGCGTAAGCCGTACCATGAATATATTTTTAAGGTCGTATAAATAAGGAGTTTTATGAAAAACCGTTTTACGAAGTTTATGATTGCTGCGGGCGCGATGGCGCTCGTGTGCGCCTGCGGCGACGATCCCTCTTCCCCGGATACTCCGCAGCCCGGTGCCTCTAGCGCTGTAATCGATCCGACTTCCAGCGGCACAGTTCCTGGTTCCAGCACCGGCATCGACCCGAACTCCAGCGCGGTTGTTCCTGGTTCCAGTGCAGTCGTTCCCGGCTCCAGCGAGACCGTCCCTGGCTCCAGTACCGTCGTTCCGGGCTCCAGCACGGTAGCCCCCGGTTCCAGCGCCGTCGTTCCCGGCTCCAGCGAGACTGTCCCGGTCAGCAGCTCCAGCGACGTTCCCCGCGACGAGAACGGCTTCCCGACTCTCGAATCTTACGGCCCGCCTCCCGAGGCCTACACCAAGGACATCCTGAACAATGGAAAGACCGGCTGGAGCAGCCGCTACTGGGATGCCTGCAAGCCGCACTGTTCCTGGCTCAGCAGCGTCGATACCACGAGCGAAGCAGCCTACCAGGCTGGCCTCACCGTCGCGCGTAACTGCAATATCCACGATGTCGAAGTCCCGGCGTTTACGCTCGGCCATGCGGTACAGCAGTACTGGATGGGTTACGAAGGCACGAACAGCGCCTGCGTCAACAACAATGCCGGCGGCACCTACACCTGCACCGACATGGCTCCGATCCAGGTGAACGAGAATCTTTCTTACGGCTACGTCGCTGCTCCGGGCGCACAGTTCGGTGGCGGATGTGGCAAGTGCTTCCACCTGCAGTTTAACGGTGGCAACCATGCGAACGACGTGAAGGCCACACACAAGGCGCTCAAGGGCAAGCACATGATCGTGATGGCATCCAACATCGGTTACGACGTGGAAGCCGGCCAGTACGACATGCTTGTGCCGGGCGGTGGCGTGGGTGCCTTTAACGCACTCTCTACGCAGATTGGCGTGCCTGCAAGCGGCCTCGGTGCAAACGGTGGCGGATTCCTCACCGAATGCCAGCAGAGCCTCGGCTGGGACAACACTGTGGAAGCCTACCAGCAGTGCGTGCTCAACAAGTGCGACGAAGTGTTCAAGGACTGGCCGAACCTTTTGCGCGGCTGCCGCTGGTATGCCGAATGGTACATGGCCGCCGACAACCCGACCTACAACTGGGAAGAAGTGGAATGCCCGCAGTACCTGGTGGACCACTACCTGACGACCTTCAATACGACTTTGGAAAACCGCTGGCGTTGGCAGGACGACTGGTCCGATTACAAGAAGGGCGACGTGCTCGATACGGTCTATTGTTGGAAGGATGGCGAGAACCCGAACGACCCGAATGGCCGTGGCGCCGGCTGCGCTCCGTAACGAGGTGCTATGAAACGTAAACTGTTCAAGTCAATGGTTGCGGCCGGTGCGGTCGCCATGATTTGCGCTTGCGGTGACGATCCGTCGTCTCCGGATAATCAGCAGCCCGGTCTTTCGAGTGCAGTAATCGGCCCTGCGTCTAGCGCGGCAGTTGTCCCGGGCTCTAGTGAATCCGTGAATCCCGGCTCGAGCGCTGCAGTGAACCCTGGTTCTTCGACGAATCCGGTTGACCCGACATCGAGCACGGTAGTTGACCCGCTTTCCAGCGGCTCCGTTGTTCCGGGCTCTAGTACCAGCATCGACCCGAACTCTAGCGAGACAGTCCCTGTCAGCAGTTCCGGCGCGGTCCCGCTCGACGATAACGGATTCCCGACTATTGAATCTTATGGCCCGCCTCCGTCCGAATACACCAAGGACATTAGCGCTACGGCCCCGCGTGGCTGGAATACGCGTTACTGGGACGCCTGCAAGCCGCACTGCTCCTGGCTTAAGGAAAGCGATAACGATAAGACTCGCGCAGACATATCTTCTAACGAGGCTTATCAATCCACCTTTGGCACGGCGCGTAACTGCAACATCCACGATGTGGAAGTCCCCACCTTTACTTTGGGCAACGTAACAAAGTCCTGGTTCGGTTACGAAGGTACCAGAAGCGCCTGTGGCGACGAAAAAGAAAAGGGCGTGTTCACCTGTACCGACATGGCTCCTATTGCCGTGAACGACACTCTTGCTTACGCATACGTTGCTGGCACCGCCGACAGCAGGTGCGGCAAGTGTTATCACTTGCAGTACGATGGCCATTTCAAGGATGAGTTCGAGCAGAACCCGCCCAAGGCGACCCATAAGGCCCTTAAGGGTAAGCACCTGGTGGTGATGGCCTCTAACATCGGTAACGATGTGGCTGGCGGTAACGCTAACTTGCCTGCAGGCCAGTTCGACTTGATGGTGCCGGGTGGCGGCGTGGGCGCCTTTGACGCTCTCTCTACCCAGGTGAACAAGGGCGCCGGTTTTAACTGGGGCGCTGGTTTTGGCGGGTTCCTTACGGAATGCCAGAAAAACACGAACTGCGGTACCGAAGGCTCCCTGGAATGTTACCAGACTTGCGTCAAGGATATGTGCGATGCCGCTTTTGCTGATGGTGGCCTGCCGAACCTGTTGCGCGGTTGCTACTGGTTTGCCGACTGGTATATGGCTGCTGACAATCCGACTTACTACATCGAAGAAGTGGAATGCCCGCAGTACCTGATTGACCATTACTCGAGCCGAATCAACACCACAAACGAAACCAACATCAAGAAGGTGACCGACTGGTCTACTTACGAAGGCGGGGTGCTCGACACGCTCCATTGCTGGAAGGCGGGCGAAGCTCCCCCGGAAAACGGCTGGACGAACCCGAGCGCCGGTTGCTTGAACGAGTAAGCTTGAAAATTCTGGATGTGTAAAGAAAGGGTCCGCCGTTACCGGCGGGCCCTTTGGGTTGGTTATGGAGGAACTCTTTAGAACTGCTCGAAGAACTCGTGGACCGCTTCGGGAACCCAGGTGCTTTCCCAGTTCCAGCCGATGCTCATGTTGCCGGTGTCGTGTGCTGTCCACTGGTGGTCACCCGGCCAGCTGCACCACTTGACGGGGAAGCGTTCGTCTACGTCCTTGAAGTCGTAGCACACGTGCCCGGTGTTGCCGCTGATTTCCTGCGGCTTTTCGCTGCTTGCGTCGGTGAAGTCGCCGTTGGCATCGGCCTTGCCGTTACGCTTGAGGATTCTCGGGAGGGCGCTGGTCTTTGCGCGGTTATAGTCGCATCGGCCATCGTTTTTGCCGTGGACGTTCATCCAGGCGATGGGCTGGTTCTTCATGTTGTTGCCTTCGGGCAGCCAGATGTTGTAGTCGGCAACGGCGTAGGTGGCCGCAGCACGCACGCGGGTCTGCATGTCTTGCATGAGCGAGTAGCTGAACATTGCACCGTAGCTGAAGCCTGTAATGAACACGCGGCTCGTGTCAATGCAGTAGTTTTCGTTGAGTGTGGTGAGTGTCTGGGCAAAGAAGTCGTGGTCGGCCTGGCCCTTGTTCCACAGGCCGCCAATCGCGTCAAGCGAAACGAAGATGTAGTCGCCGTTCTTGTCGAGCACCTGCTGGCCGTAGTACGGAGTGGGGTGGTCGTAGTCGGCGGCGTGGTGCACGAAGTCTTCGCCGTTGCTGCCGTAGCAGTGCAGCGCGAACAGCACCTTGTGCGGCTTGGCGTTGTCGTAGTTCTTGGGCAGGGTGATGAAGTAGGTGCGGCTGTCGCTGCCAACCTGTATCTGGAACTGGTCGCCGTTTTCGACGCTCTTGACTTTTCTCAATGTGGAATTTTTACCGCAGCCCTTACTCGGGGTCGGGTCGTTGCCAATTGCATAGCCGAACTTGAACTGCGGGGCCACCGCGTTGAGCTTCACGTCGAGCGTGGTGTCGAGCGTGCCGAGCGGTACCGTGAGCGTGTCGTAGCCATCGGCCACGAAGCGGATGGCCTCGCCCTGCTGGATATCTTTCAGGAGCGCACCCTGCGTGCTGAAACTGCTGGTGTAGTTGCCCTCGGTGGCGAACTTGAAGTTCTGCATTGCGCTGCCTACGCGCACCTGCGCAAAATAGGTGCCGCGGGCCTTGATGGCACGGTTCAGGTCGAACATGCCGGAGCCCTGCAGGGTCTTGCTGAATACCCGGTTGCCGAGGGAGTTGAAAATCGTCAAGTGTATCGGCGAGGAAGAGCTCTGCGAGTAGGTGAGCACGCCGTTGTCCACGCTCAGGTAGCCCACGGTGTTCCTTGCGGCGTGGATACCGATCACTTCGTCTTCGTGGATGGTGAATTTACCCTGGTTGTCGGTAGCGGTGGACTTGCCCTCTTTGAGGAGGCTTACCGAGGCCCCTTCGAGCGCATTGCCGTTGCTGTCCGAGACGCTGCCCGTGACGGTGTAGGCGGAAGCCAGCCCGCAAAAGGCCAAAGCGCATGCAGCCGCTGTAAAATGGGGGGCATTGATACTCATCTGAACTCCTTTTTCCCTATGGTCGCCCAAAGACACATTTGACCATTTATTAATCTAATATGCCATGGGGGCAAAAACACAGGCCGCACATGCATACCTATGGATGAGTTGTCAATAAAAAGAAGTTTACGGACGGAAATGGCGTTTTTAGCCGATTTTGGTCGATTTTAGCGCTTCGACGACCTTGATGTCGGCGGGGAGCCAGTTCACGCTGTGCAGTTCCGGTGCGGCTAGCCAGCGGGCGGCCTCGTGCTCCAGCAGCTTGGGTGCACAACCTTGCGCGAGCGTGCAGTAAAAGCAGTGCATGGTCAGGTGGAAGGCCGGATAGTCGTAATCTACGGTACAGATAAACTCGCCAACGCTCACATCGACGGCGAGTTCTTCTTTTAACTCGCGCGCGAGTGCCTGCTGCGGAGTCTCGCCGGCCTCCATCTTGCCGCCCGGGAATTCCCAGAAGTCCTTGTAGTCGCCATAGCCGCGCTGCGTGGCAAAAACACGTGTGCCTGCGGAATGCGGCACCCCGTCACAAATAACACCTGCCACGACCTCTATGCGTTTCATGGGCATAAAAATAGAAAAAATGCAAAAAAATCATTTTTTTTGCTTAAACCTATTGACTTTCGGCAATAAATTTTATAAAATTTAATTGTATACAATCAAATACGGCGAAACAAAATGCAATGAAATACGGTGCAACCAAGCGCCGACATTCATAAAAAACGGAGGCTCATTATGGCACCCATCTACGATTACACGCTTACCGACGGCAAGGGGAACCAGGTCCCGCTCGCGAACTTCAAGGGCAAGGTGATGCTCATCGTGAACACCGCGACCGGCTGCGGCTTCACCCCGCACTACAAGCCTATAGAACAGATGTATTCCGATTTCCACGACAAGGGTTTCGAAGTCATCGACATTCCCTGCAACCAGTTCAAGGGGCAGACCCCCGGCACCGACGACGAAATCCACGAATTCTGCACGCTCAACTACGGCACCGAATTCCCGCAAATGAAAAAGTCCGACGTGAACGGCCCCGACGCTCTCCCGCTCTACACCTACCTGAAATCGCAGAAAGGTTTCGAAGGTTTCGGCTTTGGCGTGAAGGCCGCCGCCATGGCGCTCTTGCTCAAGAGCATCGACAAGGACTACAAGAAAAATCCCGACATCAAGTGGAACTTCACCAAGTTCGTGATCGACCGCGAAGGCAACGTGGTCGCGCGTTTTGAACCCACCGCCGACATGGACGACGTGCGCGCCTGTGTAGAGAAACTGCTCTAGGAGCCGCCATGAACTGCCCCCAGCTAAAACTCGAAAACCAGCTGTGCTTCCCGCTGTATGCCGCGTCCAAGGAGATCACGCGTCGCTACGCCCCGTACCTGGAACCGCTCGACCTCACGTACACGCAGTACATAGTGATGCTTGTGCTCTGGGAAGAAAAGAAGTGCAACGTCTCTGAACTCGGCAAAAAGCTGTTCCTCGATTCGGGCACGCTCACCCCGCTCCTGAAAAAGCTCGAAGCCAAGGGCTACATCCAGCGCACCCGCGAAGAGAGCGACGAGCGCTGCCTCTCGGTAAGCCTCACCGCCGAAGGCGAATCGCTCAAGCGCAAGGCCGCAAGCGTCCCCAAGTCCATGGCCAGCTGCGTGAACCTCTCCGATGCCGAAGCAAAGACCCTGTACACCCTGCTGTACAAGGTTTTGGAAGGGTTTGAGGCTCCTTAAAGAACTTTTACTCAACCAATTTTACTTTATCTGCGATATGGCGTAAAGCGGACATATTTGAACGTGGCGAATTGCATTTTCCGCTTCGGAATCATGGTAGTCGAATTGCCCTAAGTTTTCAAGAGAAATACGATAAGCGCTCGAAAGATTTTTCTCGCGCATCATATTCCATAGGCTCTTCATGCCCCCCTGGGTATCTGCCTTGACCTCGATAGGCATGACATGCCCACCAAGGGAATCCACATAATCCACTTCGGACTGGCTATTCTTTTGCATCCGCGTCCAATAGAACAATTCGTGCCGCATATTTGGCGTCTTGTTCCGTAAAAGTTCAAGCCCGGCAACCATTTCTGCCAACGAGCCTTTGTTCACAAGATCCGCGGCACTTGCCGTGAGAATCGCAGAGATTGTCTCGGAAATGTCGCCAAGGGACATATTCATTAGCCGTAATTGCAAACCGGAATCGAGAAGCAGGTATTTTTGGTAAGACGGATCCGCTTCGCTCCCCAAAGGGAGTCCGTTTGCTGCAGAACGTGTTACGGGAATGACAATTCCCGCAAGGGTAAGCAACTGCATGGCTTCACGGATTTTTTCTGTTTTGTAACCGTTCCCTACCTTTGCATACGTGAATTTCTTTGTGATTTGCAATGCCGCACTTCGGAATGCAGTCCTGAGTAAAGTAGGGTCGACATTCTTCTTGTATTTGGCAAAGTCATCTTCGTACGAAATCAGAATGTCGTCTTGGATAGATTGACACTGTAGATAGTCCTTGCTTTCAACCCACTTGGCGACTACTTCTGGCATTCCGCCCACCATGAGGTAGGTTCTGAAAAGTTCCACGAATTTATTGTGAATCGTTTCCGGCAACGGCTTATCGCTCGATGCCTGGTCGCGGATTTTTAGAAGCTTGTCAAAACCATTTGCCTGCGCGAACTCGTCAAAGGTCATGGGGTACATGAACATGGAATGGATGCGGCCCACGCCAAAAGTCGGGAGTTCCTGTAGGGCGAATTCAAGCAGTGATCCGGCGGCAATCACGTGCAAGCAGGGCAAGTCTTCCTTAAAGAAACGGAGCGACATGATCGCTTCGGGGCAAAGCTGAACCTCATCTAGAAAAAGGAGCGTCTGTCCAGGAATAATAGGCCTGGCACTTATGGCGGAAATTTCAGCAACGATTCTATTCACATCCAGATTTTTCTTAAATACCTCTTTGTATTCCGGATTCTTTTCAAAATTGATGCTGACGCAATTTTCGAAGTGTTCACCCAGGTGTTCAACAGAACTAGATTTCCCTACTTGGCGTGCCCCACGTAGCAGTAGCGGCTTGTGGCTTTTTTGCTTGGACCATTCCAACAAGAATTTGTCAATTTTTCGCTCAAAATACATTCTAGAACCGCCTTCGGACATTTTCCAAAGAAAAATATAGTCAATTTCGGATATTTTCCAAACAAATAATTCGATGTTTTTGGATATTTTCCAAAGAAATAATTTGAAAAAGGCGATTTTAGCGGTTTTTCGTCATTTTTTCATCAAAAAACTCCTTTTTTTAGCGCGATTTTTCGCTCTTTTTGAGGTCACAAATGGGGATGCGGACAATAATTTAGACAGGTTGTTTGTCCAAATATAGTTTCCGATAATCCGCTGGACTCATCCCGTTGAGTCCGACCTTTATCCGTTTAGAACAAAACCATTCCAGATATTTTTCAAGTTCAGCCTTGAACT
>JAFVGH010000042.1 GCA_017475045.1 Fibrobacter sp. | reverse complement strand
GTGATGCGATTCCGAAAACACTTTTAATACCGGCCACAATTTTGTCAAACACGTTCTTTTTGAGCCATGTTCCGATCCCGGTTATAACTGACCATATGCCCTGCAAAAGTCCTTTAAGGATCATTCCGCCGGCCTTGAAAATAGCGCCGCCGGCCCCGACGAGCAACTTGACCAGAGATATAAAAGCAGTCCCCAAAAACTTGAACATAGTACTAAGGACCTTTTTCCAGTCAACACCGCTCAAAAACCTTGCGATCGCGTCAACGATCTGCCCGGGCAAGTGGATCCAGTCGATAGAGTCAAACAAGCCCTGCAAAAATCCCAAAAGTCCGAGTACACAATTACTGATAAATTGTCCCACGCTCTCCCATTGAAAATTACCAAAAAATCCGGCAATAAACGAAACAATAGCTTGCCCCAGCGCAGGCCAGTCTATCGTTGCAATTAATCCACTAAAGAAGTCGAAGAGCCCAGATATAGCCGTCGCAAGGAGCTCACCAAATTGTCCCCACTGAATACAATGAATCCCCATTGATATCATAGTTCCGAATTTTTCTCCGAATAACGCAAAGTCAAACGTGGAAATAAAATTCAGGAGAAGGTCGATTGCTCCGTTTACTGCGCTGATAATCGTGCTTGCAATCAACTGCCAGGGGAAAGCCGCCACGCCGTCATTGAGCCCGGTTCCTATGTTAGCCCCTATGCTTCCCCAGTCCGGAGTGCTCACAAAGTTAAAAAGCGCGTAGAAAAGTGCCGTGATTGCGTGGGATACCGTTGTGAATATCTGCGACCAAAGATTCGCATCATCTAACGCGTTTTCGAGCGCCAGTCCTACTCCTTCGCCTGCTGCTTTGGTCGTGTCGTAAATAGTCTGCCAGTCGATACCGGTCAGAAATGCCAGCACGGCGTCGTGTATAAATGTTCCGATATCTCCCCACGGGAGCGTTGTCACAAACTCCCGCGCGAATAAGAAGGCCGTGTTTATGACATTTGCAATGCTGGTCCCGATCACTCCAGGCAGCGTTGGATCTGATACTATGCTACCGATCAGTGTTGCCAGCCCTGCCCCAAGTGTCTTAAATGTATCTTGGATAAGGGGCCAGTCTATATTTTGCAAAAAGCCCAGGATCCCGTCTTTTATCGCGGTCCCGATACTGTCCCAGTGTAGCGCGTGCACAAAAGCATTAAGAAACTCAAATACTGAGTTAAGCGCTTCTGCAATAGTTTTGCCGATTGCTGTAAAAAGGCCCGGAGTTTCAAAAAATCCGTTCAGGAAAGTGGCAATACTCTGGCCGATCTTTCGACACATTTCTTTGATTGCATCCCACGGAATACTATTGAGTGCATCCCTAAGACGTTCCCCGAGCATCCGGCCCAGATCCGTAAAGTCGGCCTTGTCCCACATATCTTTCAGCGCGTCGGCTATCCCTTTTATCCCGTCTTCAATAGGCGTGGTCACGAATCCCGGGTTTGCCTGCTGCGGCTGCTGTGATTCTTCATTCTCTGAATCATTCAGGATTGTCAGATCATCAAATCCGGCTATGGTTTTTTGCGCTTCCTTTGCTGCTTTTTCTTCTTCCTGATAAGCCTGGGCTTGTTCTTTGCTTGCCTGCGTGTACTGTTTCGCGCCGGTCAATGCTGCGATAAGCATACCAGCCTTATTGACGCCTTCTGTCATAGCGTCAATTATGCGGGTCAGTACCGGGAGGATGATCTGAACAAGCGGGGCGACTGCTGCCCCCACTGCATTTTTAAGCGTTGCCAGCGACGTTTTAAAGTCGTCAACTGTGGCCTTTAAGCCGGTATCATATTTCAGGACATTGGCGAATCCTTCTGTGAATGCCCCGCGTAACTTCCTGAAAAGGAGATACAGACTCCTAATACCAAACGCATACTTTAAAACCGTTTTGAAGCCACCAGCAAACGTGCCATTCATCTGCACAGCTTTTTTTCCGACTCCGGTTATTGAAGATGCGACTTTCCCGACTGCCCCCCGCAGCTTTTGGAAGCCGCCAGCCACAGCGCTTTTGGCCATGTTTGCAATGGCCCCTGCCGCTTTTGTTGCGGCCGTGGCAACCATATTTAATCCACCTTTAACGGCCCCGGATGCAAGCGACATGAGGCCGCTAAAAGCATCTTTCGCCTTTAGTGCGATAGCTCCCAGTGCCCTGTCAAGGACTCCCATTGGGTTATTGATCGCAGCGCTTATGTGGGCCATTGCTCCGCCGGCGGTCCTGGCGACTGTTGCCAAAAGGTCTTGGGCTGCTGACTTTGCAAGCCATGTTAAGTTTGGAAACGACTTTATTTTCGCGGTTGCTTCATCCCAGCCCTGTGTATACGGTGGTTTTGACTCTTCCTGTTGTGCCTGTGCTGCTGCCGCCGCGTTTTTCTGATATTCCGCAGTTAAGTCGTGGATCTTGTCTTTCATCTCGTCCACAAAGTCCGCGTTTTGGAAACTGCTTTGAAACTGCTCCATCTGTTGCTGGAGACTTGCTAAAAGATCTCCCTGCTTTGAAACGTCCGTTATATCAAAATTGCGCGCCATCGTGTTGAAGCGTTCTTTTGCTTGCTCTTCCGCTTCGGTTATTCCCATGAGCTTGCTTCCGGTTGATACACGGGTATTTTCTATGCTGGCTTTAAGTCTGTCATAGGCGACTTGAAAGTTTTTGACCTGTTCCGTGTCTAAACCAGTTACCTTTACACCATCTATTTCGTACTCTTTCCGGCCCATCTCATTTATCAAAAATTTAAGCTGTTCGAGCTTTTTGTAAAGCTCCGGGACAGACCGTTCACTTCTGAATTTTTTGAAGGCGTTGTTTATTGCATCTGCCGACTTTTCAAAATCGTCTTGTGTGTTTGCGGCTTCTTCTTTGGGCTGCTCAAACATTCCGTTAAAGCCATCCCGCATTGCCGCCTCGACCGTTTTGAATTTATCGCGCAGCGAGTCTATGGCCTGCTGCATTTGAGACGTGCCCTTCTGAAAACCGGAAGTGTTTATTTGCGGCGCAGGGACTTGTATTGCGTCTGTCTGAGCATCTTTAAAGCTCTGAACCACATTTTTCGCGTACTCCAACTGTCTGGTATAGTCGTTTAACGCGTTTATCATGTTTACATAACCCGTTTCGTCATGATCGCTTGACGGGTCTGCAATCTTTCGATAATTTTCAGCCGCTTGTTTCATCTGCTCAAGGGCTTGTTCACTTTGAGCAATCCCGGCCTCTAATTCCTCCACGCTTTTTGTTCCGGGGTTTTTCACGGTGAAGCCGTCAGATGCAACGTTAAACTTGTAAGTCGCTTCCTGAATCTCTTGAAAATGACTTTTGACTTCTGCTGCCGATTCTTTTAATTCTTTTGTGTCTATCTTGGGCGCTGCGGACTCCGTGCTTTTTCCGGCCTCGTTGACTTTATCAACAACTTTTTTGGTCTCTTGCTCGATTTCCTTCGCGCCCTTCTTAACACCGGATGTATCTATAGTCGAATCTATATGTATAGATCCGTCGTTGGTGTCCGCCATCTTTTTTTACCTCTTTATCCGTCCAGGAGTGCTTTCAGTCTGTCTTTTGCCTGCTTTTCTTCCTCTGTCAGCTTGCTATGTAAAACACATAGCCGCTTATTGGAAGACCAATACTCCTGCTCCCATTTTTCAAGTTTCTTTCCCTTTGCACGCTTTTGCCGCAAGCTAAGGACCTGAGCAAATACGCCGTCGTGGATCTCCATAAAGTAGCCCATAAAAGTCCACCAGTGGAGATGTGGCACGCTGCGTACCTCGTATCCCGCGGCCGTATTGATGGCCGGGAAAAGGATCTTTTCGTCCTGTTCCCAGTCCATCACGCGTGCGGCCGGCTTTGCTTCTTCCGGGTCCTCGCCTACATCCATAAACCAGACAGCCTGCTTATATGCTTCCTCGTATGTATCCGGGGGGATATCCTCAAAATCCTCATACAAAATATAGAGACACACGAATAGCTTTTCGCGTGTCTCTAATTCCGGATCATTAAACGCCTGTATAATCCGCAAAACATCCCGATAGTCTGTCCGGATCTTATAGTCTTTTCCGCCTACGGTCAGCGCTTCCGGAAGCTCTCCGATCATGCCTTACCGGTTCCCTTCCCGTACTTCTTTGTATAATCGAGTACGCGCTTGTTCAGCTTCTTTCCTTCATCCTTGTATCTTGCCGTGATAAAGTTTCCCAGACTCTCCAGGGCGATCTCATAGTAGAACCGGCCGCCGATCGGAGAAAAAGGTCTCATTCCGGAGAAAAATGCCTCTGCTGCATTTCCGTCAAAAATGAAGTCCAAAAGGTCGCCAAGCCTCTTCTGTGCTTCCTGGACTGCCTCCACGGCCCCCTCCACTTCTTCGTCCGCTGTGCCGTCTGCTTTGATCGAAGCATTTGACAGCGGCTCTACTGCGTCGTCTACTCGTCCCAGGGCCTCGCGGTATCTTTCAAGCAGGCCGGTATCTGTCGGCCTAAATTTAAAGCTGCCGATCTCGTCCCCCAGGGTATTTTTGATAGGCACTCTGATAGTACCGTCGTCAACTACGATCTCAAATGCGTCTTTTTTTGTGCCTGTTGCTCCCATTCCTGCCTCCTTTTGGTGATATGAAAAAAGGAGGAGGGCAGCATATACGCGCCCCCCTCCTTAGATGGTTGTACTTGTGTGAAAAAAGCGCCCCGGCTTTTTAAGGCGTGGGCGTAAATGTATTGGTGTTTGCAGTCCACGTGCCCGCGGTCCTGTTGCCGTCGTTGTAGATGGTAAACGGGATCTGCACGCCGGACGTGTCGCCGCCGATCGAATTAGGCACCACATAGCAGTCTTCCCTGTATGCCCATTCCACTGTCCCGTCGGAGGCGAGAAGCACGTCAACCTTGGTTGTCTTGCAGTCGTCGCCGGTCAGCCTGCCATTGGTGATAGCGGCCAGCCGTTCAAACAGAGGGTCATCCTCGTAAGCGTAGAAAGGATCCACGTCGCTCTGGACTTCGTAGCCGTTATGCTGGACGGACTGTTCTCCCAGAATGTTTTTATTGACTTCAACATCCGGGTTCAGCTCTTCGTTATATTCCTCAAGATCCTTGCCGAGTCTCACATAGTTTGTGGTGTTGCCTCCGAAAGACGCGTCAATGAAATGGGCAAGATATTTTCGTTCTATTTTTGCCATTGCCTTTTATTTCCTCCTGTATGTTATGCGTATCTGTATTTGATACTTTGCTGCACTGCTGCCGACCTGTGCCGGGTACGCCGTCAGTGTTGGAACGATCGACTTTATCACTCCGCCGTCCCACTCCGGATACTCGTGGCGGTTGTTCTTTTCCAGGATCCACGCTGTCACGCGCTGATAAAATCCCAGGTTTTCCATATTTTGACGTGCATCCGCCCCGTAAAACTCCTTTGAGCTGAATATAAAATTCTGCGTCTGTATATCGTTTAACTCTTCTTCTCCCATGATGTTTTCATGGTATGAGAGAGAAGACGGGACAGAAAACAGCGCGTATTCGGTCGGATCAGGCGCCAAAAAGTCCGTGCGGAAATATGCGTTTTTGCTAATTTCTGGACACTCCCGGAACCACGCCCGCAAGGACTCAATATTATTCGTTTCCATGGATCACCTTCTTTCCAAACTCAGCGCCTTTTTCTCCCTGTCGCCGCCTTTTGTGCCTCTTCTACGATATCGTCCACATGGTCCGCCTTCATTCTCTCGAACCAATAAGGGCCGGCAAGTGCATTTGTACTGGTGTCATATTGCAGCGCGCGGCCAGTTGGGTGTTTCTTTTGGCCAGGAGGCGAAAACCACCCAGTAGGCTCCCCGCTGCTGCTATCATCAAATACCGGAATATTAGGGCCGTAAACCTCCCCGTAATACTGGTAATGAGCATAGGGCCCCGGATAAGTAACAAGGCCGCTTCCTATCACCGTTGCCGTGCGTGCGCTTGCGGCAAGATATCCAGTATCCCACGGGCAGTAGTCCTCGTCATAAGCAATGATTAGATTGTCTATGACCTGTTGGACCTTCCCGCCGCTTTCCAGGTTGAACTTTTTAAGCAGCTTATTTACGCCAGGGGATATAAACATGTTCGCGTGTATCTCGATCATGTTCCCACCACCTTCCAGTGTTTCGCGCGCGGCCGTTTCCGGTTGTCAGTAACTCCCAGGATAGTAATTACAGATCCGTATTTTGCTTTAAGCTCTACGGGGTTAAGTTGCTCTGTTTCCTCTGCCTCTACGATCACGTCTCCCTGCTTTAGCGTAAATGCCGTCGCAGGGTCGGCAGCCGCAAAATGGACCGGTTCGACGTACTCTTTACCGGAAAAGTCGGCGTCTATCGGAATCCTGATTGTTACTTTATTTGCAGCATTAAGGCCCGATAATGTGACTTCTGACGCTACCTGCAGGAATACTGAGACGTTCCGGATCGTTGTCGGGTAGTAAACGTCGTAACCGCCCTCTGCATCCATGCGGGCATTGAATACGGTTATAACGTCTTTACATTCCTTCATCATCCCCGGATCCCCCTGTATAAAAGCGGCGTCCCCTCGTCGTCCGTCTCTCCATATAGCCACTGTCGGATACAGTCGGCCGTAGCTTTTTGGGCCGCGGCCTTCTGGTCCGTTGCTGATCCATAACTTTCGGAATAACCGTCCGTGTTGAATGAAGAGAGAAGCGGGTTGTCGATCTGAGCTTCCGCCCCGTATTTGCTGTCAAGTTTGATTATTGAGTACATGCAGTGCTTTACCGCTTCCGGGACTTCGGCCATGGCCTGTACCCGGCTGTCTGTCCAATAATCAATAGTCTTCCGGGCCCTGAATTCAGCCACGGCAAAAGCCGGGCCGTCCATGATGCCCTCCGGGGGCTCCGCACCTTCCGGAAGCCCCCACATCCTGTATTCTTCGTATGTTAAATACTGCACGGGCTTCCCCCTTTAATCAGCGCCTCGATATTATCCGCGGGAAATGATACGGGCGATCGGGATCGCCTTGTGGTCGATATACTGCTTTTTGTTGCCGGTACCGCCGGAGACAAGCTGCCAGTTGGATCCGGTTTCAAGCTCCGCGTCTGTGGGGCTGTCTTTGGCCATGCTGGACTTTGTGAAGCTGATGCCATAAGGAGCAAAGCTCTTGCGCTGACGCGCGTACAGTGTATCCTGGCCGCCGTTGGTCTTGGGATCGCGGTCGACTTCATAGGGGACTTTGGCTCCGCAGTCGGTGTACTCGATCGCTCCGTCGCCCAGGACATACGTTGTGTAGACGTTGTGCGCGGCGTCGGTCATCTCGTAATATGTCGCGATATCGCTGACGTCAGGGCTTTCGACTGCGGTATACACATAAGGGCTCGCGGTTGTTCCGGAGCCGGATCTTGTGTAATAGGTCTTTCCGGCTGCGAGTGCAACGTCCGATGTAAGCGCGTATGTAGCCGCTACTTCGGATACGGGCATGGAGTCGTCAACGAGGACGATCCGGCCGTTCAGAGTGCCAATAGCAAGGTCTCTCTCCATACCGGTGCTGTCGGTGTACTTCATGTATGCAAGCAGATGCAGATTCTCATAACCGGTCGCAACGACGGAGTGCATGATCGCAAGGGTAAAACGGCCCTTGTTGTCGCCGCAGGCCTTCTGGATCGCGCTGTTCAGGGTCGTGCCGTCTCCGACACCGGTCTTGTTCTCGCTGTTGACTGCCTGGGTGATATCGTAGGTGTGCGCGGCGACAAACTTCGCGCCCTGGGTGTCGGCCATGGAGAATACACCATTCAGAATGTGGATGATCGTATCCTGGTCAACTTCCTCCCAGTATTCTGCCTGCTGCTGCGCGATATTCTCAATGAAATCCTCTCCGCCGGTGATATCGTAGGAAAAGTCGCGCTCGGTCCATGCTTTCGCGCGGCCGACAACGATGCGGCTGTGAGAGAAGCTGACAGTGGAATCAGCGGTAATATCTGTCTGGCCGTCGTAGTTCAGAGGAGTGCTTCCGCTGATAAGGCCGCGCAGGGGGGTCGTGATATAGTTTCCGCCGGTGCCTTCTGCCATAGCGGTCGCAAGATCGGGGCGGGGCCTGATCGCGCGGGATCTCACCAGCTCATTTCTTCTGAGATTCGGGATCCTTTCGACGTACTGCTGGAATACTTCTGCGTTGAATACTTTATTGTCAAATACTCCGGGCATATTGCCCTCCTTTCGTTAATGTATGAATATCCGGGATCAATCCCAATCAATCCGGAGATTCGGGTTGGCGTTTTTGGCCTTCATCATTTCTGACAGGCTCATTTTCTTTTTTGGCGGAGTGGATTTTCCCGGCAGGACTATGGTCGGCTGAGGCTGAGGATCTGCCGCGGGTTCCGGTGCTTTCGCTGCCTGCTCCTGGATAAAAGCGCCCGGGTCCGCTTCCTTGTACTGCGTGACAAACTCGCCGTAATTGAGCAAGTCGTCGCCGTCCAGTTTGATCGTGGACGCCTTCACTGCATCATGGATAAACGCGCGCTTTGCGGACGCGGATGAAAACTTTAGTTCCGCGGCCCTGGCCCTGATCGCGTATTCCCTTTTTTGCTGTGCCGTCTTTGTCTCCCATGCCTTCTTATCCTTCTCATAGCTGTTCTGGAGACTCGTGAGCTGCTGTTGTGCCTCTGTCAGCTTACCGGCGTCTGCCTGCGCTGCTGCCAGCTGAGTCTGCAAGCCTGTTAAGTCGGTGTCGCGCTGTGTCAGCTGGCCCTGCAGGTCTGTGACCTGGCCCTGATACTGTGCGATCTGTGACTCATATTTGCTTTTTTCGCTGTCCCTGGCCGCCTGCGTGTCGGCCCCTGCCTGCTGCTGGATCTGCCTGATCTGTTCTTCGGTCAGTCCCAGCGATGCTAAAAATTCACTCTTCATTTGTTGTCCTTCCTTCCTACGATTTTTACGGGTTTTCTCCCTTTGGTTGTCAGGTTGTTTCCGGGTCAGTTTTACGCCTTGACCGGGGCATAAAAAAACGCACCCATAAGGATGCGATTCTTACAAAATGTATTTATTTTCCCGCTCCGATCAATCCGGAATACGGATGTTCTCCCACTTTTTATAGGCGTCGAGGTACGTCTCGCCTTTGTCGCCGTTGTGGGTGATCTCGTAATACATCCCGTCGGGGATGATGGTCGATACAAGTGCTTTCCAGTTCTGCAGGGTCTTGCAAAACCAGACGACGAAAACATGTTCTTTTCCAATAAGTACATGATCCGTCTTGTCTTTATGATTATTGAAGTAATCAACCACAATCTGCTTTGCTTTTTCAAGCATTGCCGCGTTATCCATTGGTCATTTCCTCCTTTAAAGTGTGTGATGTTTCGGGCATTATGCCGTCTTGCCTTTTCCCGTCTTTTTTGTTGACGGTTCCTTTACTTTTACTGCCTTAAATCCGTCTACATGCGCGCGGTCGTACCGCGGCTTGAATCCTGAGGCTTTTGCCGTCTGTCTGTAGCTCTCATATAACCGGTTTATGCGCTGCTGGCATTGCTCCCGGAGAACGTCGTCCCCGGCAGCCTCGGCCGCTATGGCTGCATCTTTTTCATGTCTGATCGCTGTTTCTATCTGGCGTAACCTCTGGCGTGCTTCGTATAGGGTGTAATGTTTCCCGTTTATCTCGCAGCCGTCGGCGTTATCTTCGGCCCACTTGGCTAATTGCTCGTTTGTGTATCTCCTTTTGCTGTACTCGGTATCAAAACTCCGCACTAAGTGCATACAGTTCCATTCGCCGATGGGCCTTCGGAATCCCTCGTATTGATTCCCTTCGGCGTCGGTGAAGTCTTCCCCGGCCTGCATCTTGTTAAACTCTTCGAGTAGAAAAACGCGGCCTTGTACCGGTTCATGGTCCGGGGCGCTGGCAAGATGCGCTGATAGCTCTATAGCGTTATAGTCCAGCGCTTCCCCGATCATCCTGGAGGCTTGCTGCGTGATCTGCTTTGCACCGTCTACGACATTCTGTCTTACGGCTGTGTCAAGTCTTCTATGGTATCCACTCGGGTATTGGACCTGCATCCCCGCCTGCCCTACTTCCCGTATGGTCTCGCGGACCATTGATTTATAGTCCGCTCCGCCCGTGTTTGTGGCTACTATAGCTTTGTCGACGGCCTGCCGGTACTGCTCAGATTGTATGGTAGTATTCGACAGGTTTTGCATGGCTCCGGCCGTCTGGCGTGCGACGTACTTTGTATAGTTCTCTATCCTTTGCCGGTCTGCGTCTGGCAGCGGGGTTTCTTCAAGGGCCCGACGGAAACGCGGGCTCTCGTATTCTTCGTTTAGGGTCTGGTTGTACAGCTTATACAGGTCGGCCGTGGCCATTTCAGCGGCTTTTGCTATCCTGGCGTTGATCTCGGCTATATCCTCGTTCATGCTTGCCATGATCTCTACTATGTGCATAGTAGACGGGATAAGCTCCCCGATCCTGGCGATCTGTGCCGCCACCTTTTGTATAAAAAACTTGTTCACCGACTCGAAATGCTGTAGTACACGTTCGAGCTGCTGTTCCTGGGTTAGTGGTCCTCCGGGGGGATCCGGCCCCTGTGATTCATCCCGGCCGTGTCCTAACCAATTTAAATAATCCATGCTGCTATTTGGCATGTTTTACCCTCTTACCTTCTCGGCGGAAACTGATTCCTCTTTTTCTTCCTTCTCGGAGGCTGTTGTCCGTTTTTGTCCGGTTTAGTCCGGTTTAGTCCGGTTTCGTCCGCTTCCTGTTCCTCTTCCTCGTTTTCCGGGGGTTCCTGGCCTTCCTCTGCGGGGCTTTCCTGACCTTCCTCGGGTATTTCCTCGCCTTCCTCGTTTCCGGGGCCCTGCGGGGCTTGTGGCCCGCCTTCCCCAAACTGCGGCAGCATCGGATTCATGCTTTCCAGCGCGTCGGATTTTTCCTGATTCACTGACGCTATAGCGGCCTCGGCCTGCGCGCGCGTCTCTCCAAAGTACCACATTCGGAATTCAGTCTTTGACATGATCCCGGAATTCATCAGCATTAGACGTTCCTGCGTCTGCTGGTCTGTATCTGTCAGAATGGAATCATCCCACTCGAAAGAAACATCATATTCGCCTTCCGGTGCAAGGTGGTATATAGTCGCATATCGGTCCATAGCGGCCACAACGTCTTTCAGGCACTTCTCCAGGGCCCTCTGGTTGTCTGTTATGGTCTGATAGCTGCGGGCCCTGACGATCTTTAACTCTGTGGCCGTCCGGGGCTCTACATTTGCGTCTGATATTGTCCCGCGGGATAGTCCGCACTGGTCCTCAATACGCATCAAAAGATTGTTCAGTCCGACAAATAGCGCGGAATCTCTGATCTGGGGCGCGAAAACTTCATACAGATCGCGTTCTCCTTTGTCGATATCGACGGCACGGAAAAGTCTTTGATTCAGTTTAGGCATTTCCATACCGCCGCCGGCGATCTTCCTGGGCCTGAGTGCTGACGGGTCAACGTCAATAGCCATTTCCGACGCCTCGTACTCCCATAAAATACGGCTGTACTGCAGGTCGGCTTGTTTGATCGTATCGGCCGCCCTCGCGTATACGGAAGCGCCCAGGGGGCTGTCAACGTCGACGGTATTTGAGGCCGCGACTTTAAACCACCCGATCAACGGGGCCTCGGTCTCCGTGACTATGGCCTCCGGCTGCAAGTGCTCCCAGCGGGGCACGGTGTCCAGGTCGATCTCACGGCCCAGGGT
>JAFVGH010000041.1 GCA_017475045.1 Fibrobacter sp. | reverse complement strand
GTAGAGGAATCCAGCTCCAGCGTCGAAGAGTCCAGTTCCAGCGAAGAGGAATCCAGCTCCAGCGTCGAAGAGTCCAGTTCCAGCGAAGAGGAATCCAGCTCCAGCGTCGAAGAGTCTAGTTCCAGCGAAGAGGAATCCAGCTCCAGCGTCGAAGAGTCTAGTTCCAGCGAAGAGGAATCCAGCTCCAGCAGTGAAGAGTCTTCATCCAGCGAAGGAATCAGCTCCAGCGTTGAAGAGTCCAGTTCCAGCGAAGAGGAATCCAGCTCCAGCAGTGAAGAGCCTTCATCCAGCGAAGGAATCAGCTCCAGCAGCGAAGAGTCTTCGTCCAGCGAAGGAATCAGCTCCAGCAGCGAAGAGTCTTCGTCCAGCGAAGAAGTCAGCTCCAGCAGTTCTTACGAAGGTCCTTGCCTTGTCTTTGTGAACGGTGAGGGTGGCTATGCTTCGCATTGCTACTATACAGGTTTAAATGAGATGAAGCCTGGCGTATGTTACACGTTGAGCTCGCAGAGAAATCGGATTCTCAGGTGGGTGGAGACAAATGCTGCGGATGTATCTTGGTGGACGGAAACGTCTTGCGGTTATGTGGTGGCGTCTAGCTCCAGCGCCCAATTACCAGAAGTTGCTTCTGGCAGTTCAAGCTCCGGTGTTCCTGCTGATGCAACGGATGTGCTCGTTTCCGGAAAAACGATTCTGCTGAATTTGGCCTTCAGTCATAATGTGCTGACGGTTAACATGCCTAAGCAGGCGCTTGTACGCGTGCATGTCTTTGACATGTTGGGCAATCGTGTGAAGACCTTCCAGGAAGCCTTTGCTGGTAGTAGGGAAGTTTCCCTCCAAGGTCTGCCGCAAGGGAGTTACATGGTCCGCGTCATGAGCGGAAGTGCTGTAAAGACAAGTCGTGTCAATATACGCTAATAAAAATATGCATAAATATGCATATTTGCATAAATAAGCTGTAGAAAATAGCTATATTTGGACCATGACTTTTTCAAAAGGTGTAAAAGACGGCCTGCCTATAGGTCTCGGCTATTTCGCGGTTTCCTTTTCTTTTGGCATAGCGGGCTCCAAGTTTTTTTCGTGGTACCTGGTGACCCTGATTTCCATGACCAACTTGACCTCGGCGGGTCAGTTTGCTGGGCTTCAGATCATGGCGGACGCTGCTGGAACTTTTATCGAAATGGCCATAGCCACTTTCTTTATCAATTTACGGTATAGCCTCATGGCCATTTCCTTATCGCAAAAGGTGGCCCCGAATTTCGGAACTTTCAAAAGGCTTCTTTTGGCGACGGGTATTACGGATGAAATCTATGCTTTGGCCGTAAGCCAGAAATCCCCTGTGACAGCTCGGTACTTTGCAGGCCTTATGGTCCTTCCGTACATCGGCTGGTCGTCTGGGACGATGGCTGGAGCCATTTGCGGTGAAATTTTGCCGGCGGTGGTAACCAATGCGCTGGGCGTTGCACTTTATGGAATGTTCGTGGCAATTGTGGTTCCCCAGATGAAGACTTCACGTTCTACACTGGTTGCGGTGGCTATTGCAATTGCCTGTAGCTTTGCTTTCAAGTTTGTTCCTGCATTGAGCCATGTGACGGTGGGTTTTGCGATTATCATTTGTGCCTTGGTGGCCTCGCTTTTGGGAGCGGCGTTTTTCCCGGTGAAAGATGACCTTGAACAGCAGAAGGAGGGCGTATGAACTTGAGAGACTATTTTATTTTCTTGATGGTTATGGCAGGCGTCACTTACCTGTTGCGTGCTGTCCCCTTTGTTTTGCTCAAGGGAAAAATCAAGAGCCGTTTTTGGCGTTCGTTCTTGGCCTACGTTCCCTATACGGTACTTGCGGCCATGACGGTTCCTGCCATTTTTTATTCAACTGATTCTATGTTGTCGGGAATACTCGCGCTTGTGACAGCTGTTATAGCCTCGCTTCGTGGCTTTGGCCTTGTTGGTGTGGCCGTGGTGGCTTGTTGTACGGTGCTTTGTATTGATGGGCTCTGGCCTATGTTCTTTTAATATGCTACATTAGTAGCGCTATGGAATTTGGTCGGTTTGAAGCTTTAATAGAAAAGTTCCCGCAGGTGCAAATTTTTAGCACCGATGGTGCCGATTTGGACCGGGTGATTACTCATTTTTTGAACCAGCGGACGAATGTTTCCACTATGTCCGAGGCTATTCAACGGAAAATCCAGCAGGCTCTTGCGCCCTTCTGGCAGCAGCGCTTTATCAGCCTCCACGACGAAGAAGCCCCTCTGGTAAAAAATCTGCTTTTGAACAAAAAGTTCTTCTTGCAGACGGACCGTTACATTGACGACGTGCCGTTTCCGGAGACGGATCCTGAAAAGCTTGACGAGGCTATGGAAATTGCGGACTTGGACCGGAGTATTCTGGAACGCAAACTGCTGAGCCTTTCGAACGGAGAGCTTCGTCGTGTATTGCTTGCCCGCATGTGGATGGAAAAGCCCGAGTGGATCTATTTCAACGACCTGTTTGGTGGCTTGGATCCGGAATACCGTGTGCATCTGGCGACTAGCGTGGCGGGCCTTGCTAAGCGAGAAAACTTGAATGTGGTTGTTCGCCTGGCCCGTGAAGACGAAATGATTCCGGGTATCCCAGCTTTTGTTTTCGAGAACAAGGTGTTTCGCGATTACGCGGGAAAACTTCCGCAGGCTATAGCCGCGCCCAAGTACACCAAGGCAGAACTCAGGGATTACGAAATAGTGAAGCTTGGCGGAAGTGACGATAAAGGTGAAATCCTCTTCGACCTGAAAAACGTCAATGTCCGTTTCGGCGATACCACGGTTATCAGGAATTTGAACTGGCAGGTCCGCAAGGGTGAACATTGGGTGGTTATGGGGGAGAACGGTGCTGGGAAGAGTACCCTTCTTGGGCTTTTGACAGCGGACCACCCTCAAATTTACGGGAACGATATTACCCTCCTGGGCGAGCGCCCGGGTCATGGTTTGAACATCTGGGACCACAAGGCTAAACTGGGATTCTTTTCGCCGGAACTAGCCCTCCAGTATCGAGAGGACCTGACCCTTCTGGAGGTGCTCTGCACGGGCTTTACACCGAATCTCTGCAAGGCGGACAACACCACCTGGGAGGAACGGGCCAAGGCAAAAGAGTGGCTTGCCTACTTAGGTTTTGCTGATCCAGAAGAAAATGTCCGCAAGCTTTCTAACATAGACAAGCGTTTGATTCTTATGGCACGGGCCGCCATACGCCCGCCAGAGGTTCTCTTGCTGGATGAACCTTCCCAGGGCTTGGAGAAGGGGTACCGCGAAAAGTTTTTCCACCTGCTGGATTTGTTGTCCAAAGAAACGACAATCATTCTGGTGAGCCATTATGAGGAAGAGTGGCCCCCTTGTATGACACACCTTCTTCGCATGCCGAAATTTTCGTAACTATTAATGCTTATGCAACTGAATGAACAGACCATTTTAAGCGCCCTTCAGGCCGTTCAGGATCCCGATTTACACAAGAACATCGTGGAACTGAACTTTGTGCAGAACCTGAAAATCGATGGAACCAAGGTTTCTTTTGACCTGGTGCTCACCACTCCGGCATGCCCCATCCGCGATCGATTCAAGGATCAGTGCATTGCCATAGTCAAAGGGCTTGGTGCCTCAGAAGTGGAGGTGACGCTCACTTCGAATGCCGGCCGTGTGGGCGATGCTCCCGAAGAAGCCAAGGTGTCTTTCCTGGGAGAAGTTTCCCATATTGTGGGCGTGGCTTCTGGCAAGGGCGGCGTGGGCAAGTCTACGGTGACGGCGAACCTCGCTATGGCCCTCAGCCTATCCGGTGCCCGGGTAGGAATTCTTGATGCTGACATCTATGGCCCGAGCATGGGGCTTATGTTTGGCATTGACAAAGACCCTCAGGTTTTCGAAGATAACACCATTGCTCCGGTAGAGGCTAAGGGTGGTATATCCATTGTTTCTATGTGCATGTTCGCTGGTTCCGAGAAGGCTACCATCTGGCGTGGTCCTATGGCTAGTCAGATGATTCAGCATTTTTTGAACCGCGTACGCTGGGGAAAGCTTGATTACCTGTTGGTTGATTTTCCTCCTGGAACAGGTGATATTCAGCTGACGCTGACCCAGAACTGCCCTATGGCGGGGGCCGTGGTGGTGACCACACCGCAAGAGGTGGCGCTTGCCGACTGCCGCAAGGGACTTGCCATGTTTGATTCTGTAGGAGTTCCTGTGGTGGGTGTGGTCGAGAACATGAGCTATTTCATCTGCGATCAATGTGGAAAGCACCACAACATCTTCCGCGAAGGAGGTGGCGAACGCATTGCTAAAAATTGGGGCGTGCCCTTGATTGCGAAGGTGCCTCTTGAACCTGCAGTCGCTGACTGTGGCGACGAAGGCGTTCCTGCGGTATTGCGTTATCCGAACTCCGAATCGGCGAAGGCTTTTTTGCAAGCAGCAGATGCTGTTGTACGCACACTCTCGGTGTTCAAGTCTGAAGGTGATGGTGTGCTCAAGAATTTCAACTACACTTTCGCTGAACTTCCAGAGGAGGATATATGATCCAGCCTAAGAAAGTTTTCAGAACTAAGGACGGTCGGCTCGGCTTTGAATGGAACGACGGAACACGAGGAGCCTGTTCAATTCGGGAACTCCGTCTTGCATGCCCTTGCGCCTTGTGCGTAGATGAACATACCGGTGAAAAAATACTTGACGATTCCTCCGTTCCTGACGATGTAAAGTTGGAAAGGGTTCAGTCCATTGGCCGCTACGCTGCAGGTCTGTCCTTCAGCGATGGTCACCGTTCGGGAATTTACCCCTACGATAAACTGAAGGAATTGACGAAAAACGCGTAAAAAACAATATTTACTCCGAATAATCTGGAAAAATCATGAGCGAGTTTAACGAATCACTTTATTTTCGCGACTTGAATCGTTACCCGACCCTTTCTCAGCAAGAGGAAGAGGCTTTGCTGACGATTATTAGGACCGGCGAAACGGAAGAAATTCGTAAGTCGGCCCTCCAGCGGCTGATTCGGGGAAACCTGCGTTTTGTGGTTTCCGTGGCCCGAAAGTACCAGGGACGTGGTCTTGCCTTGCTGGATTTAATTAATGAGGGCAATATTGGACTTTACAAGGCGGCTAAGCGTTTTGACATGAACAAGGATGTCAAGTTCATCTCTTACGCTGTATGGTGGATTCGCCAGTCTATCCAGAAAGCCCTTTTTGAACAGGTTGGCTCTGTTCGCATACCGCCCAACAAGCTTGCTATGGTGAACCGTTTCAAGCGAGCCTTGATGCTGAATGGCGGTGACTACGCAAAGACCATGGCCATGGAAGAGTTTGCTCCTTTCGAGAAGGACATTATCGAGGTCATGGAGAAGATTGTGGACATCTCTTTGGATGCTCCCATCGGTGACGATGTTGGCAGTGGCTCTGGGGCAGATTCTGTCAGTACCCTGATGGATATTTTGGGGAACGAGGGCAAGCAAGAAGAAGAGATGGAGCGAGAAGAACGCCGCAAGATGATTGACGAGACTCTGGCGTCGCTCCCCCGCAGGGAAGAAGAAATCTTGAAGATGTTCTATGGTCTTGATACCGTAGAGGACACTACGCTCAAGGACATTGGCGAAGATTTGCGCCTCTCCCGCGAGAGGGTTCGTCAGATTAAGAACAAGACCCTCAGGCGTTTGCAAAAGAGCAAGGAACACAAGGAAAAACTCTCCGATTTCCTGGAGCATTGATGGCTTTGGCGTCCGAGACAGCCCGGAAGGCGGCTTACCTCTTTTTAATTCTCTGCTGTGCAGCCCTGTTGGGCTTTGGCGGTTATCGCTTATACTTGAATATGGTTCCGGTCAAGGTGGTTGTGCCGGAGGTGCCCTTCGGAGTTAAAGCAGGTACGGAGTTCCTAAAGGGCGATTCTCCCGATATGCGAGAAGAATTGGCTGCCTTGCCCCTCCAGACCCAAGGTGAAATTCGCCGCGCAACGGAATTGTTCCGTGGAGGATCCTACGTACAGGCTAACGAGATTTTCAATGCCGTATCGTTATTGTATCCGGACTTGGTTGTTTCCCTGTGGAACGAGATTAATACTTTGTTCGAAATGGATTCCCTGACGGAATTGGAAAATAACCGTCTGAACTTGTTGATTGGAAAGTTGCAGAACAAGTATCTGAATACGGGACTTGCTAAGTATCTGGAAAGCCGCAAGACGTACAAGTCCGGCAACAAGACGGTAGCCCTTGAGATGGCGAAGATTGCCGTAGATCAGGCTCCGTCCTTGGTAGAGGCCCGTCTTTGGTATGCCAGGTTGTTGAACGAAAACAATCGCATGCCTCAGGCTGTAGAGGAATCCCGTGCGGCCATTAGTCTTTCGGCTGGTAATGAACCTCGTGGCTACGAAGTTCTGGCCAGGCTTTTCCATGATATGGGCCAGTTGGATAGTTGCTCTTCACTGTTGGATTATGGTCTGACCCAGTACCCGATGGATGCCGAGATGATGCTTTTGCGTGGGTATCTGTTGGAATACCAGGGCCGTTATGATGAGGCGGAAAAGGTATACCAGAGGATTCTCGCCTTTAGGCCAGATTTTGAAGGCGCTGCAGTCGCTTTGGCTACGGTGGGTGAAAAAACGGCCCCTGGAGTGGGTGGCGGTAAAGTTTCTCCTATGGACCGTTCCCAACTGGCTTGGGAAATTCTCGAACCCCTTGTGGAAAAGTATCCCGAGAACCTGCCCTTGCGTGAGGCTCTGGGACTCGCTTACCTGAAAGGTCGTGATTTTGACCGTGCCCGGATTCAGTTCCGTGAAATTCAAAGCAAGGATCCTGAATACCCGGATATTCAGCAGCGCATCCAGGAATGCAATGTGACACACCCGGTGCTGCCGGTGCAGGCGAATGGCCTTGCAGAGAATCTGAACCGCGCGGTGGATAGCCTTCGCGAATCCATGGCACCCTCGACCACCCACGATTTCTCTACGATGCTGGGACATTACCTTGTTCGTTACGGGGCATCGCCTGCAGAATTTTTCAAAAAATACGACATCAAGAATTTCAGGCCTGTAAAGAAGAATGTTTGGCAGGAATCTTTCTACGACGCCCCCTACAAGCACACCTATACGGTGGTGTTCGATTCCTTGAATCGCTTCCGTGAAGTTCACGTGGTCGTTTACGATTCTTCCAACACGTCCAATCACTTGGGGCTTGCGCCGGAAGTGTTTACCAGGTTCCTGAAGCAGAATTCCAGAATTTCGGGTATCGGGAACAGCACCGGCGAGACAGATTGTGGCGAAGGCCTTGTTATCGATGCCGCTGTCTGGGAAACACAAGATAACTTCGAAATCCTTGCCCGAGTTGTCGGGACGCCTAAGGAAATCCGGATGGTTCGCTTTGACAAGTCCGTGCTCTCGCCAGGGCTTAAGCTGTGCGACTACATTCCGTATTTAAAAGAATTTTAAAGAAAGTGTGTAATGAGGAATGTGTAATGTGAAATGATTTATTTCACACTTCACACTTCACATTCCACATCTCACATCGGCTATTTTTGTATCTTTACCCTATGCGATTTTTCCGCTATATGGTGTTGGCTCTTGCAGTCCTCTTACTGGAGGGCTGTACTTGTTGTGCCTACCTGAACCACATGTTCAATGCGGAACGGCTTTATGACGAGGCGGGTGAACTACGTGAAGCTCGTCTTGATAGTATTCCCGAAGAGACTGATTCCAGTCCTGGATTAGAAGAACGCGAGAAATATGATAAGGTTATTGAAAAGGGCTCCCGTGTTCTGGAGCGGTTCCCCAATAACAAAAAGCGCACTGCCGAGGCGGTCTTCCTGATAGGAGAGTCGTTCCGCCATAAGGGAGAATGGGGAAAGGCTATCGTCAAGTATGACGAATATGAACGTTATTTTGCGGACTACGATTCTATGCGGGCGGTGGAATACCAGAGGGCCTACTGCCTTTATAGGAATCATGAATACAACATCAGCCGTTTCGCTTTGGAACCCGTAATTGCAAGCAAAAATCACCCGTATTATTTCCAGGGGCTAAATCTTCTTTCCTTGTTGGATGAACAGTCGGAATTTCCGGACCAGGCTATTGCCGCCTTGGAGGCGGTTCTGGCAGACACTGCTGGAACACCCTTTATGCGGGGTAAGGCCCATTTCCGTCTGGCGGGGCTTTATTACAAGAAAGAGGACTGGGCTAAGTCTAGAGAGCATTACAAGGCGAAAGAGATTGAACTGCTGAATGTTCGTGAACGCCAGACGGCTGGCGAGCAGGCTGCGGAATGCTTGGTGAACCAGAAGGAATACCTGAAGGCTGCAGATGAGTACAAGGAACTGTTCAAGAATCCGGATTATGAGCAGAAACACCCCGAGTATTTGGTGCGCCTGGGTGAGGTGACCCTAATGGCGGAACGCTACCCTGATGCGTTCATCATTTTGCGGAAGGTGAATTCGGATTATCCCAAGACCCAGTACGCATCCCGTAGTTACTACAACATGGGTGACTATGAGCAGCAGAAAACCCTGAACTATGAACAGGCGGTGGTCTATTACGATAGCAGCTATAGCTCTCTGAATTACTGTGATTGGGGGCAGAAGAGCCGTGCCCTGAGCGAGTCTCTTAAACGTCTGATTGCCATGTGAAATATGAATGACTCCCTGAGTAGGGATTCTATTCCCAATGTGGATAATTTCTTTGGTACGGAATTCCAGATAGCGGAACTTTTCTTGTTTAAGCTTTCGGAGGTAGATAGTGCGGTTGCTAGGCTTACGGGAATCATTGAGAATTCGAATGATTCGGCTCGGGTTTTGCTAGCCACATATGCGAGGGCCTTCATTTACGATGAATACAAGGGTGACGAGGATACTGCCGAAGAACTTTACAAGGAAATTATCGAAAAGTATCCGGGAACGGAATACGCGAAGCAGGCCCAGGCAAACTTGGGGATGAAAGTCACCATTAAGACCCGGGATGATGAGGCGAAAGAACGCTATCTGCAGGCGGAAAGCCTGTGGACTGTGGCCTCCGAGGTTCCTTTGGACCAGATGGAGTTGGTGGATTCCGCTTATGCCACGGCCTTTGTTGCCTTTGACAGTCTTTATAGGGAGTATCCCGACACGCAGGCTGGGATTCAGGCTCTCTACATGAAGTATGAGTATTTCCATATGGATCCGGAACGAGGGGATAGCGTGGCTGTGGTTCTGGACGAATTGCGTTCCAAGTATAGGGATACGCCTTGGGGTAAGTATGCAGCTAAGATTCTAGACCACAGGCTTGCTATTAGTGATGCTGAATTGGAACGGCTCCGTAAGCGTGTCCAACAGAGTGTCGAACACATTGAGCAGATGTCGGCCCAGTATCAGGAAAGCATCAACAAGAAGCCCGAAGAAAAGAAGGCCGAAGTCAAGAGCAAGGAAGATGAAGTCCTTGAAAATACCTACAACAGCATGTATGATTTTGAATAGAGCGTGCTTTCGGGGGCGTTTCCTATTGTGCGTCTTGTGTACCCTGCTGGTTCTGGCCTTTTCGGGTTGTGCTTCTGCAAATGCTAAAATTGCCTCCCGCAAGGGCTTTGTCCGTTTTCCGGAAAAGCATTACGCCTCCAAGGAGAAGGCTGAAATAGGTACCAAACTCACCGGTGAGGCAAGCTACTATGGACCGGGATTTCACGGTAAACAGACTGCTAGCGGTGAGATTTTTAACCAGAATGACTATACCTGCGCCCACAAGTCTCTGCCCTTTGGCACTAAACTGAAGGTTGTCCGGGACGATACTGGTGCTTCTGTGGTGGTGCGGGTCAATGACCGCGGGCCTTATGTAGACGGGCGAATTCTGGATTTGAGCGTGGTTGCCGGCAAGGATATCGGCCTGGACAAGGTGGGGCATGCCAAAGTTACCGCTACGGTGATAGAGTGATTTTTTACGAAATTGTATATGTCACTTTTTGACATTGCCTAAAATCTATATTTACCTGCACAGAACGGCACTTTCTTGTTTGTGTGTCATTTTTTGAAAAGAGGTAAGTATGAATGTTGAACTTCCTGAAAAGAGCCCTTGGGATTCCGGCTTTTCCATATTCCGGCGCCGTATTGACGAACAACTCCAGCTTGGCGGTATGGATAGCAGCTTTGTAGACGACGATGTGCTTTTGCCCTATTACCGTGCCGGCGAAAGCGAATTCTATGTATTGGGTGCTCTCGGCTGCCCCGTGGGGATGTAGTTACTTCCTTCCGATGTGGAAGAGTAGCTGCACGGAGTTCACCATGTGATTGTGATGGTAGTAATCCTCGTAGTCTTCTTCGCCGGCCATATCGTCGCCAGAGCCAATGGCGAGTAGCTGGTACCGGATTCCAAAACCTAGGAACATTCTGTTGCCGACCTTAAAGTCCTTACCTAGCTCCAGATTAAAGGCAAAGGCAAAGTAATCTTTGGTATTGCTGTTTTTCCAGCTGCTGTAATAATCGGGAATAGTTAGGCCGATGACGCCCATCAGAATTTTTGCTCCGATGAAGGTGCCTGCCATAAATGAATCGGGCCGGCGGAAGGGGTATATCGTTACACCTGGACCACCAACAAAGTAGCTGGCCTCCATTTCGTCATCAAAGGAGCCGCATTCATGGCATTCGTATTTGCCGTCAAAGCTGCCAAATTCAACGGTTCCGTGGATGCCAAGGAATTCTCGGATGAGAATGCCCATAGTGAGTTCTGCCGTTGCGCCTACACCCGAGCCGTCGTATTTGGTCTTGTCGTCGTAGTAGCGGTGGTTGTAGTAGAGGTACGAATAGTCGAGACCAAATGCTCCGTTCAAGTAGAAACCGCTCCGTCTTTTGGTGGGCTTTTGTGTTGTGGGCTGTTCAGCCTGTGGGCTTGCCGTCTGGACTTCAATGACCTGAACTTGTGTTGGCGGCGGATTTGTGACCTCGGCGTTTGTCGGTGGCGGAGCCATGATGACGAAGACGGTGTCCTGCGCCTGGGCAACACTAAAAAACAATCCGACCAATAGAACGAAAAGTAGCCCCTTCATACAACACTCCCTGTTTTCTGTTGTTCTACTTTGTCTTGTAACTTACGAACCTGATGTTGTCGCAGTAGTCCTTGTGAATTCCTGCGAATTCTAGCCACGGGTAATTGCCTGCTTCGTTTTTTAGGACCTCGGCCTGCTCCGAACCGATTTCCAAGAAGACGGGTGCCCCTGCAGAAAGCTTGCCCTCGGTCTGCTGAAGCAGCTTGCGCACCAGCGTAAGGCCATCGGGTCCGCCATATAGGGCCAAGGCAGGGTCGAACTTGTCTACCTCGGGTTGGAGTTTCCCCTTTTCGCCATCAGGAATGTAGGGGAGGTTTGCGATTAGGCAGTCAATCTTTGTAGAGGCTTCACCGAACACGTCGCCGGTGGCCTTCTTGATTGTCTCGGCGGTAACGGCTTCCAGCAGGTCGCCCTTGGCAAAGCTAAGGGAATCGCCCAGATTGTTCGCGGTGGCGTTCTCTTGGGCGAGGGCCAAGGCGTCTTCGGAAATGTCGGTGGCAAGCACTTTGGCACCTACAATTTCCTTGGCGCAAGAGATAGCGATGGCGCCTGTTCCTGTTCCAATTTCTACAATGAATGGGTTTTCATTCCCCTTCAGGGCGTCCTTCGCCATGTCCACTAGGGATTCCGTTTCGGGGCGGGGAATCAGGGCCCGGGGGTCGCACTTGATGGTGAACCCGCGAAAGCTTGTGTCGCCTATGATATGCTGTAGAGGTTCCCGGTTGGCGCGTCGGGCCACCAGCGGGCGCAAGATGTCCAGCTCTGCGGAGGTCAGGGGCTTCTCGAAATTCAGGTACAAGTCCATGCGGTTCTTCATCTTGAGACCGTGGCTGATGATGTACTGGGCATCCAGCAGCGGGTCGGGCACGCCCTTCTTTTCGAAGAAGGTCTTGGTGCGGTTCAAGATTTCAAGCACTGTCATCTGCGGCATGGGTTACCTATGCGTTAAACTTCCCCAGCTTTTCCTGGGCATTGGCCATCTGCAGCCCGTTGATGATTTCGTCCAGGTCGCCGGTGATGACCTTGTCCAGGTTATAGAGCGTAAGGCCAATACGGTGGTCGGTTACGCGGTTCTGCGGAAAATTGTAGGTACGGATCTTTGCACTACGGTCGCCCGTGCCCACCAGGGCCTTGCGGCTTGCCGCTTCTTCCTGTTCCTTTTTCGCAATCACGGCGTCAAGAATCTTGGAACGCAGCATTTCCATGGCGTGCAAGCGGTTCTGTAGCTGGCTACGTTCTGTCTGGCAGCTTACCACCACGCCGGTGGGAATGTGGGTCAGGCGAACGGCGGAGTCCGTCTTGTTGATGTA
The DNA here is from genome assembly GCA_017475045.1 of Fibrobacter sp. Taxonomy (GTDB): domain Bacteria; phylum Fibrobacterota; class Fibrobacteria; order Fibrobacterales; family Fibrobacteraceae; genus Fibrobacter. The sequence continues at coordinate 95,576 of JAFVGH010000041.1, read as the reverse complement.
CTGACCGCCAGCACCCGAAGAACGGTAGGTGTCCATGTGGATATCGGCCTCGCGGATTTCCACGTCCACCTCTTCGGCCTCGGGGAGGATTGCCACCGTGGCTGCCGAGGTATGCACGCGACCCTGAGCTTCGGTTTCGGGCACGCGCTGTACGCGGTGCACGCCACTTTCGAACTTCAGGGTTCCATAGACGCTGTCGCCTTCGATGAACACGCGGATTTCCTTGTAGCCGCCCACGGTGCCTTCGCTGGCGTCCTGGATGGTCATCTTCCAGCCCATGCGGCTACAATAGCCTTGGTACATGCGGAACAGGTCACCTGCAAAAAGGGCAGACTCGTCGCCGCCGGTACCGCCTCGGATTTCCAGCGTGGCGTTGCGGTAGTCCCAGGGGTCCTTGGGAACCATCAAGATCTGCAGTTCGTCGGTAACGCCTGGCAGTTTCTTTTCGATGTCAGAAAGTTCGGACTTGGCCATGGCCACCATCTCGGGGTCAGAATCGCCTAATGCCGCCTTCCATTCTTCCTGGTCGTTTAGCATCTGCAGGTATTCTTTGGCCTTGGCGATGGCCTTCTCGATACCCTTGTACTGCTTGTGAATCTTGTTGTAACGGGCCTGGTCGGCGAGAACCTCGGGGTTTCCCAGTTCCGATTCCAGTTCCTCGTATTTTTCAATCAGTTTTTTTGCCTTGTCTTTCATCGGGGTCAAATGTAGAAAAACGTAGTGGCAAATTCTATATTTCCCCGCATGCAGGTGACCCCCATCGGCACATTCTACGGCGATGCCGTATACAAATACGACGCCCCTCGGCAGGGACGGCTGTTTGCGGGGCACCCGGGCCGCATCGAACTAGCCCCGGGAAACAACTATGAGATGGCACTCCGTGATCTGGAAGGTTTTGAGCGCATCTGGGTCATATTCCAGTTCCACGAGAACGAGGGCTGGCGCCCGACAACGAGGCCCCCAGTGCCGCCCAAGGGTAAAGATCGGGTGGGCACTTTTGCAAGCCGGAGTCCTTACCGTCCAAACCCCATCGGGCTCAGCTGTGTCCGCTTGCTGAAAATAGAGGGCCTTACTTTATTTGTAGACGAGGCAGACCTGCTCAATGGCACGCCCGTGCTGGATATCAAACCCTACATTCCCATGGCAGATGCTTTCCCCGAAGCCAAGGCTGGCTGGGTGGAAGAACAGGAAGGCGAATCTTGGATTGTCGAAATGTCCGAAACGTTTGCTGCCCAGTCCCGCTGGATTGCGGAACATAGCGGATTTGACCTGGAAAGTTTCGCGCGGGTACAGCTTTCCCGCGGGAATTTCTCCAAGGATGTATTTGACAGTTCGCGCCGTCGCTTGACTATTGACGAAACTGCAAAAGCTGGTGTACTGGCCTACCGCACCTTCCGCATTCATTTTAACTACGACGATGCCACCAACAAGGTTGTTTTACAGCAAATTAGTAGTGGCTATACGAACGAGGAATTGAAAAACGGAGCCGAAGATAAGTACGGAGATAAGCAGATTCATCGGGAATTTCTATCTGCTAAAAACCAACCTTTCACGTAAACAAAAATTTACTCAGGCTGAAATTCCTTGAAAAACGTTCTCTAGCGGTGTATATTTCTTTTGTCAGTAAAAAATATGCTGTGCTTTGGTACGTAATGCACTTTTTTTGTTATTTTTAAGGCAACTAAAACCAAAGGAGTAATCTATGAATTTGAAATCCGCTTTCGCCTTGCTCGCTGCTGGCACCTTCCTGGTAGCCTGCGGCTCTGACGAAGTCGTTAACGTCAATGACGAAGCCAAGGATAAGGCTTCTATCACCCTCAAGGTGATGGATTTTTACGGTGGTAACGCCGTTGCCGGTGCTTCTGTCTATTCTATCGTAGACGAAGAAACCGAAACTACCGACTCTCTGGGTCTCTCTACCTGGAAGAAGCAGGTTATCGGTAACCATGTCTTCCAGATTTCCAAGGAAGGCTATGCCACTGTTCTTGCCAAGGTTGATCTGGCCGAACAGGGCCAGGGCAACGTTGCCCGTGTTGGTGACGCTGTAGAGGCCGTCTACATGTACAAGAAGGGCGTAACCGCCAAGGGTACGGTCCTTTATGTCGATGACAAGGGCAATATGAAGGCCGCTGCTGGTGTGACTGTCTATGCCACCCTGCCTGAGAATTTTGTTCCTTCCGAAGTTGCCGTTACTGCATCTGCGACTGGCGAGTATGTTTTCTCCGACCTTCCCGAAGGTGTTGAAATTGCCATTTCTGTTGGCCAGAAGGACTTTGAAAACAAGAGCTATGCTCTCGTAGGTTCTAAGAAGATTGGTGGCGCCACTGTTAGGGCCGGCGATGTTTCCACTGTGGATATCATGTCTATGACCAAGGTTGCCGGTCAGCTGGTGAAGGTCTCTGACAACCTGGATCAGGTTGATACTACTACGACCATTGGCTTGACCTTCTCCGCCGAATTGGCCGCTGACTCCGTAAAGAACAAGTGGACTGTCAAGAGGTCTGGAACTACAGTTCTGACGGTTGTCTCTCTTGGTTCCGACAAGAAGAGCATCGTCATCAAGCCCCAGAGCGGAAAGTGGAAGAAGGGCGCCTCCTACACAATTTCTGGTACGGCTTACTCCACTGAGGGCGTCAAGGCCACCATCAGTGAAACGTTCACTCCTGGTGCCGGTGCTGCAGCAAAGGCTCCTGAAAACATCACGCTCACTGTGGCCACGAACGACACCTATACAACGACCACGACCACCTATTTTGATTTGAAGTGGGCCGCTCCTAAGGATATGAGCATTACGGGCTACAACCTCTACTACATGACGGCAACGACGGGTGACTATGTCTTCTTCAATAGCTATAGTCTCCTTGACATTGACGACAATTCGCTCACGCTCCGCACCACGCAGTTCGGCACCTTCAAGACCGGTGACAAGATTTCCTTTATCATGCTCCCCGTGAGTGGCGGTGTCGAAGCTGACTTGACCAAGGCCAAGGCTGCGGTGTACACCGTTCCCGCTCCGAAGACGGTGACTCCTGTTGTCGACGATCCTGTCGACGACGAATAATCTTAGTTAATCGATCAATGACTGATTTTTGGCCTAGGCTTTGCCTAGGCCTTTTTTATATTTAGAAGGTGGTGAATTTTTTGATGAAAAAGTCTTTTTTTGTTGCGGTATTGCCCCTGCTTTTTCTTGCCTGTGCGGGCTCTAGTGGTGGCGAGGCCGGTTCTGCGGGTGATTCCGGCATGGGGGATGCACCCTGTAAGGAATGCGGAGCCCGTGGTGAAATCAAGCTGAAAATAACAGGCGAAAAATCCTATCGGGAGTGGAATGAGTTGGCGTACGGTCGGCTGGATTCTTCTGCCGTAGTGGGGGTGCTTCCGACTTTGAAGGTTTTGGCAGGGCGCCCGGAAACTTGCCGCATGTGCCATAGTTACAGCGCTGATGCCCTGGATTTTGACCTGGCTCATATAGAAGATTCCCTTTTTGTGGCGGCATTCCCCAAAATGCGGCGTGAGCTGCTTTTGCCTGGTATGCGCTTGCCGGAATCGGACTCCCTTTACATGGATAGTCTCTCGGCCCAGTTGTTGCGTTCGGAATTTGCCGATGGCAAAAAGTTGGAAGATTTTACGCCCTGGCAGGAACGCGACGGCATAGAGCAAAAGCTTTCCCGGCAACTGCCCGATAAGTTCCGGAACATACTGAACGAACTGGCTAGTCGTTATGAGTTGCGCTACGTTTCTATGCCGGTCCGCTTGGATGTTTATATGGACCCGGATCTGGGAAGTAGCGGAGGTTACACCTGGAAAATTCTTTGGTGCCTTTGGGACGCCCGTTACGGTGAGCTTGTATTCCTTGTGTATTCTGAGTTTACCGCCGAGACCACAAGCCGTGTGGCTCCCGAAAAGGAATGGTCCGTACCCTTTGCGCCCCGTCTCTGGAAAATGTTCAGTACCGACTTGAAGAAGATTGAAAACCACTAGCCACTAACCACTAATCACTAACCATGAACACACCCTTCTACATATTCATGAAACTTTTGCCGAAGAATGCCGCAAGCCGTGCCTTTGGAGTCTTGACACGTCTACGGTTGCCTGTGATGTCCAAGGTGGCCCGAAATGCTTTTGCGGCCTATTACAAGCTGAACATGGAGGAATCGGAATACCCGATTGACCATTACGCCAATATCGGTGAACTTTTTATCCGTCGCTTAAAGCCGGGAATGCGCCCCATAGCGGACAGCGAAATTGTGTCCCCTGTAGACGGTGTACTTTCCCAGACGGCCTCTTTTGACGAAAAGCAGGAACTGATTCAGGCTAAGGGCAAGACTTATACCCTGAAGGATTTGCTTCGCGACGAAGAGATGGCTAAGCGCTTTGAAGGTGGTGCCTTCGCTACGATCTATTTGGCTCCCTTTAACTACCACCGGATCCACAGTCCGGCCTCTGGAACGGTGGTCGGGGCCAGCTACTGCCCGGGAACCCTTTGGCCGGTAAATGCGGGCAGTGTCGAACGTGTAGAAGGCCTGTTCTGCATTAACGAGCGCCTTACCAGCCATATCCGCTTGGACGATGGTTCCGAAATGCTTGTCGTTAAGGTAGGGGCCACTAATGTAGGCCGCATAGGCGTTGCCTACACAGACGAACTTTTGGTAAACGCGGGCAAGCTCCCCAGGGACTGCAAGCGTTACGACTGGAAACCTGCACAGGAAATTCGGGTGGACAAAGGCGGTGAGCTTGGCCGTTTTGAGATGGGCAGCACCGTAATTCTCGTAGTAGACAAGAAGATTCGCGAACGCCATCCGGATTTGTTCAAGTCCCGCATGGGCTCTGCCGTCAAGGTGGGCGAGGCCCTGTAAGGCCTGAATCGTAGGTAGTGCATCTATGGTTTCTTCGAAGCGTTTCTTGCAAGACGAACCTGTCTTTGGGCGGGCTCTACGCTTGTTTGTAGAACGCTTTGCCAATCTGGATGATCCTGTTCTGCAGGTGACGGGTAAGCTTGCCGATGACAACAGCAAGATTGCCTGGACACTTCTGGGAACCGCCCTGTATCAGGACCTGCGCATGGATGAGATTGGTGCGCTGCTGAAAGGACTTGTCAAAAAATACCCGGGAGAAAAGCTCTGGACTTTGCCAGTACCAAAGGGTGGCGATATCGAGGCTGTGGCTGAGTCGGCTCTCGGTAGCCGGGGCTGGTCCTTGTTCAAGAACGTGGCTGGAATTTTTTGGAGCGTCGGCTTTTTTGTGCGCAGGCGCAGTGACCTGAAGGCATGGGTAGAGGGCTCTACTCCCGAAGAAATGTGGCGTGACTTGGGCGAGATTTATTTTATGGGTAAGCGTGGTGCACGGCCCAAGGCCTGTGCCGCTATCTACCGGCTGTGCGGAAAGGCTCCTGTGGGGCTTGGGTATGCCGCGGGCCGTGGGCTCAAGCGTTTTCGCTGGCCGGACCTGCCCCTGACTATGGGGGCAAGGCGGTTCCTTTCTATTATGGGCCCTGCAAGGGAGGGCGGCTTTGCCGACCTTTCGCCTGAGCAGAAACAGAAGATGATGAATGAGTTTTGTGTGGCGCTCTACCCAGAGAATCCTTATGCGGTGGCCCATTCCCTGCAGTTCTATTTGGAAGAAGGTGAACAATCCTATATGTGTCGGGAGTGTCAGGCCGGTTGTGCCAACTGCCAAGTTTACGAGTTCTGTGATTACGGGGTTCGGGAATCATGATTCGTTTACTCCTTGCTGTTATTTTGTTTGTGCTGTGGGGCTGTTCCGAAGAGCATGTCAAGGTAGACTATGCAAAACTTCGGTTTGAAGGCCGCCGTCCTATGAGGGTCTCTGTAGATTCTACTTCAGCAAGGGGGAACGGCTTTGTGCGTGAGATAGACTTACGTTATGCAAGCCATTGGGGAGACACCCTGAATGTCTCGGTATTGGAATTCAAGGGCGATGTCTACGCGTTGGACTACTACACCAACAGTGGCCGGTTCCAGGGGGCCCATTCTATTCTGCGCGGAAAATATTTGGAACAGAGTATTCGTGCAGATTACCGTATATTTGTATTCCGCCATGATAGTTTTAGACGTTATGAACGCCGTACCCTGGAAAACTTTGTCCGCTCGGTGCCCGGTGTGCGAATAGGGTTCCCGCAGGAGTTCTTGAGTTTGCCTTTCGAGCATCGTGAGGCTGGGCGTACTACGGTCCAGACCAAGAATTTTCTTGGGGTCAAGTCTTTTTTCCCGGTGTTGGAGCAGAGCTATGCCGATGACAACCTGGTCTGGAACGTGGCTCGTAGTTGGGATTTGGTAGAAGAATCGCGCTATAAGGAATGGGCCGCTCAATTGAAACGGACAATTCCGCGGAAAATTGAGGTGGATGACGATGTCTTTTACTTCTCTGCCGGAGAAGGGGCTCGGGGTATGGCGACTCAGCTTGCCGGTGGGCGAGTGGTGGTTGTTTGGGGCTATATGGACTGGCCGGACCTGAATCAAAAGTTCCTGGTGGCCAGTGACCGGGTTTTTGAAGCACGTTATTGATTTTTTTATTATATTAAAACCATGGCTATCGAAAAACTTGCAGAAACTCTTTTGGAAAAGCTCCGTTTTATTACCCAGGCGGAGACTGTTATCGGTAAACCTATCCAGGCCGGTGAGTCCACTGTTGTGCCCGTGAGTCGCGTGTCTGTGGGCTTTGGCTTTGGCGGTCACGCAGGCAAGGGAGATACTTCTGCCTCTGGTGGTGGCGCCTCCGTAGAACCGGTAGCCTTCCTGGTCATCAAGGGTGACGACGTGCGCATCATGCCCATTAGCAAGGATAGTTCGCTTGTTAGTAAGGTCATGGATATTGTTCCCGACGTGGTGAACAAGTTCAGTAAAAAGACTGACGCTGAATAAGGCGTCAGTTAATCTCTATTTTCTGTTGTCATGCCCGGCTTGTCCGGGCATCTCCTTTATGTAAAAGAAAGAGCCCCGGTGCATGGCCGAGGCTTTTTATAACGTCATGGCGGTTCCGGGTCAAGCCCGGAATGACGTTGCTTTTTAACCGAGAACCTTTTTCTCGAAGTCACCGAGGCAGTCGACGAGGGCCTGCACGCCTTCCACCGGCATGGCGTTGTAGATGGAAGCGCGGAAGCCACCCACAGAGCGGTGACCCTTGAGCTGCTGCAGACCGCGAGCCTTTGCGAATTCCAGGAATTCCTTGGCCAGGTCGTCAGCCTTGTCAGCGGCAACCACATCCTTGTTGAACACGAAGGGCACGTTCATGATGGAACGGTCTTCCTTGGCAGCGGTACCCACGAACACCTTGGAGTTGTCCAGAGCGCTGTAGAGGAGAGCTGCCTTACTGCGGTTCACCTTTTCGATAGCGTCCACGCCACCAAATTCCTTGAGCCACTTGAGGGTGCGGTTCATCACGTATACGGCGAATACCGGAGGCGTGTTGAACATGTTCTTTGCATCGATGTGGGTCTGGAAGTTGAGCATGGTGGGGATGGTGCGGTTCACCTTGCCCAGCAGGTCCTTGCGGATGATGGTCACGGTTACGCCTGCGCAGCTGATGTTCTTCTGGGCGCCGCCGTACACAACACCGAAGTCAGACACGTTGATCTTGCGGGCGAGGAAGTCGGAGCTCACGTCGGCCATGAGGAATCCAGACTTCGGCTTCGGGATGTTGTGCCATTCCGTACCGTAGATGGTGTTGTTGGCGGTAATGTGCAGGTAGGTGGCGTTGTCGCTGAGCTTGAGGTTCTTGTCGATGCGGCTGTAGGTTTCGGACTTGGTGTCGCAGGCCACGTTCACGTTGCCGAACAGCTTGGCCTCTTTGTAGGCCTTGTTGGCCCACACGCCGGTCAGGGCGTAGTCGGCGGTGGCGTTCTGGTCCAAGAAGTTCATGGGGAGCATGCAGAACAGCAGGGAGCAGCCGCCGCCCAGGAACACGATGTCGTAGTTTTCAGGAATGCCCATGAGGTCGCGGAGGAACTGTTCGGTTTCTTCGAACATGCTTTCGATGGGCTTTGAACGGTGACTCATGGAAAGGATACTGATACCGCTGTTTGCGTAATCGATGCAGGCAGCCGAGGCTTCCTTGAGGGCTTGTTCAGGCAGGACAGAGGGGCCTGCGCTAAAGTTATAGACTTTATTTGCCATGATGTTTCCTTTTCTGAGGTTGTACCTAGTTTTTGCGTAGCCAAATCTAGAAAAATGGGTCGGTCCGTAAAAATTCGATGGCGCAAATAGTCCAATTTGGAATATTTGCGCGCTGAAAATGGGGATTTGCGACCTTGACCAACCGCACGTAAAGTCTTTTTTACATCGGAGGAGGTAAAATGAATCGTTTTGGATATATTTTATTCTTAATAATTTATCACAAATTAACGAATCTGCCTTGCGAGGTTCTATGCTAAAACTCCGCCTTCCCAAACTGGTAGCCCTGGGTGCGTTTGCCCTGGGCGTATTCTCCACCGCATACGCCGACATCACGCCCCTGCGCACAGGGCCGGTAAGCCAGTACGGCCAGTTGATGGCGGGCAAGAATGCTCAAAACGAGGGCCGCATTTACGGGAGTTGCGCCGCATACAGCACCAGCGGAAACGAGGTCCAGGTAAAGGGCATGAGCCTTTTCTGGAGTCAAGATCCTGCTTATAACCGTTACTGGAAAAACGATGTGATTACGGGAGAAGTAAGCCGGCAGGGCATTCAGATAATCCGTGCCGCCATGGCGGTGGATTTGCAGAGATGGGGCGATGGCCATTACTTTATGAATGGTAAGACCGAGTACTACCAAGACTTGCTTGACGAGGCGGTCCAGGCGGCTATCGAGAATGACATCTACGTGATTATCGACTACCATTCTCACATCGCTGCGGAAAATGTCAATCGTGCTAAGGAATTTTTCAAGATTCAGGCAAAGAAGTGGGGCGCTTATGACAACGTGATTTTCGAGATATTCAATGAACCCCTTTGCAAACCCGGTCATGGCGCATGGGCCGATATTTCCGGTAAAATGTGCAATGAGTATGGTGGCATGATTACTTGGTCTGAAATCAAGGCCTATGCGGAAGAAGTGATTCCTATTATCCGCCGCTATTCCGACAACCTGATTGTGGTGGGTACGCCGCAGTGGTCTGCGAGGCCCGGTGATGTCGTTGGTAGTGCGATTGATGACCCCAATGTCGCCTATACCCTCCATTTCTATGCGGGATTTACGGACGACGGGGCCACCAGCGGCTATAATACAACGAATGCTGATAACGCCATATCGCATGGGCTGTCCGTTTTTGTGACCGAATGGGGTACGATTGGGTATGACGGGGCCGGGACAATTGGTGACCCGGTGAACCACAGCGATGCGCAAAACGTGGCCTGGCAGACCTGGATGAATGCAAACAAGCTTTCTTCGGCCAACTGGAACCTGGGTTATAACGATACCCCGAATGGTGAGACTGCGGCCGAGTATTTTACGGTGAACTTTGATGCGGATGACCCTGCCACGGCAACCTGGACCTATTCCGCCAGCGGCCAGTGGGTGAACACCAACGTGTTTGCCGGACTGACGGCTATTAATTATACCCAGTGCGCAAGTTATGTGGACTTGCCGGATATTATTACCGGAAATGACGGCCCTGATGGCGAATTTGGCGATGTCTATGAAGATGAGGTTATCAATCATGACTACGTGATAGTTGATTTTGATATGAACAACCTAGGTGGCGGTAATTACTTCTACGTGTATTCAAGCCTAGATGATCCCAAAGGCGATTGGACATGGACCATGGGTAACGCTGGAGAAAGTTCCTTCTTTGTGGACGGCTCCAATGCTGGAGGCTTGGTTGAGGTTAATGCCAACGGCGGCTCTGGTTGGGCTGGTTTTGGTATCTACTTGAAAGAAATAAAGGGCTGCGAAGTCTTGTCGTTCAGGTACAAGGGCCTGGCGAATGATTTCTCGTTCAATGCTGGCGGTTCTGCGCTCATACAGGAAAGTCTTTCTAGTACAGAATCGTGGATGACACGGTCAATTTCTTTGGATGAAATTGATCCGGCAGTCCTTGAATCTCCACTGGAGCTCAAATGGCAAGTTTCAGGTTCTCCTAGTGGCGAAGATCTCTACATAGATGACGTGGTGTGCGGAGACCCGGCAAGCGGTTCCAATGACCCGCCGGTAGAGCCTCAGGAATTTTTGGTGGATGACTTTGAAGGCAACGGGTACGCTGGCTGGCAAATGAACGGTTACGACTATCTGTTTACAGATGGATCTTGGACCGTTGCAAACGATTGGTATCATCCGGACTGGTCAGAGGACCCCAACTATCAGGAGCGTTATAAAACGACGGATGACCCCGAACAGGGAACAGTCGGTGCGCTTCTTAACGTTGTCTCCGCAGATGAAGGAAATGCGGGCATTGGCGACCATGTTCTTCAGATGGAAGGCTGTGCCGTATTGCAGTACAAGTACAAGGGATTGGCCCATACCCTCGCCTTCATGAACAGGAACGATAAGAATGGATCTACGAATTATATGGAAGTGGAATCGTTCGATGGTGTAGATGTGTGGACAACCGTCTCATACGTTATGGAAGGTGCTGTCTCGGGTGGATTGGATTTGAGTTCTGAATTGGATATTCAGTGGCGTGTTATAGGACCCGCTGATGGTGAAAACCTGCTCATTGATGACGTAGAATGTGTCAAGGCTCCTGAACAAAGAATCTGCGATGCGGAATACTGTGAATACAATATTACGTCGCAATTTGACTTCGCTTACGCCGGTGACGGATGGACTATAGCAAACGAGTCGGATGGTAATGGTAATATTTATGGGCACTTCTACGATGCTAACGACGACAAGACCTACTTCGGTATGTTGAATACGGTCGCTACCGTAGCTGGCGGTTGGGCCGGAGCAGGTATAAATGTGGAAAACTTGAACCAGTGCCGGATTTTGTCCTATAAGTACAAGGGCTTTGAACATGATTTAACGTTCCAGAATGAACCTGCCAATGGGGAACCCAGTTATGGAATGTTGGCATCGGCAAGTGACTCCTGGAGAGAGGTTACCTTTGATTTGAGCAACTTGAAGGGAACTGATTTGGGGGCCTCGCTGAATATCAGGTGGCAAAAGCATAGTGCTGGGAATGGATCCCTGTACATTGACGATGTAAAGTGCATCATTCCTGCGGAAATACCGCCGGTAGAGCCTTACGAGTACGTGGTGTCCGACTTTGACGGAAACGGGACGATGATTTATCCCTATGTCTTTAGCTATGGAGCGTCATCTTACACCAATGATTGGGATGCCAGTTGCGATGATGGAAACGGATGCAATGTTGTAGTGCTGCAGAATGCCGCCTATACGGGTGATTATGGTGCCGCCCTTGTGGGAGTTTCGTCTACTAAACCCACTAGCAGCGACCCCGGTCAGGGTGCTGCGGTGCTCGCCGTTCGTGTGCCCGGTCTGGAGGGATGCAAGACCCTGAAGTATGCTTACAAGGGTGCGGGGCATACGGTCATGCTTCGCTATAATGAAAATGATGATTATACCTATGAAGTGGATGAGGCTATGGCTAGGACAGAATGGGGAGTCAAGATGGTTTCCGTTGCGGGATACGGTTCCCCTGAAGAGATCACGGATATCCGGTTCAGGGTTTTGGGTCAACCTGACCCCAACTTCCTCTACGTTGATGACGTGGAGTGCGTGCTTGAAGAACCTGCTGTGGAACTGCCTGAACCGAAGGCGCCTACCACCTATACGGCGCTGGTGGACGACTTCGAGGATGGGGATAACTATCCACTGTGGCCAGTCGGAAACTGGTGGATTGACTATGCAGGACCTAAGACTGGGACTTCGATGACAACCGTGAAGGGTAGCCAGTCTTCCAAGGCATTGCAGGTGAAGTTTACCTTGGATGGCTCGGGTATTGATTATGACCCGTATGCGGCCATTAGCAGCAACAATTTCGATGACCTTAACCTGAGCAATTGCACCGAGGTGCGTTACGATTACAAGGGTGCAGCACACAAGTTCCGCATAAAGTTCAGTGGGCAAATCAATAGTCGGCTCAATTTAGACTGGAATTTCCATGCCTTCGCTGTGGGATCCCGCAGTGAATCCTGGCAGACGGTGTCCATACCTCTGAGTAGCTTGCGTCAACAGTATTGCGACGAGGAACAATGTGATTGGGGTAGTTACGTACCTCTGGATACCATCATGAGGCGTGTAGATGGATTTGACTGGCGTGTGGATGGTGCTGACGGTCTCGAGGACTCCCTCGCCATCGACAACATCCGCTGTGTGGGTCTTGGCGAGACGCCGTACTACACTGTGACATTCAAGAATGGGGATGGCTCAACCATGGAGACACAGACTTGGGCTGAAAATTCCAATCTGTATTTCCCGGATCTTGCTCCCACGAAAGAGCCTACCGCACAGTATGAATTCTTCTTTACGGGATGGAATCCGTCGCTTGTGGACGAACATTACGAGCCTGTAAAGGTGACCGGCGATGCGGTCTATACACCGATATTCACAGAAAATCTCCGCTACTATGAGATTACCTTCCTGAAGGATGATGGTGACCAGATAAGTTCTGATTTCTATGCCTATGGTACTAGGGTTGCTGCGTTCTCGCCTTCGGCCCCCGCCAAGGCGGAGGATGACTCCTGCACCTACGCCTTCAACGGCTGGGATCCTAGCTTTGATAGCGAGACCATCGTGGAAGGGGAGGTGACCTACAAGGCGACCTACGAACCGACCATGAAGTCCTTCGACATTGTATTCAAGTATGGCGACGATACGATTGCGGTGGTGAGCGAAGTCTATGGAACGCCTGCAGGCGAAATCCGCGTACCCGGTGTTGAAATCATACCTGAAGTTACAGGCAAAAAATTTGCAGGCTGGGAGCCCGGACTTGCTAGGGTTACTGGCGAAGCCGTATATACGCCCCTTTACACTGACCAGTTCGTCATCACCTGGAAGGATTACAACGGCGACGTGCTAAGGGTGGACTTCCTTGACGATGGCGATACGCCCGACTACGGAGGCGTTCCCACCAGGGATGCTACCGCTCAGTACACTTACACCTTTACGGGTTGGAGTCCCTCTGTTGAAGAGGTGGCCGGCGATGCTTCTTACACGGCCGTCTATGCGGAGACGGTCAACGCCTACGACGTGGTGTTCTACGATGAGGATGGAACAACGCCTCTTGAAGCTTTGACGGCTGGCCCGTATGAGTACGGTACTCTGGTGTCTTCTATCGCGCCGACGCCCACGAAGGCTGCTACCGCCGAATACACCTACACCTTTGCGGGCTGGAGCCCGGCCGTCACGAATGCGACTGCAGTGACGGATGATGCTAGCTATACGGCTGTATATACGGAAACGGTCAACACCTACACCATTACCTTCGTGTGGGATAACGGTGTTACGGAATATGCAACCGTTACCAGGGACTACGGCACAGAAATTTCTACGATGTTGCCGAAGGTTGACCCCGTCAAGGCAGCCGATGCCCAGTACACCTACGAGTTCGTGAAGTGGACCTATGCCGACGGGAGTGATATCGGGGAGTTTGACGTGCTGATGCGGGATACGACCTTGGTGGCGGTGTTCGCCGAATTCGTCCGCCGCTACGCAGTCACCTTCATCGACTACGACAATACGGTGCTCAAGGCGGCGACCCTCTATGAATATGGTGCGGACGTTGTGATTCCGGATGATCCCACTAGGGATCCTGCGGGAGTATACACCTACGAATTCAGTGGCTGGAGCCCCCTGGTTACGCAAGTGACCCAGGAGCAGGTCTATACGGCGACCTACGACTCTACCGCCCACTATGGTGCTATTGCCATTAGCGTCATTGACGGGAAGAAGACGGCTACTATCGAGGGTTCTTATACGGGTGACGATGAAGTGAAAATCGATACCGATATAGAAGTGGATACGGTTGTTCTTGGAAGAACCTTCTCCAATGAGAAGTTTGCCACTATCGTATTGCCCTTCTCTATTGCGGTAAGTGAAGTAAGCGGTGCAAATTTCTACACTATTTCGAAATTCAACAAGGTCGGCGAAACCTGGAAACAGGCTGTTGCAGAGAAGGTCCCTGTGGAGGGAACCCTTGTCGCCAATACGCCCTATCTGGTGCAGCCCACTGCTGATGGACAGTTGGTGTTTAATGGTGGAACCACGCTCAGGACCAACGATGAACATGGTTCTTCTGTTGCTGACGGGGAGTGGGAATTCCGCGGATCCTACCGCTACATTCTCTTTGGTGATTCCACTCACTTGATTGGCAGGGCCTACGGTTTCGCTGGTCAGGAACGTGATGGATACAAGGTGGGTGAGTTCGCTAAGATGGGCTCCAAGGCTTGGATTCCGGCCATGCGCGCCTACCTGGTGTACAACGATGGCAGTTCCTCGGCGAAGTCTGCTGTTGGTGGCACTGACCTATCGGAATTGCCTGAAACTATGGATGTAATCCTGGTGGATGAAAAGGGCACCACCATTGGTGGTGGAACTGTGAATATGGTTACGGGCCAGTTCCGTATGGACCACTGGTACGACTTGCAGGGTCGCAAACTGCAGGGCAAGCCCACTACCAAGGGAACTTACTACCACAACGGTAAAATGGTTATTGTAAAATAAGCAAGGAGAAAATAATGAAAAGGCAACAAACAATTGAAAGTCAAAAAAAAGAATATGTGAAACCCGAGACGATGGAAGTTACCTTCTTTTACCAGCAGAGTTTGCTAAATGACGCAAGTTGTGAAGGCGGAGTAGGTGATTTTTACTGTGAGAATGGAGACTAGTTTTCGCCTATAGCCAAAACGGCAAAGTACTGCTACGATAAAACTCAAAAATCCCGACCATTGGTCGGGATTTTCTCGTATGACGGTATAAAAAAGTGATCCCGGCTCAAGGCCGGGATGACGATGGAGTGGCCTGGAGGCCGGGAATGATGTCTAGTTGAATGACCCTGGAACTATACGCCCAGGGCTTCGATGGCGGACTTGTACTTCTTGAGGCGGAACTTGGTTTTGAGCTCGCGGCGTTCCTGACGCTGAATGTACTTGTCGTCCATGAGCATGGTCAAGATGGCGGCCTTTGCCTTGGCGGCAACGGGGTTGTCCTTGAGGGTCTCCACGAACTTTACGAATTCCTTTTCGCGGGCCTCGTAGGTGGCCTGTTCGGCAGGCATGCCCTGGGCCATAAGATTACAGCTGTATTCGTCAATCCAGCCCTGATTCTTGTGGTAGGTCATCTTCTGGATAAGTTCCACCATGTCGGCGGGGACGCCCATGGCAATCACGTCTTCGGGGGTTTTCTTGGTAGAAGCCGTCATGAGGTCCTGCAAAATAGCGAGGGTTTGCACCTCTTCGGATTCACCCTTGTTCTTGAGGTAGTCCGCTACGCTTTGCAGAAAGTCAATGTAGGGTCCGCCGGCCTTGTCCTTTTGGTCTTTGTGGACTTCAGCGGCGATTTTGTAGGCTTCTTGGTAAGAGAGCATAATTTTCCTTTGGATATGTAAAACTTCGGGCGTAGAACGCCTCATCTTCAATATATATAATATACCGGAGAAAGTGTCACGTTTTTGTCTTATTTTTCAGGTTTCTAGGCAAAGTTTTTACCTAAAATGGCGGAGACGTTCCGGAGGATTCCCTCGGCCACGTCGGGCTTGTTCATGGAGTAGACGTGTACGTTGGTAATGCCGTTGGCGTACAGGTCGATAATCTGGTCGCTGGCGTAGATGATACCCGCCAGCTTCATGGCCTCGGGGTCGGACCCGAACTTGTCTACCAGGGACTTGAACCGCTGGGGCATAAAGGAGCCCGAAAGCTTGATGGCCCGTTCCACCTGGTTTGCGTTGGTGATGGGCATGATGCCGGGGAGAACCGGGCAAGTGACGCCTGCCTCACGGAGCTTGTACATGAAGTTGAAGAAAAGGTTGTTGTCGAAGACCATCTGGGTGGTGAGGAAATCGGCGCCGGCGTCCACCTTTTCCTTCAGGTGCTTGATGTCCTCTTTCTGGTTGGCGCTTTCGGGGTGCTTCTCGGGGTAGCAGGCTGCCCCGATGCAGATGTCTGCGTCAGTGGCCTTGAGTTCCTGGATGAGCTCTACGGCGTAGTGGTAGTCGCAGTTGTCCCGCCCCTTCTCGATAAGCTCCGGAGTGAGGTCGCCCCGGAGGGCCATGACGTTCTTGATGCCTGCGGCCTTCATGTCGGCGATACGCTGGTGCACTGTCTCCTTGCTGCTGGACACGCAGGTGAGGTGCGCCAGCATGGGGATGTTGTATTTTTCCTTGAGGTTTTTTGCGATGTCCAGGGTGAAGTTGCTTACACCGCCACCTGCACCGTAGGTGACGCTCATGAAGGCTGGGCCGAGGGCTGCGATGGATTCGGTGGCGGCCTTGACGCTTTCGAAGCTAGTCTCTTTCTTGGGCGGGAACACCTCGAAGGAGAGGCTCATCTTGTCTTGCTTCAGGATGTCGATAATCTTCATATTTACTCCGTGCCACACTTCGAGTGGCGGGGCTTACTTATGCAAATATTTTAATATACGCATAAATATATAAAAAGGCGGCGGAAGTGGCAACGGATTATGCTATATTGTCGGGTATGAAACGTCTTTTTGGCTTTTTGCTGCCGTTTTGCCTGACAGCTATCCTGGCTGTGGGATTGTCTGCCTGTGGCGATGATTCTTCTTCGTCGGCGGAGGACCAGTCCTCGTCTTCTGAGGAGGTGGGTTCCGCGGGGGATTCCGGGTCGTCTTCTTCCAAGGCTCCCGATTGCAAGTTCGACGTAGACGCCAAGTTCTGGGAATATGGCTACGCGGACGGTCAGGGGACGTTCAACATAGTGCACTATCTTGACCAAGACAGCGTGCTCTTTGTGGAGCATTTCGTATCTACGAAAGACGACGAGGAGCAGTGCGACGCCCTCAGTAAGGCTTATGCCGATATGTATTACGTCTACTCGGATTCGTTGTGCTTCCACAGGTTGGACTTTACTATCCACATGAAAAACGAAGACGGAACCTTTGGCCCCTCTCATATGAGCAAGGCCGAACATATGGATACCTTTGCAGAGAACTGCCTTATCGATGGCGGGAACCGCCGGAATCCGGAGAAACCCTTCGGCGATACGCCGGGGTACGATCCGGAATATATCGACAAGTTCTTTGGGGGTTTTACAGAATAGGGTATTTTTTCTATATTGGGGCCCGACTTGCTCGCGTAGCTCAGTTGGATAGAGCAGCTGCCTTCTAAGCAGCGGGTCGTGGGTTCGACTCCCGCCGTGAGTATAAATAGTCTGGACACCATTGGTGTCCAGACTATTTATTTTTAAGGAGGGGGCGAACCCGAAGGGTTCGACCTCTGCGTAAGGCGAACGCAGTGACCGAGCTCGCTCGGGCAATGCTGAGCCGAAGCAGAGGCTACAAAGCACGAAGTGCTTTGTGACTCCCGCCGTGAATTATACTTGCATATCCGAGCCGAAGCCGGAGCTGCTTCGCGTAGCGGAGCAGCCTCCCGCCGTGAGTGACTATACTAGTTAGGGAACGCTTATTTAAACGCGTTCAGTCGTGAAAGCGGCTGCCTGGCTTCAAACGTTATGCCGATGCCGAGTTGGTTGATGAATGCTCGGCGTTTGCGGTTCTTGACCGGGTCGTCAAAATTGACCGTCTTTAAAATCCACTGCAACTTCGGGGTGATGTTTGCCATGCTGCCTAATGGAAATCGCCTCATTGCCTGGATCCCGCCCATGAACGCAAGATTCATGATGGTATCTTGGCCCACAAGGAATTCATCGAAACCGAGTCCCGCCAATATATCGAAGCCGTATTCGTCAAATTCGAAAGTGGGGCCAATCATGGCGTCTAATCCTGCGGCAGAAATCCCGCTGGCGATCATCAGGTCGACTTGAAGTTGAAAAACGAATCGGAATACCTGGATTCTTGCGTTCGGAACGCTTAAGGTGAAATATTCGTCGACAGTTTCCAGGCCGGAAGTCATGAGTGATTTTCCTACGGAAACTCCGATACTGAGGCCTAGAATTCCGCTATTCTTGTCGGCTTCGTATAATTCGGTGACGATGTCCTGATTGATCAGGGCTTGTAACGCGGTTCTGTAGGGTGTGTTGGGGTAACGTTCGAAAAAGTTGTCTCGGGCAATCAAGAGCCAACTGTAGTCAAAATCGTAGTAGGAATCATGTTCGTAGGGGTTCTCTTTTTGAATCCACAAGGTTGCCCAGGATGTTGCCGCGTCAACGGCGATTCCAGTCGGGGTCTTGACGAGTTCTTTGGCGGCGGAGCCAAGATCATCGGGTTTTAGCCGATACATAATCATGTATTCCACGAACGCACCCGTTTTTAGTTTTGAATTCTTTTGCAGGCTAGTCTTTTTGGCAAGCGCATAGAGCATGTCGTATTTTGAAATCATGTAGTCCATGACTAGGTTATATACGGCGTTATCTTCGGCTGTCAGAATTCTTCCGTTTATTTCTCGGTTAGAGAAATTCCTGTATCTGGTGTAGGCGAATGGGATGGATGAATACCCGGGTCTTTCCGTCCGATAAAGACTGCCTGCCATGCGGGTGAGCTTGCTTTGCACTAGTTCGTTTTTGCAAATCTCGTTACGAATTTTTGGGGCGTTTTCCTTGATGTAGTCTAGTGTGGCTGGGACTTCGGTAAGATTTCCGCGTACGAAATGAACCATTAGGGTAGAGTCAAATGAACAGACATTAACTTCTTGCGCTAAAACCGGAGCACTCCAAAGTACGATTCCGAGAAACAAGACGATTGCAACTAGCTTTCGCATATTATTTCACGATTTCAATAGCCGCCAGTTCCGAGCCGGATTCCAGGTGGTGAACCGAGAAACGGGGGGTGGCGCCGGATTCGTAAAGCCCGAAGGTAGGCGGGTTTCCGCTTTTGGGGAGGCTGGTGGAGCCCGGATTCAGACAGTAGACACCGTCGTGGTTCTTTTCAGCGGTGAAAACGTGGGTATGTCCCGAAAAATAGGCGTCGGCCTTGTAGTGGCTGAACAGGTAGGGGTCGTACAGGTGCCCGTGGCTCAGGAACAGTTTGAATCCGTCTTCCTCGATTTCTGCAAAATCTGCCATGCAGGGGAACCCTAGCACCATCTGGTCCACTTCGGCGTCGCAGTTTCCGCGGACGGCGGTGATTTTCTCCTTGAGGGGGGCAAGCAGCTCCACGACGCCCTGGGGGTCATGTCCACCGGGTAGGGGGTTCCTGGGTCCGTGGTATAAAAGGTCGCCCAGCAAGAAGATACGTTCGCAACGGAACTTCTCCAGGTAAGAAAGGGCCATCTTACAGGCGAAGGCGGAACCGTGGATGTCGGAAAGAACAAGGGTACGCATGGTTTTTTCAGCAAAATATAGCCACATTTCCATTGTCCATTTACGTATTTTTGTCTATATTTGCTGCGTAAAATTCTAATTACCTTAAAAGGAAGGTCTAATTATGGCAAGAAAGAAGATTGCACTCGTTGGTGCTGGTCAGATCGGTGGTACAATGGCTCTCGTGCTCGCTCAGAAGCAGCTCGGTGACGTGGTCCTTATCGACATTCCGCAGACTCAGGGCATGCCCAAGGGCAAGGCTCTCGACATTATGGAAGGCCGTAGCGTCATCAACTCCTCTGTGGATCTTCAGGGCTCTACCGACTATTCCGCCATCAAGGGTGCCGATGTGGTTATCGTGACTGCCGGTTTCCCCCGTATGCCGGGCATGAGCCGCGATGACCTTCTGGAAAAGAACTGCGGCGTTATCAAGACCGTTGCCGAAGCCATCAAGGCTAACGCTCCGGAAGCCTTCGTTATCGTAATCACCAACCCGCTGGACGCCATGGTCTACAACATGCAGAAGCAGTCCGGTCTTCCGGCCAACAAGGTTATCGGTATGGCTGGCGTGCTGGACTCTGCCCGTCTCGCTTGCTTCGTCGCCGACGAACTGGGTGTTTCTGTGGAAGACGTGAAGGCCCTGGTGATGGGCGGCCACGGCGACACCATGGTCTCCATCATGGAATGCGTGTCCGTGGGCGGTATCCCGGTTTCTCAGCTCATGAGCAAGGAAAAGTTTGCCGAACTGGCCAAGCGTACCGCTGGTGCCGGTGGCGAAATCGTGAACCTCCTCGGCCGCGGCTCTGCCTTCTACAGCCCGGCAACTTCTGCCATCCACATGGCCGAAGCCTACCTCCTCGACAAGAAGAGCGTGTTCTCTTGCGCTGCCAAGCTGAACGGCGAATACGGCGTGAAGGGCCTCTACTGCGGCGTGCCGGTCGTGGTCGGTGCAAACGGTGTCGAAAAGATCATCGAAGTCAAGATGAGCGCTGAAGAAAAGGCCGCCTTCGACAAGTCTGTTGAGGCTTGCAAGAAGAACGCCGAATGGGTAGATGCACATACGTAGACCGAATCGGCTAAAGACCGGAGCCGCTTCTCCGGATTGCCGATTCTCTCGCAACCACGCCTCGTTAATACGAGGCGTTTGTTGCTCACGGGTAATTTATAGTTTATAAAGCAAAAAATCCCTCGGTTAGACCGGGGGATTCTTTTTTACGAAAGAAGTACGACCCAGATGTGGCCTTCCTGAACGGATTCCACCTTCACGGGGGTGCCGGCCTCTATGATTTCGCCGTGGGTCTGCACGTCGAAAAGCTTGGTGGTGCCGTCGGGCATGGTAAAGCTTGCCTGGCCCACGGGACGGAGGAAAGTCTTTGCAACGCCTGTGGCGCCCACCGCAATTTCCTGGACAGCCTCTGTGGGGGAGGCTGCCGTTTCTAGATCCGTCTTGAGCATGGGGGTCCAGCCTTCGGGCAGTAACGGAATCAGGTACTTGCTTGCCGCAATGGGGAACACCAGCGCTATGGCCGCACAGGCAAGCATATAGAACAGCCCGAATAGCCATGGCGTAGCGTCAAAGGTGGTCTCCACGGTCTCGGGAATGTATTCGGGAATCTCTTCTGGCGAGAAAGAGAGCGCCAGGGCGAGAATCATGCAGATGATTCCCCCGATGCCGAACAGGAATGTTCCGGGCATCACGAAGATTTCGACCAGGAACAGTACCACGCCGGCCACAAGCAGAATGGCCGGAATATAGCCGTCCAGCTGGGGGGCGAACTGCCCGAGGAACACGATGCCGATGAGGATCAGGCCAATGACTCCGAAAAGCCCGAAACCGGGGGTCTTGAATTCGATGTAGAGGGCTCCGAAGCCAAGAATCAAAAGGATTCCCGAAATGGTGGCAATGGCCGAGGCGATGTCTTCGCCCAGGGTAGTCTCCACTTCGCTACGGCTTTCGATGGCAAGGGCTGTCTCGAATTCGCTACGGTCCTTGAAGGTGCCCTTGGAGAACCCTAGTTCCTGGGCTTCCTTGTCTGTCATGGTCAAAAGTTCGCCTTCTTTCACGAGAATCTTGGGGGCGCCCCAGAAGGCCTTTTCGGCGCTGTCCAGCACGGCGAATTTTTTGCTCTCTATAATGAGGGTGGTGTCTCGCTCGGTATTCTTGCCTTTGTCTAGGGTGGCGGTGAGTTCTAGAACCTCAAGTTCCGGCGTCACGAAGGCGGAACTCAAGAGTTCCGGGTAGCCGTTGCGCTGGGCCAGGTTCCTGAATTTGGCCCGGAGGGGCGACTGGATCTTTTCGCCTACGATTTGCGGGGTGCCGTCGCCGCCTTGCACAATGGGGGCGCAGTCCCCGATGGTGGTGGCCTCTAGCATGTAAAGCTTCTTGCAGGCGAGGGCGATGAGGGAACCCGCGCTGATGGCTTTTTTCTTTACGAGGGCTATGGTCTCTGGTCCTTTGATGGCCATGATGGTGTCCACCAGGTCAAAGGCGGCGTCCAGGCGCCCCCCGAAGGTGTTGATTTCAAAGACGATGTAGTCGGGCTTTTCCTTGAGGGCGTCGTCGATGGCCCGGGCGCAAAAGTCGTACATGGAGGGCTCCACGTCACCTTCCAACTTGATCCATACGGCGTGCTTCTTTTTCAGTTCCTGGATGCTGGTTGTTGCGGCGGAATCAAGGGAATCAGCCACGGTTGCGACTGCGGTGGTCTCCACGGGTGCAACCGTAGTGGTTTCGGCTGTGGCAAAGGCTGCAAACAGCAGTATAGCCATCAAAAACTTAAAAATCTTGCTCATATCCTCAATATATGAAGATTTTGCCCTAAAATGCCGTAAAAAACGAAAAGTCGCCCCCAAAAAGAGACTCACTTTTTGTCAAATATTCCAAGTTGGAGTAGGGACGGCGTTTTTTTGTGTGTAAACTAATGATTTTGAAGGTACATTCTGTACAATGTAGCCCTCTAATGTCAAGTATATGAAGCAGTTCCAGTTCGATTATCACAGTATCACTTCGTTGAAAAGGGACCTTGAAAAGGTTCATCTTTGGTGTAAGTCAAAGAAGTGCTCCAATGTGGTATTCCAGATATATTCGGATTCCCTGGACCGAGGGCAAATCGATTTGGTCTGCAAGATTATTTCTAAGACGGTTCCTAATGCCATATGTATGGGCTGTTCCACCAACGGAAATATCGTAGAGGGTAGGCTTTCCGGAGCATCCATTTCCATTGTCTGCACGATTACCGAGATGCCCTCCACGAAGGTTAAGCTGCTACAGTACCCGTTGAATGCAGATTCCGCCCTTGATGTGGTGGAAAATATCAAGCGGGAAGTAAAGGAGAATC
This sequence comes from Fibrobacter sp., assembly GCA_017475045.1. GTDB lineage: Bacteria > Fibrobacterota > Fibrobacteria > Fibrobacterales > Fibrobacteraceae > Fibrobacter. Next base: position 72,913 of record JAFVGH010000041.1, on the reverse strand, counting down.
CTTGGGTCAAAGCCGTGGAACTGCAACTGACTATCCGCGGTATGTCTTTGACACCCCTTTGCAATGCGTTATATGAAATAGATCAATCCATTGCCATTTTTGGTGGCGGTGCCTTTAACCCGGATTTGTCTCGCAATGACGCCTGCGTTTTCTCGAATGTGGCTGGGTATTCGGAGCGGGGTATCCTGGTGCTTTTGGTGGGTGGCGAAGATTTTCATATCAGCACAACCCATGTTACGGGCTGGAAACCCCTTGGCCGGGAATTCCTAGTGACCAAGGCGGAAAATGCCCTGCTGTTCGAACTGGACGGTAAACCCGCTTACGACGCCTATTACCGCTACCTGAATATCCTGAAAGACGAACATTTCTTCTCCAATACCCTGGAGTTCCCGTTCTTCTACAAGCACAATGGGATTAACATCCTTCGGGCTCCTATCCACTGCAACGAAGATGGGACCCTAGTGATGACATCGGATGTGGACGAGAATGTGAAGGCTCGCCTTGCCTATGGGGACCCATGGACCATTCTTGATAGTGTGCGGAAAGAAGGGCAGAAAATAGGCGAATTCAAGCCCGATATAATAAAGATCTTCTCTTGTGCTGCCCGCCGCACCTTCTGGGGAAAGGAAGAAATCAGTAATGAGACTTTGCCTTTCCAGAGTATTGCACCTACATCGGGGTTCTATACTTCGGGTGAGTTCTTGCGGACAAACGGCTTTGTAAACCAGCATAACGTGACTCTTGTGATTACGGCTATGCGCGAAGGGGAGGGGGATAAACATTGCCGGTTTGACATGGCTCTGGATTCTTTCACGGGCCAGGTTTCCATGGTCAATCGCCTTGCTACTTTCATTGATGCGGCTACTCAGGAACTGGCCGAGGCCAATGCGAAGCTTTCCTTAATGGCCATCTCGGATTCCCTTTCGAAATTGTTCAATCGGGGTGAAATACAGCGTCGTATTAACGAGTGCATTTCAAGGGGAACCCCTGCGTGCCTGGTGATGCTGGATATCGACAACTTCAAGCAGATAAACGATACCTATGGTCACAAGGAAGGGGATAACGTTATTGTTGGCCTTTCGGGCGTTTTGAAAAAAATGGTCCATGAAATGGGAATTTTGGGACTGGATTCCATATCCTACGATATTGTAAGTGACGCAGAAAGCTCTAAAGAAGAAAAGAAATCGCTTCTTGACGATATAAAAACGCCTGTTGGTCGTTGGGGTGGTGAAGAATTTATGGCGCTGTTGCAAGAAGTACCTCTTGAGAAGGCTCTTGATTTTGCGGAGCAGGTGCGAAAAGCTTTTAGTGCGATAGAGTTTAAAAAGGCAGGACATCGTAGTGTAAGTATCGGTGTCATAGAAATCCAGAAGGGTGAATCTGCTGATTCGGCGTATGTCCGTGTAGACCAGGCCCTGTACAAGGCCAAGGAAAACGGACGTGACCAGGTGTTTCAGGCATAAGGAGATGAGAGATGGATGAAGGAATAAAAGTAAGAATAGATTCTCTCTACCATGCGCTATCCATTTTGGCGAATGGAGCGTATACCTATGTTACCCATATCGAATCAAATTGGACACGATGGTCCAAGGAGGCGGTGGATTACTTTGACCTGCCTGGTGAGTATATGCAGGATGCCCTGACATACTGGATGAAAAAAATTCACCCTGAAGACTTGCCTGGATTCAAAGAAAGAGCTAGGAACCTTTTTGAAGATGCTGGAAATTATCACAATGAACAGTACCGTATCAAGAATAAGGGCGGCAAGTATGTGGTGTGCACCTGTCGAGGCGTAGTATTGTGCGATGAGCATGGGAAACCATCATTCTTTGGTGGAATTGTCAGGAACAATGATGCCCTGAGCTATTTTGACGATGTTTCCAACACCAGGAGCCTCTACGGCTTTATGGATGACCTGCGCTCTTCTACCTGGAAAGGGGAAAAACTCCAGGTGATGATGCTGGGCATAGCCGACTTTTCGCACCTGAACGAAATTTACGGTTACACTTTTGGCAATCGTGTGTTGCAGGAATTTTCCAAGATGATCAAGGTGGAAGCCTGCGAGATGGGGGAGTGGTACCGTATGGACGGCACCAAGTTCGCCATCGTGTGCAAGGATGCCACTTCGGAAGACCTCAAGAATCTGTACAAGCGGATACAGTACAATTGCATCCATGATTTCTTCGTAGACGGTCATCAGGTTGTGCTGTCCTTTGTGGCGGGCGCTATCAACTTGGATAAGTTCGATGTGTCTGCCGAGACGGTGTATTCTTGCCTTCGTTTTGCCTATTACGAATCCAAGACCAACCACATGGGCGAACTCTACGTTCTCAAGAATAGCGTCAGCGAAGATAAGCGGTTCGCCATCGAACGTATCAATGTCATCCGCAATAGCATCGTGAACGAATGCGAAGGCTTTTTCCTGTGCTACCAGCCTATTGTAGATGCTGATACCGAAATGATTACCGGGGCAGAATCCCTGCTTCGCTGGAAAAATGCGGAATACGGCATTGTCCCGCCGGTTGAGTTCGTGGGTGTACTGGAACGTGACAACCTTTTCCCGGAATTGGGCAAGTGGATTCTGCGCACAGCCTTGACCGATGCCAAGAAATTCCTGGGACGCTACCCGGGATTTGTGGTGAACGTGAACCTGTCCTATACCCAGCTAGAAAAGAAGGATTTTGTGGAGGACGTCCTTGCCATACTCAAGGAGACGAATTTCCCGCCACAGAACCTGTGCCTCGAGATTACGGAGCGCTGCCGTATGCTGGATATGGCTCTCCTGAAGGATATCTTTACGGCCCTTCGGGAACACGGCATCAAGATCGCCCTGGATGATTTCGGAACGGGCTTCAGCTCTTTGGGCCTGTTGCGAGAACTGCCGGTATCGACGGTAAAGATTGACCGTAGTTTCGTCATGAATATCGAGAAGGACTTCTCAGACCAGAATACGGTTCGGTTCATTTCGGAACTGGCCAATTCCTTCTCTTCGTCTGTGACGGCAGAAGGAGTAGAAACCTCTGAAATGCGCGATTTCTTGCTCAGGTTCAAGATAAAGAGCCTGCAGGGGTATTACTACTCCAAGCCGATTCCGGTGAAGGAGTTCCTAGATAAGTATGTGAACGCCTAGGGCTATAGCTTAATGCCCGTGTCGCGCTGAGCAACCGTTTCGCATGCCGACTTGAAAGTTTCGGGAGTGGCGATGATGGTGACGGACTGTTTTGCGCGGGTTAGGCCCGTATAAAGAATCTGACGGTTCAAAAGCGGGTGTCCCATGCGGGTTGGCAAGAATATCAGCACATGATCGTATTCAGAGCCTTGGGCCTTGTGAATAGTCGAGGCGTACGCCAGCTCAAAAACATCCTTCGGGAACAGGTATGTCGGATAAAAGACAAAGTCGTTGCCCTTCTTGAACATCACATAGCTTTCGCCGAACTTGTCGTAACAGAGAACGCACATATCGCCGTTATAAAGCCGGAATGTTTTCTGGTTCTTGACCAGCATGAGCATTTTGCAAACCTTTTTCCCGCGATATTTTTCAAAGGTCTGCTTTTCTACGAACTGCTCAATATACTGGTTGATTGAATCGGTCCCGATAATACCCTGCCTTTCTGCCGAAAGGATTTTCGAATGCGTGCAGATATCCCAAACTTTTTGGCGTAACTGAGATTCCTCATCTTGCGGAGAGCATTCCTTTTTTGGGTCGATTTGACTTGCCGAGGTTGCAAAGTCAAACATGTATTGTTCAAACCATTTTTTTAGCAGGCTATCGATTTCAGTACGGCTGATTTCCGGCGCGGCTGCCAGCAACTGTACGGCATTTTGCGCATCGCCAGGATTCCACGAAGAAATTGGCTTGAAGGCAAAACGATTTCCCACGTTTTCGAGCGAGGCCAATTGACCGATTTCAGAATTCTTGTTAAACCTTCTGGAAACTGTCAACTTTACTGTCGAATTGAGTTTTACGCCAAGCAAATCGCCGAGCACGGCGCCCGCATCGACAGGCGGCAACTGGTCGGCATCGCCCAGCAAGAAAAGCTTGGCTCCTCGCGGAACCGCCTTCAGGAACGCACCGAAAAGCGTGATATCGACCATGCTCGATTCGTCAATCACAAAGACGGCGTTTTCAGGGAACGGATTGTCTTCGTCATGGAAGAATTTATTTTCGTTCGGCAAGTAACCCAGCAAGCGGTGAATCGTATACGTTTCCGCCTTCGCAATCTTGTCGTATACCGCAAAATTATTTTCAAGTTCCTCGGAACAGACCAAGTTCATGGAATTCACGATACTTTCTTTCATTCGGTCTGCAGCTTTGCCACTCGGAGCCGCCAGATAAAGCGGATGTTCCAAAAGCTCCGGTTGCGTGCAATAAAGTTCTCGCAGCAAGAAGAAGATAACCGTCGTCTTGCCGGTACCCGGGCCTCCCGTAATAATTAGGTTTTCATTGACACCTCGGAGAATCGCTTCAGCCTGAGCCTCTTCAAGACGCACCGGATTTCCAGCGCTATCTTTGGTGAAAGCGGCAACGCGGTCAATGCACCTAGCGATATTGCTCCTATCGAAAGAATGGGTGACAAATAATTCACGCACTCTCTTTTCGACGACAAGCTTGGAATAGAAATATTTTGACGGATAAAGATAATTATCCTTCAGCGTAAACGGCTTTTTAAAGAATGACCCTTCAGAATCGCCGCCACCAACGACGCCTTCGTAGCCGCCGTCATTCATTTTCGCGACCGCATTCCGAAGCGATTCCATATAAGCGGGATTGCAAGGGACGGCAAAACTTTCGAGCGTATTCAAAAGTCGCGATTCCAACCTATCCAATTCAAGCGGGATTCGCGTATCACCGCGGCCTTGCCTGCAAAGGAGCAAAGAGAGCAAGTCAATCAAATGCGAATCGGCATCGGGGCAAAATTCGGGAATCGCATCGAGCAACCTCTTTTGCAAAAGAGTTACCGCACCACATTCGACTAACGCATTCATCAAATTTTCGTTATTCTTGTCCATGGCTAGATAATCCCGTTATAAAGATTGCTCAGTTCGTCGTAAGATTCAAACGTACTCGACATGATACCCGACGATTGCCCTTCGGCACAGCCTCTAAAGAACACGTAATAGATACCGCCGAAATACTTTTCGAAAATCTGCTGTTCCGTCAAGTTCGCATAAAAGCCCTTGAGCCAGCGAATCAACACGTAAGAATAGAGAATCTGCTGGACATCATAATGCCTAAGCACCATGTGTTCCTTCATCGATTCATTCCCGTAATCGGCAAGTACATCTGATTTCCAGTCGAGAATGCAGTAGCGACCGTTCCGCACAAACAGAAGGTCAATAAAGCCTTTGCAATAGCGGTCCAGAAGTTCTGTTCCCTCCACACCATCTAGCGCCATATGGAACGGGAGTTCACTTCGGCGATTTGCGAAGGAGACTTCTTTAAGATTGAACACCTCGTTTTTCTTTTGCGGGCCTTCCACAACTTCCAAATGGCCATTCAGCGTATGCCACACCATTTCGATGGTGCGCGTCACCCACCCCGGATGATGATCGATATCCAAATTTTCTTCGGTAAAGGAATTCTGCACGAGCGTCAAAAGCGGAAGATATTCCTGCGCCTCGGCAAGCGTCAACTTGCCCACTTCTTCGAAGTCTACCAATTCAAAAATCTTGTGGATGGCATTACCGAGTTCTGCGCCGCGGGGGTAATTGTCTGCCACCGGTTGCGGAGTGCTCTCTTGTTTTGTGGGCGTATTGTCGACTTCGTCTTTTTGCAAGCGGCCTTCGTCAGTTTCCTGTTCCTGCGTTCCGTGCGCAATCTGCGAATAAGAAGTGGAATGCGGGAACTTGCGCCATACCTCAAAAGACTTGAGAACCTGCGCCGCAGATTCTACGCTCGCCGCCAAGACTGCATCGCCGTTTTCTTGCATCGTTTCGAGAATCGATTGCATGGCCTTTTTGCGGTCGGCAAAATGCTTGTCCTGAAGATAATCGAAGAACGCCTTGTTTTCTTTTTTAGCGCAAAAGCCCGCAAGAATATCGACATACCAATCCATGGCCTTGCAGCGGGCGCGCATTTTCCCGTTCTTGTCCATCTTTTCTTTCGGGAACCACGGCAAAATCATGAGATACGACGCTCTGGTAAATGCGACATAGAAAAGCCTGCGCCATTCTTCTTCGGTCTCGTGCTGGCAAATTTCTTTTCCGTCTTGTTCAAATGTCATTTCGCGAGAAAGGTCACCCGACAGACTGTTATAAACATACGGCCCCGATGACCCGACATGTCCGCGCTCGCTGGCCACCGAAATCACCACCGGAAATTCAAGGCCCTTGGATGCATGAATCGTCATAGTCTGCATCACGTCAAGGTCTGTACCCTTCGCGACAATATTCGAATTTTCAAGAGCTTCTTCACTACCGACGGCAAGGCCGTCCAAATGGCGAATCAATTCTTCGAGCGAGGCGTTTGCGGTATACAGGTATTCAATGGAGTAGTCGCCCACTTGGCGAATCTTGTTCAAGCTTTGAAGCTGCTCCGGGTCATTGAGACTTACGATGTTGTAGGCGTCTCGATAAATCGATTCCTGCAATTCTGCCCAGCGACGCTGTTCAGCCAAGGCATGCCACTGCGTAAAAATGGAAATAAACTGTGCGCCGTCTTCATCCGGCTTGAAGGCGTTGATATAATCCATATCCTTGCCAAAGAAATCGGTCATGAGCGCGGCATAAAGCAAACTTCTATTTCGATCGGAATAATCGTCCGCATCAATTGCCCTGAAAAGAGCTGTCCACTCGGCACATTCTCGGCTCCGGAACAAATTGTTGTCCATGTATCGCAAGAACGGGATGCCGGCCTTTTTCATTCCGTATTCAATATTCTCCAGTTCCGAACGGGTTCTCGCCAAAACCGCAAAATCCGAGAACTTGACATTGCGCAAAGCCCCCGTATTCTTATCGGGAATCTGAAGGTTGGTCTTATTGCCATTAAACGTACACAAGTCAACGATATTGTTGACTACCGTTTCGGCGTAATCCTTCGGTTCCGTATCGGGTTCGCTAATCCAAAACGGTTTGACAACCTTGTCCTTGTAAGTCGCATCTTTCTTTTCTTTTTCAGGGCTCAGGGAAGGTTCAAATTCAAAACCAAACGGTGGAAAAAGCGTATTGCACGCTTCAATCATTGATCTAGAAGAGCGCCAGTTTGTCGAAAGAACCTTTCCATTTGCAATTTGTGAAACAGCGTTTTCGTAGACCTTGACGTTTGCGCCCTGGAAACTATAAATTGATTGCTTCGGGTCGCCCACCACCAAAATATGGTGCATTCCGTCGTCCGCATCAAAGAACACTCGCTTGAAAATTTCCCACTGCAACAAGTTCGTATCTTGGAACTCATCAATGATTGCGAAATAGTACTTTTGGCGCAAGGACTGCACCAGCTGCGAGTCGTCTGCGACAACAGCCTTGTAGACATTTCGAATCATGTCGTTAAAGGACTGAATCTTACTCACATTCTTATGCAGCTGCCAAGCGTCAAAAAGCTTGGGAATGTATTCGTAAAGGCATCGATGTAGCAACAGTCGCTCCACACCGCCCGATTTTTCATCCAACAGAGTCTTGAGATCCTTGATTACGCCAAGAGCAGAGTCTAATTCCTTGCCATCTCCCATCACCTTAAACTTGAACGAAATACCGTTATACAAAGCGGATCCTTTTGTCCAAGACGATACAGCTTTAAGCAAATCGCCTGCTGTCTTGGATTTAGAAATAGGTTCGTCCTTATGGATTTTGAGGATGTCGCAAGCGGCATCAACGCAAGAAATTTTCCGGAGGTCATCAAATGTGACGGCTTCGGCCAAGGCCCCTGCTTCATCGAGGTCAAAACTTTCTGCACCGAGACGGAATTCTACATCGCCGGTCAGAGAAATCGTTTCGGGAATATAGCCTGCAATGGCGGATTTCAAAAGTTCCGTAAATGTTTCAATGTCGCCGTTGTACTTCACAAATGCCCGGAAGAGGTCATCATGAGCCCAGACATCGCGAATCATTTTTTGAATCCGTTCTTCGACAGCGCTGTCGTCAATCAATTCCTGCTTGAGCGGAACATCGGTTTCGTAAGCGAATTCCTGCGTGACCTTTTGGCAGAACGAATGAATCGTGCCAATAGGAGCCCCCTGCACATCGTGCAAGGCCTGCTGCAAGTAAATATTTCCGCTATCCTTCTTGAATTCTTCTTCAATCTTTTTGCGAATACGGTCTTTGAGCTCGCCTGCGGCCTTTTCGGTATAGGTCACAATCAGAATCTGGTTCAGGTTCATTCCCTGAGCAACAAGCTTACCCACGACCTGTTGAATCGTGTAGGTCTTGCCCGTACCTGCCGAAGCCGCGATAAAGAGGTTTTCGCTTCCGTCAAACTTTTCTATGTCGAAAACTTCATTACTCATCTTCTTCGCTCCAGATAGGATCTAGCAAACGGACCTGTTCCGACACAGCATCATTCCAGTCGTTCAAGAAATTTTCACGGGAGAAACCGGAAAATTTTTCGGGGTCAAAAAGATTCTTGCCGTCAAAATAAGACCAGGCGCCAAACTTGCCCGCCAGTTTTGTGCGGTAGCTGACAAAAGTCTGAACGTCGCGTTCGTCGTACATTTTTGCCGGAACGCACTTGCGGTAATTTTCGACAAAGCAACGGTGGTATATCTGTTTCAAGCGGAGAACTGCTTCTTTCCTGTCAATGAAAAACTCTTTTTTAACCACTTCGTTCTTGCTTGAGAAAATTCTCAACTCAAAATGGCTCACACTTTCAGGATCTTGTTTGACGGCAGCAATCAGCAATGCATCCAAGAAAAGCTTAGTAAAATCGGTATTGGAAACACTGCCGGACTTTACGCTGAATAACCGGTGCGTTCCATCGACCATAACTTGATGCCAATCCAGCTTAGAGCGCAACGTCCAACTATGAGAATCTTCCGACAAAGAAACTTCCACTTTTTCTTGGTAGGCAACAGATTTGCCCCCAAAAGCATCAGAAATCAAGTTGAAAATAACCGCCGATTCTGCAGTGATATCATTGAGCGCGACCTCGCCGAACACCCCGCGCGGAATTTTCTTCTTTAGAATCCATTCCTGCTCTGTCGTAGAATCCTTGATTTTTTTGCTATCTAGAATGGACTGCACAAAATCCTTGAGCAAGATAGACTTGTCGAGATTGTTGAGCGAAACCGGTTCGTAGAGTTCCTTTTCAGGGTCGTTTTCCACCGAGGGCAACGTCACCTTTCGAGAAAGCTGGAACTGGAACGGATCATCAAAGAAACGCTTGAAATCTCGCACATTCACTGTATCAGGCAAGGCAATTTGCAACTCTTGCGGTTGAGCAACCTGATTTCCTGTCGGGCTTACAAAGACTCGGTTCAACTTATTACGAATCGACCGGAGCGTGAAAAGTTCGTCGTCGGTGCGGGTTTCGTCCAGCGGAATCTTGCGTTCCTTAAAAGCAGCACTATTCGGGCAGGCGCTTTCGCCAATAAAGAATTGCAAATCCCTAATCACCGAAGACGGGAAAAGTTCTTCGTCTTTTTTCAGGTTCCTGTTGACATAACTGATATGGAAACCTTCGGCAGCGCTCATCAACTGGCACAAGAAGGTATAGCAATTCTTGTCGACCGGAGTATCGTCACCCGGCCAGCGAGTCGTTTGCGTACGCAAATCCATCGTATCCGCTTTCTTTTGCCCGGGGAACACGCCCGCATTCGCCCCGATAAAGAAGATATGCCTTGCGGGAACAACTCTATTGACCGCGAACCGCATAAATGTAAGGCCACTGCTGAAAAGCCGCGTGTTACCCGTACGGGAATCTTCGCAGGCACTCGAAAGCATCTGTCCGACAATTTTCCACGAAATAAACGGAGCTCCCGCATCAAACTGGAATTCCATCAGGTCAATCGCATTCTGAACCTTCTGCCAAATTTTCTTTTCGACCGCAAAGCGGTCTTCTTTGGCATTCAGGCCCACCCAATGCGCCAAATGTGTTTTCAGTAACGCAAGCGAATTGGCCTGAGCCTTTTCAATGCCCTCTGTTGCAAAACGAATCCAACGATTGAGTTCATCGATGCAGTTGATAAACTTCAGCGTGAGATTACCATCGGACGATTCAATATCTTCGTAAGGCAAGTAACGTTCATGGGCCGAGGCAAACGGAGCATCGGTCACCTGCGAAAAGAGCATCTGATTAATGCAACGGCTCCAATCGTCTTCGCCGGCGTGGCGATAAACATTCATGTTCACCACCCACTTTTCCCAAGCGGCCACATCGCTATCGGTAATTTGCAATGTAGACTGCACTACCGGATTCTTGACAAGGTCAAAGAACGCCGGCCTCGAAATGGAACGCTGCTGATGGATATCCAGAAGGTTCGCGATGGCCTTGCCGACCAAGGAATCTTTTTCAGGGTAATCCGTAATCGCATACGGAATGTAGAATTCGCTATCGCGTGGGGCCGCATTGAACACCTGTTCAATCGGAGTCCTGTAAGAATCAAGATCCGGGGCGATGACCACCATCTCGTCGAGACGCACGCCCTGTTTTAAAAGCAGGCATACTTGCGTATGCAAGTTTTCAACTTCGCGCAAAGAAGACGGGGCCGCCGCAAGCGTCAGCGATGCGTCCGTTTGCGGAGTTTCAAGCGCTCTCGCCTCGGCTTCATCAAAGCGATTCAAACGGTGCGAAACAAGATACTGCACCTGATGCAAGAGCGAATCCGGCGTGTATTCGTAGCCGACGAAATCAAACGTGTAATCCGACGCCAGGCACCAAAGACGAATATTTTCTCGACCGGTACGACCCCAATTCTTGAGCAATATGTTTTCGTTTTCGGCAAGACCTTCTTCTGTCAAGGAATCCTTGGGGGCCGGGAGCGCAATTCGCGAGGGTTCGTTCTTCTTGTTCCAGCGAGTAACCGGTTTACTCCCGACATCTTCCCAGAATTCCATACACGGATTCTGGATAAAAGCGAAGATATCATGCTCCGCGGCAAACTGCTGCAAAATAACGCGGTAAAACTGACCCATACCCGAAAGGCCGAAAATAAACACGGGCTTTGTCCAGCGCGAGGTATCGACACGCTGCGAGAACAAGTAAGGAATCGTCAAGAAGGCCGTATTGCTTCCGTTACGCTTGCAAGTCGCTTCGAAAACCTGGGTCAGCAGAGATTTGCCCTCTGTGTTATGGAACAGGCGGGCATAAATTTCACGCTGCCATTTTTCTTTAGGCAAGGGCTTGTTTTCTTCCGAGAAAAAGTCTCGCAAGGCACCCTCTTTCCAATAGGCGAGCAAGCCTTCGTGATGTTTATTCTGTAAAGGTGAAATGAATCCGCCCGGTCGGCTCGTTTCATATTCCAAAAAGAGCCCCGCCAACGTGCGTGCGAAATCAAATAGTTTCGATTCGTCGATTTCTCCAGATTTTTTATAAAGGTAATTCCGGATTTCTTTCAGAATAGACGCGGCCTTGCCGGAATACGCCTCGTTCAAATAAGCAATCAACACATTGCAGAGAATATCCGCCGTCAGTTTCTGCTTAGAAGTATCCCCTTGCGTCAAATACTTGAACAAGAATTTATCGAGAGTGACAATCTCTAAATTCGCAAGGACGCCGCACTTGGCAATATAACGCAACCTGAACCATTGCTCAATTTTAGGGTCCGGAAAAACAACAATAGGCGAATCAAAAGGATCCGTCCAATGCTTGCCGAGAGCGTCGATCATCTCGTCGGCAAGGTTTTCCAGCTTCAATGCAAATTTCAGGTGCAGCATAGCGATAATATAGTCAAATGAGTTGACATTTTTGCTATCTTTCCCACCATGACTATCGATGACTGGCGTGCCCGTATAGACGAACTGAACGTCGAGCTAATCTCCCTCTTGAACAAGAGGGCGTCCTTCGCCCGTGAAATTGGGAAAGAAAAAAAGCTTGCGGGGCTGCCGGTTTTGGACCCGGAAAGGGAATCCAGGGTTCTCGATGCCGTGGGGGAGTTGGCCCGCAAAGGTGAAGGCCCCTTGAGCGAGGAATCCATCAAACGCATTTTCCAGGTCGTCATGGAAGAGACCCGCAAGGTGGAGGATTGATGAAACGGTTCACCTTGGTTGGTTTTGGGCTTTTGGCCAGTTCCATTGCGGCCGCTGTCAAGCAGGCCAAGTTTCCGGCTATTATCCGGGCGGTAAGTTCTGCCGCCACGCTGAAGCGTGCCCAGGAATTGGAGCTAGCCAACGAGTTTTTTGAATACGACGCAGTAGAGGAGTGGTCCAAGGACAGCGACCTGATTTTGCTGTGCGGGCCCATTCTCCACATCTTGAAGACCATGGAGGCCTTGAAGGGGGTGTCCTGGGCGAAGGGGGCAGAAGCCTCTGGGCGTCAGGTGCTGGTTTCCGACATCGGCAGCACCAAGGTGGAAATCTGCAAGGCGGGTTCGACCCTGCCTGCCCCGTTCCGTTTTGTGGGGAGCCACCCCATGGCCGGTTCCGAGAAGCGGACCTGCGAACATAACGATCCTTCGATTTTCGAGAATGCCTACTGGTTCGTGTGCCCGCCCGATGGCATGGAAGAATCGGTTTACGAGCCCCTGCTCACCCTGGTGAAGTTCCTGGGAGCAAACGCCGTGGTGTTCCCGCCGGAACATCACGATGCTACTATGGCCTGGGTTTCCCACATGCCCCAGATGCTCAGCTCTACGCTGGCGGGGAACCTGCCGGAACGCCTGCTTTCTCACAATTACCAGCATTACGCCGGTCGTGCCTTTCGGGACATGACCCGCATAGCCGCCTCGGGCTGGGGAATGTGGCACGACATCGCCGTTACCAACCGCAAGGAGACCGTCCGGGCGCTAGAAGAGGTCCGTGCAGGGCTTGACCGCACCATCGAGGCCATGAACGCCCTGAAGGTGGTGGACGGCGCGGCACCCATAGGCGGAGCGTCGCAACTTGCCACCGACAGCCAGTCGGACAATTCCGCCGCCCTGGAAAAAATTTTCAAGGCTGGTAACGACGGCCGTGCAAGCCTGTTCGCGCCGGGCCGCAACGCTGCATCGGCTTTCTTCGAGATTACGGTCCAGCTGAAGGACAAGCCCGGCGCTCTCCTCAGCGTGTTGGAACCGCTGGCCCAAGAAGGCATCAACGTCCGCGACGTGGAACTCATGAAGGTCCGCGAAAACGTGGCGGGCACACTCCTGCTCGCCTTCAAGACCGAAGACGAGGCCGCCCGTGCCCTCAAGATTTTGAAGTATCTGGATTACGAAGTCAAGGGAAGATAATGGAATTCTACCTGAATCCAGATAGAGAACGGACAAACCTGACCCTGGTCATGGCATTGCTGGTCAATGGCCGCACCGTGCTGGAAGATTTCTCTTGGTCGGCAGAAGGCCGTAGCTTTGCGAATGCCCTAGAGGAATTCGGTCTTACTCTGAACCTGCAGGGGCACGAGATGGTGCTTACCGGCAAGGGCTTCCAGTATCCCGTGCCTTCCTTGCTTCCCATCAACTTCGGGGAGCGTGATAGTATTCTTTTGTGGACTCTTGCGAGCCGCGAAACAGAACAGGTCTTCACTTTTGCCGCCGAGAATGACGAGGCGGGTGTTGCCTCTGTGGCCCTAGCCAAGGAATGGCTCCAGGCCTATTTTAAGATTCACGTGGAGTCTGACAGCCCCGCAGATTTCAAGTTCCGTTTTGATACCGCCGAACCCTCCCTCAAGAAGGATTCTTTGGGGAGCGTGCCTTACATCATGCGGAATAGGCTCATGACCCGTGCCCTGATTCGTGGGGAATTCATAAGCTTTGAAGAGAAGACCGTTGTTCGCGACCAGTGGACCCGCATGCTCCAGTATTTTGGCGTGCCTCTCCGTTACGAGGGCCGGGGCGTGGAACAACTCAGCGAATTTGAACGCCGCCTGCTTATGGCCCAGGGCAAGAAGGTGGAACGCACCCAGTTTACCGAACAGTCCGAGACCAAGGTGATGACGGGCCGCGACTACTATGTGCCCGGTGACTTTACCGAGGCTATGGCCTTGATTCTGCTCTCTACCATCGGGGCGGTACCCAAGGGGAACCGTATTCTCATCAAGAACGTGGAGCTGAACAGTAGCCGTGTGGGGGCTATCAACTGCCTCAAGCGCATGGGGGCCAACATCGAGATTGTGACCCGCCGTGAAAAGTACGGCGACGTGTTCGGCGATTTGGAAGTTTTCCCCGTAGATGCGGGCAAGCGCCTGCAGGGCCGCCGCTTTGGCGAAGACACCGTGGCCACCTCCATCGAAGAATTTCCGTTCTTGGCGGTGGCGGCTTGCTTTGCTGAAGGCGAGACCATTCTGCGTCTGCCCAAGGAACAGCGCAAGGCTTGGCGCCCGGTGAACGAGGCCCTGGCCGAGAACCTGCGCAAAACCGGCGTAGAGGTGGGCGTCTATGACGATGGCTTGGTAGTTCGTGGGTTGGAAAACATTACGGCGGTGCCCGAATTTGACGGCGGCGAGAATCCCCAGGTGGGGCTTGCCCTGAACGTGCTCGCGTTGGCGCTGGGCTGCGAAGAACCCGTGGGCCACACCGAGGTGGTGGAGGCCAATTTCCCGGGTATCCTCAAGAAGCTCGCCGATGCCATGGTAGACGAGAACGTGGCCGAAGACGGGGGCAATCCATGAAAAAGTCTTTCGAGAAAATCGGTATCGTAGGTTTCAAGGACAAGAGCGCTGATTTGGTGTCTGCCCTGGAACAGATTTCGGCGTGGGCCGAAAGCCACCCGAAGGTCTGCTTCTACGCCCTGGATTCCCTGAAGGGCCTGGTGAAAAAGCCAATCCGCGTAGTGAAGGAATCGGGACTTTCGAACATGGACCTGCTCTTGGCCATCGGCGGCGACGGCACGGTGCTTTCGGCGGCCCACATCGCCCTCGGGCACGGCATTCCCATTTTGGGAGTGAACGCGGGTCGCGTGGGCTTTTTGGCGGAGTCCCGCGTGGAGGGCCTATCCAAGACTCTCGACGATTTGTTTGCGGGGGAGTTCTCTACCCGCGAACGCATGATGATCGATGCCGCCGTTTATAACGGGCGCAAGTGCCTGTGCAAGCAGACGGTGCTGAACGAGGTCCATATCCGTGCCCACGCTCCCGACCGCATGGTGAACGTGAACGTGGTCTATAACGGCACGAACCTGACGGAATACTGGGCGGACTCGCTCTTGATTTCGACCCCTACGGGTTCTACGGCTTACAACCTGGCGGCAGGCGGGCCCATTATCCACCCGGCGACCCCTGCGGTGGTGCTTACCCCGGTGGCGCCCAGCAGCCTTTCGGTGCGGCCCCTGGTGCTTTCCCTCACCTCCAAGAAACTCCAGATTGCCTCGGCGGTGGAGCGGCCCCTGGACCTGGTGTTCGATGGGCGTTTTACCTACCAGATGAACCCCGGACAGCATGTGGTTCTTGCCGAAAGCAAGGCGGTGACCACCTTTATCCGCATGAGACACACCGGCTTCGTGGGGGCCCTCCGCGAAAAGCTGGGCTGGACCGGCAAGCCCAAGCTGGCTTAGTTTGTCTTAAAAAGCCTCGTTGATGGTGATGCCGCCTGTAAGGTAGCGGTGCACGATGCTGTTGATGAGCGTTTGGTAGCTTGTGCCGAGACGTGCCGCCTTCGCCTTCATGCCCACGATATCGGCGTCTTTCATCCGGATGGTGATGTTGTGGGCGGAACCGCGGATTTCGGCCCTGATGCGTTCGAGTTCCTCGATAGGGACGGGCTGGGTATCGCCACGCTCGATGGCTTCCATGATTTCCCGTTCTTCATCGTCCATCGGGTCAAATTCTGAGTTCGCCATTTTCATACCTCCGCTGGTAGACTCGGTCGTACTTTTATACATTCAATATACATATTTTATATTCAAAAGTCAATATATTTTTGTAGATTCCCGTCACCAAAAGACCAAATCTACAAAGGAAAAACGCAAAAAGCGAATTTTTGCTAAAAACGGCAAACAGTTGTTTGCAAAGTGTTCCCGGGCGACGCCCTGGCTTATTTCAGCAGTTTGTTCTCTCCGATGGATTCCAGTACGGTCATTTGAGAAATCGCAATTTGGTTCAGCTTTTGCAATCGTTCTGGCTGCGGCAAGCCTTCCTTAATCAGGACGGAATTCAATGATTCCATGTTCGAAAGACATATAAGTTGGTTTACTGTCGCGTAATCGCGGACATTTCCCAGCAAATCGACGTGTGCATCGTGCCATTCCTTAGCGGTAAATCCGAATAAGGCGACATTTAGAACATCAGCTTCGTTTGCATAAACCATGCTCATTTGCTGTTTTGTAAGTGTTGCAGGAATCAGGTTCTGTTTGATTGCGTCCGTATGGATACGGTAATTGATTTTAGAAAGTTCCCGCCGCACGGACCAGCCTATTTTTGCCTGCTCCGCTTCTTTGAGTCGCTGGTATTCGCGAATGAGGTAATACTTAAATTTTGGACTTAGCCAAGAACCAAATTCAAAAGCTATGTCCCTATGGGCGTATGTTCCTCCATAACGACCGGCACTCGAAATAAGCCCAATTGCGTTTGTCCGCTCAATCCACTGCTTGGCGGAAAGAACGTAACCATTGCTACCGGCATTGAATCTAATGTTACTGAATTCCGTAACATTAAAATCGGGGTTATTGACTTGCTCCCATATCCCCAAGAATTCGACCGCGTAGCGCGTACTAAGCCAATGTGAAATGACCAGACCCGTTGATTCGGCGTTCTTGTGCTTTGCCATGTCTGTCAAGCTGATATAATCGTCGTGGTTCCTTTGCATAAAGGAGATACTGTTATTGTCAAAGACAATCTTCTTCATCGACCCCTCCCTGCGGACAAGCGTAAAACCGCAGTGTTTGAAATTTTGAGCACTAGAACATTTGTTCACTATCAAATATAATCTTTCTAGGTGCGGCTGTCAAGAATTTTTTTGAAAAAAAACGAATTTTTCCCTCGAACAGGGGCAGGGGTCGTCTTTTGCCATTCCAATAATATATATTACGGTTGACATAGCTCTGCACTTTGCGGTGTAGGGCGCGAGTTTAACGTAGAGTTAGCTCTTATTCTCGAAATCGAAAATCTGGTAAATTTTCAAAATTCAGCGGGAATAAGGCGAACACTCACGTCCAGCGATGGGCGTGGGTTGTTTGTACAAGTATAGGAGCTAGAAGGAGTCCTTGTGAGTCAGTTTGACGTGTATAAAGTCAAAACGGAAAATGCAGATTGGCAGGGAATCTGTTCCTTGAACGGAATCGACTTTGATTCTTTTTGGACCAAGCAGGAATTTACCTCGCTAGCCAAATTGTTGAAACCTGGTGAATCGGTTCTTGGTTTTACTGCCGGAATGGTGCGGGTTACGGTATCGGGAAAGACAACTTTGTTAGGGAAAGACTCTTGGCTTGTTGCCCTGACCGATATGAGACTTCTTTTGGTAACGACAACGCCGCTGAAAGGAACGGTCAAAAGCAAAAGTATCGATATAAAGAAAGTGTCGGGAATGGTTGCTTCGCAGAACAGGGCCTTGGGCCAATTGGTGATTGTGTCAAATGGTGGAATAGTCTCTATTGAAAATGCCATGGTGAATACGGTCAAGAGCATAGAAAGCCTATTCAACAAAATAAAGGACATCGTCAAACCGCCTGAAACGACAAATCAGAAAGAAATTGTCCCTAATACAGAAACTCTTAATTCGCAGGAACAGGCGGTTCAAGAGCCCAGGCAAATGAAAGTGCAGGCGAGAAAAGAACCTGTAGCGAATCCTTTTTCCGACGAATTGGATGAATACGAAGAAATGGCCGAATCAGATGTAAATTCAGTGGTTGCCGTCTTGGTGGCTTTTTTCTTTGGAAGTGTTGGAGTCCACGATTTTGTTTGGGGACGAGGCATTTTTGGAATAGAGAAAATTGCTTTTACTATTGCTGCGTGGCGGTCTGCTGCTAACGGGCATGAAATCATTTCGGCTTTGTTCGTCTTTGGGCTGACTGTTTGGATTTTTATTGACATATTACGAATGCTGAATGGAAAGTATTTTAAAGGACGGACTTACTCACGGATACCTCAATTTTTTCGTATAGTAACCTTTGTTATGTGTGGTATTGGGATATTGTTTAGCGTAGGGTCGCTTCTTTCGGAAATTAGTGATAATTCAAAAAAAGATTATGGTGGTCATGTTTACCATGATGACATTGTTGTGGCATACAATCAGAATGCGGCTCAGGCTAAGGTGAAATATGAAAATAGACGTTTCAGTATCATAGGGCAAGTCGGCTCTGTAGAGAAAAGTGTTTGGGGTGATTATTTGATAAAACTGGAGTCGGGCGGCCTTGGGTACGCAAACCCTACGAACAAGGTTAAGGAAATGGATCTCTACTTTTCAAGTAGGCAGTCAAAAGAAATTTTGCGATTGCAAAAGGGGAACCGTTTTGCTGCAAGTTGTATCGGTCGTGGCTTGACTTTTGGAACATATACGGCAGAAAAATGTATTTTGAAACATGTCGTTCAGTATAAATAGATGAATTACTTGATGCAATATATCGCCTTTTTGCTCGGTGCCTTCGCGTTATTTGCGTTTTCTGCTTGCTCCGAATATCCCGAGATGGAAAATGACATTTTGGCTTATCATGTATTCAATGAAGGACAACTGGATGTAGCGAATGACGACAGTTCCTACGTGGACTTGGTCGCTCGTTCTTTTGGGATTAGCCCCAAAGAAGTTCGCAAAGTTCAGAAGTATATCGTAAAAAAGGGGACGGAGACAAACTTGCGCTTTGCTTACGAGGCGATGCTACATGCCAAGGTCGTGGAATTACTTGATAGGACTGGAAATGGTGCTAGAAAAGATTATGTGGTGAATGTACTTGCTCCGTACTTGAATTCCCTGACAAAAAATGAACCTTATAAATCGGGAATTGATCGGGAAATATTTGAAAATGATTTGATTTGCCTGTTTGGAAAATTCTTTGGAAGTCCACATGTGCTTAGGGACTTTGTTGATGATTTGCACCGTTACAACAATGGTGGTGTTTCCAGTACGGATAATCTCAATGCCCTAAATAAGGTTCTTGTGGAATACAATCTTTTTGTGGTGCTGAATCAGCGGAGCAACCTGAATGTATTAAAGGTTGATGATGTTATTTTGCCTCCATCTGAATACAAATGGAAAAGTATTTCTGTACTGAACCTGAAACGGATTATGCCGGGATTGCTGCCTCCTCTGCAAGGTTTTTACACGGCGGGAGAAAATCAGGTTGTCGTAATAGACGATATGGTAAAAACGAATGTTGAAGAAATTGCCGCCGAGATAGAACAAGGCAAGTTCTTTTCAAAATACGAAGACAGGCGATTTGATAAATTCTGGCATTCTATAGGGCTGAATTTAAATGTGGAAAAGGCCAGTAAAATATATAAGACCCTGATGAAAAAAGATTTCGCAGGACATACGAAAACATATATCAAGACGGCGCTTTCCATGGAAATCGCGATTCACGAGGCGAAACATCTTGTGGACCAGATTGAACATCCTGAATTGACATTGAATTTGGATGCGGAGTTCTCTGCACATGTAACATCGGCGATATTCAATCCAGCTCCACGGGCTGCCTTGCTTTCCGCAATACGTCGTATGGAAAATTATGCCATGTACCATCGGCTTTCACGTATGAACGAGGTAGCGCGTAAACTATGGGAAATGGCCATGCGTTCTGCTGGGGAAGAAATCTATACAGAGGATTCCCTAAGGCGTGATTTAATCCACTTGTACAATGACTACCGAACTATACGAGAAAATGTTTTTTTTGAACCTTTGGGCGATTTTAATGAAAAAATTGTGAGAAAAATCGCAGAACATTATGGCTTTGCAAACCCCGGTGATTCTATTGATTTAAGTTCTCCAAACGAGTCCATGGTTAAGGCTCCTTCAAAACTCTTTGCCCCCTTACAAATCCCATCTCAACAAATCACGAATAGGTATATGCCAGAAATCCAGGTTAAGGGTGATGCTGATTCTAACCGTAACTCCAAGAAGTTTGACAATGCCTATTATGGAGGAGTCAAGTCTATCGAGAGTGGAAATTCACCAGGAATAGTCATTCGCGAAAGTGATTCTAAGAAAATTGTGGTTCAGGACGCTCCTATTTCGTATTGAATAATATATATTAATGAACAATGTAGCCCTGAATCGCAAGTCGGAAGGGCAAGAAGGGGTTTTTATGCGCAAGGCGTTATTTGCAATCTTCGGAATGGCGGCAATGTTTGCCGCCTGCTCTCAGACGGTGTCGGCGTCTTCCAACGATGACGAAGGAAAAGCTTCTGCCACGGAGAGTTCGGATAGCAAGGGGACTGACGACGGCTCGTCGGGTTCGGGCAGTTCAGTAGACATGCTGGACAAGGACTGCGTTGGTGAACCGGGCAAGCCCTGGGACGGCACTACGGCAAAGGAATTCGCCTGCGGTTCTGGAACCAAACTGAGCCCCTATATCATCTTGACTGCCGAGCAGCTGGCAAAACTTGCCTTTATCGTCGGGGCAAACGAGAAGGAACACGAGGGTAAGTATTACAAGCTGGCCGCCGACATCAAGTTGAACGATGGCAAGGTCATCGATGACAAGGGCGCCTTGGTCGCAGATTCTAGCAAGCTCCACAAGTGGACGCCCATAGGTAATTCCAGCGTCGCCTTTACGGGAAATTTTGACGGCAACGGGCATACTGTAAGCGGAATGTTTATTAACACCACGAGTACACATAACGGACTGTTTGGGAATAATCGTGGTTCTATTCATAGTCTTACTTTGGACAACTCTTGGATATATGGAGGAAAACAAACAGGTGGTGTCGTCGGTTATAATGTTGGCTCCGTCCAAAAAGTGACCAACCAGGCCAGCGTATTGGGTTTTGAAGACTGTGTTGGTGGAGTTGTTGGTAATTCTAATCAGAAGGACTATAAAGACAACTCTACTTTGAAAAATCTATTGAATAAGGGCTTTGTCACAGGAAAGAATAATGTAGGAGGGGTAGCGGGTTGCGCTGCCAACATTACGGTTGATTCCTTAGAAAATAGAGCTTTTATCGATGGCAAAGGATTGGTTGGTGGTGTTTTTGGAGGTATAGGCGGCTCTTCAAAAAATAACATTCGATACTTAAAAAATTCGGGGAAAATAAAAGGTTCTCATTTTGTAGGAGGAATTTCAGGGCATTGTGGCGCAAATTTAAGCATTAGTTCTCAAGATAAGGCTTCCTATAATTGCCCTAAATTGCATACTTGGGAGTGTGGAAGCATTACAAAAGCTTATAACAGTGCGGTAATATCGGGAAAAAACTACGTTGGTGGAATTCTTGGTGTAGCTTGTTACGGCTCAATTTCTTCTTTGGGAAATGTGGCTGATATTGAAGGAGATTATGGAGCAGCAGGTGTCGTTGGATCCGTTTCTTCCATTACATCAAACTCATTATACAACAAAGGCAATGTGAACGGAAAAACGTATGTCGGTGGTATATTCAGCTACAATAATGAAGGTGTAACCAATTCCGCCTATTCCACAGGCAGAGTTGATGGCGATTCCCTTGTAGGCTTGATGATTGGCTACAACTACAATACCACCATGGCAGATTATTATTACCTGAAACAGGGTGACCAGGAACCCTTCGGTCTTAACAATGGTGGTGGAGTCGCCACACCTAAAACAGAAAGCGAAATGAAATCTGCCGACTTCGCCAAACTCCTCGGCAACGATTTTATCTACGACTCAGGCCTCAATGACGGCTATCCCGTCCTTGCCTGGGAGAAGGAGTGATATGAAATACTGCTTAAGGTGTGCAAGAGAAATTGGTGAAGGACATGAAACTTGTCCTTTTTGTGGTACTCCTCAAAAAGAATTAAGGAAACGGCATGAGCATTTATCAGAAGAAAAAACATCAACAAAGGTCTATATATGTGTTGGAATCGTTATTTTTTTGATTCTCTTGCTTGTCTTGACCGCAATTATAGAAAAGAACTCTTTTGCATTGAATTCGCAGTCCAAATCCATTCAAACAGAAGTGTTAATGCAATCAAAGACACCTGTAACTAGCATAAGTGCTAAGCAAATCTTATCAGAATACAAAAACAACGAAATTAGAGCAGGTGAGATGTACAATGGAAAAAGAATTGAAATTTCTGGTTGCGTTGCGAATATAGACAATACATTAGGAATTCTTTCTGTTTATATTAATTCGTGTGGTGGTCCTTTGGATATCATTGATTTTGTTCATGCTGTCTTTCCCGAAAAGGAAAAGAAACACCTGTCCATGTTAAACAAAGGCCAACGAGTTTCTGTCATTTGTACAATAAATGATGGGGGTAATATAATGGGTGTCCAAGGCGATAATTGTCTGATAAAGTAGAGGAGGTTACAATGCAAGAAGAATATGAATTGGAATATGTTGGTTTTTGGGCTCGTTTTGGAGCGACCCTAGTAGATGATATTCTTGAATGTTTGATTGCTTTCCCCATACTAACGCTTTTTTACGGATTCGATTATTGGATTAGTGAAGAATTTGTTGCTGGGCCTGTGGACTTTGTAATGAGTTATGTTTTTCCTGCTGTAGCAGTTATATTGTTTTGGTGTCTTAAACAAGCGACTCCTGGGAAAATGTTGTTGTCTGCAAAAATTGTTGACGCAAAAAGCGGGAAAGCACCGACGACAGGACAATTGGTTTTAAGGTATTTTGCATACTTTATATCCATAATTCCTTTATGTTTAGGATTTGTTTGGGTTGCGTTTGATTCAAAAAAACAGGGCTGGCACGATAAAATTGCGGGCACGGTCGTGGTGCGTCCCCGAAAGCATACGGAAGACGTGAAGTTTGAAAAATGAATTATAATTAAAAATACTTTACCCTAGGCCGCATTTTTACAATGAACAGAAAACAACATTTTAGAACCCATGTGCAAGGGGAATCTCTTGAGAATCAAATAAATCTGTTGTATGATAAAATTACAGAAATACTTTTATTACCAATAGTAATTTTTGTTGCAACGATTTTTATTTGTATGATTTATATTGGAGTTCTGAAGGTTGAGTTTCTAACGGTTGTTTTTCTCTTAATCCTACTAGTCGTATTCTCCATTAGAGCTTTTTTCAAAATCAAGAAGCTGCATCGACAAATTTGGTATTACTGAAAAGGCTTGGATGGTGAAAGATATGTAGGGTCCATGTTGGAGAAATTTTCCTCTAACAAGACATTTATTTTTCACGACATAGTTTGTGAAAAACAGAATAATGGCAAAACTGTGAAATTTAACATAGATCATGTTGTCATAAGCACAAAGGGAATATTCACCATTGATTCTAAAAATTGGTCTTTGCCCGACCGAGAATACAACCAAGCGGATTTCGTATTTAAGGATGGAGAACTCTTTGATAGTACTGGGGTACTTCAAAAAGACCTAATGGACAAGATAGATTCCCAAGGAAAATGGCTAGAAGATAAAATCCACGAATGGATTAATCAACGAATTCCCGTTTACAGGGTAGGCATAATGATTGGCGCTTATGTAAAAAACGTAAATAAAGATTTTTCAAAATTTTGGATTGTTAATGACAGCGCGTTTGCTGGATTGTTTGATAGGGAAAAAGAAAAAATGCCTATGCAAGATGTGTTGCGAATTTCTGATTCCATTCGTCGATTTGTGGAAAAACCGATAAAGTAAAAGTTTACAGGGGTTTTAGGGGGTGTCCCCCTAGGCGAGGGGGTGGAGGAAGACGAAGGGAGATCCCCGCTGGAGTTTATCCCGTACTTGATACGGGACGGGGATGACAAGAGCGTGGCGGGGGCGACATTCGGCTGAAAACAGGGGGAGTCTTCCCCCTTTTATGTTATAATTCCTATATTTCTCGCAAACCAAGGAGTTTATATGGCTGAAATCGGTACACCTCTTAGTTCTAGCGCCACCAAGGTCCTTTTTTGCGGTGCGGGCGAGCTGGGCAAGGAAGTCATCATCGAGATGATGCGTCTCGGCGTCGAAGTGGTCGCCGTGGACCGCTACGCTAACGCCCCGGGCATGCAGGTGGCCCACCGTTCCTACGTCATCAACATGCTGGACGGTGCCGAACTGCGTCGCGTGATCGAGCAGGAAAAGCCCGACTTTATCGTGCCGGAGGTGGAGGCCATCGCTACCGACACGCTGGTGGAACTGGAGAAGGAAGGTTTCCACGTGATTCCCACGGCCAAGGCCACCAAGCTGACCATGAACCGCGAGGGTATCCGTCGCCTGGCCGCCGAGGAACTGGGCCTCGCCACCAGCCCCTACCGTTTTGCAGACAGTTACGAGGATTTCAAGAAGGCCGTCGCCGAGATCGGCATCCCCTGCGTGGTGAAGCCGGTGATGAGTTCTTCGGGCCACGGCCAGAGCACGGTGAAGGCCGAGGCCGACGTGGACAAGGCCTGGGAGATTTCCCAGACGGGTGGCCGTACGGGTGCGGCGAGCCGCGTGATTGTGGAAGGCTTTGTGCCTTTCGACTACGAGATTACCCTTTTGACGGTGCGCCACGTGGGCGGCACCAGTTTCTTGCTGCCGGTGGGTCACCACCAGGTGGGCGGCGACTACCAGGAATCCTGGCAGCCCCAGCCTATGACGCCGGAACTGCTGGAGCAGGCGAAGGACATTGCGAAGAAGGTCACCGACGCCCTGGGCGGTCGCGGTATCTTTGGCGTGGAACTGTTCGTGTGCAAGGACAAGGTGCTGTTCAGCGAAGTGTCCCCGCGTCCCCATGATACCGGCATGGTTACCATGATTTCTCAGGACCTTTCTGAGTTTGCCCTGCATGCCCGCGCAATACTTGGCCTGCCTATCCCCAACATCGCCTTCCACGGCCCCAGCGCCTCTAAGGCTATCGTGGTGGAGGGCGAGTCCGACCACGTGAAGTTCGGCGGCCTGGAAGATGTGCTTGCCGAACCCGACACGGCGCTTCGTTTGTTCGGAAAGCCCGAACTGAAGGGCCACCGCCGCATGGGCGTGCTCCTTGCCCGCCGCGACACGGTGGAAGAGGCCAAGGCCTGCGTCATGGCCATGCGCGAGAAGGTGAAGGTCACGCTGTAGTTTTAGATATAGTGAATATGCAAACTATAGTTGCATAATGCACTAAAATGACAACAGTAGTTTGCCATTTTGAGGGAAAAGTCGCTTTTCCCTCTTTTCGTTTGTAGTTTTGCCACTTCAAATCGGAAAAAGAGGTGCTTATGAACAAGCTTTTGTGTAATTTGAATATGTTGACAAAATCAAATCTTTTAACTAAATTCTGATATGAAGTTCTCTGTAGAAAAATTGCCGGCGGCAGAAAATGAAATCAAGGCCTTGGAGCAATCTCAACAGGACCTTCTCAACAAGGAGTACGAAATCATTGAGAGGCTGGGTATCGAGTTTGTTCGGGTGAGGTCGCTTCAGAGAGAAATCTTTGAAATCAAGTCCAACGAACTGCGATCCCTGTTCAAATACAAGGCGGGCGCGATTATCGTTATCGGAGTTGTTTTCGTTAAGAAGACGCAAAAGACGCCGAAGGATAAGATCAAGCTTGCCAAGCAGCGTCTGAAGGAGATTTGAGAATGCCGTATGTCTATGTGAAGGATTCCGAGGGCTTTGTTTTCAAGAAGAAGGAATCGGAAGTTGCTAAGGGTGAAAAGGTCATCTCCGAGAGGGAGTATCGGAAAAGGTCGGGCATTGCCCTGTACGAGAAGAAGTTCGGACATGGTGGTGCCCGTGAAAATGCAGGGCGAAAGACGAAATTTGCTTCGCCCTTAAAATTTCAGATTCGCGTTACGAAAGAGGAAAAGGAGTTTTTGTCCTATGCGCGCGACAAGAAATTGGACTTTGCGGCCCTGATGAAAATCGCCATCAGTGCAAATTTGTGAGAATCGCTCCCTGGCAGTAACACAGGTAACACTCATATTGTTCTAGCAACAGTTGTTGACAAAATGCAAGCCCTTTGTTCGGGGGCTTGTTTTTTGCTTTGACTTTGTGTATATTTAGGGCAATGAAACCGACTTGACTGGTTGCCGCCTGGCCTTTGGCCAGTTTCTATATGGTATAACAAAAGAGGAAACATGGCTCGCGAAATTCGAGAGACCCCTATTTTGTTCGGCGAGGATGCTCGCCGGTTTTTGGCCCGTATGGAAGAGCGGCACCCGGAACCTCCGGAAGTTCGTGCCCGCATCCAACGGAATTACGAACTTTTCAAAAAGGCTTATGAGCGTGGAATGGCAAAGATGCGTGCCCGCGAAGCGGCCAACGGAGGTGATGACCCGTGCTTCAGAACCGTATAGATAAATCCCGTCTGGATTTTGTCCGATTGCGCCCTGCTAAGGCAGTTAAACATTTTGACTGCGGGGATAGGGATTTGAATGATTTTATCTTGAATCGGGCCTCTGCTTTTCAAAAGTATTTGATTGCTGTTACTTATGCTTGCGTTAGCATTGATGATGCAAGTAAGGTTTACGCCTATTGCAGTCTTGCCAATGATAAGGTTGCTATAACCGATTTCAAGGATAAGGCTGAATTCAATCGCTTCCGCAAAAAGAACGGCTTCCCAAACGAGAAACGTTTGAAAAGTTACCCTGCGGTCAAGTTGTGTCGTTTGGGTGTTGATGTCACAGCAAAGGGAAATCAGATTGGTTCAGGAATGCTAGATTACATCAAATGGATGTTCGTCACCGAGAATAGGACCGGTTGTCGCTTCTTGACAGTGGACGCCTACTTGGATGCGGTCCCGTTCTACGAAAAGAACGGCTTTCGCAGGATGAATGCCGAGGATAATGATCCCCATACCCGCCTCATGTATTACGACCTGATGGATATTGTTGGGTAAAAAGGGTCAAAAAAGGCGGACTTTGTTCATTTTCGTGTTTTTTTCGGGCTTTTCAAGGCCCTTTTTTGTATTTTTCGCCTATGAAAATCCTTTTATTTAGCAAGTTGTTCCTCTGTGCGGCCTTGCTCGCTCCTGCGGCATTTGCCCAGGAAACGGTGGAGTCCGTCCGTCGCCAGATCAAGGCGGTGGAGGCGGAAACCGCACGTGAGAAGTCGCTCCATGACACCGAGAAGAAGCGCCACGCCGAATTCGTGGAAGTGGGCCGCAAGAAGGTCCAGGCTCTCGCCACCCAGAACAAGACCCTGAAGGCCGAAATCGATTCCCTGAAGGCGGAACTTTCACACCTCTCCGATGTGCGCCAGAAGACGGCGGGCACGGTGCGTTGGTACGAGGGCCGCAAGACCAAGTACGGCGAGGCTCTCGCTAAGGTCATCGACTCCCTGGTGCCGGTGTTTGAATCGGACTTCCCATACCGTAACGAAGAGACGGTGAAGAGCATTCAGGAAATCGCAAGCCAGCTTCACAAGGGCGTCATCGAGGCTGACGACGGCCTGAACCGTACGCTGGAAGTTTTTTACGACCGAATCCGCCTGGGCTATACCACCGAAGTGTACAAGGGCTTTTTGCAGATAGATGCACGTAGCGTACCTGGCACCTACCTGCGTTACGGCGCCGTGGCCTCGCTTTTTGTGAGCAACGATGGCAACGACGTGCTTTGGCTTTCCCGCAATGCCGACGGTACTTACCGTTGGAACAATGTGTCCGATAACCTTACCATGCGTACGGTTCTGAAGGACGTGATGAAGGTGGCCGAAGGCAAGACCGCTCCTAGACTTGTGACGATTCCCGTCGCCATTCCGAAGGAGGGGCTGTAATGAAGTTTGGAATGTGGAATGTGAAATGGGGAATGGGCGCACTAGTTGCTGCTCTGGCCTTGACTGCCCCCGCTTCTTTTGCCCAGCAGGCTAGCGATATTGACGCCGTCAAGAAGCGTGCGGAACTGAACAGCGCCAAGGCCGACTTGGAAGAGGCCCGCAAGAAGCGGGATATGGCCGTTGCCGCCCGCTGGAAAGACCGCGAGACCGCCAACCAGGAACGTGAACTTTTCAACGAGAAGTACCAGGAAAGCAAGGAGAAGGTGGACGCCCTTATGTCGGAACGTGCCCGCCTCTTCGAAGATGTGCGTGTGGCCCGAGAAGACCTGGCCCAGGTAAAGCTCCAGGCCGAAAAGGCCCGTGCGGAATTTCTGTCTCTCGCGGCGGGCCCGGAGCGTCTGGAGACCCTCGCCAAGTTCCAGGAACAGGGAATTCCCTTCAAGCTTGCAGAGCGTGTAGAAGTCCAGAACAAGGTGAAGAAGGACATGGGCCTGTACAAGGATGACCCGGTCCGCATAGCCAGCGACATTCTGGCCGCCGCCCGCGCGGAGATGGCGTTCACCCGCGAGATTCAGATGGAACAGGCGGAATTGGTGTTCGGGACTTCTGTGGCCCAGGGTTCTCGGCTCCGTTTGGGCGGCCTTTACGCCATGGAAATGGGCAATGCCGCTGACGGCGTGACAGGAATTACGCCCTCGGCCTTGATGCTTCCTGTGGCCGGCGAGAAGAAGCGCACCTTCAGTTGGCAGGAGAACCTGACTCCCGAAACCCGCAAGGAAATCGGGACTGCCTTTGCCCACGCCAAGGACTCCGCCTTCGTGATGTTGCCCGTGGACGTGCTCTTGAGTACGGAACTTTCGTCGGAACTGGCGAACCATCAGGAAAAGACCTGGAAGGACGAACTGAAGGAATTCTTTAAGAACGGCGGCATTCTGATGTACCCCATCGTGACGCTGTTCGGGCTTGGACTTTTGGTGGCCCTGTGGCGGTTCCTGTGGCTGTTGGTTGTAGGCTTTGGTGGACTTTCCTCGCGCCGCACCCTGAAGGCTTTGAAGAATGGCGATGTGGAGAAGGCCCGCACCTATGCGAAGAAATCCATTGGCAAGGTGGGTCGCGTGCTGAAGACTGTGCTTTTGAAGGATTATGCCGGCAGGGAAGCGGGGGAGAAGGCGCTGGAAGAGTTGTTCGCCCGCGAAGTCCCGAAAATTGAGTCCGGCCTTACCTGGATTTCGGTGTTCGCCTCTACGGCGCCGCTATTGGGTCTTTTGGGTACGGTGATGGGTATGATCGAGCTGTTCGATGTGATTACCATGCACGGGACTTCTGACCCGAAGCTCCTTGCGGGGGGTATCTCCATCGCCCTTGTGACGACGGAGGCGGGCCTTATCGTGGCTATCCCGCTGCAGCTGATCCACACCTTCCTTACCAACATGGCGGATTCCCTGCGGAGTCGTATGGAAAGCGCAGGCCTTGCGGTGCTGAACGCCTTATGGGTCAAGGAATCGGTTAAGGAATAGTAGCTGGGAGTTTCTGTGGAAACCGTAAGCGAAATATCCGTCATCGAGGCGGCTTTCGGCATCCTCTTTAGGGGAGGGTGGGTGCTTGCGCCCATCTTTGTGCTGGGCTGGTTTGGATGGTTCTTGATGATCGAACGTTACTGCTACTACTTTATGCTTAAGGGCGGTAGCGTAAACGGGGTGCTGGGCGGTTTCTGGAAGAACTTAGAGAAGAAGGGGGAGGACGAGGCTTTCAGGAAGCTCGCTCGCCGCCCCTACGGTTATTTTTATGCGCTGGCTTGTGATGTGCGGAAGTATCGAGACCAGGGACCTGTGGCTGTGCGGAACGCCATGGAAGAGACCCGCCACCAGATTTCGGTGAACTTGTCCAAGTCCCTGCGGACCATTTCGACTTGCGCGGCGCTTGCCCCTATGCTTGGGCTGCTCGGTACGGTGTCGGGCATGGTGCATACCTTCGAGACCATCCAGCTTTTCGGTTTTGGAAACCCGGTGCTCATGGCCGACGGTATTTCGGAGGCTCTGCTTACCACTCAGGCGGGGCTTCTGGTGGCGTTTCCGCTGATGCTTGCCTACAACTACCTGGCGGGCCGTGTGGAAGACGTAGAGAAACAGGCCTGGAGCGAGGCACTTAAGTTTGAGTCTTATGTTTTTGAAGGTGCGGAGGAAAAATGAGTTTTATCCGTAAACGTTCGCAGGATGGCGGAAAGATAGACGTGTCTCCCATGCTGGACATGGTCTTTATCCTGCTCATCTTCTTTATCGTCACATCTACCTTTACCCGTGAAACCGGCGTGGACGTGACCAAGCCCAAGGCCAGCTCTGCAAAGGACCTGGCTAAGGAAAGTATCCTTATCGGTGTGACCCGTCAGGGAACAATACACATTAACGAGACCCAGGTGAACTTGACCACGCTCAATACGGTGCTTCGTCAGATGATGGCCGAATCTCCTGACCGCCCTGTGATTATCGTGAGCGACCGTGACGCCCCCAACGGCGTGGTGGTGGACATTTTGGACGAATGTAACCTGGCTAAGGTTCGCAAGGTTTCCATTTCGGCGAATAAGGAGGAGTAGGGCGTAGCCCATGCTTGACTTTCTAGCGAAATATTTCCGGTTCCCGGTGGCCTTCGTGCTCTCCTTCGTGGTGAGCGCGGTGTTTTTCCTTGCGGTGCCCGTGCTGAACGCCTTGTTCTTTGACAAGGGCAAAAGAACGGAAAAGCAGCTGGACACGGTTACCGAGGTGGAAGTGCTGGTGAGCGAGAAGAAACCCGAAGTCAAGCAGAAAGTAATCCGCACCATCGTTAACCCCAACCCCTTCAAGATTTCGGCCAACATGGGAGTCTCTCGCAGTCAGAATTTCCAGATGGATTTGTCTTTGGCTCGTGGTGCCGCAGGTGACGGCGTGGCCGTTGGCACGGGCTCCATGGAGAACGTGGTCTACGAGGCGGGTGAGGTGGATGAACAGGCCCAGGTGCTGAAAGAGGTGCAACCCGCTTTCCCCGAAAAGGCGAAGAAGCTGGGACTCTCGGGATACGTGAAGGTCTATATTGTTATCGACGTTTACGGGGACGTGGCCCAGGCAAGTATCATGAGCCAGGACCCCGCAGGCTACGGCTTCGATACCGAAGCCCTGAAGGCCGTACGGCAATGGAAGTTCGCACCCGCCAAGCTGGGCGGATATCCTGTGGCGCAGAAGGCCACGAAGGAGTTCCGCTTTGTTAAATAAGTTCTTTTTATTGCTTATTGTCTTGTGTGCGACCTCGCTCTTTGCTGCCGAAGATTATTTCTTCAAGGCCAACGAGCTTTATGACCAAGGCAAGTTTAAGGAGGCGGTGCCCCTTTACCGTGCCGCCATCGACGAGGGTCGTTACGAACCCTTCGCCTGGTTCAATCTGGGGAATGCCATGGTCCAGCTGGACCGCAAGCAGGTGGCCCTGGTGGCCTATAAGCGTACCGTGGAACTCTTGCCCACTTTCGAAAAGGCTTGGATGCTCATGGGCGACCTTTATTACCTGAATGGTGATGTGGGACAGGCCATCGCG
The DNA here is from genome assembly GCA_017475045.1 of Fibrobacter sp. Taxonomy (GTDB): domain Bacteria; phylum Fibrobacterota; class Fibrobacteria; order Fibrobacterales; family Fibrobacteraceae; genus Fibrobacter. The sequence continues at coordinate 41,618 of JAFVGH010000041.1, read as the reverse complement.
TCTTATAACCGCGCCATTGAACTTGGGGTGGAGTCGGATCATGTGCATTTTGCCTTGGCGGAATGCTACCTGAAGGGCCGTGACTGGACTTTGGCCCAGAAGAACTTTGAACGGGCCTTGCAGCTGAACCCCGACCGCATGGACGCTTGGTACGGACTTGCTGAAGTTTACGAGAAACTGGGCGATTACGAATACGCCATCAAGACCTTGCAGAATGCCTTGCAGATGACCGCTACGGCTGGCGCCGATGTTCACTTTACTATGGCCTATTACTACCGCAGTATGGATTCTACGCGGCAGGCTCTGAACGAGATGGAAAACGGAGTCTTGATGGATCCGGAAAATGTTTCCGCCCGGCGCTACTTGGCGCAGATGTACGTGCAGAACAATTCCCCTTGGATGGCTATCTTCACGCTAGAAGATGGACTCCGCCACAAGAAGGGCAAGGGTGATCTGAATCTGGATTTGGGACAGATTTACTTTAGCCAGAAACGCTACGACGAGGCCTTTGAATGTTACATGAAGGCCTGGCTTGCGGGCAGTTCTCAAGGCCGCATCGGCGCCGAGAACGTGGGCCACGTGTATTCTAACATGGGTGACACCGAAAAGGCCGAAAGCCTGTATAAGCGTATCCGGGAAAAGAAATAAAAATTTTGCTAGTCATTCCTTCTTTTTTATAATCTTCTTGACTTTTTCCCAAAAAGATTGTATATTATGGATAAAGCCTGTTCGGGACACGCCGGTGACATGCCGGGTCGTGAGTCCGATACAGGTTTTTTCTTTTCTATTCAATACTTTCACGTAATCAGCGGGATCCACGGGAAAAGCGTGGGTTTCTGTTTTTGAGTATCTGATAGATATTACATTGGTGCGTATTAGTTTGTTCCTGCCGCCATATCCAATATTCCTGTGTAACTTGACGATTTCCTCCAATGGTGTCCCGTCACTATTGAAATCAAGTAAACCTGACCCTCGAAAGTTTTTGATTTCTTTGAAAATGTCGAAATCAGAATCAAAAAATGCACTTCCTGCAAAACCCATTCGTTTTGATTTGGTGTCGGCCTGTTTGTATTCGTATGTTCCTACAATGTGTCTATTTTGTTTTTCCCTGTTTATTTTGTCATATTCCTTATTCAACAGGAATGTTGGGATGAGTACATTTAGTTCATACTCGCTGTAAACGCCCCGCTTTTTGGCGAGGTGCAGTTTTTCTTCTGCTGTCAGAGTTTCCCTAGACCTAGTGTTCAGGTGCCCTTTATTCATAAGCCAGGTTGTTTAAGTGGATATGAAAAGAGGTCTAGGTTCCTAAACCGAAAATCCCTGCGTTGCGCTAGGATAAGGGCCACAATATACAAAAACCATTCGAAATAATCCTAAAAGCGGGCCTTTTTTGAGCATTTTCTTGAAAACACCGTATCCACTTGTTTGCGCTTTTGTAAAAAATAAGATAGATTGTGGGTAAGAAAGAGGGATGGATATGAAACAGTTCTTCAAGAAGTTTTTGCCGGCGCTGTTGGTTGTTGTCGGTGTGTTTAGCAGTGTGGCAGGTGCCTCTTGCGCGGGAACATTGTATTTTAAACCGCCTTCTGATTGGACTGAGGTCTATTTTAATACTCGTAACCAGACTGCGCAGATTCCTTTCTCCAAGAACGCTAATGGTTGGTTGGCCTATGACTTGAGCAATGGCAATGCGTATCCTAGTGAAACAAAGTTCGCCTTGTCCAATGCAACAACGGCCCCAATGTATTACGTAACTAGGACTGTGTGGAATGCTGTTGACCTGTACGATAACAGCGCTGCAAGGAATGCCGGCGATATTTCTTGCCCTGGAGAGGGCAAAAATGTCTATGTTCAAGAGGATCCCTTTAACCCGGGAACCACTTACATAGGAGAAAACCCTGCGCCAGCCAAGTATTTGTATGTTCTTGTCCCCGATGATAAGGATTGGCTATATGACAATATGATGATCAGTACCGATGGCGGCGCGACAGGAACTAAAATGAAAATTGTCCCTGACATGTGCGGATGGTATAGGATGGTATGGGAAGAAGCTCCGGAAGAAGTGCTGATTTACCCCCAAAATCACCCAGACCAAATCATTGGCGTAGATGGCTTGTGGGGCGGCGGGTCGAATCCGACACCATTGCCGTTGAAGACCATTTTGGAGGCCTATGGTTCCGATAGACTGTACTTTATTCCTGATGACTCCCAGTGGCCCGATTGGGAGGGGGCCTCCCAGGGGTTGTTCGTGACGGACCCGCGTGTGGACGGTGTTTGCGAATTTCAATTGGCGGGAATTGTTTGGGATACCGATGAATTGTTGAATAAATTTTTCTCTACAGTACCGAATGGTCAAAGTCCTTTGGGTTGGCCCGTTGACCAGTGTACCGGTGTACGCAAGGGCGTTGTGCAGACGAACCTGGGTCCGGACAACAAGCCTCGCTTAAACTCTAGTTCAAATGGTGTGAATTGCTTTGGTGATGAGTCTGGTTTTTCGACCCTTTTCAACTACGTGGAAAATAAAAATGAAGCAGCATGTTATGATATTAGCTTTTCCCAAGCAGAAGACGGGAAATGGATTTTTGATTCAGATGAACTGGTTGTCAATGGATATAAGGGTGGCTTTTACCCACGTGAAGACCTGACAAGCAATTATATTGTTAGTGAACTTAGCCCGCAACCTTGTCCGAATTGCCGCCGAAAATCAGCAGCAGAAGGTCCTGTTCCGTTGGTGTATAACGGTGTTTTTGATCATTATTGTAATGGACCAGCTTATGACGGTGGAGTAGATTGCGAGGGAAAATTTTATTATGGAGATGACCCTGCTGTATGGGATTGGAGTGCTCCGAGATGGGAGTCGGATCGTAACAGACACTTCTGTTTTGAATCCCATGCAACATTTACTTACCGCGAAGATCAGGAATTTACATTACTTGGAACCGACGATAGTTGGGTCTTTGTCAATAAAAAATTGGCTCTAGATAATGGCGGGATACATTTGACTGCTCCTGCCCATGTGGCTTTGAAGGACCTGAATGTAAAATATGGTTATGGTTTCCTTGAGCCAGGCAATAGTTACACTTTGGAAATATTCTCGTGTAATAGACTGGCTCCTCAAAGTAATTTGACAATCAAGACCAACATATTCATTAAGCAGACGACAGGTCTGTCAACCACGGCAACAAAAAACTCTGATGGTTCCGAAAGCTACAGTTTCTGCTACGACAAGAGCGGAGACGGCTCTTGCGCATCTGTTGCTCTTGGTCAGGCTGGCACTGATGGTGGAACCATCCACGTTTGCGATGACGCCATCAAGCAGTACGGTACTCTGAAGTATAAGATTACCACCAGGGCGGGTCAGGAAGTCGCTACTCTGGAATCCGGAAAGTTGGGTTGGCAATACGGCGGCATAGACCTTTCCAACCCGTTCAATCCCAAGGTCAAAAAGAATATTAAGGGTCTTGCCCCGGGTAGCTACCGTCTGGTGATTGAGCTTTGCAATATGAATGGCAACTGCGATGGCAGAGCCCGTACCTACATCAACTTCCGTATCCAGGGCAACCTTGACGTGATGACCCAGACTTCTACCTATACGGTAAATGCCGGTGACGAGAGGAGCCCGTATTACACGTCTGGAACCAAGTGGACCTTTGTCGATAAGGGCCTCGCTGGATCTCGAGTGCCTGTGTACGTGTCTGCCTTTGCTGACGGCGGTGTAGACCTGCTCAGCGCCATTGGGCAGATGTACACCCTCAACTTGGCTGCCGGCATGGTTGCCTATACCTCCCAAACGGGGGATACACAAGTGACTTGGCCCAAGACAATCAACGAAACGGGCGTCGACACCATTTGGGTGTCCCTGGGCCTTGACGGCATGACCGCCAACCCCGAAGTGAAAGCAGTGTCCCTCAAGACTCGGGCCGAGATTACCTTCTCCGCTCCGCGCCTTGACTTTGCCGAACCCTTGACCGTGGATTCTGATGGCCGCGTGACCAGCTGGAGGCATCCTCTTGCGATGGACCCGGATTTCTTGGATGGGGATGAATACTTCCACTGGGTTGGTTCTGACGTCGGCCTGTACGTGGTGATTGTGAACCCTGCAACAGGCGAGATTTGTACGGATTGCCAGATGGTTCCGACTCTGGCAGAAGCCTCTGCCGACGTAACCATGGGAGATGTCGTTTCCCTTGGCAATGGTGCCTATGCGATAACCGTCCGTTCCTCTAGGGAATATATGAACACCACGGCGTATATAGCGATTTCGGCACCCGGAGATGTTAGAGGGATTAGTTTGTCCTCTTATGCCAATATGCGATTCCGCCGAACCCCGGGTCCCTACCCGCAACTAGTGGACTTGTTTGACGCTCGAGGGGGGACTTTGGGGCCTCTTTATATTCCAGAACCCTATTATTCAGAAAGCAAGCACTACCTTGACGGTCGAGCAGATTCAATCGCTATTTATTACAGTAGGCCCTTCCAACCAAATTCCCTGGGAAGCTATGCAGATTCTCTGCCGTATTTGATTTGCCTGGACTGGGATGAAGATGTTTTTGAATCCTATGACTTCTTTAAGGAAGGCGTTTCAAGTATGCCTGGGGATACTTCGGTGCATTGCTCTTATATTTTCACTAAAGAAGATATCGTTGCCGCCCACGAAGCACGAGTTTCTGATAGCGTTCTCACATTTGCAGTAAGGGATACGGCTTTTTCGAAATCGGTAAAAACAGCAGGAAATGGAAAAATTCTTAGCTATATGCAATACAAAGACAAAGGTAGACATGTCAAGCAACATTTTGACAGGAACATCACCGACCGAATCGCCCCGGTGATTGTAAGTGCGACTATAGTTAACTTCTCGGATCAGTTGAGCAAGTTGACGGTAACCTTGTCCGAACCAGTGAAATTGCTGGACGAGATAAACAGCAGAACTCCTTTCTCCTTCTACATGAACTCTGCGACAGAAGTTGCTGAAGTTAATCGCTATGCCAGCCCCTTGGCCATCACTGCAGTCAGCGGAATCGGTACGAACAAGTTGACGATACTGTTCGACAAGACTCAGCCCGTTGAAAACCCCACTCCGCGCTCCTACGACTATATCCGATTCCGTGCTGATTCTTGGATATGGAGCGATACAGCGGACATTGCTGCTGATGGCGTAGAACGCGTTGCCAACGATTATTATTGGCATTGGAATTCTCCCACGAATTACAATTCTACCTCCAGACTACCTTCTCCGTGGGTACGGATTGAAATGGATTATAGTTACTCTTCTTCCAGCCAGAGTTCCCATAGTACATCTTCTGCTTCGACTCGGTCCAGTTCGTCAATGAAACGGTCCTCGTCTAGTAATAACGCCCAAGGTGGCGAATGTACCCTGACCGACAAGGGAGACGGAAGAATCATCCAGAAATGTGGAGATCAGGAGACCGTGCTGTACAAGGCCCTGTGCGGTACAGAACCCTACGATCCGGAAGGAGACTTCTTCTGTTACGGTGTGAAACTTTACGAGAAGTGCGATGGCGAGGTCTATGATGTCAATACTCAGAAGTGCGTCGATGGTGCCGTAACAGATCTTGGCTCTGGATCTTCGGACAAGGACGAGTCGCAGGCTATCAGGACTATGACTCAGGTGTCCTGGGCTGTCCAAACGAAAGGCCGGACTATTCATATCTTGGAGGCAGAGCTTGGAAGCCTCTACGCTCTCATTGATATGCAGGGACGCGTGCTAAGCAGTGGTGTCGTGAACAGTAATAACTTTGCCATACCTGTAGGGCTTGGTGGGCAGTATATGCTGAAAATCGGGAACCAAACCCAGGTTGTCAGGGTGTGGTAAAATGGAAGGGCATGTCGTTTTTTTACGCAACAGATAAGACTTTCAACAGTTCCTTCTTGTTTGCCCCTAGGGCAAAGAACATCTTGATCAGTAGCTCCAGCGAAACGCTTGTCTCGGCGTGTTCAACCTTCGCGTATCTAGACTGACTCGTTTTTGCAAGGGTTGCAGCCGAAACTTGTGTTATCCCACATTTCTTTCGCTTGTCAACAAGAGCCTTGGCCAAGGCGACCTTCATTTCGACAATCGCCATCTCGGCTGGGCTCAGTGACAGGAATTCATCCACATCACCGACCTTCCATCCCTTTTTCTTCAGTCTTTCTTTTTTCTGTTTATCCATTTCCTAATTCTCCGCATCGTAAGATTTTAAGCGCTTGCGACAAAGGTCAAGAACTTCATCTGGCGTTTTGTTCTTTTTCTTTTCTATCCATAGAATCACTATAATTGCGTCAGCGTCTATCCGGTAAAACAGTCTCCAAATCTTATTTTCATCATTGATACGTAATTCATGACAATGAATGCCTATGGACGGCATGGGTCGACTTTGCGGAAGAGACAGATTCATTCCTGATTGCAGTAGCCGCAATAAATATCCTGTTTCAATCCTCGCTTTTTGTGATAACGGTGGCGTTTGTGGCTGTTCGTGCAGCCAGACTAGTGGTTTGTGTTTCGGACTCATAAAATATATATCAGATTTGACATAATGTCAAGAGTTAATGTTCATTCTAGGTGAAGCCTTGCGGTCTTATGTGTATAGACGTTTTTTTGTAAGAAAAAAAGCCTTGATGCCGCGTAAAAAGATTTTTGCTTGTAGCTTCAAAGAAGAGTGTACGTATTCCTTTTCTACATTTACCTACATGGCAAAGAAGAAAAAAGTTTTTAAGACGGCTGCCCTTGCGCAGTCCAACCGCAGCAGGGAACAGCGCCTGCGTGAAAACCTTACTCAGGTAGTGAACGGTCAGAGCCGCTTGCTGAACCGCCCTGAAGACCTGTACGAAATGCTGGCGGACGGTCTTGACGACATTGAGACCTTCAAGGACCCACGGGAACAGCTGGAACTTTTGGCCTGGACCTTGCGGGCGGACTTTGTCGCCTTCAAGGCGGACACCGACGAGGAGAAGGAAGGCTGGGATGCCCTGTTCTACGATGCGGGAACCTTCTTTGTGGAGCTTGCCTCCCAGTACACTGATAAGGACTACGTGGCGGACCTGGTTCATGACCTTGCGCTGAGGCACGTGGGCGGCGAGGGCCGCTCCGTGGTGTTCTTGAGTGTGGAGGAGTTCTTGCCCAAGGAGCGGGCCCAGGCCCTGCTTGCTGAACTTTTGGATGCGGTGACAGAGGTGGACCAGGGTAACCGCGAAGACATTTTGGACGCCATCTGCGATATGGCGGACTCTGTCAAGGATGCGGTCATGTTTGCCAAGGCAGCCCTGCTGAAGGACCCTGACAAGAGCAACGCCACGCTTATCGACATTGCCAATGCCCAGTTCATGGCGGGGAACTTAGAATTGGCCAAGCAGTGGCTTGGCGATGTGAACAACCCCGGTGCCGAAGATGAGGAAGCCTATCTGGATTTGCAGGCGGCCATCGCCGACAGGGAAGGCCGCAAGTCCGACTGTATCAAGATGGCCCGTACCCTGTACGAGAAGTTCCCGAAGGTGGTGAACCTAGGGCGGCTCTGTGCGTTTGTCTCTGCAAGCGAGGCTACGAGCCTGTTGCAGGATTACGCCCGCTTCCGCAGCGGGAACGGTCTGGAGATGGAATTCATGCAGCTGCTGGTAAGCCTGAAGGCCTATGGCGTGCTGGAAGAATACCTGGACATGTTCGAGAAGGAACTCACTGTGCAGGATGCCCAGGACCTGAACGAAATTTCCGATGCCCTGGAGAAGGACGGCCAGAAGGCCTTGGCCCAGCGGATCCGCGACTGGACCGTAGAGGAGCCCGAAGAGGCCGAAGGGTTCGATAATTCAGAAAAGTAAATACTATATTCCTTACTATGGACAAATCTTCTACACGTAGCAAACTTCGGGACGAAGTATATACCCAGATGATGTGCGCACAGGCACGTCTTTCCAAGGATCAGAATACCCAGATGGGGGCGGTACTCGTCTCTGCCGAGGGTCGCGTTATCAGTACCGGGTACAACGGGGCCCCGGCGGGCTTTGATGACGAGACGGTGCCTTACACCCGCGAAAAGCAGAAACTTGCCTACGACATCCTGGATGCAGATTCCGGCGAGCTGCTGAGCCATCACGAGTTCGAGGCCAACAAGTATCCCTTCATGGTCCATGCCGAAATCAACGCCCTGCATTACGCTCGCGGAAAGGTTCCCCCTGGCTCCAAGCTATACGTAATCGGCTTTCCCTGCGAGCGCTGCGCCCTGGACGTGAGCCTTTCGGGTGTGTCCGAGGTGTTCGTGACCAAGGACGATTATGATCCGAAGTCTACGCTGAACAACAGCCGCGACACGGCCTACTACATGTTCGCCCAGGCGGGTATTGTGGTTACCCTCTGCGGCAAGCGCCTGCGTCCTGTGGTTTCGAAGCCTAAAGAATAGAACCGCACTTCGGCGATGGCGTCTATTTGCGATCCATAACCCACTTGACGGCGTCGGCGATGGTGCTGACCTTCACGATTTCTACTCCCTGAATGCTTTCGGGGAGTTTTCCGTTTCCGGGAATTAGTGCCTGAGTAATCCCGAGGCGCCGTGCCTCTTTTAGCCGCTGCTCCAGCAAGTGGACGGAACGTACCTCTCCGGAGAGCCCCAGTTCGCCCATGGCGATGGTCTCCCGGGGTATGGGAATGCCTAGGTGGTTGCTGGCGATGGCAAGGGCCAGCGCCAAGTCCGAAGAGGTGTCGTTCACCTTCATGCCGCCCGCGATGCTGGCGAACACGTCGGAGGCCCCGATGGAAATTCCGCCGAATTTCTCTAGCAGGGCGAGGATGATGGTGAGCCGCTTTGGGTCAATGCCTGCCGCCACCCGCTGGGGCACGGCGAAGCTGGTCTGGCTTACTAGGGCCTGGGTCTCGAAAAGCATGGCCCGGGTGCCTTCCATAGTGCAGCACACTACGTTTCCGGGAGTGGGGGGAGTTCCCTGTTGTAGGAACACGAGGCTCGGGTTCAGCACGGGGGTAAGACCGTGACCAGTCATTTCCAGCACGCCGATTTCGTCGGTGGCGCCGAAGCGGTTCTTGATGGAGCGGATAATGCGGTATTGGTGATTCCGGTCGCCCTCGAAGTAGATGACGGTATCCACCATGTGCTCCAAGATGCGGGGGCCTGCAATCTGGCCGTCTTTGGTGACATGCCCGATGAGCACGGTAATGCAGCCCGTGTTCTTGGCGAAGACCATCAGATCCAGGGTGCATTCCCGGAGCTGAGACATGGATCCCGGCGTTCCCGAGAGGTCTTGCTTGTAGACGGTCTGGATGGAGTCGATGACCAGAATTTGGGGCTTTTGCTTGTTGGCTTCTTCTATAATCTTTTCTAGGCTGGTTTCGCAGAGTAGCAGCATGTCGCTACCGGCCACGTTCAGACGCTCGCTGCGGAGCTTAACCTGCACGGCGCTTTCTTCGCCGCTTACGTAAAGGCTTTTGACTCCGGCGGCGTTCATCACCGCCAGGGTGGAAAGCACCAGCGTGGACTTGCCGATGCCCGGGTCGCCACCGATTAGCACTAGGGAACCGGGCGCGAAGCCGCCTCCCAGGACCCGGTCCAGCTCGCTGTTGGCGGTGCTGAGCCGCCGGGTGTCTTCGGCGGCCACGTCTTTCAGGGCTACCACCTGGTGCACGGGGCCGCCCAACCCGCGGGAAGACCGGACGCCCTCTGGCGTGATTTCGACGGAATGTTCTTTCAGTGTGCTCCAGGCTCCGCAAAACGGGCACTTGCCCGCCCACTTGGGAGAGGTGTTGCCGCATTCGGTGCAAAGATACACCAGCTCTTTTTTAGACTTTGTTTTAGATACTGCTACCATGTGCACTAATATAACTAAAATGCCATGACAAAACATGACATTTTAGGAAATAGTGTACAAAAATGCAGTATTTGGAGATTTTATTCCCTGACGCAGCGTATGGGGAGTCCCCATGAAGATTCTTCTACGGCCAGAGATGTTGCTCTTTCTACCCCGTTCTTTACAAAGGCTTTGCCAGCAACTAGTCCGTCTGCATCTTCATTTAGCCAGAAGAAGTAGGTAGACTTGGACTGGTTATCGTTGCCGTTGTTGTCGCGGAATGCTCCGGGATACTTTCCAAATTGGGCCTTGGATGTGGGAACCCTGTTGACCATGGCCTCGTTAAGGTCTTTTACGTCTTCGGTGTTGGGAAGTCTCCAGCCGGCAGGACAGAGATTCTTTGCGTCTTCGTAATGGTATAGACGGCTGAGTTCCTTACAGTATTTTTCATCGTCGGCCGGGCAGAAGCTGTCGGGAGTCTTGACGCTAACGTTCTCGACATTCCACACGAGGTTTCCTATCTGCCTAGATTGAATCAGATTCTGCTCGCTGTCAATCATGCGGTAGCGCCACTTTCCAGACTTGCAAACAAGGGCCGTGCTCTTCTTGGCGTTCTTGATGGTTTTTCCTTCGGTCGAGGCGTCGCATACCTTGCCATACGTGGCGTACTCTATTTCAGATGAGAGTTGAACCCATTCCTTTCCGTTACAACCGTAGTACTTGTCATTGACAATAGCTTTCTCGCCTTTCTTTTTCTTGTCGCAAGTTCCGAGTTCGTATTCCATTGCTGGCATAACGACCCAACTTTCCCCATTGCACCTATATGAAACGGGTTTGTATCCGTTTATAGTGGACGGCAATTCAATTTTTAGCTCCCTCGATAGCTGGTTACAGACGACGCTATATTTTTCAAGCGTCTTTTCGCACGAAAAAAGCTCTAGACCGAACTGCTTGTGGAATTCTTTGTCTACTTTGGGAAAAAGGCGGCAAGAGGCTAGAACGAGATTGTCGTCCACATCGGCGGCGTCGGAATAGGCCTTTGTGATTGTTTCGATGTAGGCGCCTTCTGTTGGGAATTCGCTTTCGTTTCCGGCAAGTTGCAGGTAGGAGTCCAGCAACTGTTTGTTCTTTCCTTCAAATCCGAAAGGCTGCGCTACAATGCCTTCCAAGTACTTGAACAAGACATGAAGGGCTGGCGTCAGATAGTTCCTGGCGCGGGTTTTGGTTACGATCTTTTCGACATCCTTTACTCCGGCTCGGCAGTTGTTGTCGTTCTTTGAAACTTCTACCCTTAGGGAGTCTGTCGTGTGCTGAAGGCTTGCACCCTCATTGCTAGATGTGAAATTCTCGTTTTGGGCTAAACCTTTTTGCAGTTCATTTTCGTACTGGGATAACAGCATCTTCTGCGCTTTGACGCTGCCGGCACAGTTCTTTTTCTCGTCGGGAGCCATTTTTTCTTTTACAATTTCTACGGCTTCGAACGATTCTGTCCCGACTTGTAGCTTGTTCTTTTGCATCCGGTTCAGATAGGGCTGCCACTCGCTTACAGGAATGGCACGAATCCTTTCCATGCACAAAGAAACTTCAGCTTTGTTTGTACAGGCAACCTGGTCGTATGCAGAAACAAATGCGGGGTCACAAAGGGTTTCCATCTTTTGCGGGTTGTCTATGAAAAAATTGCCGTAAATTTTCTTGGCGTCTGCCCACGACAAGGTTGCCGGGCAATAGACATCCGTTACGCCCATTTTCTTTACTAGCGATTCAGCCTTCTTGATGTCGTTGTTGTCAATAGCCTCTTTGAGGCCGGGGTGAATACCTGCAAGACAGAAATTGCTTGCAAATAATGTCGCTACGACTAAACGAATTGCTTTCACTTTCATCTGAAAATTCCTTGCGTTATCCTTCTTAATGTAACAAAAAGGAGGAAAGTATCAACATCTGCTCTTGGGAAAAAGGTCTAAAGACAGATTGGTTCTGTGCAAAAGACTCTTTTGGGGGACTATTGCCAGCTGTTCAAGAAGCCCATACCCAAATTGAAGCGGATTCGCGTGGGGGCGAACCTTTTGGGAATCAGGGGCAGGTCGATGGGGTTAAGCTTGTAGCCGCTCCCGTCTTCTTCGCCGATACGGTCCAGGGCCCTCGCAAAGGAGAGGGACATGTCTACGGGAATGCTTTCGAAAAGCTTGTTGGACCAGCGGATGCCGAAACCTGCGGAACGGTCCCAGAACCCGTGCTTGGTAAGTTCGTCGGACTTGTTCCACTTTCCGTTCCAGGCGGCGCCGGCCTGGGTGAACACGTCTAGGTACAGGTCCCGGGTGCTGAAGATCCAGAGACGCTTGCGCCAGTCGTCGTAGATGGGGAAAAGGTAGTGAAGCTCGGCCATGGCAGTCTTGGTACCTGCACGGGTGTAGTTCTCGTTGTTGCGGACGTAAGGGTATCCTTCCAGGAACACGGCGCTATAGTAGTAGGAATCCAGGGTGTCTTCCTTGGCGTCGGTACTCCAGTTGAAGATTCCGCCCAGTTTTCCGCCAGCGGCAAGCCTTGCGCCTGTAAGGGGGCTCTGTACGGAGCCGTAGAGGTTCATGCCCATCTGGTTGATGTTGAAATTTCTGTAGCGAGGCTTGATGGAACCGCTTGATGTCACATAGAAACTTTCGGCGAAGGTTCCCGGCCTGTATAGGTCGCTGTTGGAATACTGGTAGAAAATTTCAAAGCCGTTACCTTGTCCACTGATACCCGAACCGTCTTCGCCTTCGTGGTCGCCATAGAGCCCGAGAGACACAAGGGCACTGAGGCGCTTGTGGTAAGTCCAGGAGAAATCGTCTTCGTACAGGTTGAAGTCTGCCCAGTCGTAACCTAGGGCCACCTGCAAGGTGTCGATTGACTTGAAGATGCTGTAGCCTGCCGTTCCTACGACGGCCTGCTGGGAGATAGCGTAGTGGTTAAAGCCCAGGGAGTCGCCGTCGTGGGCGCGAACGTCTTCATAGCGGACGGTATCTTTGCTGGTGTAGTTGCCGTAGCTGTACGAGAGTCCAAGATCCAGGGGCGTGCTTTTGTTGAGTAAACTTGCGAAGAATTCTTTTTCTTGTTCGGGGTTCAGGCCGTCGGCGTTGATGTAGTCAATGCCCTTTCCAAGTTCCAGCAATAGCCCGAGCTGTATGACGTTTTTCTTCAGGGGGTCGCTGAGCACGGCCAATAGCCCAAGCTTCGCCTTCCGCTGACCTTCGCCGAACACGGTGAGGTCTGGGGCGTTCTCGTTGAAGCTCAGTATTGGAACGAATAGCGGGATGAAGGGGATGGGGTGGTAGTCCTTTTCGGCACCGGCAAGTTCACGCTCCTCCAGCGGTACAAACTTCTTCTCAGGCTTTAAGGGGCTCCCGCGTAATACGATGGGGGCGGACGTTTTTTTCGTAGAGTCGGCTTGTGCGGCCACCTTGACCTTCAGCGTGTCACGCATCTCTATCTGGAAGGTACTGTCCCGCTCGGCAAGGACCGCTTCCGGCGTGCACAGGGAGTCTATAGGGTCGCAAGTAGTCCAGAGGGTGTCGGGGACGACAACGGAACTGTCCCGGAAGGTCACGACGACGCTGTCCCGAATGACGGAGTCCTGCGTGGCGTTATGATAGGGTAACTTATAAAGAGAAAAACCATCTTGGTCGTACTGCGTAAAGTACAGCGTGTCTTGCCCGAGCACAGGGGTGAAAGCTCCGCCCGTGACGTTGGTGAGGGGGCGCTCTGCATTTGTGGCGAGGTTCTTCTCGATCAGGTTGAAGATGCCATTTCGGTTGCTGGCGAAAATCATGGTCTCGTTGTCGAGCCAGTTCCCGTCTCGCTCGTCAAAGAGGGTGTCGCTTACGATTTTGAAATTCTTGCCGTCGCTGTCGACGAGGGCTAGGCCGCGGTGGACATCGTCAAAGAAGCCAAACAGGATTCTCTTGCCGTCGGGGCTGACTTTTGGGCTGTAGATGTTGAAGTACTTGAACTTGGGGTCGGGAGTATAGATGTCTATGGGATCTTCGACAGAGAGTTCGCTGAATTCGGCACTGAAGGGAACCTTGCTCAGCACGAAGCGGGTGGAGCTGGCCTCGCGACGGGCAAAGACCATGAATTTCCCGTTGGGGTCAAAGGCGGGGAAGATGGCATCGGCCAGGTGGGTCAAAAAGGTTTCGTTCTTGTTGGTGTCGCTTACGGCGATGTCGAAGTGGGAACGTCCGTTCTTGTCTTTGTTCTTGAAGGAGACGTAGGCGAGGATGGGGCCCTTGAGGCTGTCTTCGTAGACGTCGATGCCCTTGTCGAACCAGGGCTTCTTGGCCTTGAATCCGGTCTTGGCGTAGTCCGAGATGTCGATGAGGTTCGTGTCGGCAGTGTCGGAGTTGTCGGTTTCAATGGAAATGTCTCCGATTTCGATACCCGCAATGGTGTCTGGCTCTGCGGCGGTGGTGTCCTTTTTCGCCTCTTCAATGGGCATCTTGAATACGGCGCCGTCAAACCAGGGGCCGCCAAAATTGGATACGCCGTAAAGGTTTTCGCCCGCTACTACGGGAAAGTCTTGCCAGAAGGCGTTTTCGGTGATCTTGGTTCCTTCGACGATTTGCCCGAGGGAGTCCTTTTGCGCCTGGTAGTGTTCAGTAATTTCTTTTTTCCAGGCTTCGTAGAGTTCCGTTTCCGAAATGCCCAGCACCTTCTGGAGTGCCCCAGAGAGGGTCACGCGGTAGGGCGTGGAAAGTTCTTTCCAGATTTTCGGGATGGCGTCTTCACCGTAATGCTTTGCGATGTAGCGCACCAGGCTAAACCCTTGGGTGTAGGGGCCTAGCTCCGCTTCTAGGGAGTTGTCCGAAAAATCGTGCATATATTCTAGAGGCATCAGGTCATCGTTTAGGGCCGCCGTGCGGAGCAGCATATCGCGATGGGTGTCCCAGGCGTCAAAACCCATACGGCTAGATTCGAACTGGGCGGTACCCTCGGCAAACCACAGGGGTTGCAGTGTGAAGGGGACCATGGTGGCGAAGTCGCTAATGACCCGCTCGTTGTAGTAGTCCGTGTAGCCGAACTGGAACCCGTACAGGTTGGGGGGCAGCTTGGAGCCGCTCTCGATGCTTACCAGGTGGCTGAATTCGTGGGTGACTACGTCGGCGACCCAACCGTGGCTACTGCGGATTTTGAAATCCCAGTTGGTGAGCCACAGGTTGATGGAATTTTCGGCGGGAATGGCCGCGCCGTTGCTGTACAAGGCGTTGTTCAGGACAGCACTAATGCGGGGTAGGGGCTTGTTGTAGCGGGTGACGACAGAATCGTATACCGCTTCGGCATAGGTCGCAACGGCGGAAGCGTGGTCCGAGTATTCGGCGGGGTAGATGAACTGGAAGTGATCCGTGCCTGCGGTTTTCCAGTCGATGTAGCTCTGGTTGCCGTAAAAACCGGCCGCCAGAGCGGCACCCGAAAACACGAGCAGTGCGCGTAAAAAAGAAAACATCGGTAACAATTTAGGAATTTACCGATGTGAAAACCAGTTTATTTGAGGCCCAGCGCTTTATCCAGGCCTTCGATGAGCTTGTCTCCCCTGATGACCTCGAACCCTCCGGTGTACCCCCAGTGGGTCCAGGGAACCTGAAGCGTGTCGCAGATTTCACGCATGGCGGTCAGGTAGTTCAATCGGTCTTGTTCCGTGGAGCGCAGACTGTAGGCGCCAAATTCGTTGATGATGATGGGAACCTGGTTTGTGACGGCCCAGGCCTTGGCCTTGTAAATCGCTTTCAGAATAGATTCCTTGTTGCCTGTCTTGTAATAGTTCATCACGTTGCTCCTGACCCAGGACGCGGTGGTGCTGGTCAGGCCCAGCTCGGTGGAGTATTCAGGCCACTTTGCCTTGTCGTAGGGGAAGGGTATATTCTTGAGATTATAAGTCTCGCTCCAGCTGGCCCCCTGGTGGGTGAATACGAAGGGCTCATAGGTGTGGATTACGTAGATGATGTTTTTGTCGGCAAAGGGAGTACGCTTGGCAAGAAGGTCCATGGAGTACCACTGCGCGTCACCGAAGAGGAGCGTATGGGTCTTGTCTACTGTACGGATGGAATCGATGATTCCCTGGGCGGCCTTGGTCCACTGTGCGGCCGTTACCTTTCCGTCGCTCATGTCGGGTTCGTTCAGAAGTTCGTAGAAGATGTCTTCACGGGCGTTTGAGGCGTAGTGGCTTGCCACGGCTTTCCAGACGGTAGCCATCATGACCCGGTAGCGTTCATTGTCTGCGGAGGTGGCGTTGTAGCTGTTGTCATATTCGTGGTAATCGATGGTTAGGGACATGTTGTATTCCTTGGTCCATTCCACAAAGGAGTCCAACACCATGAACAGGGTGTCGGAATTGATCTTGAGTTCGGTCTTTCCGGTGGCATCGGCGATGAATTCGTCCCTGTTGAGGGTATACTTGTCTAGGTCAATGGGTAGGCGGATGGCCTTGAATCCGTTGTCCGAAAGGATTTTTACGTCTTTCTTGCCCACCTCGAAGGTGCCGTCGAACTTGCGGTTTTCCTCTAGCCAGTTGGTAAAACTTACGCCCTTATTCAGGTACTTCATGGCCTTTTTCTGGAGATCCGTGTCAATCTTCAGGTCGCCCAGCGTGACTTTTGGAATGACGGGGTCTTTAGGTGTGATATCCGGTTTCTTTTCGTCCTTGGATGCGTCGTTGTTGGCTGGAGCGCTACCATTGCCAATGAGATAGATATCATCGATAGCCAGGGCGTCCTGTCCGTCCGGTCCCTTGACCTGGATGCTGAAGCCCGTAATGTGGCTGGGGTCGAAGTCGACTACCGTTCCCCAACCTTCTTCTTGTGCTAAGTCGCTGAATTCCAAGGTAACGGTGGTCCATTCCTTTGAAGAATTCATCCGTTTGCCGTGATAGTTGTAGTCCTTGACATCTGAGGTCTCGATGCGGATGGTATGGTCTCCGCCCTTGTAACGATAGGAAACTCCTGTGTACTTGCTGTAGTTCTCGCCTTCTGGCAGGTGGACGCCCCAGCCTACATAGGCGTCGTAATCATAGTTTCCTTTTTTTAGGGTGTACTTGAAGGAAAGGGCGTTCTTACTTCCGTTATCCGTCTTGGTAGGGGAAGGGTGTCCTTCGGAGTCTTTGGCGTCGGGCTCAAGGGTGGATTCTGCTCCGCTGCCGGCGTCGGTACTGGAATACCACGGGTCGCCTAGGGCGCTTATGGCGTCTCCATCTTCGAAGTCGTCGATAAGGAGTTTTACGGTAGCGCCTTGGTTGTCGGCAGGGCTGCTGTTCTTAGAGGAATCGGTGGAATTTGCAGAATGTTCTGCGTCGGGGGCGGGTTCTGTCTTGACGCTTACGGTGTTGTCGCCTTCGCAGGCGGAGAAACTGAGGACTAGGGCAAAGACCGCAGGTAAAGCCAGGATTTTTTTGATGTTCATGCGAATACCTCTTTTTCACCAATATACATAATGGTTTCGTTACCTTTTACATATTTCAATGAAAGCTCCGTTTACGCTGGAAAACGGGCGTGGCTGGGTATTATTTTTTTTACCTTTACGCCGTGGCTTTTTTCTCTGAAACCTATCACGAGTCCATCAAGTATGTGCGCCAGGTGTCCGGTGACCCCGTTACGCTCCATTGGGAAGACTCGAAGAATACGACAGACCCCTATGCGAGTGGCAAGCGCTATGCTACCAACGGGGTGAAGGCCGGCCAGAGAAAGAAGGCTGCCTCGGAGGACCTGTTCGAGATAACCCAGTCCTCTTCCACCCTGCTGAACCGACTTTTTACCCAGTTGCAGAACGACGTTTCTGCAGATGGTCTTCGCTCGGTGGGAATTTACGCCTATATCCGGCAGCAGAGCGTTCCCGATGACCTTTACAAGTTTGACTACGAGACCCGTGAGCTTGTGGCGTACCCCTGGGAAAACGCCAAGCTGAAAAAGACCCGTATGGAGGCCCTGGTCAAGGCATTTGCCGACGGTAGCTTTATCGAGGAGGCTCCCATAACGCTGTTCTTTACGGCGGTGCTAGATCGGGCGGTTTGGCGCTTCAAGGAGGCGGCCTACCGGGAGCTGGAACTGGACGTAGGTTCTTACGTAGGGCTGGCCTCTATCTCGGCCCGTTCTGCGGGAGCCATGGCGATCCCTCTGGGCAGTTTTGTCGATGCCGATGTGGTTTATGGCCTGGACCTGGGAGAAGACGAAATCCCCATGGCGGCGGTTGCCGTGATGCCCAAGGCCTTGAAAAAGTATGAGTTGGCCTCTCAGTTCGCCTACTCCAGCAGGGGAGAGCTCCCCATGCAAGAAAGCGCGAGTTTGAATTCCAGAGTTAGGGCCCGGTTCCTGTTGCAGCACAAGGCGGAATGCATTACGGACCTGTCCAAGTGCGTCAAGGTTTTCAGGGTTCAGAACCAGGCCTTTGAAGGGGACGAATTCCCGCTGACGCCGCAGAAATACCCTAACGAGTACTTCTTTAGGGAATACGACTTTTTGGGCCCGGGGACGATGGAATGTCGGCCTTTCAAGCCCTGGACGGCCTCACTGGATGATTTTTCTACGCTGTTGCGCTGGATGGAAATTTGTACCCTGAACGCTTTCGGGGCGGGGCTCCTGAAAATTTGGGTAGCCTGCTTTGACGTGTCCCTGGTCTACCAGGGAATGTACCGTTACCAGCCTTCTAAAAAATCCTTGTACCTGCACGCCGGGAACTTGGATAGGGAAAGTTTCTTGAAGGCCCACCTAGATGAAGATAGTCCGCGTAATGCCGCCTTTGCGGTATACTTTACGGTGAACCTGAAGGACGCTTGCGGTATCATGGGCGACCGGGCTTACCGTTACCTGAACATGAATGCGGGCTATGTGGCTGAGATGCTCCGCGAATCCGCCCGCTGTCTTGGCAAGTACGCCCGTCGGGAGCTTTTCTTCTATGAAGACGAAATCAAGAAGCTTGGCCGGATTCCCGAAGACGAAACGGTGCTTTGCGAAGTTTTGGTCGGGCGGTAACGGCGTCGACGGCGGCAACCCCTTAAATTAGCGCTATAATCACCGGTGCAACAACGGCTGTAAAAAGCCCCGCGATACCGATGGCAAGTCCGCTCATGGCGCCTTGCACTTCGCCCATTTCCATGGCCTTGGTGGTTCCCAGGGCATGGCTTGCCGTACCGATGGCGATTCCCTGTGCCACCTTGTGCTTGATGCGGCAGAACCTGCATACGGCAGGGGCTGTAACTGCTCCCGTGATTCCCGTGACGGTGATGGCGATAATGGTCACCGATGGAATGCCGCCGATCTGTTCGGAGATGACGCTTCCCATGGGGATGGTGACGGACTTGGGGAGGAGCGAAAGGGTCAGCACCTTACCGAGTCCCAAGAGCTTGCCTGCCACGATGACGCAGGCCATGGCGGTGAGGGACCCTGCAATAATTCCTGCAAGGATGGGTTTCCAGAAATGTTGTAGCTTTTGAATTTGTCTGTAAAGCGGGACGGCAAGGACCACGGTGGCGGGGGAAAGCATTACAGAAATGTAGTCACCGCCTACGTTGTAGCTTTCGAGACTTACGCCCGTAATCAGCAGGAACCCGACGATAAGGATGTTGCCGATGAGCAGCGGGTTCAAGAAGGAATACTTGAACTTTTGGCTGATGAGCACGCCTATCTCGAAGGCTACAAGAGTGAGCAATATGCCGAACAGGGGCGAATTGATGATGGCGTTCATGGTTCGCCCCCGCTTGATTCGCTCTTTGCCGTCGCCCGTTTGGCAAGACGTTCGGCGCGCAGAGCCAAGTTTTCCCGGTATTCCTGCCTGCGGACAAGAAACTGTGTGACTTGGCCACCCACGGCAATGGTGATGATGGTGAATGCGATGCACAGGAACAGCAACAGCGGCCACTTGGAAAGAATGTCGTCGCCCACGGTCATGATGGCGATGCTTGGCGGCAAGAAGAACAGGGCCAGGTATTTCAGGAAAAAACTGGAGACGCCCGAAATGTGCTCCGGCTTGATGACTTTTGTACAAAGTAAAATCAGGAGAAGGACCATGCCGATGATGTTGCCGGGCAGGGGCACGCCCACGACGCGGTGGAGGACTTCCCCGGCGATACAGATGGCGAAAATGACGGCAAGCTGGAGAGGAATTCTCATGACGGCGGTAAAGGTAGAAAATGGGGTTCAATGGGCAAGAGAAAAAAATAGTCCTTGTCTATATTGGCCTCCGGTTTGCCGTTTTTCTCTCTTTTTCGCCTGTTTTGTATCATAAAAAAATTAAAAATATGCTACAAAAGTGTATAATTGCAAAATTTGGCATGTTTGTATCAAAAAATGTTGCATTTCCCGAAAAAAACATCTAATTTCAGGGTATGCAATCAGTAACCAATTTTCAAGACTATCGCGAGTTCATGCGGCAATGGTTTGCCGAGAACAAGCAGCGCCACAGCCTTACTTGGCGCGATTTCGCCCGGCGGGCCGGTTATGTTTCGCCGGTGTTCCTCAAACTGGTCAGCGAAGGCAAGAGCTCCCTTCGGGGGACAGGCGCCGAGCGCGTCGCCCAGGCCATGGGCCTGGAGGGTTTCGAGAGGGCCTACTTCAAGTCCCTGGTCACCTACAACCAGTCCAAGTTGGGACCCGCCAGAAAAAAGGCCTACGATGAGATGCAGGCCCTTGCCCAGGCCCACAAGGTGAACGTTCTGGGCAAGGATTCTATGGGGTATTACGAATCCTGGAAAAACCCCGTCCTCCGCGAGTTGGTTCCCCATGTGCCGGGAATGTTTCCCAAGAAGGTGGCGGACTGCTGCCTGCCCAAGTTGACGGCCAGTGAGGTGAAGGAATCCGTGCGCTATCTGGAAAGTCTCGGCCTTCTGGTGAAAAACCGTGACGGATCCTACAGCCAGTCGGACAAGTCGGTCTCCACGGGCGAAATGAGTTTCGTTCCCCTGACCATTCAGCAGATGCACCTGCAGATGGGGGGCTTTGCGCTGGACGCCATCAAGAACTTGCCTCTTTCGGAGAGGAACGTTTCGGGCATTACCATGGGTCTTACCCAGAGAGCCTACAAGAAAATTGTGGAAGAACTGGCGGAATTCCGCAAGAAGGTGGTGGCCATCGCCACCGAAGACGACGGCATGGACCGTGTCTACCGCCTGAACCTTCAACTATTCCCTTTGACAAAAAACATACAGGAGATGCAGAATGCTTAATATGGAAAAAAATCAGATTGTTCTGACACAAACGTCATTGCGAAGGAGCGTAGCGACTGCGGCAATCTCCTTGATTCTTTTACTTCTCGCCGCTTGCAGCAACGACAAACATGCTGGCGGCACCAGCGAAGAGACCCAGATCATCGCGATAGAAGATCGTACTGTGGCGGGAGTTTCCCAGAAGGGACCATTCCTCAAGGGTTCAAGCATTACGGTGCAGGAACTGGATGGCGAAGCCTTGATTGAATCGGGAAAAATCCGCCAGACAGGCAAGAGCTTCAAGGGCAAAATTGCCAGCGACACGGGAACGTTTCTTATAAAGGACATTTCTCTCAAGTCGCAGTTCGCCCTGCTGGAAACGGAGGGTTTCTACCGCAACGAAGTGACCGGCGAGGTTTCCAAGAGCCAGATAACCTTGAACGCCCTGGTGGATTTGTCCGAAAGGGAAACGGCCAATATCAACCTGCTGACTCATCTGGAATACGAAAGGGTTGTTGAACTTGTGGGTTCTGGCGAGACGATTTCCTTGGCGAAGAAAAAGGCCGAGTCCGATGTGTTCAAGGCTTTTGGAATAGAGGTGGATAATGCCTCTGCCGAAGACCTGGATATCTTTGCGAAAGGGGATGACAATGCGGCCCTCCTGGCCATTAGTATCCTGATGCAGGGCCATCTTTCCGAAGGGAATCTTTCCAACCGTCTGGCAGGTTTTGCCAGCGACATCGAAAAGGACGGCTCTTGGGATGACGAGAATGAAAAGACGGATATCGCCGATTGGGCGAGCACTGCCGACCTTGCTAAAATCCGAGCCAACATCAGGTCCTGGGAACTGGGCGAAGATGTTCCCGCCTTCGAGAAGTTCTTCAAGCGCTTCTGGTGGAACAACTTCAAGTTGGGCGAGTGCGATGCCGAAACCGCAGGGATGACCAAGAAGAACAAGAACGAGTTGAGTGCGACTTATGGCGAAGATTACCGTTGTGCCGCCAACGAGTGGAAACTGGCCTCCAAGACGGATGATGGCTCTTCGGGCGATTTCAGCTATGGCAGCTTGACTGATAAGCGTGACAACAAGACCTACAAGACCATTGTAATCGGGAATCAGGAATGGATGGCCGAAAACTTGAATTATGCCTACAAGGCGGGTGGTTCGATTTACGGGAATACCTGCTATGGCGGCGATTCCGATAACTGTATCAAGTATGGAAGGCTCTACACCTGGGGCGCCGTGATGGATACGGTCAAGACGGGTTGTGGCATAGACATGGGCATGGGGCAAGAACCGACGGAAGATTGCGGCGCCTTGGAGAAAAAGGTCAAGTCTGGCGAACATGTGCAGGGAATTTGCCCCGATGGCTGGCACCTGCCGAGTCACACGGAAGTTCTCACCTTGTTTAACCATGTGGATTCCATTACCGGGTATGACCCGATGGCGCATCAGACTGCTGCTGCCTTGAAGGAACTGATAAATTCCGGCAAGATTGATTCTCTTAAGAAAATTCAAATTGCGTCGCTGCTTGATTCTGTCAACGTTAAAGGAGATTCCCCGTTCAATGCCCTGAGGGCGAAAAACGACTGGTTTGAAAAGGGAACGGATATTGTCGGGTTCTCCGCATTGCCAGCAGGCAAATGTGACGCGCGGACCTCGGTTTGTGACGGCAAGGGTGCCGCGACCGGCTTCTGGATGGCTGGATGGGACGAGACCCCTACAGACTTGTATCCTAGCGATTACGCTGCTTGGATGAATTCCGCGGGGCTCAAGGTTCTCACGTTTACGGATGGCGTGCAATGGGCTTGGACGCGTGAACCGCCCGAAGGTCTGGAGTTTTCCGTACGCTGCGTAAACAACACTGCGAAAGAAAGCAAGATTATTTATGGAAGTCTGAAGGATTCCCGTGACACCAAGGTTTACAAGACCGTAAAGATCGGGGACCAGGTATGGATGGCCGAAAACCTGAATTACAAGGCCTATGGAAGTGTCTGCTACGGCGAAGATGACGCCAACTGCTCCAAGTACGGAAGGCTTTACACCTGGGGTGGTGCCATGGATTCCAGCAAGACAAATTGCGGATACGGTGAAGGTGACGGGTGCAGTGATTTGGCAGCCCTGGTCAAGGCAAAGAAAAATGTCCAGGGAATATGCCCCGCCGGTTCTCACCTGCCCAGTTACGACGAAATGCAGACAATGCTTGCCCTTGTGGGTGGTGGTAACGCAACAGCCGAAGGCTCCGCGACGGCAGGGACGGCGCTGAAGGCCAAGTCCGGCTGGAACAGCGGCAATGGCACTGACACCTACGGATTTTCGGCTCTCCCGGCAGGTCGTTGGGAAAACGGCTATGGCGGAAGTTTTGAAAATGCAGGTGAAATGACCGGTTTCTGGTCCACCAATTTTGATAATTATTATGGACATGTCCTGCATGTCACATCTGGCGCCAAGACGGAATACTGGCAGGCTCCAAAACAGCTGGGTTATTCCGTGCGCTGCATTGTGGACTAGGAATCAGGTTACAAGATCGAAGAATCCGGTTTTGTCTGAACGGGGTGAAATGCGATGAGCATTTTGCCCTGTTTTGCTGTAAAGGGCGCGGCTGTTTTTTACATTTATCCCTATGAAAATTGTCTTTATGGGAACGCCGGAATTTGCGGCGCATTTCTTGGAGCATTTGGTTGCTTCCGATAATGAAGTTCTAGCCGTAGTCACTCAGCCGGATCGCCCGGCGGGTCGAGGCCGGGTTCTGACGCCCCCGCCCGTGAAAGAGGCGGCTCTTCGTCATGGTCTGCCGGTCTTGCAACCGCTGGACTTGAAAGCCCCCGAGTTTGAGGCGGACCTGCGCAAGTATGATGCGGACCTTTTTGTAGTGGTGGCCTATTCCATTTTGCCGAAGAACATTCTGGCTGTAGCGAAGTTTGGCGCCGTGAACGTTCACGGAAGTCTTTTGCCCAAGTATCGCGGTGCCGCCCCGGTGCAGCGGGCCATTGCCGACGGCCTTAAAGAAACGGGCGTGACGGTTTTCCGCCTGGACGAAAAGATGGACCACGGCCCGATTCTGGCCCAGCGTATCGTAGAAATTGACCATCAGGACACTACGGCAAGCCTGCTGGAAAAGATGGTGGCCCCTGGCTGTGAAGCCCTGGACGATGCCATTAGTCAACTTAAGGAAGGCTGCGAGAAGGACTTGACCCAGGATCACGCTCAGGCCAGTGGCGCTCCGAAACTGAAAAAGGAAGAAGGCCTTATCGATTTCAACATGCCCGCTGCGGTAATCCATAACAGGATTCGGGCCTTCAACCCCTGGCCCGGCGGATACGGAAAGTTGGGCGGCCGCATGGTGTACCTGCGCAAGACGGATACCCCCGAAAATGGCCCGAAGCTTGCTCCCGGCGCCGTAGAGTTCAAGGACAACCGCCTCTACGTAGGCACGGGTGACGGTCTCTTGGAAGTGGTTGAAATCCAGGCTGAAGGCAAGAAGCCCATGCCGGTGGCCGACTTTATGCGTGGAATCCAGAACCGCGAAGGACTTTGCTTTTGCTAGACCAGTCCCTGATAGAGCGCATGGATGCGTATAGGGTGCTGCTGCTTTGGCAGCAGGAAGGAACTTTCATCAAGGAAAGTGGGCTTTCGCCCTTTGCGATGGAACTTGCCTTGGGCGTGTGCCGCAGGCATCTGTATTTGCAGTACTTTGTAAAGTCGCTGGTAAAGAAGGTGCCCTCTTTAGAGGTTTGCACGGTACTTGAAATGGGACTTTTCCAGATGTTCGTTATGGACGTGCCGGACCATGCCGCCGTATCGACCTCTGTGGAGCTCGCTAAGGCGGCGAACCTTGGCGAAGGTTCCGCGCGGCTGGTGAACGCGGTGCTTCACGCCGCGCGCAGGTCCGGCCCTCCGGCACTGCCGCCCCAGAAGGTGCGTCGCGTGAGTATCGAGAATTCGGTGCCCGAATGGCTGGTGCGCCGCTGGTTTGACATTTACGGTGCCGACCGGGCCGAGGCGCTGGCGAAGTCCACGCTGGAACGCCCCTCTGAATGGCTCCGTGTGAACCTGCAAAAGGTTTCCGCTCCCGTGCTGGCCCAGAAACTCGGACTCACCGGGGCGAGCATACTTTACGACCGTTACATCCAGGTTCCCGAAGATGTAAAGCTTAAGCCCATTCTGGAATCAGCGGCTTTTGCCGATGGTGAATTCAGTCTGCAGAATCCAGCCGCCTACGAAGTGGTGAAACTTCTAGACCTAAAGCCTGGCCTGAAAGTTTGGGACGCTTGCGCCGCTCCCGGCGGAAAGTCGGCGCTGATGGCCGAGATGGAGCCTTCTCTTGATATTCTTGCCAGCGACGTCTCGGATTTCCGCGTAGAGAAAATGCGTGACCTGGTGGACCGCTTGGGTCTTGCAAATGTGCGGCTGGAATGTATTGACGCACTTTCTCCTCAAGGCCTAAATTCTGAATTCGACCGCATCCTCCTGGACGTGCCTTGTAGCAACATGGGGGTGATCGCCCGCCGGCCCGAATCAAAGTACAGGATTACGCAGGAGTCCGTCAAGGAACTTTCGGAGTTACAGTTCAAACTGCTGGAGTCTGCGTCGCGCGTATTGAACGCTGGAGGTATTCTGGTCTACGCCACCTGCAGCCCAGACCCGCTTGAAACAACGCAGGTGGTGAACCGCTTCGTCAAGGAACATCCCGAATTCGAGAAGGTTGACGGTCCGGTGCTCCCGGCAAGTGTCGATTCCCGGTTTGACGGTTTCTTTGCCCAGGCCCTGCGTCGAAAAGGATAGTCCATGGCAAAGATGAAGGCTTTAATCCTGTTGGTCCTGAGCTTTGCGGTGTGTGCCTTGGCACAGTCTGAGCCTAGCGGAATTGCGGCTGTGGATTCTATAGCCTTCTCAAAATTCTACGTCTCCGTTGAAGGCGGCGAGAAATATCCTTTTGGCGATCTTGTTGATGCCGTGGATAACTCCTTCTATGTAGGCCTTGGTGCCCGTTATGCCTACTGGGAAGATTTTGACGGCATAGTCCTTGTCCAGTATTCTTACTTTGAACCTCACGAAAAAGTTTCTCACCTTTATGGTGTTCACGAGGTCAGTGGCAAGCTGGGACTGGATTACCGGTGGAATCTGATATCGCCTGTTATCTTTGGCGTAGGCTTTGTCTGTAACTGGACCCGCGCCGATTACGATGAAAAGCATAGGCCTCATTTTGATTCGCGGGGCGGTACCCTGACAGATAATGAAACTGAGTTCGGCTGGTTTGCCCGTCTGAACTTGCCGATTCTCTCCCTTGAAAATTATCGTGCCGGAATGAATGTGCAATGGGAACAGCTCTGGACTTTGCCGGAACGTTCCAATATGTTGTCGATAGGTTTTTATGTTGAAAGGAGGCTTTGGTAATGCGCTCCTTTCTAAACAGGCTTTTCTGTTCCTTTGGTGTGCCGGGCCTTTTGCTTGCCGCCGTGGCTTCCCATGCTTCCGTTGATGCCGAAATGGAGGGCATGGAAGTAGATTCTCGGGATGACGGGACTTTCCTGGTTGGCAGCCCTACATATTACTACGATCGTATTCTTGGTGCCGGTGGCCTGCATTCCGAAAGTGAATTGTGGAGCCCCGAAAAGTTTAGACAGCGCCTGCTGTTCAACCGCATGTCTCCCTTGCCCAGCTGGAATCCGTTGCCGCCTTCAATCTGGTTGAAAACGGGTAACGAATTGGGTGACCTGATTTATCAGGATTTCATTACGACAAAGGACAGACCGTCTAACAGGACTCCCATTCTGGAAGGCGGTTTCCGTAGCCCGAGCTTTAAGGGGTTCTGGGTGACTGGCCGTGCGTTCCAGGACGACCATTTTTCTACGGCGACAATGTCGTCCCGAAAAAAATTAGTGGATGACGAGTTTTCCATTTTTGGTGAAAACTACCCGTTGTTCAGTACCCTCTATGCCGGGTTTGGCTACAGCGATGGATGGAAAAATGCTTCGGTTCTTGGCGGCGAAGAGTATGTCTGGCTCTTTTCGGAGAGCTCCCGCTGGATTCCTGTGCATTACAAGCCGAGAGTCGAGACTCGGATAGATGTGGGGAACCTGGAAACCACCGTTGCCTACGAAGATGCGGATTACCAGAATTACGAGAAAAAGGAATCCGGTGAACGTAAGGAATGGAACGGATCGCTGCGTTACCGCTGTGGCGACGCTTGCCGCAGGGGAATGCTCCAGCTTTCGGCGGGTCTTTCCTTCAGGAAGGTGGACGATTCTGGAATTGTCTATACCCGCTTGGAAGATGACCGGGTGATTTTGCCCTTTATGGAATTGAAGTTTGAACCTGCCAGGGCTTTTGCTGCTCATGCCATGTTCGCCATAAACGACAGGGATTGGCTGGTACAGGACAGTATCGAGTTCAGACCGGCCGCTCCTGCAAAGTCGGGAATTACACTGGGCGTGAAAAATATCTCTGGTACCCGCCTGAACCCCATGGCCGATACCGAGGAATTCTTTGACGGCGATACCATCTCTTTGACTGCTGATGGCCAGATGAACCTGGTGCAGGGATACGCTTCTTTTACGGATACCCTGGGCAATGTGGAAATAGGTGGCCGAGGGAGCTTCTGGGCAGAACACGGGGCCGAAACCTTTGATGTGGATGAATACGTGGTAGACGAAAACATGGTGTACCGTCATGGCGATGTCTCCCGTATCAATGATTGGATCAAGGGCGTGACAGGCGAGCTGTGGATGAGCATCTGGTATCAGGAAATGTTTGCCTTCAAGGCCCTGGGCGGTTTTGAACGTATCGATGGTGAAGAAAAACGCTTCGAGGTCACTCCTGCAGAATTCTTTGCCTCCTTCTCGGCGGATTGGCTCTTGCGAAAGAGCTTTAGAATTTCCCATTCCCTGCGTTACAGGAGCGATGCCAAGTGGAACCTGCGTAGTCGCGACCCGCTCACGGTCAAGGGAGACTGGTTCTGGAATGCTACCTTTGAACAACAGTTTCCTTTATATGGCCTTTATCTTACCGGCACGCTTTTGCATGTGCTGGGGGACGAAGTCATCGAGACTCCCAACGGTGCTCATAACCGCCTCCGCTTTGTCTGTACCGTTCGCAAGACGTTCTAATTCTTTTTTAGAAAGCTTAATGCCTTCAGGCAGAAATTGCTGGCGAAAAAGTCCAGTGCCTGCCCGCGCCTGACCCACTTGATTTCAGAAGATGTGGGCGCGGGCGCCTTTCCGCTAAGCCGAATGTACAGCACGTCGCATTCCATCTTGTGGACGGTAATGCTATGCCGGAACTTGCCGATGTTCTCTACGGACTGAACCATGTCGGCGTCGACATAGCGTTCTGCTTGGGACGGGAGCCCTGCGGTGGCGCTTCGTGGCGATTCAAAATGGGGCAGGGTGAACTGGTTCTTGAAGAACTTTTGCCCCCCGTGGACGGCTAAAATTTTATGGTCGGCGCTTTCGATGACAAGGACTGTGCCGTGCCAGTCTTTTTGCGTATGCTTTTTGCTGGGCGGAAACTCGGTAGCTCGTTTTTCCAGAGCGGCGCGGCAAGAACTGTGTAGAGGACAGTTTGCGCAATCAGGATTTTTTACCTTGCATACGGTGCGACCCAGTTCCATCAGGGCCTCGTTGTGCATGTAGGCTTTGGACGAGTCGGCAATTTCGCGGGCGTAATCCCAATAGATTTTTAGAGCGACTTTAGATTCCGTTGGTAAAAAGTCCAGTGCGTACAGTCTCGAAAAAATCCGCACCAGGTTCCCGTCTAGAATGGCTTCTCGCTGGTGGTAGGCGAGGCTTAGAATAGCCCCCGCCGTGTAGGCCCCGATTCCGGGCAACGCCTCCAACTCTTTGTGGTTGTCGGGCAGGGTGGCTTTGCGCGTACTATTGCGAACAACATTTGCTGTCTTCAAGATATTTCTTGCACGGCTGTAATACCCCAGTCCCTGCCAGTATTTGAAAACCTCTTCTTCCGAAGCCTTGGCTAGAGTTTCAATATCGGGAAACCGTTTCATCCATCGCGTAAAATAGTCGCGGACTGTAGAAACTTGGGTCTGCTGCAGCATGGTTTCGCTGATCCACACCGCATATGGGTCCCGCGGGGCGTCCAAATCAATAGGTCGCCACGGCAGTTCTGCCGAGTTCTTCTTGAACCACTCTCGGAGTTTTTTTAGGGATTGCGCGTCCATTACTTGCAGCTACCGTATTTCCCGATAGATGTAATCCTGAATGCTCCTGATGAACCCGACGATCCTTTCATGACAATTTTGATTGCCGCTACCTGTGTCAGGAAGAGGTCCTGTTGGAATAGGTAAAGATAGCCTCCGTTTTCCTGGGCAAAACCGCTCCAGGGGATATTTGCCATGGTTTCTTCTGGGGCAAGTTCCGCTACATAGTTGTCGGATGCTGATGCTGTCAGTGGGTACCCTTCAGGAACAAGTTCTATCATGATGGGGACATATCCCGTGGTTTGGTATGTAATGCAAATGCCGTTCCAGTCGGTGATGTTGGCGCCGTTCATCTTGCTGTTGACCAGCTTGAAGTAGAGCCCGGTATAGAACGTGCTGGAGCCTTTGCCATTCAGGCTTGCAATCCCGCAAATGCCTCCGTCGCATTTGTCAATAATACGGTCTAGAGACTTGTTATTAGATCCATTTCCACGGTCGGCAGGGAAGAGTATAAGGGAACTGCCGCCTTCTCCGCTATCATCAAACGTGTCCCAGATTCCCGAAGTCATACTGCCGTCGTCAAATCCGGTAATTACAGAGTATTCTCCATCTGGTCCGCACCACAGGTTGCCACAAGGGACAGGGTATTGGTCCGACAGTAGGTAAGGCGATGAACTGCTGGAAGAAACGCTGGAGCTGGAAACGCCGAAAATATAATCCTTGCACTGAACAAGATCCGGGTGTGCCACCCAGGAGTGTAGACCGAGCATCTCTACGTATTCACACGAATAGATGGTTAGGGAATACTCGTTGAACATGGTTGTCCCTTGTTTTTTGGCACTGCATTCAAATTGTGCCGCGTCTCCATAGGCATAGATGTCGCAGTCTTGTGGAATATCCTTGCTGTCGGAATTTTTTGACGACGAGGAGTAATGGAAAAAGTTGTCGTAACTGGAACTGTAATTATAGTCGTAATCGTACGAGTTGTCATAGTTATAATCGTGGTCGTTATCGTCACAACTGCCGGCGAAACATTCCAGTGCGGAAATGTCGTTTTCAGCTCCACTGCATCCGTAGAGTACAATTGAACATAGCAGAGTCAAGCTGGCTGCGCATCCCGTAAAGAATTTCAGGTTGATAATATTCATTAGGTACCTCTCTATTCTTTTTAGAATGCGAAGAATATGCCTATGCGGGGCACAATGTTCAAGCCGGTGGTATTGTACAAGAAAAACCTAATGTCGTCGTGGTCGCTAAAGGCATCTAGTTCGTTCATTTCATCTGGATAGTTTAAATACTGAGCCGATGTCATTCCTTTTACACCTTCTTTAAGCCCATCGGGGACCTCGGAACTGGACATCAATGCGCCTACGCCAATCATGTTGGTGGTAATGTCAACCCCGGCCAACACGCCAAAGTTTTTGGTAAACTGGTAGCCGAAGACCAGGTCGCCTCCAAGTTCCAGGTCCAAACTGTGCGCCGTATAGTTCAACTCAAGGTTGGTTCTGGATATTTCATCAGGAATGCCGAGGCTCTGGAACATTTTAAAGTCGCCAATTTTCTTTTTGAACACGGCCTTTTGCATCTTGTAGTCAAAGACGAAGATTGCGTGGATGGCCAAAATGAAACGGTCTGTGAGCGGGGATACGCCGAAGCCGAATTTGAAGTTGGCGTCAAGTCCACTGAACTTGATGTCCTTTTTTCCACCCCCGTCCCATTCGCTCATGATGTAATTAACGCCAAGGCCCACTACTGAGGAATACAGACCCTTTTCTACGCGGATGCGGTTCCAGTTAATGCCAAATCCAAAGTGGCTCGCGTCTACGTCGTAGTCGGGACTCTTTAGGCCGTATGTTTCGAACAGGATGGGAATGGAAAAGTTAAAGCTTTGTAGGCTTTTGTAGTCCTTTTCTTTTTCTTCTTTTTTTGCGGTGCTGTCGGCTTCTTTGCAACAACACCCTGCATTGGTGTTCTCTGCTGCGGGAGCGTAGCCAAAATAACCATAGAAGCCTTCGGGAGGTTTCCCGTAACCCTGCACATACATCTGCTGGGGCGGTTCGTAGGCGGGTGCTGGTTCTACGTAGGGTTCCACCTGCGTTTGAACGGTTTGTGTAGAGTCTTGTTGCGGCTCGACTTCCGGGTCTTCCTCGACATAATCCGATTCAGTGATGATAGATGTCTGCACTACAGCGGGCGCAGGTTGCTCGGCGTAAACGGGTTGTTGTTGTTCAGTGACCGTTGCTTCTTGTGCAAAAGCAGGAATGCCGGACAACGCCCAAAAGGCGACAGATAAGTAATAGGGTAGTTTTCTAGACATCGATGCACCCCGTGCAGTTATATCTAGAATATATATTAATTATAGCCCGTAGGCTTCTTTTTTCAGCTTTCTGAAGTACTCGAACTGGGCCTTGGTCGAAGATTCCATCGTGTACTTTAAGCTGCGATCATGGGCAACCTCGCGCATCTTGGCGTAGACCTCGGGCTGTTCCAGGAACAGCGTGCGGCATTCTTCCAGGGCGTTCAGCCAGGCCTCTTCGTCAATAGGCAAAATGCGGCCAGCCTCGCTGTCCATCACGATGTCGTGGGGGCCACCGTAGTCGCTGACCAGGGCGGGTGTGCCTGTGGACATGGCTTCTACCACCACGTTCCCGAAGGTGTCGGTGGTGCTCGGGAACAAGAAAAAGTCAGAATCGGCGTAAAGGCCTGCCAGGGTTTCCCCGCCTTGTTCACCGGCAAAGTGGACGCTGTTGTCGCCTTCGTAGAACTTCTTGATTTCTTCCAGGTACCAGCCGTAACCCACGTACATGAGTTCCACGTCGTCGTGCTTTTCGGCAAACTTTTTCCACACACGGTTCAGGAACTCCAGGTTCTTTTCCTTGGAAATGCGGCCGATGAAGGAGAAACGGACCTTGCGTGCGTTGTCTTCGCTGTACTTTTCCCAGGTGCCCTTGCCACGCATGTCTGGCGAGAACTTTTCCAGAGGGAGCCCGCGGGGCAAAATCTTCACCTGGTTTGCGGGAATTTTCAGTTGTGAAGTGAGAATGTTGGCGTAGTCCTTGCAGGGGCTTACCACCGGCTTGGTCATACCGTAGAAAATCTGCATGAGCCAGAGAACGTAGCTGTACATCCACTTGGCCTTCACCAGGGTCTTGGTGTAGGTGGGCACGTCGGTACGGTAGTGGCTGAACACCTTGATGCCCGCCACCTTAGCGCAGAAACACACCAGCCAGGCACCGGGGCTTGGGGTTTCGAATTCGATTAGGTCAACAGGGTAGCGCTTCAGCAACCTAAGTACAGGACCAATGCGGGGAATGGCTAGTTCGCTGTTGGCATACCCCAGCTGTTCCATGCTGAACATGCGGGGAAGCAGCAGGCAGTACCCGTTTTCCACCACGCCGCAGGGGCGGGTGTTGAAGGCGTTCCCGGCGAGAAAAGCCTTCATGCCGTGGGCCCGCATGTAGGGAATCACGTTCCGCAGGTTGTTGGCGATACCGTTGGTCTCGTCCAGGTTGTCGGAATAGAACAAAATGCGCACGTCGTCGGCAGGGTGCTCCTGGCGTTCCTTCTTTAGGTAGAAGCGGAGCTTCAAAAGCTTGGGCAGGTTGAGAATCAGGGTGCCAAAGACCACCGGCGGAATCATGCAGGTGCGGATGTTTCCGGGAGGCTGGTGCCGAAAGCTGAACATCTTCTTGAACGTACTGGTGACATTGCGTCCGAAAATCGACGGGCGCGAGTCCAGTGCGTCGGTCGGTTTAAGCTTTGTTGAACTTGACGCAGTCGTCATATTTCACTCCTTTTCCACCGAACAGGTCCAGGGCCGATCCGATAGTGAGGTCAATCAATCCGTTAGAAATTTGCTTGCAATGTTTCAAGTCGGCAAGGGACTTGGCGCCGCCGGCATAGGTGCAGGGGATGGGGCTGTGTTCGGCGAGGAACATGATAAGCTCGTCGTCCATGCCCTGCTGCTTGCCTTCCACATCGGCGGCATGAATCAGGAACTCGTCGCAGTAGCTGGAAAGGTCTGTAAGGGTTTCGGCGGTAATCTCGATGTCAATCAGGGTCTGCCAGCGGTTGATGGCGATTTTCCAACGGGGCTTAGCCTCGTCGGGGTCGCTGACCCGCTTGCAGCTCAAATCCAGCACCAGATGTTCCTTGCCCACGGTTTTGGACAGACGTTCCAGGCGTTCCCGATCTAGCTTTCCGTCGGGGAAAATCCAGCTGGTCACGATCACGTGGCTGGCGCCTGCATCCAGGTATTCCTGGGCGTTGTCGGCAGTAATGCCACCACCTACCTGGAGTCCGCCGGGGTAGGCGGCAAGGGCGGCCTTGGCCGCTTCGACGTTTCCCTTGCCCAGCATTATCACATGCCCGCCCTTGATTCCGTCCTTCTTGTAAAGCTCGGCGAACCAGGCGGGGGAGCGGTCCGTCTCGAAATTGGTCTTGAGGCCCGCTCCGTTATCGGAGAGGGAGCTGCCGACAATCTGCTTGACTCGGCCATCGTGCAGGTCTATACAGGGGCGAAACTTGGTCATCAGTCCTTTACTCCCGTTACGGCCCAGTCGATTTTTTTTGCTTGGGGCCCTTCGGAACGGCCCCTGTAAAAGAGAATCTCGCCGCCGGCGGCAAGTTTCATGGCCTGCCTTGCCACCCAGCTGTCAATCTTATCTAGCAGGGAGGCCTTCTGGTAAGTCTTGTTCACGGCGAAGGTGAGGGCAGGGACGCCATCTGTCCACTGGATTTCAAGAACTTCTTTCGGGAACTTCTTGCCGTCGTAATCGTTGCTGCCGTCCTTGAGGCTTGTGGGCCTGGCCACCTTCGCCCCTTCGGGGCCGTTGTAGATGACGTATCCCATCAGCTCGCCCTTTGTGCTTAGCGATACACGCCCGGCGTACATGGGGTTTCGGGCGTTGGTGCTGAAGTTGATGGTCCGGCGGACCATGTCGGTAGCCTGTGCGGATTGCCAGATCTGGTCCATGTAGGCGTAACCCTTCACGGTAAGGGTGTCGTCGTTGTAGGCGATTTTGCCGGACACGCGACCGTAGGGGATGTGGATGTATTGGCCAAGCTTTTCCTTGCCCACGCTCCACACGCCGTTGCCGATGACCTTGCCCGTCTCGGCGCTTTCAAAAGCCACGTCCAGCAAGAATTTTCCGCCCTTGTCGGCGGTAAAGTAAACCCGGTGGCCCTTGCCTGGCTTATTTTCCATCTTGTATTCGCCCTTGATGTCGATGGTGCCCGAATTCTTGTCGGCCTTCAGGCGCTCCGGCGGATACTGGCGGCCAACCGTATAGGTCTTGCCCTTGAAATTCCAGAAGGTCATGTCGCAGGTTACCTTCTGCCCCGAAGCCGGCACCTGCAACAGGGCGTAGTTCACGAAGGCACGGGTGCCGTTGTCGAACACGAACTGGTAACTCCAGGTCTCGTTAAAGTCCTTGCCCACGTTCGGGTGGGGCATAAAGTCATTGACGGTCAAGTTCCGCACAGTCCCCTGGGGTGCTACGACATCGGCGGCGCTGGCGAAAAGCGCCAAAAAGGCCAAAAGCCACACCGTTCTAACCAGAATGTGCGTTTGCATTCTCATGTCATAAATGTAATAATTTGGGTTAAATGCTATAGTGAAGTGAATCAAATATTATTCACTCCACACCCCACACTCCACACTTCCCGCTACTCCACCAGTTTCTTGTCCAGCAGCGGGAAAATCCGATTCAATTCCAGCAGATCCATGATGTGGTCGAAATCTCCGAAAAAGAATTCAGACTGATCTAGTTTTGCGTGGAAATCCAGGGTGGTGTCGGGGGTGAGAATACCCTTCTCTACTAGGGATCCGATAGTCCGTGTGGTAAGGGTCATGCCGTGCATGCTCTTTTTGGCTTCGGCCTTTAATTCGCTTGTAGAAATGGCGCTGAGACCGTTCCGGAGGGGAGCCTTGCTTTGCTTGGAAAGCTTGATGAACACCGTGAGAACCATTTGGTCCGTTATGGAAAGAATGTTCGGGCTTACCTTGCGTTCCAGGGCGCGGTAGCGGAGGTGTCATAAAGCAGGTGGATCAGTTCTCTCGATTCCACCTGTACTGAATCTTCCTGAATCTTGAGGACGCCCAGTTCCTGGAGCATCCGGAGCAACTTGCGGCATTCCTCCGGGCGTGAGCCGTTCATGCGGAGCGCCCGTTCCGAAAGCAGGCTTACGGGAACCGTATTGCTATTCAACTCCTTCAAGAGACCGGAGAACAGGTAAAGCAGAGAAGGAAGGGACTGGATGAGGTCGCCCTTGCGTTTGTTTTCTTCGCCGATGTGATTCCGCCGGATTAAAAACTCGATAATGGAACGTAGCCACGAGGGCTTTTCGTCTAAAATGTGCTTAAGCTGTTCATGGTCCACTACCTGGATTTCGCAGTCCTCTTCCGCCTTTAGGGTGTATTCCCTCGGGGTACTTTCTAATAGGCTGAAAACGTCGATAATGGATCCGGGCTCGAACCGCTTGGGGTCTACGCCGGTCTGGGAGCTACAGGTTCCCGAGAGGGCTCCCGAAATGACAATGTAGAGGGAGCTGGTGAAGTCCCCTTCCAAACACAGAAATTCACCGGCGGAGAGTTTCATTACAGCACCCCCCTCAGGTTGATTTCGTAACGGAGCGCCAGTAGAAAATACTGGATTTTTTGGGAATTAGGTACGAACAGGTTTTCTTTCGGATTTTCGAACCAGCCCAGGCCTTGCATCTTGATCCAGTCGGCGGCGGTCAGTGCAATGTTGCTCTTCTGGAAAAAAGCAAGCCAAGCCGGAGGATCCTGGGGCGTACCGTTCTCGATTGTAGACAACCTAACGAGTGCCTTCTTCTGGTTCAACGTCAGTTGCAGGGGCGGCCAGGGCTTGTCTTGTTCTTGGTATTCCAGGTAGTCGACGAACAGTTCCAGAAGTTCGGGGTACGTCACCGTTACCATGGAGTCGGTAATATCAACGAATTTCCTGCGGCATAGGGCCTTCAGGTCTTCCTTGGCGCTTGCAGCGTTTGCCTTGGTCTGCCAGCAGAACTCCTGGACAAATCCTTCTAGTGGGATGGGCTCGCCTTTTTTCTGGTATCTGCAGAATTCAGCCAGGCTTATCAGGGAGTTCCCTGCGCGGCTGCGGCGGCAACCCTCTTTCCGCAGCCTGTTCCGTGCAGAGAGTTCCCGGATGACGGCCAATAGCCACAGGGGAATGTTCTTGAGTTCGGACTCCATGCAGTCTTCGCCCACCACCATGATCTCGGAGTCTACGGTGGCCTCCAGGTCGTAGCGGAAAGGTTCCCGCTCTAGGAGGGCTGCTACCCCCACCAGGTCGCCGGGCTGCATGGTGAACATGATCTTGCGGCGAGACTGGGTGTTGTCTACCGCCGCTAGTTCGCCCTTGTCCAGGATGATGATCTTTCGTTCCTGGTCGTTATGGGAATAAACAACAAAACCCGCCTTCACGCTGAGGTGCGTGGGCGGGATAACTTGTTGGAGGGAATTCCCGTTCATCGGGAAAGGACCCCTTGAAAGCCTGATTAGGCCTCGCGTTCGTCGATACGGGCAGCCTTACCGCGGAGGTTGCGCATATAGTAGATGCGGGACTGACGAACCTTACCGGCACGATCCAGGACGATGGAGTCGATGCGGGGGGAGTTCACCGGGAAAATACGTTCCACGGCAACAGAGCCGGACATCTTGCGGACCGTGAGGGTCTTGGAAATACCGGAGTTCTTCTGCTGGATCACAACGCCCTTGAAAGGCTGGATGCGTTCCTTGGTTCCTTCAATAACCTTTACGTTCACCGTGACGGTGTCGCCAGCGCGGAAGCTAGGGGCTTCGGCCTTTACGTTTTCGTTATGGATAGCTTCGATGTTCAGGGACATAATGTGTACCTCTTAATTATTTGTCGCCAAATTTAGCATTTAATTTGATTTTTTCAAGGATGTCGGGCCGTCTTTCTTGGGTTCTTTTCAAGGATTCTTGCTTCCGCCATTCCGAAATGTTCTTGTGGTGCCCGCTTAAAAGCACATCGGGCACCCGTTTCCCCTCGAAAACCTCGGGCCGGGTGTAGACGGGCCAGCCCAGAAGACCCTGGGCAAAGGAGTCCGTATCGCCGGATTCCCTGTTTCCGAGGGCTCCGTCCTTCAGTCGTACCACGGCGTCGGTCAGGAGCATGGCGGGCAGCTCGCCGCCACTCACCACGAAATCCCCGATGGAAATCTCCATGTCCACCTCGGACTGGCGTATGCGGTCGTCGATACCCTTGTAGTGCCCGCACACGATAACCAGGTGTTCTTCCTTGGAAAGGTCCTCTGCAATCTTGTGGGTGAGGGGCACGCCGTCGGCGGTCATGTAGATGACCTTGCCGCCGTCTTCCTTCACTCCCGTGCTCCGGATAGCCTGGGCCAGGGGTTCCGGTCTAAGCACCATTCCCGGTTCGCCGCCGTAGGGAACGTCGTCCACTTGACCGTAGTCGTTGACGGCAAAGTCCCGCAAAAACACGGTGTTGAACTGCAGGATTCCCTTGTTCTGGGCACGGCCCATGATGGACTGGGTCATGGGGGAGAACATCTCGGGGAATATGGTGATGCAGTCGATTCTCATTGGCAGGCCTCCGGGCTTGTGGGTCTCTCTTCGGGGCACAGGGCCCGCAGATAGTCGCCGTCGCAAATGATGGCCTGGTTTTCTTCGTCAATTTCTGACACGCAGTCCTCAATCCAGGGGGCGAGGATGGTCTTCTTGGAAAACTCCGCCTCGGCCTCGGGAGCGAACTTGATAAGGAATGCGTCCACGGTGGGCAGTTCCTGCACCTCCAGCACTTCGCCTACGGTGCGGCCGTCCGTGAGCTTTACCGCAAAGCCCGCCAGGTCGTCTAGGTAGAACTCCCCTTCTGGGGCGGGAATCCGCTCGTCGGGACTTACCATCAGGTTGCCGTTCACCAGGGGCCGCAGGGACTCGGGTGTGTCGAAGCCCTTGAACTTCAGGTGCCAGAGTGCCCCAGCCAGTTTGGAATCTTCCACCTCAAGTTCCACGAACTGCCCGTTCACCTTTTCCACCACCACGGCCTTCAACAGCTTGTGCCGCTCCGGGTCATGGGTCAGCGGCCGAGCCTTGATATAGCCCTTCACGCCATGGCTTCCCATGAGCTGACAGACGGTGATGTAGTTTGAGTAGTCGGGCATTGGTGGAATGTGAAGTGTGGAGTGCGAGGTGTGGGATTTGTTCCTAGACGAAAAAAGTCCTGTGCGGCTTGGCACAGGACTCTTCAAAAGAATTTGATTAGGCTTCGGCCGGGGCTTCAGCGGCGGCTTCAGCAGGAGCTTCGGCGGCGGCAGCAGCTTCAGCAGCGGCAGCTTCCTTGGCGGCCTTTTCAGCTTCGATCTTGGCGAGAGCCTTGGGACCGAGCTTGGCCTTCTTGGCCTTGTCGGCCTTAGGAGTGGCGACCTTGCCTTCGATGGAGCGGCCGGCGCGGAGCTCGTGGAACAGTTCCATGATGCCAACCTTCTTCAGGAGGCTGCGGACGGTGTCAGACGGCTGTGCGCCGGTCTGGAGCCACTTGAGGACCTTTTCCTGTTCGAAGCGGATTTCCGGCTTCTTCAGGTTGGGGTTGTAGAAACCCACCTGTTCGATAAAGCTGTCGTCGCGGGCCTTGCGGCTGTCGATGACCACGGCGCGGTAGATGGGGTTGTGACGCTTGCCAAAGCGAGCGAGACGGATAACAGTTGCCATTTTAACCTCTTTTAGGGCTGATTGTTTCTTTTTGAGGCCAAATATAACAACAAAAAACTTGTGTGTAAAGGACGGAATGTAAAATTTTTCCGTTCTTTATGAACAAACTAACATGTGCAAAAGGGGGCAAAATTGGCTTTTTTACGCTAAAAACGCCGTTTTTTAGGAAAAAATGTCCTAATACGCCTCTTTATGAAGTCGTCTTCTTGCCCATCGGCATAATTACAATAATTGTAAAAAGGGGTATACTGTTGTTGCTTTTTCGCAAAAATGTGTTTATTTTACGATTAT
Source organism: Fibrobacter sp. (assembly GCA_017475045.1). GTDB lineage: Bacteria > Fibrobacterota > Fibrobacteria > Fibrobacterales > Fibrobacteraceae > Fibrobacter. Next base: position 2,512 of record JAFVGH010000041.1, on the reverse strand, counting down.
ATACCCCGATTTAGGATTGCTTATGGACATGCATTTGACATTTGAGGATGTGGCTTCTGCACTCTCGCTCGACTACGAGTGCGTGTTCTTTGTTGATAACGAGACTAATAACTATTCGATGTTTGCGTTTCGCGGCAAGCATACTAAGTTGGAACTGACCGATACCCGTGATTTCTGGGCCGACACCAAGGTCAATATGGAGGCGGTGGTGTGCCCTGAGGACAAACAGTCCTTTTCGGATCATATCAACCGGGAATCGCTGCTCAAGGCCATTCAAGATGACCATGCCTTTGACTTCAAGTATCGACTGATGGTAGAAGGCGTGCCCGTCTGGTTCCAGATGAAGGCCGTGCTTACCCATTCGCAGGGGCGGGAATACCTGGTTATCGGGGTGAACAATATCGATAAACAGGAACGTGAACGTATAGAACTGGAGCAGAAGGCTGACAAAAGCAAGACCTACGGCCAGATCGTGATGGCCCTGGCCGAACGCTATGACGCCCTTTACATGGTGGATCTCAAGACAGAACACTATGTGCAGTACAAGAGCGAACGTGTTTTTTGCGAGCTTAGCATTGCCCTTGAGGGAGATAATTTCTTTAACCAGCTGAGAAAGGACGCTGAGCAGGTTATCTATAAAGATGATATTTCGCTGATACAGGAAGCACTTACCAGAGAATCTTTGCTGAAGGATTTGGACGAGATAGGTGTATTTACGCTCCGTTACCGTTTGAATACGGCGACGGGTCCTCAGTATGTGAAACTGATGGCGGTCTATTCTGACAAGGACCATATTGTTATCAGTGTCACGAACATCGATGCGATGGAGCGTCGCGAACAGGAACTCCAGAAGAAAGCCTCTAAGGGCGAGGTCTTTGGCCAGATCGTGATGGCCCTGGCCGAGCGCTATGATGCCCTTTATATGGTGGACTTGACAACGGATCATTACGCCTTGTATAAGAGCGAGCGCCTGTTCTGTGAATTGAGTGTTGCCCTTGAAGGCGAGGACTTTTTCAACCAGCTGAAGAAAGATGCGATGACCGTTATCTATCAAGATGATATTCCTTTAATTGAGGCTGGATTGGACAGAGAAAGCCTTTTGAGGGAGCTGGACGAAAATGGAATGTTCTCCCTGACATACCGCCTGAACACTCCGACGGGTCCCCAGTATGTGAACTTGGTGGCGGTGTATGCCGACAAGAACCATGTGGTCATCAGTGTGACCAACGTGGATGCCCAGGTGCGCCGTGAGCAGAAGATCAGGGAAGAAGCCTCCATCAATTTCGAAAAGGCTCGCCGTGACGACTTGACCGGCATCAAGAACAAGAATGCATATGGTGAGTTCGAGAAGAAATTGGACCAGCAGATTCAGGCAGGCGAAAAGGTCGAATTTGCAATTGCCATTTGCGATGTGAACGGCCTCAAGACTGTCAACGATACGCAGGGCCACAAGGCTGGCGACGTCTACATCAAGAATGCGTCAAGGCTTGTGTGCAACACCTTTAAGCACAGCCCCGTGTTCCGTGTAGGCGGCGATGAGTTCGTGGCGATTTTGCGGGGTGACGATTTTGAAAATCGCGAAAAGTTGGAGCACGATTTTGTGGAGACGGTGAAGAGCAATTCCGAGCATGACAAGGTCATTGTGGCCTGCGGTATTGCGGTCTTCGACCAGGCCCACGACAAGAACGTTTCGGCGGTCTTTGAGCGTGCCGACGCCCTGATGTACAAGAACAAGATGAGTATGAAGGGTGGGCGCGACGAAATCCTGAATACGATTATCCGGACAATCGGAGCCCGTACGACTATTTAGGGGAAAGCCTTCCCCTCGCTACATACCCGTCGTCATGGCGGCCTTGAGCCGCCATCTAGCCGTGTATTCCACTACCCTTTCTAACGGGGGACACCCCCGTAACGCCCCCTTTTGGAACGTCATTCCGGCCCCGAGCCGGAATCACCGTGTGAGTCTGGAATCGGAATAGCGAGATTAGACAAGTGCCTCGCCTTGCTTCGTCACTTGCCCTTCGGGTTAAATGTCATTCCGGCCCCCGAGCCGGAATCTCCGTGTGAGTCTGGAATCGGAATAGCGAGATTAGACAAGTGCCTCGCCTTGCTTCGGCACTTGCCCTTCGGGTTAAATGTCATTCCGGCCCCTGAGCCGGAATCACCGTGTGAGTCTGGAATCGGAATAGCGAGATTGGACAAGAACTTCGCTATGCTTCAGTTCTTGCCCTTCGGGTTAAACGTCATTCCGGCCTCCGAGCCGGAATCACCGTGTGAGTCTGGAATCGGAATAGCGAGATTAGACAAGTGCCTCGCCTTGCTTCGGCACTTGCCCTTCGGGTTAAGCCTACGGCTTAATCTCTGAATCGGCTATATTCACTTCGTTCATCGCCGATTCAGTCGAACTCACTTCGTGAGTTCTCATCTCGCTTGATATCCCGAATAAAAAACGAAAAGACCCCTTGTTGGGGTGTTTTTCGTTTTTATCGGAATAGCGAGATTGCCAAAACAG
>JAFVGH010000040.1 GCA_017475045.1 Fibrobacter sp. | reverse complement strand
CCCGGATCACGTTCACATGTTGGTAGAGATACCGCCCAAAGTGAGCGTTTCGGGTTTTGTCGGGTACTTGAAAGGGAAGAGTAGCCTGATGATCTACGAAAAGTACAAATCACTCCAGTTCAAATACCGTAACAGGGAATTTTGGTGTCGCGGCTACTATGTTGACACGACCGGTAAAAATACGGCAAGAATCGCGGCGTATATTCAAAATCAGCTGAAGGAAGACCAGTACGGAGACCAGTTGACAATGTTGGGTAAACTTTAGCCCGTTTACGGGCAGCCGGTAAGGAAAATTTGCAGGTGGTAGATCGTGTTACGCGACGTGACGCGTGGCTAGTATCCTAGGGCAGGGCCCGCATATGAAGAACCACCGGCTACGCCGGTGGGTTCCTTTTTGTTTATTGCAAATCTTTGGGCAAATATTTTTCTGGCACTTTGTAGCCTAAGTTGTAGAGCCTTCGTACATAGTTTTTGTCTTGCAGGCGCTTTTCGGATTCCTGAACGAGTTTTAGCAGAAGTTTGGCTTCTTTCCCTGACTTGATGCGGATTACAGTCCACCAATCGAGCAATCCATACAGCATGAAAAGACCGCTTAATCCTAATAGGAACACTTTGAATTTTTGCGGAATTGTTAAATTTGGAATAAAATAAATGGCGCTCCAGCAAACGGCCCAAATTGCTGTGTAAATGAGTGCGCGTTTTAGAGGAATGCCGACATTGAGCCATTTCTTGTCGATTCCTTCCGCAGCGGGTTCGTGGAAGGCTTTGCATAGAAAATCCTTGCTGCATTTTGGGCAAGTTATTAACGGAGACTGGTAACCGAATGAGTTCCAGTCTTTTGTGCTCTGAGATTCGTTTTCTATAGATTTATGGCAATGAGGACATCTCATGCCCATAATGTAGCTTATTTGGCATGTTCAAGTACAACCGTGGATCTTTCGACGTGTGGCGCTTGCCCTGAATGGACTCCATTTACCTCATGCCCAACCCCTAACCACTTATAACAGACGAAAGAACGGCTCTGCGAGCCTACAGACGAGAGACGAAAGAAATAAAAAATGGTAATTAATTTTTAATTCAATAATTTAATCCCTCACCACTGACCAATAACTAATAACTAATAACTAATAACTCATCTCCCCCACTAACCACTTCCTACTAATTACTATATTCTTGCCGTTGCTTTTACCTCTCGTTTTTAGTCTCTCGTCTATCCTCTAAAATGCCTATTGACAAAAAATCCATACCAAATGTTTACATAGCAGGGTTAAGCCAGTAATATTTAAATATTTTAGTTATTGATGGTTACTTTTTCTGACATAGCGGACTACCGCGACTTCTTGAAGGAATTCTACGACAGGCGCAAGGTCGAGATGCCCTTCTACAGCTACCGCATGATGGGTGATAAGCTAGGGCTAGACTCCAGCTATCTCTATCGGGTATTGCAAAAAAAGCAGCATCTGCCTGCTCATGCATTACCTGCGGCTAAGGAAATCCTTGCGCTGTCTGGTCGCGAGGCCGAGTATTTCGACCTGCTCTATTCTGCTGCTGTCAGCAAGGATAAGACTAAGCGCGAAGAATTGATGGCGAAAGCCCTCTCGCTCCGTGACGTGGAGCGCCATTCTTTACAGGCAGCTGAACTTAAACTCCTTGAAAACTGGTGGATTCCTGCGGTACGCGCCTACCTGGAATTGAACGGTGGGGTGGTGAACGTCAAACGCATCGCCAAGGACCTCTGTCCGCCGATTACCGAGGAGCAGGCTCTCGAAGCCATTGAAACTTTAAAGAGCGTCGGTCTCGTGAAAAAGCTTGCTTCGGGTAAGCTTGCGTTGACCGAAGCCCATTTGACAGTAGGGGGCCCCGAAAAGGCCAAGGCTGTGCGCAATTTCCAGCGCCAGGTTCTGAGCCTTGCGAGCGATGCGCTCGAAAATGTCCCCGTCAATGAACGCAATATTTCTACACTGACCCTTTCTGTAGATCAGTCCTGCTTCGAGGATTTGGGTGACATGTTAAGGGAATTTCGCCGCTTAGTCCAAAAAAGAGTGGATGGGGCCAAGAATCCCGATCGTGTTATGCAGCTTTCTATGGCGTTTTACCCGGTTGCACGTAAAGCTGGGGCTGTGGAAAATACTATAATAGGGGAAGGTGCAGGAGATAAAAAATGATTAAACGGGCGTGGACATATGGAATGGCGGCATTGGCTTTCTGCTATGTCGCCTGCGATAGCGGTCGTACCGCGGGATCGTCGATGGAGACGGAAAACTCCATCGCGGTGCTTGTTCAATTGGCCGATGGCACGCCTGCTGCACGTATGGACGTTATTGTCCGCCCTGAATCTTATTTGTCGGGTGCATCCGAACTCGGGTCGGACTCCCTCTTCCAGTTGCACTTTGAAACCGATGAGCAAGGTCGGGTTGTTCTGACGGATGTTCCGTCGGGTTCCTATGTAATTGAAGCTCGTAGCGATGTCAAGAATCTGAAGGGCTTCGAGAAGATTGCTTATGTTGAAGCCGATACGACGACTCCTCTTACGGTTGAGGTCTCGGAGCCGAGCAAGGTATCCGGTCATGTCGGACTTCCGCAGTTGGTCCGCCGTTCGGCGACTGTTTCTGTGCAGGGCTTGGACTACCAGGTCCCGATGGATTCTACCGGTTACTTTGAATTTGAATCGCTGCCCAATGGTAATGTTGAAATTGTCGCTTTTGTAAGCGAAGATGAAACCGATTCTATCACGGTTTACGGCAAAATCGAAGCGGACGTCGGAACCAAGTCTAGCAAGAAGCTTTACCTTGGCGACTCTGCGTATGTCAAGAAATACTTTGTATTTGATGACTTCGAAAACGGTGCTGATGATTGGAAACCTTCGGCTTCCAAAAATGCAGAAGTTAAGCTGGACGTAACTTCTGCCGGGCATAACCGTAAGGGCAAGGTTGCACACTTTGTCTGTGAACGGGATTCCGCGGCAGACTGGGATTGGGCTCTCATCGGTCGAGAACTCGGTGGCTTTGTCGATATGAGCGAACTGGATTCTATCAGGTTCTGGGCTCGTGGCTCTGTAAAGTCTCGGATTTCATTCGCATTTGACGTGCTCGTGAATAACGATTCCGTGACAAGTGCGGACAATATAAAATCTTGGCGCCATTTTGAAGTGGATACGGCTTGGACTCGCTATACTGTGATTCCGTCACAATTGGATACTGCGGATAGCAATGGCGGTAACGTCGGTTGGGATGCTGTCAAGAAACATGTGACGAAGATTAGCATCTTTGGTGCCATGGGTACTGAAGTCTGGGTTGACGATATCGAGGTCTATGGTTATGGAATCTTTGATCCGTACGCACCTGTTACAAAAAATGCTTTGAAAAAGAGCGATTCTAAGAAAAAAGACTAATTTTATCCATTGTGGACATTTTATCCATGAGACCTGCAAAATGTTGCAGGTCTTTTTTTGTTGCTTGATGGTAGATTTATTTATGGTGTATGGGATTGACCTTATTAGGCCAATCTTAAGGAGTGTGTATGAGAAACAAGAAAATTATTACAATGGTGGGATTGCTTGCCGGTTTTGGCGTGAATGCGCTTGCCGATAACCCCATTTCAACTTATCACTATTTGGCGGATCCTTCCTGTGCTTCCGATGGTGATACTTTCTACATCTTGACCGATGTCGATGATTACAGCCCCCAGCAGAACTACAATTACGACATCGTGGGGCTTAACGCGTTCTCCTCCCAGGACATGAAGAACTGGACCGACCACGGCATGATTTTCCGCTCCAAGCGAGAATTCGGGAATTATCCCGACAATACCTGGGCTTCCGGCATCGCTGTCCACAAGGGTAGAATCTACATTGTTTATCCCAATGGCGCCAGCGGCGTGGGCATGCTTACCGCGACAAGCATCGACGGTCCCTATACCGACCCCGTCAAGGAAACCCATGGCGTGAACTACATCGCCGCTTCCTTTGGCTCCAGCGTAATCGGTGGCTGCGATGGCATTGCCCACTGCTTCGACCCGGGCATCTTCATTGAAGAAGATGGTACGGGCTATGTGATTTTCGGCGGCGGTGAAAATGGTCAGCGCCCCTATGGCAACAACCTGGACATCATCAAGTTTACCGAAAACAACGGCAAGATTACCATCGACAAGAATTCCCTGACTCGCGTCAGTGCACAGAATTCCTTCGAAGCCCCCTATATCCACAAGAAGGGGAACAAGTACTACTTGAGCTTCAATACGCCTCCGCAGGTCATCGATTACGGCATGGCTGACAAGATTACGGGCCCTTACACGTTCGTTGGAACGGTCATTCCTGGAATCAGTGCGGTGCCGGATGCCCATAACGAGGGTGGCAACAACCACCAGGGCTTTGCGGAATTCAAGGGCAAGTGGTATGCCGTGTATCACGACCGCCGCCTGGTCACTGCGAGTGAACATCCGGGTTCCTGCACCCAGTCGGGCCAGTGCACCAATAGCCCGAACAAGGAAAACCACAGAAGCGTATCCATCGACGAACTCACCTGGAATGGCGACAGGATGAACAAGCTGACCTTCACCCGTGAAGGCCCGAAGCAGATCAAGAACTTTGACCCTTACAAGACCTACAAGGCGCTCACCAGCTCCAAGCAACGTAACGTGCGCAGCCGTACTGACTGGACCAAGGGCAAGCCCGTCGTGCATGTGTTGACTCCGCTTGCTACCAAGGAATCCTGGATTCGCGTGTCTGGTGTGGACTTTGGCAACGGTGCCGAGAACCTCCGCGTCAAGGCGGCAAGCGTGGCTGACGGCAACAAGATTGAAATCCACACAGGGAGCGTTTCCGGTACGCTTGCCGGTACCTGCTCCCTCGCAAAGACGAGTGGCTGGAATGACTACGTCGATAACGATTGCGAGATGAAAGGCCTTACTGGCGTTGTCGATGAACTCTTCTTCGTGTTCAAGGGAAGCAAGGATTCTACCATGGGCGTTCTGGAATGGGAATTCCAGGGCGCGAAGCGCGAGCCTGAACCGCAGAAACCGTTTGGCGGCAAGGCCTGGGCGATTCCGGGCAAGATCGAGATGGAAAACTTCGACGAGCCGGGTTATGGCGCAGGGAACGATTCCTATTCCGATAGCGATTCCGACGACCACGGTGCTGAATCCAACGGAGGCAAGAGCTATCGCGAAGGCACAGGCGTAGATATTTACAAGAAGGCGACGGGCTATGTCGTAGGCTACAACCAGGCAGACGAATGGCTGGAATACACTGTGAATGTCGAAAAGGAAGGCGACTACACGATGTTTGCGGCGGTGGCCTCGGGCAGCACGACTGGGAGTTTCAAGCTGTCCGTGGACGGCGAAGATATTACCGAAGAAATTGCGGTGCCGAAAAACGAAGGCGAAGACAACTTTGACGATTTCGGCAAGGTCAAGGCCAATGTGAAGCTCCCTGCGGGTAAGCACATTCTCCGCTTTACCGTGACTGGCGACTGGATGGACATCGACTATATCCAGTTTGCTTCGGGCAAGGACGCCAAGGATCCGGATGAAGGTGATGATGTGGGAATCCGTCCGTCCATGCGCATGAGCGCTAATTCTGCGGCGACTTTTGATGTGTTCGACTTGAGCGGCAAGAAGGTGGCAAGCTTTACGGCCCGCAGCATGGCCGAAGCGAAGAACCTTTGGCGTGAAAGTGCACAGACGAAGAGCGTGCAGGGCTTTAGCCTGATTCGCAACCGTGCAAACGGCATGGTCGCGAAAGTCAGAACGACCCGTTAAAATTCTCCAATAAACACATTCTTCAGGAGGCTTCTCGAAAGGGAAGCCTTTTTCACTTTCAGGCGCTATTAACGCATTGACTTTTTATCCATAATAGATATGTCGGAGTGGGGGCTTTTTCGCACCTTCGAAAATAGTTTTATGAGAAAAGGGTTGGCGGTGTATGGTCAATCCTAAGGAGTGTTATGAAACTGCTTAAAAAAATAACGATGTTTGGATTGATGGCGGGTTTTGGCGTAAGCTCGCTTGCGGACAACCCGATTTCCACATACCATTACTTGGCTGACCCTGGTGCCGCTGCCGATGATGAATACTTCTACATCATCACGGACTCCGACGACCCGGCGCCTGCCAATTCCAATGGTTACAAGATTTACGCCCTCTATGCATTCCGCAGCAAGGATATGCAGAACTGGACTGACTACGGCATTATTTACGATGCCCGCAAGGTGAACGGTATTAACGATATTTGGGCCTCTGGTATTGCGGTGCACAAAGGCACGTTCTATATCGTGTTCCCCGATGGCGGTGGTGGCGGTATCGGCTACATCAAGGCGCCTGCAATCGACGGTCCTTGGCAAAATGCTGTGGGCCAGGGCAAGGACAAACTGGTCGGTGGCCGTGGCATCATCGGATGCGATGGCGTTTCTTGGTGCTTTGACCCGGGCATCTTCATTGATGACGACGGCACGACTTACGTCACATGGGGTGGTGGTGAAAGCAACAGCCGACCGAATACCGACAACTTCGATATCGTCAAGCTGAATGATGCCAAGGATGCTCCGGTGGGCAACGGTTCGCATGTGAAGGTGAACAACTTGCCGACCCGCAAGATGCT
>JAFVGH010000039.1 GCA_017475045.1 Fibrobacter sp. | reverse complement strand
CTTTACGACCTTCTCGACTTTCTCGAAGGAGGCGCTGATGATGTTGCAGGGCGGGAACATCTGGGGTTTTGTCGGGTATGTAGCCTTCAGCGTGGTTGTCGGTATCGCCCTTGTCGCGTTGGGGTACTTCCTGGTTCGCTAAAATCAGATTAATCGACCTGACACAACCCCAGACAGTCTTGGATGATTGCCGGGGGTTTTCATCGGAATTCTCACAGAAATTGACTTTTCTCGGAAATCTAAATCTCTGAAAATCAATTAGTTAAGTAGCCTTGTACGTGATCGTTAACAATTATCGAACCAATTTTGACGATTTTCGGGAGGTATATTTGTTTGGTATTCAAGCAGATATAGAATAATACCTGACCGCCGGAGTGTTATCATTTTTGAACACGCAATGACTCTGGTTTGCTGTTGTGCTGAAGAATAAGTAAGTTTGTTTAGGTAAATCAGTATTTTATCGGGACAATATCCATCTGATTAAAGTGCAGATAGAACTGTTCCATCTGCAAGGATGTAGATCTGTTTGGTGGAGAACGGTGTTTCTTGTTTGTATTCCACCATGTAGTATGTTGCAGCTCCGTTTGATTGTTCAAACAGGTAGACATCATCTATTTTACGATTGCTATATTTGCGTGCCGTTTCTATAACGGGTACCGGGACCTCATAGATGGACATTCTCGTTTTAGTACGCAGCCAGGTGCCAGTACTGTCGAATTGAACATACTTTTCGTGCTGATCGTGATAGAAATCGGCCGTAAAAGTGGAGATTTGTCTGCTCCATTCCACGTCGGTGGCGCCCGGGAACATAGTTACAAAGATCTGAAGGACTTCATTCGGGGCTTGCACTATCCTATACTTGCATCCTGTGGAAAGGAAAGCCATTGTAACTAAGGCAAGTAAGAGCATCTTTTTCATGTCGCATCATTTTTTCGAAAGGTAGCATATTCATATTTCGAAGTGAGTACAATAGGGATTGGGTCGGTTAATATTCAGTTAAAATTGATTTGGCGCCTTGAGAGAACCGTCCTCGGAGCGTATCTTTGCACTGTAAATAATTAGATATGCTGATTGTATTGAAACTCCTTGGCGCTATCGCCATCCTGATATTCGGTATGAAGATGACGAGCGAGGCCTTGCAGAAGATGGCCGGCCCGCAACTACGTCATTTGTTTGGGGCGATGACGGGAAATCGCTTCTCCGGTGTAGCTACAGGTGCCTTGATTACGGTAGCCGTTCAGTCGTCGTCGGCAACTACCGTGATGACGGTATCCTTCGTAAATGCCGCTCTGCTTACTTTGACACAAGCCATATCGGTGATTATGGGTGCCAATATCGGCACGACCCTGACTGCCTGGATCCTGTCGGCCGGTTTCTCCTTCAATATTGTCAATCTAGTCTGGCCTGTCCTGGTTGTCGGTATCGTCCTCATACAACTGGGAAGGCATCGGTATTTCGGTGACTTTTTAATCGGACTGGGCTTCCTGCTCTATGCGATGGTTCTTCTGAAGAACACCGGGGAGGAGATGGATCTGGCCAGCAAGCCTGCTGTCGTTGCGTTCTTCTCCAGTTTCAAGACCAATTACGCCACCATCCTGCTGTTCCTGCTCATCGGCACTATTCTTACCGCCGTCCTCCAGAGTTCTGCCGCACTGATGGCTATCACGATGGTCCTGTGCGCTACAGGAGCCATTTCCATCTATCAGGGTATCGCGCTGGTCATGGGTGAGAATATCGGTACCACATCCACGGCTAATCTGGCCGCTCTGAATGCAAACACGCAGGCCCGACGGACGGCAATGGCCCACCTGGTATTCAACGTTTTCGGTGTCATCTGGATGCTCATCGTTTTCTTTCCGTTTGTGCGGATGATTTGTGGCATCGTGGGACTTGACCCGGGGGCCCCTCAGCAGGACACTGCCTTGCTTTCCTTTACGCTGGCGGCTTTCCACACCGGATTCAATGTCATCAATACGGCTGTCCTGATTTGGTTCATTCCTCAGATTGAGAAGCTGGTTTGCAAGATTATCCGGCCCAGGAAATCTGACGAAGAGGATGAGTTTCGCCTTCAATATATCCGCGGCGGTATCATGAAGACTCCGGAAATCTCCGTGCTCCAGGCGCAGAAAGAGATTGTCGTTTACGGGGAGAAGACGCAGCACATGTTCGCGCTGGTCCGGGAACTTTATGCTACGAAAGACGAACAGGGTTTCTCCCGACTCTATGACCGCATCGAGAAGGGAGAGGAGGGCAGCGACCGGATGGAGAACGAGATCGGCCGATACCTGGCTGATCTTGGATCGGCCCATCTGTCCGATGATACGAAAGAGATGGTACGGGCCATGCTCCGGCAGATCGGGGAATTGGAGTCCGTGGGTGACAGCTGCTTCAATCTGGCCCGTATCCTTCGACGTAAGAGGAGCAACAAAATTGACTTTACCGAGCAACAGAATGAAGGAATCCAGGAGATGTTCTCGTTGGTTGGTGATGCTCTTTCCCGGATGAATGAGCTTCTTCCCGGGCGCAAGGAAGAGCTGGACCTGGCACTCTCCGAAGACATCGAGCGTAGGATCAATGCCTGCCGTAATGCGCTCAAACAGCAGAATATCGAAAGCTTGGACGCCAAGATGTACGGATACGACAAGGGGACCGTCTATGCCGACCTCGTCAGCGAATGCGAAAAGACGGGTGACTACATCATCAATGTTGTGGAGGCCCGGCTTGGTGCTGTCCGAAATGGAATCCGCTACCAGGGCATACAGATGGATACGGACGCCAAGAAAGTGACCGTAGACGGTGTGGAGGTTTCCTTTACGAAGACCGAATATGAAATTCTGAAGTTCTTCCTTGAGAACCGGGGAAAGGTGTTTTCACGGGAGCAGCTGCTCTCGGCCGTGTGGCCTGACGATGTCATCGTCTTGCCTCGCACGGTGGATGTGAACATTACACGCATCCGTAAGAAGATAGGCCCGTATGGAGAAGCTCTTGTTGCCAAGGCCGGGTTCGGGTATTCTTTTCAGGAATAACTCCGAATCGATGGTATGAAGAAATTAGGGCACTAATTCCAATTTATCGGCATAAGACAAACCCCGACAGTCTTGGAAGATTGCCGGGGTTTTGCATCGGAATTCTCACGGAAATTGACTTTTCTCAGAAATCTAAATCTCTGATAATCAATTAGTTAAGTAGTTTCGTACGGGTGGGGGGACTCGAACCCCCACGGCTTGCGCCACCAGATCCTAAGTCTGGGTTGTCTACCAATTCCAACACACCCGCGTGAAAAGGAATGCAAAGATAGTGAAAAATGATGAGATTTCTCGACTTCGCTCGAAATGACAAGATTAGGGACGAGTGAACTCGATGCAGGCCCAGTCGTTCCGGAGGGTCTGGCCGACCCAGGTGAGGCCGAGGGCCGAAGCGCGCTCCTGCAGAGCCGGGATATCGGCCTCGTAGAAGCCTGACATTAGCAGCCGGCCGCCGCGCCGCAGGGAGCGGACGTAGGTGGGCATGTCCTCCAGCAGGATATTGCGGTGGATGTTCGCCAGGATGACGTCGTAACTGCCCATCTGCAGGAGGGAGGCGTCGCCGCAGGCGGTTTCGATGCGGGTGCCGACGCGGTTCCAGCGGGCGTTGCCCCAGGCGGAGCGGGCGGCGACGGCGTCGATATCGACCGCAAACACCTTCCGCGCGCCCATCTTCGCAGCCAGGATGCCCAGGATGGCCGTTCCGCAGCCCATGTCCAGGATCACATGCCCCTTAATGGCGCTCTCGATTCCCAGCATCCGCTGCATCATCATATAGGTGGTGTCGTGCGAGCCGGTGCCGAAAGCCATTTCCGGGTCGATCCAGATGTTGAATCGGGTGCGGGGGACGTCCTTGTTGAAGCTCGCCTTGACCGTGACGGTACCGTCCACGACGATGGGCTCGAAGCGCTGTTCCCATTCCCGGTTCCAGTTCTGTCCCTCGATGGGAACGGCCTTGAAATCAGCTACATCGGCATACCCGCTCAAAACTACCTTCAAATCTCCGACGCGATAATCCGACAGGGGGATATAGG
>JAFVGH010000038.1 GCA_017475045.1 Fibrobacter sp. | reverse complement strand
GTTCAAGCTCTATATCGATGAAAAGTCGATTACGGATGCTGTGACATTGCCGCAGACCGCCGACAACAAGTGGGACACCTACAAGACGATAGATGTCAAGGAAAAGGTCGCCTTGAAGGCCGGCAAGCATGTGCTCAAGCTCGAAATTACCGCCAATTACGCGAACATCGACTGGATTCAGTTCAACGAACAAGGCGAGGTGCCTCCCTATGAAGGCATCGCGAAAGTCCGTTTTGACATGACTGAAGCCGAAAGCAACTTTAGCGTGTATAACATGCAGGGGCAAAAGCTAGGGACGTTTACCGCCAAGGGAATGACTGCTGCGATGAACCTCGTGAAGTCTGACGCAAAACTCCGCAAGCAATCGCAGGGTGTGTTCTTCATCCGCAAAAACGGCGAATCGCTCATCAAGAAGGTGGTTGTTCATGAATAAAAAGGAATTCGCTATTGTAAAGCAAATTGCGTTCTTTAGCATCGTGGCGGTCGTGCTCGGCCTTGTCTATGGGTAGGCTGTTTTAGATTTGTCACCCCGGCATGACAATCCTCTCTGCTTACATGGTGCTTCTCACATTTGTCACCCCGGATTTAGGTTGGTGAGCTTGCCGAACCATTCCGGGGTTAGTTTTTTTCGATAATGCGTAAGGCGTTTTTTTGCGTTTTTTGCAGAAAATGGGGAATTTTGGGGTAGAGTAAAGGAGTACAACACTAAATGGATTTTTTTAGCGAATTATAAAATTTTAAGGGTAATTTTATACATGTAAAACAATTGGTTTGAGGGAATTTCTATGAGTGTGAAGAAAAATCTCAAAAAAATTATGGCAGTCGCCGGTGTGGTGGCTGGCGCATCTCTATTTGGGGGCACGAGCGCTGTGGCTGCTCCGAACCCGAACTTCCACATTTACATTGCCTACGGGCAGTCCAACATGGCGGGTAACGGCGATATCGTCCCTGCAGAGGACCAAGCTAGCGACCCCAAGAATTTTCTGATGCTAGCCTCGCACAATGCCAATGCGAACCAGCGTAGCGGTCGCACCACCCAGTCCATCAAGACGGGCGAATGGTATCCGGCGATTCCTCCGATGTTCCATCCTACAGAGAATCTCTCCCCGGCGGACTATTTCGGTCGCGCCATGGTCGATTCGCTGCCGGGCGTTACCGTGGGCATTATCCCTGTGGCCATCGGTGCTGTGGCCATCAAGGCTTTCGACAAGGATCAGTACAAAGCCTATTTCAATTCTGCTGAAAGCTACATCAAGAACTGGGCAAGGGACTACGATTCCAACCCGTATCAGAGGATTGTAGATTTGGGCAAGAAGGCGAAGGAAGTGGGCGTCATCAAGGGCTTTATTTTCCACCAGGGCGAAACTGACGGCTCTGGCACGGAATGGCAGAATGCTGTTTATAAAACCTACAAGGACTTTATAACGGCTCTTGAACTGGACGAAAACGAAGTGGCCTTTGTGGCGGGCGAATTGCTCCAGGAAGGCAACAACTGCTGTGGCGGCAAGAATGGAGGCATAGCCCAGCTTAAAAGCAAATTCAAGAAGTTCGGTCTGGCCTCTTCCAAAGGCTTGCAGGGCAATGGCAGGGACCCCTACCACTTTGGTCGTGCGGGCGTGATAGAACTAGGCAAGCGCTACTGCTCCGAAATGCTCAAACTTATCGACAAGACGATTGACCCGAACGCCCCGGCGGTGAACCTGGCGGACCCTACCAAATCGACCGTTCCCGACGAACCGCCTGAAGAATACGGCCCCTATGGCGATGCACCCGCAAGTATTCCCGGCACGATTGAAGCCGAAAACTACAACAAGGGCGGTGCCGGCAAGGCCTATATGGACTTGAGCGAGGGCAACGAAGGTAACAAGTTCCGCAAGGATGACGTCGATGTTTACCAGCCGAACATGGGCATTGCTGTTGGCCACTGCCAAAAGACGGAATGGCTCAAATATACGGTGAAGGTGGAAGCCGATGGCGATTACGAAATTTCTGCAAACGTGGCTGGCGAGAACGGTACCGGTAGCTTTGTGCTCTACATGGACAGCGTGCGCATCGGCGACGAAATAAAGAACGAAGGAAAGGGTAAAGATGCGTATTCCGTCGTGAGCGGCGGCAAGGCTGCCTTGAAGAAAGGCGAGCACGAACTGAAACTCGAAATCACGAACGACTGGATAGACATCGACTACATTGAGTTCAAGGCGGCAAAGGATACGGCTTCTGACGGGATTGCGAACATCCGCGTTGGCATCACCGAAGCCGAAAGCAACTTTAGCGTCTATAACGTTCATGGCCAAAAGTTAGGCTCGTTTACCGCAAAGAGCATGTCTGAAGCAATGAACTGCGTAAAGACGGACGCAAGGCTCCGCAAGCAATCCCAGGGTGTGTTCTTCATCCGCAGGGATGGGAAAATGGCGCTCATCAAGAAGGTGGTTGTCCATGAATAAAAAAGAATTCGCAATTCTGAAGCAAATCGCGTTCTTTAGCATCGTGGCGGTCGTACTTGGTCTCGTGTATGGCTAAGTGACTTCACCGCAAAAAATTTAGTTGGAATGAGAGAAGCCGCAGAAATGCGGTTTTTTTTATCGGAATCCCCTAAAACCTAGCACCTAATCCCTAAAATCCATTGACAAAACATCCATATTATATGGCCCCCCTTTGGGGGCTAATTGGGCAATATTTGGATAATTTATGAACAGGTGTACTATTTTAGGGAAAAAGTATGGATGTTAAACAATCTTTCAAAAAAATGATGTCTGTTGCAGGTGCTGCGGCGGGCCTTTCGTTGTTTGCGGTTACGGGCGC
>JAFVGH010000009.1 GCA_017475045.1 Fibrobacter sp. | reverse complement strand
TCCTATGCCAGCAAGGTGTCCGCATTGCGGAAAAATTCTTACGGACGCGGAAGTGCGTTCAATCCATTCGCAGATGATTGGGAGCCGTCCCAAGCCCACCAGCGCCGAGAACGGCAAGAAGGGCGGAAGGCCCAAGGGCGCAAAAAATAAACCCAAGGAAAAAGAATAAGAAGCTATTTCTGCGCTTCCATCTTTCCCCTGATAAACGAAACATCGCTCTTTATGTCGGAAAGAGTCCCCTTGAGGATTTCCGATTCCCGTTCCACTTTTGATGTTCGCTGTTCAATAAGCTCGATGCGCGTTTCCATCTTGGCCATGGAAACGGCGTTCCTTTCCGAGCCCTCGCTTACTTCGCTGTGGCTTTTGACATAGGCTGTAGTCGCCGAAGCAAGCGCGATGAGAGCAAGGATGAGGGGCTTCAACATTTCGCGCCATTTGGCGCTGTCCTTTCTAGTTGTCATGCCGTTCTACCTAATTCAAGGAAGTCCACACGGGATAATTGTTCGAGTCCTTACCCCTGTAGATAAATTGTTTGCTGTTTCCGGGCTCAATCGATGCGATATGATGCGACCGCGTTGTATCGCTTGCCTGATAGACGATGATAGGGTGGTTTACGGGTGTTCCGCCTCCGTACTTGCCTGTATTGGTGACAAGTACGACTTCGCCGACTTCATGGCTGGTTGAGTTTAGCGTGAAATCATCGTTTCCTTCGTAGCCGTATGTTCCAGGACAAACGGCTGTGTAGTATTCAGACGGTATGCCGGATGTGCAGTGGCTTTCGCAGTTTGTCATGGAACGATACTGTCCCTGGCTCGCATCCCCGTCGGACTGTTCCAGCGGCGTGAAGTTGAGAATAAGCTGGTCTGTGGAGAGCTTCTTTATAGTTGCCTGTCCACTTATGGACAAGACCTGGGCGGAGATATACTGCGTCGTGAGCGCTATCATCGTAATCTTCGTCGTTCCGCCCGGTCCCTTGATTTCGAGGCCGCTTGGCCCAAGTTCCGATGTATAGAGATTGTGCGTTGCGGAGCTTCCACTTTTGGCGATAAATTTTCCGCTAGAGGTAATATCTCCATCAAGATTGATGGAATGGTCTATCACAAGCTCGTTCGTGGAAGCATTGACGGAAAGTGTGACTGTATGATTGGAGTTCCTAAGCGTGAGCGAATAGGCGGAAAGAAAGGTCGTTGTCACCGCCTGTTTCCCTATTTCTGTAGAGCCACCCATGCCGGAAACAGTCACGCCGGAGGGAGTAATGGTTGTAGTGTCGGGGTGGTTTCCTATGCCGACGACGGTGATGTTCTTAAAAACGCTTTGCAGAAAGTCGCGCAGTTTTTCAAGCGATAGTTTCCTGTCCCTGTCGGAGTTCAGGCCCTGCACGATGTAGAGAAGGTCGTTGAGGGTAAGATTGTCCGCTTCTTCAAGCAGCGGTACCGTGGTAATGTTTTCTTCCAGTTCCATGAAACGCTCCTTGAATTAGACAGTGCTTGCGCCGAACGAGACGAAAGGAATCTTGCTCGCTGTGTTGAAAATGCCGTTCAGCGGGTCAACGAAATAAATCTTGTTGCCGACTGTCGTTTCCAGGTTCTGACGCAGCGTGTAGTCGTACTGGTAGTTGTAATTGGTTCTGTCCTTGGCGGCGAGCTGGACTCCTACAGACCAAACTTGAACGATATATCGCGTATTCCGCTTTATCGTCAAGGCTCCCTGCCTCATTTCAATCATGTCGAAAGTGCAGAGTTCTGTCGAGCTGTCGAAATCGACGCCGTAGTGACGCAGCCCCGTGTGCCCGAGCAGGGTTCCTTCCGTGTCAAAAACGCCGATGCAGAGGCATGCGTTGTTCGATGCAAGCGTTCCTGCAAGCGCGATGGTGCATTTTGTAATGGAACCCTGGGCGTCCGATATTCTCATGCTCTGGTATATCTTGGCGTTGCAGTAGTCGAATGTTTCGCCCTCAACGTCGCCCCAGACAAGTTCTTCTGCGCCCTGCTTGAGCTGGTATGAACCGTAGTTGCTCGTTTCGCTGTCTATGTCCGATTCCGGCAGCGTCACAAGTTTCGGGTCGCTTTCTCCCGTCAGGTTCACGCCTATTCGTAGAGTGCCGTTTAGGGGCGTGAGCGTGATTGCGTCACCGTCGGGAACGAGAACATTGGCAAGAAATCCCGCCTCGTCGCCCTGCTGGACGCAGACCTTGTGGTCACTTGCTCCGACTCCTTCCAGTTCACTCAAGGCAACCTTGTAGGTATGGCCAAGGATGCTTACGGCAAAGTACCCGCCCTGTTTGAGGGCTTCGAACGTACTTGTGTCCAGCTCTAGGATGGTGGTATTTTCTTCTGCCATGGATTCTCCTATAAGACGATGTACTTGCCGTCTTCGGTCATTATCCGTTTCCCAGTTTCTGTCGTGAGATAGTTGTTCTCGATTACGCTTTCTTCAAGCGCGACGGTCACAATCTTCTTTTGCGGATGCTGAACCGTCGCGAGGAACCTGTTTGAACCAGCCAGCTTCAATCCAGCAGCGGGGAGCGCAAGGACGCCAGCAGGCGCCAGCATTTGAAGTACGCGGCGTCGAAGCTGCCTGCCTCGCGGAGTATAGACGAAAAAGATGGCGGGACATTCGTCAAGGAAATGCGGATTCGGGTCGCCCGAAAGGTCACGGGCGTTTTCGATGATGTTGTTCGGCGTCCCTGCGGAGTTCTTCTTGAAGGAAATCTTGAGACGCGCCTTGTACATTTCGTCCGTCTCGCCGGGTTGTCGCGGGATGTTGCGGAACTTTCCGATAAGGTCGAGCCATTCACCTTCCGCCTCGTCGATGTTCGCGAAGTTGGAAAGCCTGAACGCACTATCTTCCAAATCCTGAAAACTGGAAAAGACCTTCCTCAAGAGCGAGAGAAGGTTTGTGGAGTCCCTGTACTGCGTGATTACAAGGTGCTGGATATGCTGCCATAAGTCCGTGATGTGCTGCATGGCGGTTTCCTAGCTTACGAGCGTGACCGTGATGTTTTCTGCCGTGATGGAAACAATCTTGTCTTCGTCTATGGGGACGCGCTCGTCTGTCCAGTGGCGTGGATTGTCCACGCTTGCGACCGTGACCGTGATGGACTCGATGCCCGGAACATTGCTATAGATGGGGGCGCTGATTCTTTGCGGTATCAAGTCCTTTCCCGAAGTGTATTCCTTCTTGGCCCATTCGCAGACGACATTCTTTATGACCTGTTCATAGTCCGATGGCAAGGTTTCTTCGTCATAGACAGTAAAGTCGATGCGAACGAGGTAGGAAACGCCCTGGATAAAGCTGAACTGGACCTGTTGCAGGAAGCCGCTTACGTCGCGAGCCTCGCCGCTGTTGTTTCCGTAGCTCTGAATGCCTGCGGGCTTGCAGTTCCAAATCTTTTGTGCGATGAAATTCTGGACGGTGTGGGCGCGTGTGCTGTCGTCGAGAATGGCTTGCCAGTCCTTATCGGACGGGTCAATATCCTCGGTGCTGAAAGTGACTGGGACGAATACCACGAAAGAATGGGCGGGGATTCCGCCGACGGTCTCGTTCTTCGTGTTTTCCTTGAAGGTGATGCCGTCCGTGATGTTCTCCTTCAAGTACGTCGTCATTCCGTCGGGAGTTGCCAACCCGTCGAAAGTCGCCGTCTCTATGCGCTGCCTAAGGGATTCGTCCGTTTCTCCCTCGTTTCGCGCAAGCCCCGCGATAGAGGCGAGCATATCCAGGAATGTCCCCGTCGCCGTTGAAACGTCGATGTTCGCGCCGACGGTCTGTATCACCTGTGCAAGTTCCGTGTACATATATGCAAGCAGGTCAACGAACATCCCGTCAGGAGAGGACGGCTCAAGGTTTATGGACGCGCCGAACACTTCCGTAAAGCTGGTGGCGATGGCTTGGCGGATTTCGCGGTAACTCTTGATGGAGATACCCGATATAGAGTCCACAATGACTGCGTTTATCGCCATCGCTAGAAATCCCCGTTGATGGTGCTGCCGTCAACGCTCTGGACGCTGAATTTTCCCGTGAGGTTTCTTCCGTCCGTCGCGAGGTCAATCGCGATTACGGATTTTACGCCCTTGACCGCCTCGATTTTCTCTCGGATGATGCGCTGGGCTACATCAAGGTGTGAAATGGGTAAACCGGCTATCTTTTCAAGCCAGGGGACTCCGTGTTCTATATTGGTGAACGCTTCCCCTTCTTCCGTCTTTAACAGGCAGAGAACAGCCTGTCGCACCTTCTTGGCGATGTTGCCGATACGGCAGATGTGGTCGCCATCAAGGAAAATGTCGTGGGAATTGTCAAGGGCCATTTCATTCATCAGCCCGTAAACTAGATACGCTTTGGTGTAAGGCGTGAATTATGCCAAATCAACCCAAAAGACACCAAAAGAAGGGCTGAAATTCCATTGTTTACATCTTGCGAGCCTATGCGAAATGAGTATATTTTGAAGAAAGAAAATGAAGGCTGTTTGCAAAAACAAGCCATAAGCGAAATGGAAGGACGATAAGCATGACATCGGAAATTGAAATCAAAACATATTCCCCCGAATACCGCGATGATTTTGTCCGATTGAATAAGGAATGGATAGGGACTTATTTTAAGCTGGAAAAATCCGATTTTAAGACTTTTGACCATGTTGAAGATATTGTTCAAAATGGTGGTCAAATTTTCTTTGCCATTGACAAGGATGTTGCAGCGGTTGTCGGCTGTTGCGCCTTGGTAAAACGGGATGACAAGAATTGTTTTGAACTTGCCAAGATGGCAGTTTCCAAGGATTATAGAGGCCATCACATCGGCAGAAAATTAGGGGATGCGTTGATTGACTATGCGAAAAAGCATAATGTCAAGCGCATTTTTTTGGAAGGGAATACAAAATTGGAAGCCTCTATCGCCCTTTATAAAAGGCTGGGCTTTAAGGAAATTCCGTTGCAGGGAATATCCTACGAACGCTGCGACATCTTGATGGAAAAAATCATTCCGTGAAAGATTGTTCAACTGATGATGAATAAGGTAAACAAATGACGACTACGCTTTACGAGAAAATCACCAAGAAGCTCAAGCTGGAAAAAGGAACGTACAGCTGGGCGAAGGATTATTTCTCCGCATGGCATAGAAGCAAGGTTGGTCTTTTGGACGATGCCATCGACAGCTATTCCGATGGAGTGCCCCGCGCCGTATTTGACAAGCATCTGGTCGATGAAGCGGAAACCATAGCCAAGTTTACGACGATGCGTGAGCTGTTGCTTCATATTGCGAAAATAGCCGAAGCAGAAGGCTTCGTTTAGCTGGGGCTTGAGAATGAAAGAAAAAGGCGTTGCTACTTGCAACGCCTAATTTATCTCAAATATTTACCAAAAGATGGTTGGCTAAGCGAGGCTGTTTATTTCCGTTTCCAATTTTTTGATGCCTTCTAAAAGGGTGGAAAAATCCGGTCTTTCTCCGTAAATCATTTCTTCCATATCCTTATAGTCCTTTTTGAGGGCTTCTATCAAGTGTGACGGTGGTTCCAGTTTTAACGTGCCTATTCTTGCCTTATCATATTGAGCATAGCCACAAGGATAAAACTTCTGCTTGAATTTTGCAACTTTTTCCAAAAGGTCTTTGCTTTTGAAAGCATCATCCTTATAGGTTGAATTTGCCAGACGAAAGATGTCGTAGTAGTGCCTTGAATATCTCGGCTTGAACGCTTTGTCTTCGGGCATATTGGCCAGTTGGTGCAATATGGTTGCTTTTTCCCAGAAAGTGCGTGCCGCTGTCACCGTTCTTACAACTGTTTTGGCTTGCTTGAATACTTTTGGATAGGCCTCTGCTGCATAGGATTGTATTTCCACATTTTCAGATGGAGTCCATGCGGCCAATGGGCCAATTTCCAGTCGAATGGCGGGAACGATGCCATCGGAAGAAAATTGCCTTGGGTAGTAGAACAAAATTGTCTGTTTGTCTTTTTCGTCGATTTTAAAGACTGGGTCGGTATTCAAGATGGATTTGAAATCGCTTTTGAGAGTTTCAAGCAGTTCTGTTCCGATAAATTTTTCAGCCCTTTGGTTTGCTTCCTCGTTGAACTTTACCTGCTTCGTATTTGAACGGTCCTCACGAGGTTCGTCCTTGGAATATCCTAATTCTTGCCAGTCCAGTATCAGGTCTATGTCTTCTGAAAAACGTTCAATAACATTCCACGCCTTTGAAAGACTTGTGCCACCCTTAAATGTGAACCTGTCCTTGAATTTGCATTTGTGGAAAAGATAGTCCAAAGTAAGACATACCCAGAAATCCTTTTCAACAATGGCGTTGTTGAATTTATGAATTTTTCCCACAGTACCTTGGAAAAGTTCCGAACGGTTCTTTTCATTTTGTTTTGCTATGGCGTACATGTGTCCTCGCAAATTTTTCTTATTGAATGAAGATTTCTTCTTGAAATGTAAATTGCTTCTTCCAGCAATTTCTTTTTTTCTGAAAGAGTCAATCGAGACTTGATTTTGTCAAGAACTTCTGGGGTAGTTTGCTCTGCTGTCAAACTTTTCAAAGCGTGAATGACTAAAAGCGTTTTGGGAGACATTCCCGAAACATTCCGATTAGCCCTGTGCTTGAATTCAAGTTGTATTCCGTTGATGTTATATTTTTTGTAAGGACCGTCGCTGACAAAAGTCCATTTGGCGGGAACTTGGGTTGAAAGCCCAAGCATATTGAGAGCCGTGTTTCCAGATGGAGCTATGGTCCATTTGTTGTTTCTTGCTATGGATTGGGCCATTTTGACCATGTCGGTTCCTAAATTTTCCTGTAGGAATTTGGAATAAACAGGTCTTTCAAAATAGCCCCTTTGCGTGCGGCGAATGATGCCTTTGTCAACTAGTCTTTTTAGACCTTGGCGCAGGGTTGCGTCATTCATTTGAATATGCAAATCTCGACAAGAAAAAACCTTGCCTCTGGGTATAGCCAGAACTGCTTTTTCAAGTGGAGATTTTTCTTTCGCTTGTGTAATCATAGGTCACAAAAAATATATATATTTTGTGACAAAATTTCAAATCCAGAATGTAGAAATTTGCTCAAATTTCAATTTTTTTTACGAAAAACAGGGGAGAATACCCGAAATTAAGGGCTTGGCGGTGTATAAACGCTTGGCGGCGTGGGTGCGCCTGTTCCTGCGGTAAGGTGGGTATGGCCAAGGAAAGAAAGCGTCGG
>JAFVGH010000001.1 GCA_017475045.1 Fibrobacter sp. | reverse complement strand
TATTGCTATCGCTATGGGTACTACGCTCCTCGGACTTCTCTCTGCAGTTCCTCTCCTCGTCATCGTCGGTCTTCTCAACATGAACTCCGAACGCCTCATCCAGGAAATGGAAGAAAAGGGCCTCAAGATTATCAACTCCCTTGCTTAATCGAACAGAGAGTTTCATTTTTAACTGGAGTTTATAAAACATGGCAAAACAAATCAAGAAACCAGGAAAGGTCGAAGAACCGGATTTGCTCCCGGCGATGGGCTTGTTCACCATCTTGATTCCTATGCTTCTGACCATGACTGCTTTCTCCAAACTCGCCATCGTCGAAGTCAATCTGCCTGAACGCAGCCAGATGATTATGGACGATCAGACTCCTCCTCCGCCGGATGAGCAGGCATTGAACTTGTCACTCGCCATCGCTAGCGATTACCTCGTTATCGGTGCCCGTGGTGGTTTCCAGCCGAACGTCTATTTCAAGGAAATGTGGACGTTCCGCTGCAAGTCCGATGCTAAGCTTGTTACGCATGCGGCAGAAGATGTGAAGAAAGTTGTTGAAGGCGGACGTGGCCCGACGTGTAAAGATGGTTCCGAGATGGACAAAGAGAAGTATCTCTATGACATCGAAGCTATCGAACTGTGGGCTATCCAGAAGGAATCCGAAGAAGATGCGGGTCGTGTAATCTGGGCTGCTTACAAGAACGACGGAAGCTCTGAAGAAGCTCATGCTGACAGTGCTTACGTTGATGGTGCTAACAATTTCTTGTCTCTTCCGGGTGAAGGTGTTGGTGGACTCACTCCGCCGCCGGCTCTCAAGGCTCCGAATCCGGGCACGGCTGTCGCAACACTTCAGCCGAACTCCGCCCGTACTCTCAAGCCGGGTGACAAGAGCATGATTTATCCGCTTTCCGCATACGATCTCATCGCTAAGGACTTGATCGCAATCCATACTCAGTTCATCGACTTGGACGACGTTGATAACATCATCATCGTTGCAAACGACGACACTCAGTTCGACAAGATCATCCAGCTCATGGACCGTGCCAAGGAAGCTGGTTTCAGCAAGATCAACCTTGCTAAGTTGGGAGGTTAATCATGGCTAGAAAAACTCGTAAATACAGCGAAGACGTACCTTTCTCCCTCACGTCCATGATGGACATGATGACCATCATCTTGGTGTTCATGATCAAGAACATGGACGCTGAAGGTCAGCTTTTGACCCAGGCAGAAAACTTGATTCTTCCGATTTCGACTTCTAAGATCCAGCCGAAGGAAGTTTCTCTGACTGTCGTGGTCGATGCTAACTACGTTATCGTTGACAATGAACAGGTGGTGCCGACCGCCGACGTTCTCGCTCAAGAAGATCTCCTTGTCACCAAGGTTGACGAAGTCTTGAAGGACCGTCGCGCTATCGAACAGGAACACGCTCTCAAGATGGGCCTTCCTGCTGACGAAGCCGGTCACATCGTTGTGCAGATTGACAAGAACATCCCGTATGATGCGATGTACAAGGTGATGGCCACTTGCGGCTTCTCCGGATACACGAACGTCGCATTCGCCGTGATGCAGAAGAACGGCGGGGAGGAATAAGCATGGCTAAAAAGAATATAGATCCGTTTATTGCGTCGCTTATGCCGGAATCCGACAAGAAGATGGGCGCAATCGCCGGTGTCTCTCTTGTGGTCGCTTTGGCTATCTGTATTTGGGCTTCCATGTACGAACAGGTCGTCGCTGAAGTCGTGTTCGACAATGCAGACTCTGTTGACCTTACTACTTCCATGCAGATTGAGCAGAAGGAAGAAAAGAAGGAAGAAAAGAAGAAGCCTGAACCGAAGAAGCCTCGTAAGAAAGCTGGTGGCGGTGGCAAGCCGCGTGGTAAGGGTCAGCCGAACGCTCCGCAGACTCGCGGCGTGCTCAAGCTCCTCACCGCTCAGACCAAGAATGCCTCTGCTGCTGCTTACGACTTGATGAAGAACCAGAAGTTCACCAAGGACATCGATAAGGTGCTCAAGGACGTGGCTGGCCTCCAGACGACGGGTAAGACCGTTCTCGGCGGTCGTCGCGGCAAGGCTGATGGCGGCTTCAACGAAGGTTACGCAGAAGGTGGTTCCGGTGGTATCGGTGACGGCCTCGCAGGTCTCCTTGGCGGTGGTGGCGGTGGTATCGCTACCAAGGCTAAGGGTTCCATCAAGACTCCGTCTATGCGCGATATCGACATGGGTGCTGGTGGTGGATCCCGTTCCGCTGCAGACATCATGAAGGTCGTTCGTCAGCGTACTCCGGGCCTTCGCCACATCTACAACAAGTGCCTGAAGAAGAAACCGGGATTCCAGGGTAAGGTTACCTTGAGATTCACGATCGCTCCGGGTGGCGAAATCATCAGCATTTCCACTGTTTCTTCTACGACTGGTTACGGCGAATTTGACAACGAAGTCAAGAATGCCGTCAGCCGCTGGACGTTCAGCAAGGTGAAATCCGGTAACACGACGGTTACGATTCCGTTCACGTTCTCCGAATAATCCTTAGGAAAACTTGAAAAAAGACCAGACTTTTGTCTGGTCTTTTTTGTCTCTATTTTTCATTGAATGAAAAAAAGCAAAAAAATGATGCGTTTCATTAAATTTTTGTTGCGTTTTTTATTTTATAAAACTAACTTTATAGATGAATTTTCAATAGGAGTTATTCCATGAACTTAAAAACCGTAGCTGCAGTTGGCACCGCTTTCGGAATCTTGGGTGTCGGGTCTGCATTTGCAACATTTGCCCGTATTGAATCTATGGGTAAAAATACGACTTACATCATGGACGATGTGAGCATCTTTGACAACCCGGCAAACATCAACCTCTACTCCAATTACTTGATTGGTGAATTCGGTCCTTATACCAATAACGATATGAAGGCGGGCGGAAACGTCGATCCGCAGCACCCGAACTTCGGTGGTATCTTCGCCATTTCCCTTGGCGACGCTAACAATCCGGATCCGCGAATCTCCATCGGTGGTCTTTTTGGCCGTATCAATACGGACCTTGTGCAGTATTTGCCGGACTATGTCAATGGCGATAATGGCACTCCGACTAAGGTTCCTGAAACGGTGACGAACTTTGACGGTTTCTTGGGCGGTACGCTTTCGAACGGCAACGCTTGGGGCTTGCATGTCTATATTGCACAGCAAGACGGCGGCGACAAGGATGAAGACGGCAACTACCAGGTCAAGAAGGACGCTTACGCTTCTATCGTGGAAGCGGGTGGCGGTATGAATTTCCAGTTTACGAACACCTTCGACTTGGAAGCATCCCTTTCTTTGGCTCGTATCCAGTACGGTCCGGAACACCATAACTTCTTTGACGATGGAAACTTCTCTTGGCTCATCAAGTCCCGTGCGTTCTTTACTTTGGACGCTATCAACGGCGAACTTGTCCCGGCCTTGAACCTCAAGTTCATTGATGCTCCGGGCTTGGATGAAAAGCATGCCCAGGTGGGTGTCGGCGTGAACGTCGCTCTCGACCGTGGCTTCTTCTGGATGGGCTTGGACTTTATTTGGAACAAGAGAAAGGCTCACGACTGGCTTTATGACACTGAAACCAAGACCTGGACTTACGATTCTCGTAACGATGACAACAAACGTTGGGATGAACGTTCCGATATCGGTGGCATGATCAGCTTCGGTATTGAACGTAACATCTGGTGGGACTGGTTCGTGATTCGCGTCGGTGGCCAGAAGTCTATCCTTTATACAGATTGCAATGTCAACAGCAAGAACGAAGACAAGTATAAAGACGGTAAGTACGGCATCTGCAAGGAAGACGGCAACTTCTTCACGACGAATCCGCTTGCTGACGGTACTTCCAAGGACCACATCGGCTTCGGTTTCGGCATCAACATCGAAGAAAAGTTGAAGATTGACGTGACTGTTGCTGAAGACCTGCTCTTCCGTAACCCGTTCCAGGGCGAAGGCCGCATCTTCTCTAGAATCTCCGCAACGTATTCGTTCTAAAATAGAGTGGTTAGTAAACAGTGGTTAGTAAACAGGAATGTAACAGGAACGTTCTTATTGCAATCCTAACCACTAATCACTAACCACTAATCACTGGCAACAATTTTCGAAGCGCACTTCATCTGGGTGCGTTTCTTTTTTTATTTTATGGGTATGAAAAAGATTTTACTCCTCTTAATTCTCGCGTTGCTTTCGTCTTGTTCTGAACCGACGGAGCGCATTGAAAAGAAACTTCTTCCGTATTTGCAGGAAGACTTGAAGTTCATGGTTGCAGAAGCCTTGAATGCCAATACGAAAAAAGAAGATTTGCTTGACGAACCTTATTACAAAATTCGTGATTTTAGGTTGTTCGAAGGTGCCGAGGCGGAAATCTACGCGGCATACGCCGAGGTGGATTTTTATCTCTACAGAAACATGGCTCTTTACGCAAAACGCAAGTATCGCTACGAAGTCCATGGCAGACATTGGGACCGTTATTACAAAGTTCTTAAATTTGGCAGAGATAAAGATCCTTAGGGAATAAATCCATCTAATTTAGTTATATTTCATACGGGATTATCTATTCTATAGAGGGTTAAATTTTGTTCGGACTTTTCTCTTGTGATATCGGTATCGACCTGGGTACTGCAAATACGCTTGTCCATGTAGCTGGACAGGGCATTGTCATTAACGAACCGACCGTGATTGCTGTTGACCGTAAGAGCAACCGCGTGACTGCCATTGGTGGCGAAGCGAAAAAGATGCTTGGCCGTACGTCTGGCGAGAGTCGTGCAATACGCCCTATGCGTGACGGCGTGATTGCCGATTTTGAACTTGTGGAAACGCTTTTGCAGACCTTCATCAAGCGTGTGCAGCGCTACCCCTTGTGGGTGGTGAAACCGCGTGTGGTGGTTGGCGTGCCGAACGGGATTACCGAAGTGGAAACGCGTGCCGTGATTGATGCCGCGAAAATGGCTGGCGCAAAGGAAGTTCACTTGGTGCACGAACCGATGGCTGCCGCTATCGGCATGGGCATTCCGGTTGAAGACCCTGTCGGCAACATGATTGTCGATATTGGCGGCGGTACGTCCGATATTGCCGTGATTGCCTTGAACAAGTCCGACTGCAATGGTTCTGTGCGCGTGGGCGGTGACGAGATGGACGAAGCCATTGTGCGTTACCTGCGCACGATGTACAACCTCTGCATTGGCGAAAGCACTGCCGAACAAATCAAGATTCAGATTGGTTCTGCAAGTCCTCTCGAAGAAGAATTGTCGATGGATGTCAAGGGCCTTGACTTTGTCGCCGGTATGCCGCGCACGATTTCGATTGGAAGTGCCGAAATCCGCGAAGCCATCAACGAACCGGTGACCGCGATTATCGAAGCGGTGAAGCAGGCTTTGAGCATGACACTGCCGGAACTTTCTGCCGATATTTACGACAAGGGCATTATCCTCACGGGCGGCGGCTCGCAGTTGCGCGGCCTTGACGAACGCATCCGCAAGGAAACAGGCCTTTCTGTGAACGTGATTGACGACCCGATGACTTGTGTTTGCAAGGGTGCAGCCCGTATTCTTGAAGACTTGGACAAGTACCGTCCTGTTTTGGTCGCTTCTTCGACGTAATTTTTTGAAATTGCACTTCGATGCTTAGAGCTTTTCGCTTTATTGTCGATTTGTTTACCCAAAGGCATGGCGTTGTCGCTTTTGCCTTTTTTCTCGTTTTAGGGATTCTGATGCATTCGGCATCGACGAAGGTGCGTGAGAGCATTGTCGAAAGCGCTCTTTCGACGGTGTTCTATCCGGTGCAGCTGTTGGCGTCGTCGGTCAACAACTTCAAGTCGTTGCAGGCCGAAAACGAGCATCTGAAAGAAGAAAATGCGAGACTTAGGCAGGAGACGTACCATGCGAGCGAAGGCTTGCAGGAACTCGCCAGGTTGCATACGCTGGTGCGTTTTGACGACAAGTGGGATTTCCCGATTGTGACGTCTCGCGTGGTAGGGCATAATCCGGGGCGCTTTTTGACGACGCTCGTGATTAACCGCGGAACGCGTCACGGAGTCAAGGACAACATGCCGGTATTTTCGATGAAGGGGCTTGTCGGGAAGATTTCTAAAGCGATGCTTACGCATTCCCGTGTGCAGCTGTTGGTCGATCCGAACTTGAAACTTTCCGTGTTGGAGCGCAGGACCCGCGTGGTGGGCTTTCTGGAATCCATGGACGGGCGTTTGCTCACTGCGATGATCCCGTCCCATGCGGGCGTTGCCGAGGGCGATACGCTGATTACGTCTGGGCTTGGCGGTATTTTCCCGAAGGGTATCCCGGTGGGGACGGTGCGGGCGGTGCGCAAGGCTGACTTGGACGTGATGAGCCTGATGGACGTGGAGCCGTTCCAGGAATTTTCGACGCTTGAAGAAGTGTTTGTGATGCAAAAGGATCCGGATTGGATTATCCAGGAGTTGCTTGATGAGTAATCGAGGATGGCTAAAAACGCTTCTCTTGTTTGTTCTGGCTTTTGCAGTACAGACGACTGTTGCCGAATGGTTGCAGATTTTGGGCGTTGGGCCTGATTTTGTGGTCATCTTCATTGTGGCCGTGGCAATCCGTTATGGTGCTGCTGCGGGGTGCCTGTGGGGATTCTTGGCGGGCTTTACGCAAGATGTCTATGCACCGGTGGAGTGGCTTGGTGCAAATTCAATCGCGATGACCATCGTGGGCTTTGCCGTGGGGCAGCTCGAAGAGCGTTTCCTTACGCTGAATTTACCTGCAAAGATTGGTGTTCTTGGCCTTGCGTTCTTTGTAAACGACATGTTCTATTTCCTCATTACGGGGCTTGAAAAAGATGTGGTGACGACGCTCTTTGTTGCAAAAACTGTGCCGGAGAGCGTTTACACCATGATTCTTGGTGGAATTTTGTTCTACCTATCTTCGGGGAAGAAGTCGAATGTATAACGATACTTCGGAGAACGAGGCTAGAGTCCGCAGGAATTGGAACGTCCTGATTTTCTTGGCGGGAGTGGTTGTCGTTTTTTCGGTAATCCTGTTCAAGCTTTTTTCGTTGCAGTACATCCACTACGAAGAAAATTTCCAGCGTTCCGAAAACAACCGCTTGCGACGCATTGAGTTGATTGCGAACCGCGGCTACATTTACGACAGGAACGGGAATGTGCTGGTGCGTAACAGACCCTCGTACCAGATTGCTTTGCAGGCGATGGAAATGCCTAAAAAAAAGGCAGATAGGGATTCTGTATTTAAGCGTCTTTTGAGCATTCGCGATTCGTCGGGAACGCACCTTTTTGATTCGCTTTCGCTCGATACGGCGTTTCAGAGAATCCGCTGGGTGAGGACGCGTCCGGTCCGCATTTTGGAAGATGCGACGATGGAGCAGGTGGCGGTGATCGAAGAACATTCGACGGAGCTGCCAGGCGTATCTGTGATAATCGAGTCCCGCCGAGAGTACCCTTACGGCACGCTTGCCTCGCATGTGCTGGGTTACACGAGCGAGATTTCGGAAGACCAGCTGAAGTTGCCGGAATATGCGACGTATTCGCAGGGCGACCGCATTGGTCAAAAGGGACTGGAGCAGGAATACGACAAGGAGTTCCGCGGCGTAAACGGAATGAAGCTTGTCGAAGTGAACGCCTCGGGGCGCGAAGTGCGTGCCCTTTCGGATGTGGGGGCGTTGATTGAACCGGTTCCCGGCTTGCACATGGTTTCGACGATAGATTTGAAGCTGCAGAAGGTGGCGGAAGCGGCGATTCCCGATACGGCAAAGGGTGCGTTGGTTGCAATTGATCCACGTAATGGCGAGATTTTGGCGATGGTTTCTTCGCCGAGGCTCGACCCGAACATATTTTCGCTGAAACGTCGTGAACGCAACCGGGGCTGGGCACATGTGGCTCTTGATACGATGCGACCGCTCAATAACCGTGCGATTTCGGGCGTTTACCCGCCGGCATCCATCTTTAAGCTTGTGACGGCTGGAGCGGGGCTGGAAAGCGGAATCATTTCGGAGACGAAGTATTACCCCAAGTCTTGCACGGGCGGCTACCAGTACGGTGCCCGCTACCAAAAGTGCTGGGGCGTGCATGGGAACTTGAATGTGGTACATGCGTTGCGTCTTTCGTGCGACGTGTATTTTTATCAGGCCGGCCTTGAAATTGACATGGCTCGCATCAATGAGTTTGCTCGTCGATTCGGTTATGGTGAAAAATTGCTGGGTGTGGATATTCCGGGAGAACGTGCGGGATGGCTCCCCGATTCGGCATCATTCAACCAACGTAACAAACGCTTGGGCTGGCGATGGGCGAGGGGGCTTATTCTGAACCTCTCGATAGGGCAAGGGCAAATGGTTACGCCGTTGCAGCAGGCCGTTTTTGTCGGGTCGCTGGCAACGAACAAGGGCGTGTATCGACCGCATTTTATGAAGGAACTTCGTGATGATCAGGGAAAAGTGGTACGCCGCTTTGAACCGGAGATTATCCGTCCGGGAACGATGAAGCCAGAGACGCATCGCGTGCTGATGGCGGCGATGGACTCCGTGGTGAACCATCCGGGCGGCACAGGAAAGAGAGGGGCGGTCCCTGGAATCCGCGTGGGTGCAAAGACGGGCTCTGGCGAATGGAAGAAAGGCCAAAAGACGCATGCCTGGTATGCTGCTGTCGCTCCTCTTGAAGACCCGCAAATTGCTGTCGCCGTGATTATGGAAGCTGCCGGTGGCGGTGGCGCGGTGGCGGCTCCGATTGCCCGCAAGGTGCTGATGGCATTCTTCGGGAAGGAGGAAGAGGAAAAATGAGTTCCGGTCGATATCTAGACAAGTCGTTAAAGTTCGACTGGTTCTTTATTGGTTTGACGCTTACGTTGATGACGTGCGGCGTGTTCTTAGTTTATTCGGCAACCATGAATGAAGAAATTGTCTTTTACGATACCCATTGGTTTAGACAAATTATTTATTTCGTGACGGGCATTGCCATTGCGGTTGGGCTTATCTTTGTGAAGATTGATTGGCTCAAGCGGGCGGCGGTTCCTTCGTATGTAATTGCTCTTGTGTTGCTTGTGTTCGTGCTCTTTTTTGCGGGTGACGTGAAAGGTGCCGGGCGATGGATTGACTTGAAGGTCATCAAGCTACAGCCTTCGGAATTTGCAAAGATTGCGTACTTGATTACGATTTCGTACTGGCTTTCGAAACATCCTGTGAGTTTGTATAACCTAAAGACGTTCGCTGTGCCGCTTGGGCTTTTTATCGTGCCGTTCGCATTGGTGCTGAAACAGCCGGATTTGAGCACGGCACTTGTGTTTACAGCGGTGACGCTTGTCGGATTCTTTTTTGCCGGACTTACGTTTACGGACATGTTCCTGATTTTGAGTCCTGTGCTTTCGGTGCTGTTTTCGCATTCGCAGTCGATGGTGCTGCAAGTTTTGTGGGGCGTGCTGATTTGCCTTGTCGTGTTTTCCGTGTTGCGCAGGCACTTGTCCAAGAAGCTTTCGGGCTTGATTATCGCGACGAACATTTTGGCGGGCTATGCAAGTTCGATGGTGTGGAATATGCTTGCGCCACACCAGCAAAAACGCGTGAATACGTTCTTGGATCCGATGAGCGACCCGCTTGGCGATGGTTACCAAGTGCTACAGTCACTGACGGCTATCGGTAGTGGCGGTATTGAGGGCAAGGGCTTTGGAAACGGTTCGCAGACGAATCTTTCTTTTTTGCCCGAAGAACATACGGACTTTATTTTTAGCGTGCTCGGGGAACAGTTCGGCTTTGTCGGGTGCGCTACGATTCTTGTGCTGTTTGCTCTATTCCTGTGGCGTGCGTCGTCGATTTGCAAGACGAATGACGACCCGTTCGTGACGCTTGTGACGATGGGGGCCGCGACAATCTTTTTGTTCCATATTACGGTGAATATCGCGATGACGATTGGGCTTATGCCGGTGACGGGGCTTCCGCTTCCGTTCATTTCGTATGGCGGCTCGTTTGCGCTTGTGTGCATGTTCCTTGTGGGACTTTTGATGTGCATGAGATATCAGGGGAATAAGTGATTAGTAGGAAGTAGACAGTAGGCAGTAGACAGTAGGCAGTAGAAAGGGGGCTTCGCGAGAATAGTCATCCTGGAGCTGTCATTCTGGAGGCACGGAGTGCCGATAGAAACCATTATTTCTTGAATAGCATGTGCGATAGGATCCAGTGAAGGTATGGGGTATGGGCGGTGCTCGAAACGATGCTACCTCATAGCACAGAGCGGAGCGTGCCCATAGCTAATCCCTAACCCCTACAACCTGAAACCTATAGGTGTGAGGTCGCAGCCTTCGGCTGCTTTGGGGTGTGGGCACGGGGCTTACGCCCCTCTGAGGTATGAGGTGTGTTTAGTAGGTAGTAGAAAGTAGGCGGTGAAATGCAATGGGGTAACGCGTCTGTAACGAGAACAGTCCCGAAGCAGTCTCAGAGCGAGTTTACGAGCGAGCCCATCGCCCAGAGCGGAGCGTGCCCATAGCTAATCCCTACAACCTAAAATCTTTGGTCCATTTTGACAAAAAAAGCGTGTTATAAAGAAGAGAGGCTTTTTTATCAGGAGGTCAAGATGGATGTCTTTCGGACTGTTGCAAATTTTATTTTCGGAATGGAATGCTTGGGGTGCGGGAATTCGTCGGAGAGGCTGGACCCGTGGTTGTGCCCTGCGTGCGCGGCGGAACTTGTACGGGAGTCGTGTTCGCCCGCGTTCCCGAACGAGGATGCGTTTTGCCTTTTTCCGATGCGGCCATTGACGCGGCGGCTGGTGCATGCACTCAAGTACCGCAATATTCCGGGGCTTGCGTCGTACTTGGTGCGCCGCTCGTCGGCGGTAAAACGTGGCATGGTGGGGCAGGAACTTTTGATGCTCGCGCAGCCGCTTTATTTTGTGCCGGTGCCGCTCCACCATGCGAGGTATCGCGAACGCGGTTACAATCAGGCGGAACTGCTGGCGGCGGCACTTGCGACTGCGACAGGTGGTAAGGTGTGTCGCTGGCTTAAACGCAAGACGTTCGTCGTTTCGCAAACGAAACTTTCTAAGGATGAACGCGAAATGAATGTGGCGGGGGCTTTTGTCCCGAATTTTCCGCAGAAGATGCCTGCTCGGGGGAGTGTTGTCGTTGTCGATGACGTTTTTACGACTGGGGCGACGACATCGGCGTGCATGGCTGCGTTCGGGGCGGACTTCGCATTGCCGTTGAAAGTTTGTACGTTACTTTACGACGAGCCTTCGACGGCGGCAGCGGACTTTGCCGCAGATTGCAGGGCCGATTGGGACGTGTTTAGACGAGAGACGAGAGACGGCGATGGCTTCGCAGTAGGAAGTAGGCGGTAGGAAGTAGGAAGGCGAGGATTGTCATCCTCGACCGTTAGGGAGGGGATCCAGTGAAGTTAGACGAAAGATTAGAGGTTAGAGATTAGAGACTGGAGGCTAGAGGGTTGAGGTTGCGGCGGTGCTGGTAGAATCAAGAATTTTATGGACTCTATCGCTTTACAAGCCTCCAGAGTGACAGAATCAGTTTGCTACACAATTACTCGAAGAGTATTGCAAAAAAAGCTCCCCGAAGGGAGCTTTTCGCGGAGGAAGAGGGACTCGAACCCCCAAGCCTTACGGCGGCGGTTTTCAAGACCGCTGACTTACCAATTAGCCTATTCCTCCAATCGGTGCGCAAAGAATAGAAAAAAAAGGGCCTATTCGTCAATGATACATTGAATTTTGCTTGAAATTAACTATTTTTTTACATGTTATGAGCTATCAGGAAAACGCTACCGATCTTGGAGACGGCGAAGTTGCTGCTCTCTTATTCGAGTACATGCCCAAAATTGCTGCCGAACATAAAACGGACAGTCTGTTGGTGCTTATGGCGAATTTAGGTCGGCAGATTGTTCAGGCGGACCGTTGTTCCCTTTGGCTTATTGATGAAGAAAAAAACGAACTGTGGACGAAGGTCGCCCATGGTGTCGATGAACTTCGAATTCCTCTTTCAGCAGGTTTTGTCGGCTATTCCCTGAAGACGGGGCAGCCAGTGCTGGTGGATGATGCTTATCAGGATTCTAGGTTTGACCGCCGTAGCGACATCAAGAGCGGTTACCATACGACGTCTGTGATGACGATGCCGCTCGAAAGCGATGACCGCGTGATGGGCGTATTCCAGGCCATCAACAAAGTCGGGGACAACGTATTCTTCTCCAAAAAGGATTTGGAGCGCCTCAAGCTCATTTCCGTTTATTCTGCAAAGACGATTGAATCGGCCATTCGTGCCGAGGCATTGGAACGCTATGCGAAGCAATTGGAAATCAAGGCCGAAGAGCTGAAATCTGCTCACATGGAACTCATCCGCATTTTGGGTGAAGTTTCTGAATTCCGCAGCCATGAAGTGGGCGACCACATTCACCGCGTTGCTGAAATTTCGTTGAAGCTGGCCCGCTATTACGGTCTTTCGCCAGAAGAACAGGAATTGATTTATTACGTAGCTCCGCTGCATGACCTCGGAAAGGTCGGCATTCCGGATATGATTCTGAACAAGGCCGGTCGCCTCACCCCGGAAGAGTTCAGCAAGATGAAGAGCCATTCCGAAATTGGCCGGACCTTGCTCCGCGAATCGAAAACGGATTTACTTTGTATGGGTGCCGACATTGCCGGTGCTCACCATGAACGCTGGGACGGTTCGGGCTACCCGGACGGACTCAAGGGAGAACAGATTCCGCTTCCGGCCCGTATTTGTGCTGTGGCGGATGTCTTGGATGCTCTTGCAAGCCCGCGTTGCTACAAGCCGGCTTGGTCCGAAGACCGCGTGAAAGAGGAAATGAAGAATTCTGGCGGAACGCATTTCCAGCCGGAACTCATCGACATCTTGATGGAACACTGGGATGAATTTTATTCTTGTTACAAGCCAGGTGGAATGTTTATCAAGAAGGGCCTGCTTCCGCCAGTCCAGTGATTAAGGTCTAGATACTCAAGTCTAGGATTTAAGGTGTGACGATGCTCACGCCTTTTTTGTTTTGATGCAGTGTGTTTGTGGGGCGAGTGTGAAATTTACGAGGTGTTCCCGGAAATGGGTAATAAAAAAGAAAAAACCTCGATTTTCATCGAGGCTTTTTCGTGGTTCCGATTGGAATTGAACCAACGACACACGGATTTTCAGTCCACTGCTCTACCAACTGAGCTACAGAACCATTTTGATGACCCAAAGATAGTTTAAATATCACATCTTGTCAAGGGTAAATAGAATATTACTGTTATTTTTTTGAAAAAAAACTAAATTTATTTTCGTTGGATGGATCAAAGAGGTGTCTCATGGTATTTTTCCATGGGAAAATGTGTTCTTTTTTTAGGTGGTCATCGTGATTCGCAAAAAAAAATGGTTTAGAACGTCTGTTTCCCTGCTGGCTGCTTTTGGCTCGGCTTTTGTTGTTGCCTGCGCTGATGACGATACTGATGCGCTTGTTGTGCCAGTAGGTACGTGTGAAACTCAGAATAACTGCGGTTCTTCTGCGAATGTTCTGCAAGGAAATTCTTCGAACAGTAGTGCTAAAGGTACTAGTAGCAGTACTATTGATATTCCCATGAGCGGATATATCGATACTACTAAGGTTATCATTGGCACTGATACGATTTGGGTTTACGATACGGTTTATGTACCGGTCAACAACGACACTCTTATCTGGGTGGGGCAATCGTCTTTGCGTATTACGGAAATCTCTCCGTTGAATCTGGATTTCCTGGACGAAGAAGGTAACGATCCGTCTTGGGTGGAAATTTACAATTCCAGCGATAAACCCATTGATTTGAGGGACTATACGCTTGTAGAAAACCTTAAGAATCCGCGCAAGTTCGTCTTTGGAAGCGACACGCTCAAGCCGAAGTCCTTTAAGGTCGTGTTCTGCGATAAGAAGGACATTGCCGCCGTGAAGAGCGAAGATAAGGAGGATGGTCGCCATACTCGTCCGCATACGGACTGGAAGTTGAACAAGGAAGGCGGTACGATTTACTTGATCGACAAGTCTAACGGAATCCGTGACATGGTGGAATATCCAGAGCTGACTGGCGGTGTTAGTTGGGGCATTGTTGATGGCGGTTATTGGGACTATTTTGATAAGCCGACCCCGGAAAAACCGAATTCGCAATCCAAGGGGTATGAAGAAATTGTTCCGGTTCCCGACATGAACGGAATCAAGTCCGGTTTCTATAACGAGCCGTTTACTTTGAATCCTCCGGCTCTTGAAGATGGCGTGAAGCTCCGTTGCACGACGAACGGATCTGAGCCGACTGAAAATTCCCCGGAATTCAATGCTCCGATGAAGATTGACCATAATATGGCTTTCCGTTGCGCATCTTTCAAGAAAGGCGCTCTTTCGAACAAGGTCGTCACCCGTACGTTCTTTGTTGACGAAGACCAGGTGAAGATGCCGATTGTTGCTATCAGCGTGGATTCTAGTTTCTTCCGTCAGCATTACATCAAGACGAGTTGCAGTGCTCCAAGGAATTGCCCGGATAGCGCTGGCCTCTATGCCGATGTTGAAATTCCGGTCCATGTGGAATATTTCGAAAAGGGGTCTAGCACGAAGGGTTCCACCTGGGAAAAGGATGCCGGTATTTCTTTGATGGGTGGCTATAGCCGCTTGAACGACAAAAAGTCTGTCTCTATCCGCCTGCGCGAAGAATACGAAGACGGTAGCATTAATTATCCTTTGTTTGAAACTCGCAAGGGCGTGAACGACAAGTACAAGTCCTTTAACTTGCGCAATAACGGTAACCGTTTTGTGAGTGACTACATTGAAGATGCCATGGGTGGTGCTCTCCTCGAAGGTACTAGCGTGGATTATCAGAGAAGCCGTCAGGTGGTGGTGTTCTACAACGGTAAGTACCAAGGCATTCACGACATGCGCGAACGCTTCAACAAGCATTATGTAGAAACGAATTACAAGATTGATGCTAATTCGGTGAACTTCATCAAGCATTTGGAAGACAAAGTAGAGGCTAGCAATGGTACGATTGACGCTTACATGAACATGCTTCACTTTGTGGCCACTAATGATTTTTCGGGTGAAAACAACGCCAACTATGAAAAAGTGAAGACGATGCTCGATGTGGGCAACTTGGCCGATTACATGGCTGCCGAAATTTATATGCACAATGGTGACTGGCCGAACAACAACGTGCGTGCCTGGTCTGCTCCGGGACATCCGTGGAAGTTCATGGTCTATGACCTTGACCATGGCTTTGACTGGATGTGGGGCGTGAACGATAAGGAATTCACTCAGGAAACCAATATGTTCTCTTGGATCAAGAAGGGCGGCGGAAACCATCCGTGCAAGGAAGAAGGCTGCTTTGCTAACCTCTACATCCAGCTTATCAAGAATCCTGATTTCAAGCGCTTGTTCATCAACCGTTCTGCTGTGATATTCAATAGCTACACGAATGGCAAGAATGTGGAAAAGATTGTCAATGACATGGTAAGCAAGATTGATGATGCTGAAATGACTCGCGACCTTCAGAAGTTCAAG
>JAFVGH010000037.1 GCA_017475045.1 Fibrobacter sp. | reverse complement strand
CTCGTCCGCACCGCTTAAATGCCCTGCAGAGCAATCTGTGGGGCATTTTTGTATCATCGTGTGACAAATAATGTGACAATTTCGACCTTTTTCTTCTTAAAACAGTCACATAACGGGTAAGCGCAGGTATGCATAGTTTTTTTTGGGGGGGGGTATGCTCCATATAAAGAATGTCCCCAAAAAGCCATATCTTTGTAGAGATCGTTTTAAGTAACATGAAGCAGCTCAGAATCATCCCCACCCTCCTCATCGCGGCCGCGGCATCGCTCGCGACGGCTTGTTCCTCCACGCCCAAATGCACCATCCATGGTGTCGTCACATCGCAACTGGACAGCGTTTGGTTGTATGACATGGAAATGAATCCAATCGATTCCTGCGCCGTGAAGGACGGGGCGTTCACCTTCACGACCGACCAAAGTACCACGTTGGTCTGCGGAATCATGTCCAAGGATCAGTCGATCCGGATTCCCTTGATTCCGAACGTCAAGGACATCCAGGTGACGATTGGCGACGGTCCGGCCTCCGTGACCGGCAGCCCCTTGACGGAAGAATATACGTCACTCCAGCAGTGGCTTTTACAACAGTACAATGACGCCAGCGAGAAAGCCATGGGACTTATCACGGACGGGAAATCCGGAGAGGCCGCCGCCGTCATGGAAGAGATGCGCAAGACGCTCGCCGACCACTGCAAGGAAGTATATCTCAATCACTTGGAAGACCCTGTCGGCATCCAGGCCATGAACTTCCTGATCGACGTCGTGCCCGACGAGGAGTTCATCGACCTGTACAAACAGGGCGGCGGCCTAATCAAGAACGACGCCAAACTCGGCGGTTATTACGAACACCTGACCCTGTCCGGTACCACCGTCATCCAGCTCCAGGCCGACGGCACCGTCACCGAGAAAGAAGGCACCCTGGACGACTATATCGGCCAAGGCAAGTATGTCCTGGCCGATTTCTGGGCCTCCTGGTGTGGTCCCTGCAAGGATGAGGCCCTGTTCGGGGTGAAAGCATACAATGACTACAAGGACAAGGGCCTGGTAGTGCTGGGCATCCCCGTAAAGGACAAAATAGACGGCACCAAGAAAGCCATGGCTGACCTGGGCATCTACTATCCACAGATCCTCGACCCGAGGCAGGATCTGGCCAATCGGTTCGACGTCCAAAGCATCCCGCACCTCTTCCTTTTCAACCCCGACGGCCAGGTTGTGCAGCACGGCATGCGCGGCGAAGAAATCGACGCGCTGCTGAAGACGATCTTCCAGTAGTCGCCAACCTATCAAAGATTCAATATGAAAAGGCACATCTTTATACCCTTCATCGTATCGCTCTCCAGTGTATTTTTCGCGTCTTATCCGGCGGTGGAATTGAAGAAGGAGTAGGCGGAGAGTCTCAGCCTTATTTTGCGGCATAAGTATTGCGACTTTTTTGAAAACAGATGATTCGCCACATACATTATGATTATTTCCATGGAAAGGCATTCTTTCCTGGCGTGTTGTTGATAGCCATTTGCCTAACCGTCTCCTGCAAACAAAGGGGTGTGCAAAAGGGAATGGATGAATCGGCATTTGTTTTTGAGACGTCGAATATCAAAGGGGATGAAGCTGATTATTCCAGACCGGCTGTGATTACAGGGCATATCTCCCACCGGGAGTTATATCCAAAAACGACGGAAATCAGTATCGTGATTCCGTTTTATGACCGAGTATCTGAGAAACAGTCATCGACCATTTATGAGGATTCCTTTGCGTTTTCGTTTGTGCCTTACGCGCCGAGGACTATCTCGATGTCGCCATACATTGACCATTTGGTGGTATGTCCAGGCGATTCCATTCACGTGGAGCTGGATTTTGCTGATTTAGGGAAGGTAGTGTATTCCGGGAAGGGCGCGAAGAACAATGAGAATCTTAATGATTTCTTCGTGAGATACTATCTCAAAGATTGGCCGGGGTTTTCGGAGTGGGAATTGGATTCGGAAGGGGAACCTGTTTTACGGAAGTATAAGCATGCCGATGCTTTTGTGGATGCGATTAAACAAAAGTTGGAATCACATCTTGCCCGTTTAAATGAATTCATCCAGGATACACAACCAAGCCCTGAACTTATCGCCCTTTGCCGCAAGGAGATTGAGGCTGATTATTATTCTGAGCTCATTCAAGGCCTGCTGGGGTATAAGATTTCCTAGGGGAAAACGTATCGGCCCGCTTCCAGGTAAAAGATGCCGAGCCGCTTTTCAGTGAGGATTGCATGAGCGGCAATCTGTTTGAGTTGTCTTCCAATATTGCCACGTGGTTATTCAGCTCCCTTGACCGGAAAGAAGTCCTTCGTTTAGCCAATGATTATGCCGCTCAGGGCGATTTCTTGAAACAGGCGACTAAGAATGATATGCTACGCCAGATGCTCATCACTCATTTATACAACCAGTTGCTGGAAGCAAATGAGGTGGATCGTTTTGAGGATTGCTTTGCAAACTTCAATGAAAATGTGACATATCCGCTGCTGAAACTCTCTACCCGGGACCGGTATGTTCTCAAGAAGGCCTGGCAGGAGAACCCTCGGGCACTTTCCGAAGCCATCCTAAACGCTGATAAGCCCAGAGATGGTCAGGCCATTGTTATGAAGGAGAACGAGGGGCTCAAGCTATTAAGGTCGGTGATTGCCCAGGAAGAAAAAAAGGTGGTCTATGTCACAATCGGCGCCACCTGGTGCCCCGCTTCACGACAGGAACTGCCTTTCCAGCAAAGCCTGGCCGCTGATGAAAAAGGAAAGCCGCTCCGCGTGGTCAATTTCTGGTTGGATTCCGGGGCCGATGATCTGGATTCCATCGCCCTCGGAATCGAGAATTACCACCTGACCGATGCCCAGCGGGCTGGGCTTGACCCGATTCTCCACCTCGGACGTGGCATTCCTTTCTACATTCTGATTGACAAGGAAGGTGTGATTGTGGACTTCGGAGAGTACCTGCGGCCGTCTATTCCGGAGACTCGGACTAAAATTGAGGCGTATTTAGGACAATGAGTATCCGATAATTATACTGTTAGTAATAAAGCAACTGCCGTCATCTCGTTTGAGGTGGCGGCAGTTTGCTGCAATAGGCTGTTATCTCGATATTCCACCGCCACGGCTACGATCAATTCTGTCGATTCTCCAGTCGTACTCACCATCGGCGACACTTTTGACTCCTCTTTCAGCACGGTTGAGCTCCCAATCATTAAACTTTGCTATTCTGCTGGCTACATAGACAAGCCAGTTACCAATTGCTTGAAAAGTGGTTTTCGCAATTGCAGCCAGCCTCGTCATCACGTTCTTGATTATGTAGGCTTCATTATCTCGAAAGCAATCTCCGTGATTGCCGCCACGACCTCCGGTACCGGAATAAGCATAGTCCTGGATCGCTTCGATCGCGAATTTGATTACCTCATCCGTGGCTACCAGATAGCCTGAAACGGCACGAAGGGCCGGGTCTTTCCACTCGTTACTAGTATCAATCGAGTACTTCTCTCTACGTTTCTCCGCGACTTCCGTCTGCAGTCCGTCAAGTGTTGCTTGCTCGCTGTTGATCCTTTGTTCCAGCCTGTCAATCTCACTTTGCTTCTCGGTGACCTTTGATTCGGCGCTGGTGAGTTCGGCTTTGGCGGCTTTGGCTTTCTTATCAGCCTCGTCCTTCTCCTGCTGCGCCTTGCGAGCCTGGTTCTTGGCCTCCTGTGCCTTCTTCTCGGCCTTTGTTTTTTCCTCCGTAGCTTGCCGAGCCTGGTTCTTGGCGATATCTCTTTCACTCTGGGCCTTGCGTTTCTCTTCTTCCAGCCGCTTCTTCTCCTTCTCCTGTTTCTGAAGGATGAAGTCGTTTCGCTCCAGATGGTCCGCCCTGGTCTCGGACTTCTTCTGCCCGCGCTGCATATTCAGCATTTCGGCCAGCATATCCTGCATCTCCGACATATCAGCTTCTCCCAACTTGTGCGACTTGCCGGTATCGTGGTCCATCCAGTCCCATACGATGTGGGCGTGATAATTCGGCTTCCAGGTCTTCTTTCGCTCATTATCCTCATAGTGTCCCTCGTCCCGATGGATGTGTATCTGGACGGCTTTTATGCCCCACCTCTTTTCTACGGCGTTGGTGAATCTCTTTAGATCCCCCATCGTCGTGTTATCCATAATGATTGCCACGCCTTCGCGGAGGGGGCTGCTTCCTTTACGGACACGGGTCCTGCCATTCTTGTCCGTATACTTGACATCCTTTTCCTGCATCGCCCTGCCGGTCTTCGCCTTCACCATTGCCTTAAGCGAATCATAGTATTCCTGGAGACTTGTCCCCTTCATATCGGATGGGACATAGGTCGAGTTTTGGCAGGTCAGGTCTTTGCGTATATAGATATTGGCGGGGTTAAGGGCCTTAAGGTATTGCTCGTCCCGCCTGTTGTGTTCTTCGCTCTGGGCGATGTTGCACGGTTTGATATGGATGGATGCTGTTGCGTTTGTATTCATGATGATTGTGTTTTACTTGTTAAACTTGTTGAAGACCGGCGACGGGTTATCGGGGCGGAGCCCTGATCGGAGGGTGCAGGGAGAGGCTCGCTCCCTGCCCAGGGATCCAAGGGGCGGGTGTCCCTTGCCCAAGCCCTCGGCAGAGCCCACAACTACGGAAGCGGAGCGTGTAGTTATAGTGGGCTATAACAGGGCGAGCCCTGCTGTTAAACCTGCCACCCTCCGGACTGGTTTCGCTTCTTTCTTCTTTCCCTTAAATTAAGGCTTCATTATGAGTTCAATCTAGGATATAAGGGAAGAAGAAAGTGCGTGAACCGGGGCTATCCTTGCTGCCGGTTACTGCCGCCGGAGGGTCTCCGCCTCCCGTGTCCACTTTCCCGT
>JAFVGH010000008.1 GCA_017475045.1 Fibrobacter sp. | reverse complement strand
TTCGTTCTGAGCCAGGATCAAACTCTTCATTAATTTTCAAAGTCTTGGTCCCGTTACTTAATCACGTTCGTATTGATTGACTTTCCAAGAATGTTTCTTGGACCCGTCACTAAGCACATCTCCGATTCCTTCAATCTTCCCGGCGGCCTCTCGGGCCTCCGTACCCCCTTTCCGTTTGGGCTTCAGCCCTCTCGTTCGCGGGTGAGGCCAATTATAGAACTTTTGACCACGCTTTGCAAGGGGGCTGGGCAAAATTTTTTCTGTTTTTTAGCTTTTTTTCGTCATATAGCTCAAAAAACGGGTCATAAACAGCCTAACTATATGTATTTCAACATGTTATCAACAAACCGCATGTAAAAAAATTCTGCAGTTCGTTATAATAGGGGCCAAATAAGGAAAGAGAATGCTAGACGGCGGTTCGGAGACCGTCATGGTGATGTTACACAGAAATAATCTGCAGAGCGTCTTCCTTGTCAAGATTAATTTGTACGGAATTAACTTGTCTAGAAAACCAGGTAATCTGACGCTTGGCGTAGTTTCGAGTCTGTTGCTTTACTTTGTCTAGAATTGTACTTGTCTCGGATTGGTTGCGCGCATTCAGCAGCTCGCGATAGCCCAGGCTTTGCCATGCCGGAGCATCAAGGGGAACGCTTTTCGAAAGCAATTGAATCTCATCTAGCCATCCGTCGCGAATCATCTGGTCTACGCGTTCGTTTATCCGTAGGTAAAGATTCTCGCGGCTACGGTTGAGAAAGTACACCGGAATTTCTCCGATGCCACCGGAGCGTTCCTGTTTCCATTCCGAAAGCTTACGACCTGTGCCCTGATAGACTTCGAGAATCCGGAGAATGCGATGACGGTTGTTCACATCGGCTTCTTGCATGGATTCCGGGTCTACCTTGCGGGCCTCGTCGCACAGCCACGGGAGCCCGAACTTGTCGAAGTCCGCTTCTAGGGACTGGCGCACCGACTTGTCTATCTCCGGGATTTTCGGAAGCCCAAGCATCAGCGCCTGCAGGTAAAGCCCTGTGCCACCCACCAAAATGAAATTCTTTTGCGGGCTTGTTTCGAGAAGTGCCCGGACATCGGAACAGAAGTCTCCGGCAGAATAGACCCTGGTCGGGTCGCAGAAGTTTATAAGATGGTGTGTTATCCTCTGCATCTCGGAGGCAGCAGGCTGCGCCGTGCCTATGGCAAAGCCCCTGTATATCTGGCGGGAATCCACACCGATGATTTCGGCATGGTAACGCTCGGCAAGTTCAAGGGACAAGCCCGACTTCCCGACTCCAGTAGGGCCACAGAGGGCAAAGAGAATAGGCATATATTTTTAATTTAGCTATCTTTCCTATGCGATGAAAAAATTCAAGCACATTATTGCCATCTTTATCGTTCTCGGGATTATT
Source organism: Fibrobacter sp. (assembly GCA_017475045.1). Lineage (GTDB taxonomy): Bacteria > Fibrobacterota > Fibrobacteria > Fibrobacterales > Fibrobacteraceae > Fibrobacter. Next base: position 24,524 of record JAFVGH010000008.1, on the reverse strand, counting down.
TCCGGGGTGGCTTTCCTGTTGCAAGAAACCAGCATCGGCGAAAAGCTTTTCAATCGGGAATCCGCTGCGGCAACGATCCCGGACACAACCGCAGTCCAGGATACCACGCCCTTCGTGGAAAAACTGAAGAAGCATCTGGAAGTGGTTCAGACACAGAAATCCAGGAAGAAAAAAGATATCTGGATTCTGGGCAACGGACGGACCATCACCCATTACCTTCTGCAAGCCCAGCGGTTCTTACGAAAGAATGGTGGCGAAGTGCTGTACATGGAAGAGCTGCACGGCGACCCCACGGTGTTCCAGTCGGCCGCCCTGGATGCCCTGACACCCGAAGGCGATACCTTGCAACTGGTACTGAACGTCTCGGACAATATTTTCAAGAACAACGCCTCATACCTTTCTATAGCCTTCCAGGTGACAGAGCTGAATCCGGAACTGATCGTGGCCCTGAACGAGCTCACCTTCCCCTACGACCTGCTGGTAACACCCTTCGGCATGTCGCAGACGTTTTTCCCGGATCTGGACCGGGTAAAAAACAAGGAACTGGTCATTTGGCTTTTGATGGAATCTACCAGCCTGGACTCCAGGCATAACCGCTACCGCCCGGTGAGAATCCACCATACCGAACAGCAAATAGAATCTGTCATTCAAGAAGCAAAGACTTTGGTACCAAACGCCAAGGGCATCGCCACCCGCTTTGCAGAACAGGCCGTGGAGCACAGACAGCTTCTGCAGGCCACCCTGGAACCCGCCAAGGAAAACGGCCTCTGGTTCTTGGACCTGTCCATGAACGCCAAGTCCAAGGTCCGGGAAACCTGCAAGGACCTGACCATGGCCTGCAAGACGGCAACCCCCTACAACCCCTCCAACAGCGCCCTGGACGATTACATTAAGCGTAAACTGAAGGCCGCCGCCAAAAGTGGTATGTCCACCATCATTATTCCGCTCAACGCGGCAAACATCGCCAAGCTGAAGTCAATCGATGAAAAAGCGACCGCCCAAGGCACCTCTATCGTAAATTTATCTACCTTTATGAAGTACTAGCAAGGAGACCATCATGACCGTAAAACTGGGTGTGAACATCGACCATATCGCCACAATCCGCGAAGCCCGTAAGATCAGGGAACCGGACCCCGTTACGGCAGCACTGATGGCCGAACTTGCAGGCTGCATGGGCATTACGGCCCACCTGCGCGAGGACAAGCGCCACGTCCAGGACCGCGATATCCGCCTTCTGCGCGGGATGGTCACTACCAAGCTGAACCTGAAAATCTCCCCCACCGCAGAAATGCTGCAGTTCGCCACCAACGTCCAGCCGGACATGGTGACCCTGGTCCAGGAGAACCATCAAGAAATCACCATCGAAGGGGGCCTCAACGTGGCCGCCAAGGTGGACGAGCTTTCCAAGTTCGTGATGACCCTGAAGAACAACGACATCGCCGTAAGCGTGTTCATTGACCCGGAAACGGACCAGGTGAAGGCTGCCAAGAAGATCGGCGCCGACTTTGTGGAATTCAATACCGGCAAGTACGCCACAGCCTGCGAGCTTGGCAGCATGCAGGAAGTGGACCGCGAGATTTCGGCCATCGAAGACATGACCATGCTGGCCCGCAAGTACGGGCTACGAGTTTTGGCTGGACATGGACTGAACTACCGCAACGTGGCCTCCATCGCTGCCATCGAAGGAATCGAAGAGCTGAACATCGGGCACAGCATTGTGGCCCGCAGCGTCTACGTGGGTATCGAAAAGGCCGTGAAGGAAATGATAGAGGCAATCAGAGCCGTGTGAAGTGTGTAGTGTGTGATGTGTAATTATTTAATCTCACACTTCACATTCCAAATTACACACTCTTAATAATCCCTGTACTTTACATCGTGGAGCACTAGACCCTGTGGCGGGGCCCAGGTGCGTTCGCCCTTGAACTGCTTGGCAAAAATCTGGTTGACCGTACCCGCAGGGAAACGGCCCCGTCCAATGTCGAACAAAGTCCCTACCATGGCGCGGACCTGCCGGTGCAAGAAACGGTTCCCCTTGATGTGGAAAATTACAGTCCAGTCGTTCACAGGTTCCAGCCGAAATTCGGTCAGCGTGCAGAGCGTAGACTTGCCATCATTCCGAGGAATACAGAAATCGATAAAGTCGTGTTCTCCCAAGAAGGACTCAGCCTCCCGCTCCATCAAGTCCAGGTCCAGGTTCAGGGAGCCGCATTCCCAGCCGTATTCCCGCATAAGCGCCACCGGCCTTGTGAAAATCGTGTACTGGTAATACCGGTAAAGGGCGTCGTAACGGGCGTTGAAATCTTCGCTACAAGGCTGCAGGTCGCGGACCCGGATAAGCCTTTTGGTCAGGCCGTTTACCGAGCGTTCTGTCTTGCGCAAATCCAATTCGCCATCGTAATCAAAGTGGACGCACTGCCCGCGGGCGTGGACCCCCGTATCGGTACGGCCGGAACCCACAATGTGGATAGGAGCGCGGAGCGCTACAGAAAGCGCTTCTTCCAGGGCGGACTGTACGGTAACGAATTTCTGCTTACCCGCCTCGTTCTGGACCTGCCATCCGTAGAAGGCACTGCCCAGGTATTCGCAACGGAAGCGGTAGCGCATGGGCGAAAAACCCCTTATTCCATGGCGCTCTTGATGACGGCTTCCACCTGTTCCTGGGGAATCTTCAGCTGGGTAGCGATGGCGGAGGCGGGGAAACCACGACGGGACATCTGCAGGATCTTGCTCTTCTCGGTAAGTTCCTTGTCAAAACGGCTGGTCTCCAAGGGATTACTGCCCTGCAGGTTCGGATCACCCGTTACATTGTGGCTCTGGGCCCGAAGCTTCATGGTCCTATCTCTGGAAAGACCTCGGGGCGCACGAAGAACATCGGACAAGGACTGAATGGCCGACGTAATACGTTCCTTGGCGGTAGGCCTAAGCTGGGGACGCTTGCCCAGATCCGAAATCAGGACCTTGTTCTCGGGGTTGCCGTTCTCGTCTTCAAAGGAGACCTTCGTCTCCTTGGCTTCGGCAAACTCGTCGGCCTCGTCGATAATGGAATGCTTAGGGGCACGGGGACGGGGAGCGATAGTAGGATCGTTCTCAAAACCATTCTTAGGTTCACGGAAACGGTTTTCGGCCTTCAGGGCCTCCATCCTCTGGGTCAGGACCTTTTTGCGGTGGCTCAGCGCGGCAAGGAGGATAATGCAAACCAGGACAGCCAGGACTCCGCCCACCACCCATGTAAGGGCGGACTTGGAAATACCGGCAACAGTCTTGTTGGATTCCTGGGATTCACCCTCAGGGGTCTTATCTCGCAAGGCATTCAAGTCTTGCCAGGCAATTTCCAATTCGTTACGAACGGCAAGCTGCGCATCGGCATTGTCACGGGCATCCCACAAGGCCACTTCCAGGGAATCGATCTTGCCGCGGGCCTGCAAGTAGGCTTCGGCATCAAAGGAAGATCGTCCAGAAGAAAAGTCCGAAAGCAAGTACAGAAGCACTCCGGCACACAGGAACAGAAGGACTATGGGGACGATAATTTTTTTCATGCGACAAATTTACAAAAAATCAGGCCTGCTTATTCAAGGCCTCGGCCAGAACCACGCGGTTTCCGCCACTGACCGACGCCATCTGCATGGACGCCTCGGCGGTGGCTATCAGGGTCTGGACGTCTATAGCGTGAATGGGCATCACCGACACACCGATACTCAAGGACGTCTTGAGGATTCCGTCGCCATAGGCCACCTGCAGCTGGGAAATCTCGTGGCGGATCTTTTCGGCCCTGTCCTTGGTAATCTTGTAATCGGCACCGGGCAAAATCACGCAGAACACGTCACCCTTGTAACGGCAAGGGATGTCTTCGTTCCGGATATAGCCCGGCAGGCGCTGCCCAATTTCCCAAAGCATCTGTTCCACCGCATGGCGACCGCGCTTTTCCTGAAGGTGGGGAATCTCGTCGGGGTAAAGCATGATAATCCCGATAGGCGTCTTGTGACGGGTAGCAGAGAAAATCTCCCTGCGGAGGGACTCTTCCATGTAACGCTTGTTGAAAAGCCCCGTCAGGTTATCGCGGATACTATGCTGCTGGAACCGGATGTTCAGATTCTGGTTGGCCACGTACAGGCCGAAGGTGGCCGACACGATGCTGACCTTTGCCTTCCAGAAATCGATGTCCTCCCCTTCCGGGAGCTTGTCCACCTGAATGCAAAGCGTGCCGAAATGTTCTTCCAGGCCCTCGATAGGGGCACAGAAGGCAACACCCTGGCTATGGTAATGGAGGTGTGTACAGCCTGCCGTCACCTTGTCTGCCGTATAGTCGTTCATCACGATTCCGCCCAGATTGAAGCTTGCACATTCCGCAGGCATCATGGTGTCGCCGCTAATCACGTAATCGCCAAAGGAGAAAACCTTGTGCATCTCGGACTGGGCATCGCCATACATATAGAGAACGCCCGCCGCTCCCGGGAACAGCTTTGGCAAAACATTCTCCAAGACCCCCACCACTTCGGAAAAAGGCCTATTCCTAAGAATCTGCTTGCAGAAATCGTCCCAATCAGAAAGTGGGAACAGCTCCCTGGGCTGGGCGACAGTCTTCAGAGCAGCAGTAGCCCGCGTTGGGGCCTTGACCTCGGCGGGTTCCGGAGCCGGTGCAGGTTCTGGAGCCGGCTCTTCGGTTGACGACTTTTCTGCTGAAGATTTCGCCAGTTCCGAAGCCACAACCGGAACAAGTTCCGTAATCGGGCGCAGATTGGGAGCAGGAGCCTCTTCGGTTTCGTTATCCTGGATTGCTCGCCTGGCGACGATATAGAAGATGAACCCTAAAACAGAGCCCCAGACGCCAACAAAAATGAACTTCACCCCTACCGAAAGGGTGGTTTCGGGAGCAAAAAAAGAAAGGACGACGCCAGCCACGAAGGCAAGGAGCCACACGAGATAATAAAGAACACTCATGTTCAATAATTTATGAAAAATCTTCGGAATAAATCAACAAACACCCTAAAAAAAGCAAAAAAACGCAAAAAAGGAAAAAAAGTGTTTGCCGAGCCCGTAGTCTCGGCCCTATTTGTTCCTGTTTCTATATTTTAACGCAACTGTACAATCAGGGATTGGATAATCCAAGAGGAGAAATCAATGAAAAAGCTACTGTGGACATCGACTATGGCGCTTGCCGCCGTGGCGTGTCTGACTGCTTGCGACGATACATCCAGCAGCTCTTACGAGATTCCTACATACAAGAGTGACACGTCGCTTCCGGACACCTGCTCCATGGAAGTGGCCAAGGTGGACACTGCCTACTTCGCCTGCTTCGAGAACAAGTGGATTGAAGTGACGGACAGCGCCACTATCGAACAGCTCAAGGAAGGCCTGGACGAAGAGGAAATCAAGGCCAAACTCGAAGAACTTGAAACTCTGCTTGTAAAGCCGGCCAACAACACCCCGAAGCCCACTTCTTCTAGCGCTCAAAGCGAAGTTGAAGGTTCTGACGACGAAGAAGATTCTAGCTCGTCTTCTGAAGAAGAGGAGGAGTACTCTAGCAGTTCCAAGAAAAAGAAGAACAAGGACAAGGATAACGATGATTCCGGCAGCGGTTCCGGCGAAGGCGGTTCAGGTTCCGGTGAAGAAACTGTGAAGAAGTGCGGAGACGAAACCTACGACCCCAAGACCCAGATTTGCGGCGAAGGCAACAAGGTTCTTTCCAAGTGCGGAGAAAGTGGTTACGACCCCGAAACCCAGGTTTGTGGTGCTGGCAACAAGGTCCTCGGAAAGTGCGGAGACGAAACCTTCAACCCCGAAACGGAATGGTGCCGTCCAAAGGATCACAAGGTAATCGCTATTGCAAATACCGAATGTTGTGGTGATAAGAAATCATGTTCTTTTTCGTACGAAGAACGTCCCACTCGCTATTACGACAAAACAGACGAGTTCTGCGCAATTCATAACGACACTCCTACGCGCATCTATAAAAAGGTCACCATCGGCACCCAGACCTGGATGGCCGAGAACCTGAATTATGAGACGGAAAGTGGCAGTACTTGCCGCGGAACGAAAGTTTCCGAATGCGGATATGGCCGTTTTTACAAAAGGGATGTTGCGTTAAGCAAGGAGGCTCCAGTTTGTCCTAGTGGCTGGCATTTACCGAGCGACTCCGAATTCGAAAAATTGGTAGCTGAAATTACCGGAAAAGCATATAGCACCTCAAATGACGCAGGATATAAGTTGAAAACTCGGGAAGGTTGGGGTGAAGGCTACAATGGCGACGATTATTATGGTTTTTCCGTGATGCCCTCGGGATATACTAATTCAAATGGGGTGTATGAGAGCGAGGGCAAAACAGCGATGTTTTGGTCGTCTACCACTTCCGAATCAATATATCACTATGTAACAATACGTGACGTTAATAAAATTCTGAATATTATGAGCTTAGATCTTTCGTCTAATGCGGAGCGTACTATCCGCTGCGTCAAGGACTAAGCCAAACTTAAGCCAGGTGACAAAACACTGTAAATCACCCGAGGTTCTCTGAACCTCGGGTTTTCTATATTTACCCCTATGACCATCCTCGAAAAAATCGCACTCGCCCTCCCAGCTGTAGAATCTCCTGCTAGATACATGGGCGGCGAGGCCAACAGCGTAGTGAAGGACCACAGCCAGATGCTCTGCCGCATGGCGTTCGTCTTCCCGGACACCTACGAAATCGGCATGAGCAACAACGGCATCCGCATTCTGTACCACGTGATCAACCGGGAGAGCGACCTGCTTTGCGAAGTGTCCTTTGCGCCCTGGGACGACATGGCCGCCGAGATGAAAAAGTACGACATTCCGCTGTACAGCTATGCGACCTACACGCCGGTGCGGGATTTCGAGGTGGTGGGCATGACGCTCCAGACGGAGCTGAACTTTACCAACGTGCCCTACGTGCTGGAGCTGGCCCGCATTCCGGCGTGGCAGAAGGACCGGCAAGAGAATGACCCCATCGTTGTGGCGGGCGGGCCCTCTATGGCAAACCCCGAGCCCGTCGCCGACTTCTTTGACGCTTTTATGATAGGCGACGGGGAAAAAGTCATGATTGACTTTTTGCGGTGCGTAGGCGAGGGCCGCAAAGCGGGACTCAAGCGCGCCGAAATTCTTGAAAATCTTTCCAAAATTGACGGCGTGTACGTGCCGAGCTTACGCCCGGTCGTGAAGAACGAATTCGGCGTGATTGTGCCGGCGGAACCTGCCACCGGCGCCTACGCCACCACCAACGGGGTTCGCCGTCTGTTCATTCCGGTCATGGACCCCAAGGACTACCCCGTCAAGAACCTGATCGCCAACATGCAGCTGGTGCACAACCGCTTCAGCGTAGAGGTTATGCGTGGTTGTGCACAAGGGTGCCGTTTCTGCCAGGCGGGCATCTGGTACCGACCCTGCCGCGAGCTGAACCCCGACGACGTTCTGGACATTGCAAAGGCCGGAATCCAGGCCACCGGCGAACGGGAACTGGGGCTACTCTCCCTTTCTACCGCCGACTACAAGCCGGTGGAAGCCCTTACCGACTCTATCATTGACGACCCCTTCTTCGATACCGTGGACGTAAGCCTCCCGAGCATCCGAGTGAACAGTTTCGGACAGACCCTCGCCGGAAAGATTGCCGCCTTAAAGGGGGGACGCAGCGCCACCTTCGCGCCCGAGACGGGCTCCGAACGCATCCGCAAGATGATCAACAAGACCATCAGCGACCAGGACATGTACGATGCGGCCGAGCACGCCTTCAGCAGCGGGTTCAACAAGATCAAGCTCTACACCATGATCGGGTTCCCCACCGAGAATGAAGAGGATATGCAGGCCTTCTGTGACCTCATCTTTAATCTCGTTAAGATAGGGCGCAAATACAATAGAGGAATCCAGATAGCGGTCAGTATCGGGATTCTCATTCCCAAGTCGTTTACAGGCCTCCAGTGGGCCCCCTTCATGGACAAGGAAACGGCCCTTGGGCATATTCGTTTTGTGCGGGAAAAGTTCTTCAAGCACCCCAACGTGAAAATCAACTGGGCCGCCTGGGAAACGAGTTTTTTGGAAGCCATCTACAGCAGAGGCGACCGTAGCCTCGCCCCCGTCATCTACGAAGCCTACAAGCAGGGGATCATCTTTGAAAGCGATAGCTACCGATTCGACTTTGCCAAGTGGGAAGCAGTGTGGCAGAAGACGGGTTACGATACCAGCTGGGTATACCGTGAACGCGAAAAAAACGAAGTGTTCCCCTGGGACTTTATCCACGCTGGCACCACAAAGCAATATCTGCGCCGGGAGTGGGAAAAGGCCTTTGACCCGAACAGCGAACCCGTGCCCAACTGCAAGTGGGGCGATTGCCAAAAGTGCGGCATACCGGGATTCGGAGCCGAAATCAAGTTGGCCGACGACCCCGTACGCCACAAGGCGCCCAGCCGTACTCCCGAAGAAATCAAGAAGCTGGTGATTGATCGCCGACCGAAAAAGACGGAAAGCTTCAAGTACAAGATTACCTTCAAGAAGACTGGCCTCAGCAGGTTCCTCCCCCACCACAACATGCTCAGCTTTTTCGAGCGAACCTTCCTGTGCGCAGGCATCCCGGTAAAATTCAGCGAGGGGTTCAGCCCCAAACCGAAAATCGTGAACATGGGGGCGCTCCCTCTCGGTATGGAAACCTACTGCGAGCTGATCAGCGTAGAACTTTTGAAGCCCCTGGACCTGAGCCCTGAAAACCTGCCGAGCCTGATGGCTGAACTGAGCAGGCCATTCCCCCGTGGCATGGAAGTCGTGAATATAGAGCCCCTGCAGGAGAAGCTCTCCAAGCATTTCCCCAAGTCCATGACCTACCGCTACAAGCCCGAAACCATTCCCGCCGACCTGATGGAACGGTTCGAAAGCAAGAGCTTCCCCATTGTCACAAACCACCGTGGGCAAGAAATAGACCTGAACCAGCATGTCTTGTCTATCGAAAACCAAGAGGGAACGCTGTACATCAAGGTGAAATGCAACGACCAGGGCACCACGGCCAGTCCTTTTGTGATTTTCGCTGGAATTCTTGGAATTTCCATAGATCCGGCCAAATTGGACGAAGTTTCCAGGCGGTTCCTGGTGGCGAAGGTTTCGATGGATTGGTGAATTTATTGACACTTCCGTAAACTTTTTTTATAATTAGGGACGAATTAACACAAAAACCTCTACAAGGAGAATGTACATGAAGAAGATATTCCTTTCCGCTGTCATTGCTCTGGCTCTTTGCAGCTACGGCTATGCTCAGGACGAAGAAGAATATGAAGAAGATGAAGCCCCTGCCAAGGTGACCAAGGCCCCTGCCTACGAAGAAGAGGAAGAGGAAGAGGAAGCCGCTCCTGTGGCCAAGAAGGCTGAAAAGAAGAAGGCCGCCAAGAAGTCTGGCGACACGCCCTTCTTTGGAATTGGTGTTGATCTGGTTGGAACCCTGAAAGAAGAATCCATCATCCGCTTGGTGTTCAAGCCTACTGCAAGCATCGAAGTTGCTGGCTTGATCGGCCTGTGGCACCATGGTGAAACCACTTTCAAGCCGAAGACTGGTGACGAACAATCGTATTCCGATAACTATACCGATATCGCTGTCGGTGTGGGCTTTGACTACTTGATGCCCACGGCATTCCTGCCCTTCTCCGCCGGTGGTGAATTCCTGTTCTCGTCTCCCAGCCCCAGAACCGCTCTTGGTGATGCCGGTGCAAACTTCAACGGCAAGTTGAGCGACGTTTCTGTTGTCAGACTCCGTTTCAACGTCCTGGCCGGTGCCGAAGCTGAACTGATTAAGGGCTTGACCTTGAACGGAAAGGTCGGTTTGGGATTTGACTACTGGTCTTACGATGTGGTTGACCAGGGTACAACCTCCTGGCTGGACCTCGGATTCGTGACCAGAGCCTACCTGACTTGGTACATGTTCTAATCTGAATTAGGACCAAAACAATTAAAAGGCCTCCCACAAGGGAGGCTTTTTTGTTGGTGGTAACTACATTAACTACCTTTCGTTTGATGTCTCCTTTCGCCAAAATTTTTGCCGGAGTTTCGCTAGCCGGCCTATGCCTAGCCCTATGCGGCTGCACATTCCCCGTGCGCACCGGCTACGACAGGAGTATCGGGGGCTACAAGCCCGCACCAAGTGCGTCCACATCGACAGCAAGGGCAGAATCTGGCACCAATGCGAAAGCATCTACGGCAAAGGCACCTAGCAGAGAGCCATCGAACAAGCAGACCAGTGCCGGAGCCACCAAACAGGCGGCCACCGCCAAGATGGCCCAGGAAAACGCCCCCAGGCAGGCATCCAGTTCTTCATTGGAACAGCTGGCCAAATCCTGGATTGGCACTCCCTACGTTTATGGGGGCAGTTCCAAATCAGGAACCGACTGTTCCGGCTACGTGATGCAACTCTACAAGACCCATTACGGCATAAGCCTACCCCATAACGCAGGCCAGATGTACGACGACAGCCGCGGAAGTTCCGTGAGCCGCGGAAGCCTGCAAGAAGGGGACCTGGTGTTTTTTGGCAGTTTCTGGAAAATCGACCACGTGGGAATTTATCTGAAAGGCGACCGTTTTACCCACGCCAGCTCCAGCAAGGGCGTAATGATTTCGCCCATGAGCGACAACTACTGGCGTCCAAAGTACCAAGGGGCGAGAAGGTTTAAATAGAAATGTGGAATGTGGAGTGTGGAATTAGTGGTTAGAACTTTCTATCTTTTCTCATATGAAAAAAATTGCATTCCAGGGCCGCCGCGGGGCCTATAGCGAAAGTGCCGCTTATCATTTGTTCGGAAACGATATCGAGGTGGTGCCTATGGACACCTTCGGCGAGATTTTCCAGAGCATCGAGACCGGCGTGGTAGACGGGGGTGCAATTCCCATCGAGAATTCTACAGCAGGCTCTATCTACGAGAACTACGACCTGCTATACAAGTGGCGCCTGCCTATCGTTGCAGAGGTGAAGCTCCAGATTTCCCATACCCTGTGCGCCCTGCCCGGAGTGAAACTCGGAGACCTGAAGAAGGTGCTGAGCCACCCCCAGGGTCTTGCCCAGTGCAGCCGATTCTTCGGACGCAATCCCGGTATTGAAAGCGTGGCATTCTACGATACCGCCGGCAGTGCCGAAGAAGTGGCCAAGCGCGGAGACAAGACTCTCGGCGCCATCGCCAGTGCCTATGCCGCCAAGTTCTACGGCCTGGACATTCTGGCCGAAGGTATCGAGAACCTAAAGGGTGTGAACTTCACACGTTTCTACGCTATCCAAAAGGTGGCGGTAGACCTGTCTGCCGCCGGGGCTGATAATGCCACCATCAAGACGACGCTCCTGTTCATGCTGAACGATTCCGGAAAGTCCGGAGCGCTCCATGCGGCCCTGGGCTGCTTTGCCAAGCGTAACCTGAACCTGACCCGCATCGAGAGCAGGCCCCACCCGGATCGCCCCTGGGAATACATCTTCCACCTGTCCTTTGAGGGGAGCCCCAAGGACCCGCTGGTGGTAGAAGCCTTGAAAGAGTTGCAGAGCTACTGCGATTTCGTGTACCGTCTGGGCAGCTTCAAGGAAGGCTCGACGGAAAAGCTGAGTTACTAGCTACCAGATCCGGTCGTACTTTCTACGATCCTTCTCTTCGTCCTTCTTTTCCTGAACGATGGCGTCGATGACGGCGGCCACGGTCAGGTTGAAGATGTCGTGAACGGAGGCGTCGGAGTCGGTAAAGTGTACCGGCTTGTTCAGGCCCATCTGTACAGGACCGATGGATTCGCCAACGCCCATTTCCAGAAGCATCTTGCAGGTGGTGTTTGCCGAAGAGAGGCACGGGAAGATAAGCGTATTGACGGTCTGCCCCTTCAGCTTGTTGAAAGGGTACTTGGTATCGCGCAGTTCCTTGTCCAGGGCCACGTTCACCTGCATTTCGCCGTCGATAGCGTATTCAGGATACTTTTCGTGGAGGATTTTCACTGCTTCGCGGGCCGTATTAGATGTTCCGCGGGCGGCACCCTTATCGGAGCCGAAGTTGGCGTAGCTAAGCATTGCCATCACCGGCTCGTGGGCAAAGAACTTCACGGCATCGTGAGTGAGCTTCACGATATCCACCAGCGTTTCAGCGTCAGGGTCGCGGTTCACCAGGGTGTCTGCCAAGAAGAAGGTTCCCTTACGGGTGCTCAGAATGTGCATGGCACCGAAGTGCTTGTATTCTTCGCGGATGCCAATGATTTCCTTAGCAAGTTCAATGGTCTCGCTGTACTTGGAGTAACCGCCCGTAATGAACGCATCGGCATCGCCTGTCTTCACCATCATCATGCCGAAGTGGTTGGGCTCGAACATGTCGTCGCGGGCCTCGTCGAAGGTAACGCCGTTGCGGCCATTCTCTTCGGCGTAAATGCCCGCATACTTGCGGCGGCGTTCGAATTCTTCGGGAGAGCGGGGGTTCACAATCTTGATGCCCGTAAGATCCAGCTGCTCCTTGTTCGCCATCATCTGGATGCGTTCGGCGTTGCCCAGCAGAATCGGGTGCGCGACACCTTCGAGCTTCGCCTGTACGGCAGCCTTGAGCATGTTGAGGTTGTCGCCCTCGGCAAACACCACGCGTTTCGGGTTACTGCGGGCGGTATCGCTGAACTGACGGATGAGCTTGTTGTCGTAGCCCATCATGTCACGGAGGCGGTCATAGTAGGCATCCCAATCGGTAATAGGCTTGCGGGCCACGCCACTTTCAATAGCAGCCTTGGCCACGGCGATAGAAACGTCTGTCAGCAAGCGCGGATCCAGGGGCTTCGGGATCAGATATTCCTTACCAAAGGTAAAGCGCTGTGCGTTGTAGGCAATGTTCACCACATCGGGCACCGGCTGGTGCGCTAGGGCGGCAATGGCACGCACGGCGGCATGCTTCATGTGTTCGTTAATGCAGGTGGCACGCACATCCAAAGCCCCACGGAAGATATAGGGGAAGCCGATAACGTTGTTCACCTGGTTGGGGTAGTCGCTACGGCCTGTGGCAAAAATCAGGTCGCCACGGCTGGCCATGGCTTCTTCGTAGCTGATTTCGGGAGTGGGGTTTGCCAAGGCGAAAACGATGGGCTGGTCCGCCATGCTGCGGATCATTTCGCGGCTGAGGATGTTACCCTTGGAAAGGCCCACGAACACGTCGGCACCCTTCATGGCATCGGCCAAAGTCTCGATATCGGTGCGGTCGGTGGCGAAGAAGGCCTTGGCTTCGGTAAGGCCCTTGCGATCCTTGCGGATAACGCCCTTGCTATCGCACATGACCAAGTTTTCCTTCTTGAGACCGAGGGAAAGGTACAGGCGGGTACAGGCACAGGCGGCGGCACCGGCGCCGTTCACCACCATCTTGACTTCGCGGATGTTCTTGCCAGCCACTTCGATGGCGTTCAGAAGGCCGGCCGAAGAAATGATGGCCGTTCCGTGCTGGTCGTCGTGCATCACGGGGATGTCCAGCTGTTCCTTGAGGGTGTCCTCGATTTCAAAGCATTCCGGGGCCTTGATGTCTTCCAGGTTGATACCGCCGAAGGTCGGGGCAATTCCCTTCACGATCTCGATGAACTTCTTGGGGTCCTTCTCGTTGATTTCGATGTCGAACACATCGATGCCGGCGTAGATCTTGAAGAGGAGGGCCTTACCTTCCATCACGGGCTTGCCCGCCAGGGCTCCGATGTCCCCGAGGCCGAGCACGGCGGTACCGTTACTGATCACCGCCACCAAATTGCCCTTGCCGGTGTATTCGTAGGCCAGGTTGTTGTCCTTCTCGATTTCAAGGCAGGGAGCGGCCACGCCCGGAGTGTATGCGAGACCCAAGTCTGTTTGGGTGCTGTGGGGCTTGGTGGGCACGATTTCGATCTTGCCGGGTTTGCCCATGGCGTGGTATTCAAGCGCCTGTTCCTTCAAATCCTTGCTCATACTTTTTCCTTTGGGAAATACAATTTTTTCGCGCCCGAATATAGAAAAAAGTTTACAAAACCCCAAGGGAACATAAAAGGAGATTCCGGCTCGGAGGCCGGAATGACGTATGAAGCTACACTTTCAGCGTTTTTAGGTACGTCTTTTGCTCAGGGGTGATCCTGTAGCTTTCGATGGCCTTCTGGATAGCCTTGTTGTGGGTCCAAGGCTCCAGCTTTCGGCCCTGAATAAAGGGCAAGGTAGTCTCGTACTGCTTGGCTAGTGCCGTGGCAAAATACCAGGCCACCATCATCTTCACATAGTAATCTTCACGGCGAATGGCGGCAACCTTATTCAAGTAGGCCGGATCGAAATCCTTGTCCAGAAAGTAGGTCATCAGCATCTCGATTCCAAAGCGCACCACGTAGGTGTCATCCTGGACACACTTACCGGAGGCAAGCTTGCCCTGCATCCAAAGCTTTATCGATTTCAGCAGACGCTCACGGTGTTCCGATGTATTGCCCAAGACCTTGGGCCGCATCTGGTCGCAGGTGGCCCAGTTGTCTACGAAGGGCAAGAAGTTTTCCACCTGGCGAAGGCATTCGTCAAAGTCCTTGATGCCCGACAGGATAAAGGAATGGACCTGGTTCTCGTCGTAGTACTTGTGCGGGAGTTTTGCCAGGAATTTTTCAGTGTCCGAGTCAGAGCCGAAATCCTTCGCAATACGGCGCAGTTCCGGAGTCCGCACGCCGATGACTGTATCTGCGGGAATCGTGGGAATCAGTTTGCTATGAAAGGCCTTGAACTTCAGGTCCTGAGCGCGGAACAGGGCCTCCTGAATCCGGCTTTCTACCGAAGAATCTTTAGCAGCAGCTCTTTTCATAAAGGCTACTTGGACTTCTTCTTTTTCAGAGTTCCGAGGGTACCCTTGCTGTATTCGCCAACGCAGGTGACGGCTTCGCGGGTGCAGGGAGTCTTGGAATCATAAAAGACCTTGCGGTCGTTCTTGAAGACTTCTTCTATGACTTCCTTGGCCGGGGCGTTTGTGCCCTTCTGGTACTGGATATCGTAAAAGACGTCGGAATCACGGGTAACCACCTTGATCTTTACATCCATAACATAGGCGCCATGACGGCCCTTGAACTGGAATCCGTAGGGAATCTCGGTGAGCTTGAAATGCTCCAATTCCGGAGCCACATAGTCAAAGTCTTCCCATTCCGCATACTCCCCCTGGTCTCGGACCTTGAACCAGCCTTCGGGATCGTGGGCCTGGGCGTCGTCCATGGCCAGGTTGATGGCGCTGAGGTAGCCGTCCCGAACAAGGGACAGTTCTTCCTTGACTTCGTGGTAGGTGTCCATGTCGCCATCGTAGGCAAAGGGCATGGCAACGGCAAAGGCGATCAAAAAAGCAAACAGACGCATTTATCCACTCCTAAATCATTTCTTTAACATTAGAAAAAAAAGGCGATGGCGGATCAAGTCCGCCATGACAAAGTGTGGCTACGCTTCCCCGATTCGGGTCATCTTTAAGAGAGGCACGCCAGCTTCACCACAATCAACTAAATTCAGTTCGAAATTGATACTCCAGTCGTTGAAATCCTCTTCGTCCTGGAGCATCTGCTGTACATGCATGGTATTGCCCTCGTAGGTGACGATGGTGTGGCGTAGCGAACGGCCTTCTACGTCTAGGCGGAACCTGTGGTGCTCGGCGGTGTAGGCGGCCATAATTTCCATTAGGGAATTTTCGGTCCAGGGCTTTCCCGTACCGTCTGTGAGCATCTCCCCTTCAGCAAGGTCGTCGGCAAGACTGTCCAGAACTGCAGCAAAGTCCTGCTTGGCAAGGCACCCCATAATCTGGAAGATGCGCTGGCGTACCATGCCGAGGAACCGTTTCTTGTCGTAGGTGATATCGGCGGCGGCCTTGTCGGCACCGAATGCCTTTTCGGCTTCGTCTTCGGTGAGACCTGCTTCCAGGCGTTTCTGGTAGTCTTCGGGGTGGGCCATCTTTTCCCATTCTTCCAAAAGGCTCGAGTCGGTGCGACGAATCATGTCGCCCAGGTAGTCTTCCATTTCCCGGAGTTCATCGTTCTTGTAGCCGTCGGGAACGGTCTGGCTCAAGACCTTGTACACGTAGTTCAGATGGCGGAGCAGAATCGCTTCCATACGCTGCAGGCCGTACTGTTTCACGTACCCGCTGAAGGTGCTGAAGTTTTCGAACATCTCGCGGACAATGCTCTTGGGCTCCACATTCACGTCCACCCACGGATGGACTTCGGCAAAGGCGTTGTAAGTGTCGTAGATAAAATCCCGAAGTGGCTTGGGGTATTCCACCTTCTCGATTTCTTCCATGCGCTGGTTGAATTCCATGCCCTGGGCCTTGAGCTCGTCCAGGCGGGCATTGCGGGCCTTGTTCTGCTGAATGCGGAGAATGACATCGGGATTTTCCACGATGGATTCGCACAGGGTTATTACATCCAATGCATATTCAGGACTTTCCCTGTCCAGCTTCGGCAAGGTATCCACCAGATAAAGAGAAAGTGGCTGGTTCATGGCGAAGTCATCTTGTAAATCCAAGTTGACCCGCAGGTGGCTATAGCCAGGTGCCACAGGCTTTACGAACTCCACAATTTTCTTTTCTACAAGGCTTCGGAACAGCTGGAAAGATCGGTGTTGTAACAGCTTCTTGTTGGCGGCACTTTCGTGGCAGTCCTTGAGCAGGTTCCGCATGGCGCGACAGCCGTCAGTTTCTCGGCTCAAGATGTTCAGGAGCATCCCGTGATCTACGCGGAAGCTGGAGGTGAGAGGCTCGGGAGCGGCGGCAATCAGGCGCTTATATGTGCTTTCATCGAAGGGAACGTAGCCGTGTTCGGGAGGCTTACGCTTCTGGAATTTCTTGCCGGTCTGGCGGCTCTTGGCTTCTAGTTTTAGGTTCTCAATGACATGCTCGGGAGCCTGGGCCACCACGTAGCCAATGTTGTCAAAGCCCTTTCGGCCGGCGCGACCTGCAATCTGGTGAAAATCGCGAGCGGTTAAAATCGCGGTCTTGTCACCGCTGTACTTGCAAAGCTGCGTAAAGAGCACCGTGCGGATGGGAACGTTTACGCCGACGCCAAGAGTATCGGTTCCGCAGATCACTTTGAGCAAACCTTTCTGGGCAAGCTTCTCGCAGAGGATTCGGTACTTGGGCAAAAGTCCGGCATGGTGAAGCCCGATACCCTGCTTGAGCCACCGCTTGACTTCGGGGCCGTAGGGGCTGCTGAAACGGACCTCCTTGATAGCCTCGTTGATGGCCTGTTTTTCTTCTTTGGTGCAAAGATCCAGGCTCATGAAGTTCTGGGCATTGGTAGCGGCAGCGGCCTGGGTAAAATGGACCACATAAACGGGAGCCTTACCCTCATTCACCAGTTTCTGCACTTCGGTAGAAATTTCGGTGGTGCTGTAACTGAAATCCAGGGGAACTGGCCTCTGAGAGGAACGCACCGTCACTGATTCCCTGCCCGTTCGCTTTGTCATTTCGCGTTCAAAGAATTCCGTAGCGCCTATGGTGGCACTCATCAGCAGGAATCTGCTCTGCGGAAGGGTCAGGAGAGGAATCTGCCAAGCCACACCACGTTCCCTGTCGGAATAATAATGGAACTCGTCCATCACCACATCCATGATGTCGAGTTTTTCTCCCTCGTTGAGGGCCATGTTGGCGAGAATTTCTGCCGTGCAGCACAAAATGGGGGCATCATGGTTTACTGTTGCGTCGCCAGTGGAAAGCCCCACGTTTTCGGGCCCGAATTCCTTGCAGAGGGCCATCCATTTTTCATTCACCAGGGCCTTGATGGGACACGTGTAAACGCTCTTGCGCCCATGAACCAGACTATCGAAATGGAGAGCCAAGGCTACCATGGATTTCCCGGAACCCGTAGGCGTATTCAAGATAACGTTCTTGCCGTCCAAAAGTTCAAGAATAGCCTCTTCCTGGGCCGGGTAAAGCACCGTCTCGCGAGACTCCGCCCATTCCATGAAAGCTTCCAGAATGTCTTCGGAAGCGGGCACACCGTTGCTTTTCGCAGCGTTTGCAGCGAGTTTTGCGAAGAAATCCTTGAGAGTGGTCTTGTTCGGCTCGGTCATGGGGCCAAAAGATAACTATTTTATCCTTTATGAAAGGAATCGTTCTCGCCGGAGGTTCCGGTACTAGGCTTTACCCGTTGACCATGGTCACCAGTAAGCAGCTTTTGCCTGTTTACGACAAGCCCATGATTTATTACCCGCTTTCTACACTGATGCTTGCGGGTATCCGGGATATCCTCATCATTTCCACTCCCACAGACTTACCGAATTTTGAGCGCTTGCTCGGCGATGGTTCCGCTATGGGATTGAACCTGAGCTACAAGGTGCAACCTAGCCCTGACGGACTTGCCCAAGCCTTTATCTTGGGCGAAGAATTTATCGGAAACGACTGTTGCGCCATGGTGCTGGGAGACAACATCTTTTACGGCAATGGCTTCAGCCGCCTTTTGAAAGAGGCCGTGAAGAACGCAGAACAGAACGGTCGTGCCAGCGTGTTCGGCTACTACGTAGAAGACCCCGAACGTTTTGGCGTGGTAGAGTTCGACGATTCCGGCAAGGTCATTTCAGTGGAAGAAAAGCCGAAAGAGCCCAAGAGCAACTACGCCGTCACCGGCCTGTACTTTTATGACAATCGGGTTTCGGGATTTGCGAAAGCCCAGAAGCCCAGTGCCCGCGGTGAACTGGAAATTACGGACTTGAACAAGACCTACCTGGACAAGGGTGAACTGGACGTGAAACTGCTGGGACGCGGATTTGCCTGGCTGGACACCGGAACCATGGACAGTCTCATCGAAGCGGGCGAATTTGTGAAGATGGTAGAAAACCGCCAGGGAATCCAGATTAGCGCCATTGAAGAAATCGCCTACAGAAACGGCTGGATTAGCAAGGAAAAGCTTCTGGAATCTGCGGCAAAGTACGGAAAGTCCCCCTATGGTCAACATCTGCGCAAAGTTGCGGAAGGAAAGATAAGGTATTAACCTATGAAGCGTTCTATTGTCATCACAGGTGGAGCAGGCTTTATTGGTAGCCATGTCGTGCGCCTATTCGTAAACAAGTATCCCGAATACAAGATTATCAACCTCGACAAGCTCACCTATGCAGGCAACCTTGCAAACCTCAAGGACATCGAAGACAAGCCGAACTACAAGTTCGTGAAGATGGATATCTGCGACTTCGACGCCTTCTACAAGCTCATGCAAGACGAAAAAGTGGACGGCATCATCCATCTGGCTGCCGAAAGCCATGTGGACCGTTCCATCAAGGACCCGTTTACTTTCGCAAAGACGAACGTGATGGGAACTCTCTCGCTTTTGCAGGCCGCGAAACTCTACTGGGAATCCTTGCCGGAAAAGTACGAAGGCAAGCGTTTCTACCATATTTCAACGGACGAAGTTTACGGTGCGCTCAAGATGAACCACCCGGAAGGCATCACACCCCCGTTCACCACGACGGCAAGCTCCAGCGAACATCATCTAGCATATGGAGACGATTTCTTTTACGAGACGACGAAATACACGCCGCACTCTCCGTATTCCGCCTCCAAGGCGGGTTCCGACCACTTTGTGCGCGCGTTCCACGACACCTACGGCATGCCGACCATCGTGACAAACTGCTCTAACAACTACGGTCCGTACCAGTTTCCCGAAAAACTGATTCCGCTTTTCATCAACAACATCCGCCACAAGAAACCGCTGCCGGTTTACGGCAAGGGCGAGAATGTACGCGACTGGCTCTTCGTGGAAGACCATGCCCGCGCCATTGACGTGATTTTCCATAACGGAAAGATTGCCGAAACATACAACATCGGTGGCTTCAACGAATGGAAGAACATCGACATCATCAAGGTCGTAATCAAGACTGTCGACAGGCTCCTAGGCCGTGCGGAAGGCGAGGACATGAACCTCATCACCTACGTGACCGACCGTCTAGGTCACGATGCCCGCTACGCCATCGATTCTACCAAGCTCCAAAAGGAACTGGGCTGGGAACCTTCGCTTCAATTCGAGGAAGGCATTGAGAAAACGGTGCGCTGGTACCTGGACAACCAGGAATGGCTGGACAACATCACCAGCGGCGACTACGAAAAGTATTACGAAACGATGTACAAGAACAGGTAATTGAAAAATGGGTAAATTCAATTTCATCAAAACATCCATTGAGGGCGTGACCATTGTGGAACCGACGGTCTTTGGCGACCAGCGCGGCTACTTCATGGAAACCTACAACAAGGGCGAATTTGATGCCGCCGGCCTCAATGTGACCTTTGTGCAGGATAACGAATCACGTTCTAAGAAGGGTGTGCTCCGAGGACTCCATTTTCAAAAGAAAAATCCACAAGGCAAGCTTGTTCGCGTTATCGAAGGTGAAGTCTTTGACGTGGCTGTAGACCTGCGCAAAGGAAGCCCCACGTTTGGCAAGTGGGAAGGCGTTACCCTTTCTGCCGAAAAGAAAAACCAACTTTATATTCCCGAAGGATTCGCCCACGGGTTTGTTGTCCTTAGCGAAACAGCGGCATTTGTGTATAAGTGCACCCGCCTCTATGACCCCAAGGACGAAGGCGGCCTCATGTGGAATGACCCTGAAATCGGCATCAAATGGCCGGTGGGCAATGGTTTTGAGCCGCTTCTTTCAGAAAAAGACACAAAGAACCCTCTCCTGAAGGACTTGGGCTTCGCGTTTGATTTGTAATTCAGTATTCGGATTAACTCTTTTTTTCTATCATTACATACGATGAAAAATATTCTAGTAGTTTGCACCGGAAATATCTGTCGTAGTCCCACGGGAGAATACCTCCTGAAAAAGGAGTTGGGCGAAGGTTTCAACGTGATGAGTGCGGGCCTTGGGGCCCTTGTAGATCATCCGGCCCACGAATTAAGTCAGAAAATCGCTTTGGAACATGGTGTAGACATGAGTGCCCACCATGCAAGACAAATCAACATGGACATCCTCAAGTGGGCTGATTTGATTCTGGTCATGGAGAACGGTCACAAGCAGGAAATTCTACGCAAGTATCCCTGGACAGAGGGCAAAGTCTTCCGCTATGGTGAAAGTGTCCAGGTAGATATCCCGGACCCCTACCGTAGACCAGAGAACGCGTTTGTGCTGGCTTGGAATTTTATTTCAAAATTGACTCCCTACTGGGTCAAGAAAATCAAGGAAAGTGAAGGGCAGGCTTAGACCTGAAAAGAACATGAAAAAGATGAAGTATTTGTTGTTGGCTTCTGCGACTCTCATGTTGAACGGTTGCTTCTTTGCACCGCAAATGAGAATGTCTGAACCTAGTGACTCATCGGAATACAACGGCATTTCCGTGTATCTCCACTCCATAGACGAGGGGGATTTCGGTACGGATATCAAGGCTGCTCCCGGTGGAGACACCACATCCTCCTTTGGAGACCTCGCCGATCTGATTGTTGACTCCTTGCCGAAGCTAGAATATCGCATCGGTCCCCTGGATATGGTCCAAGTGGTTGTCTGGGAACATCCGGAGCTCACCTCCCCCATGGGTCAATACCAGCCTGCAGGCCAGAAAGTGACCACCGACGGAAAGTTGTTCTACCCCTATGCCGGAGAACTCCAGGCGGCAGGTCTTACGGCCCAGGAACTCAGGCTAGAAATTACCAAGCGTCTATCCGACAAGATTCTCAATGACCCCCAGGTAGACGTGCGCGTATCCGAATACAACAGTCTAAAGGCTGTAGTATCCGGTGAAGTAAAAAAACCTGGCTACGCATTCTTCTCTGAAGTTCCCATGACTATTCCTATGGCCATAGCGGAAGCTGGCGGATTCAACCAATACGCAGATCCTGCCAGAGTACAGCTTCGTCGTGGCAACAAGGTTTATAACATCAATTATCTAGAAGCTTTCCAGAAGGATCTTCCCTTGGACAAAATGCTTCTAAAGCCGGATGACCAGTTATACGTCCCCGCACTAACTCAAACCCAGCGTGAAAATCGCGCCTACGTAATGGGTGAAGTCCAGAAGGTGGGCCTTGTGGATCTACTTAACGGAAAGGTGAACTTGGTAGAAGCTCTGTCTGTAGCAGGCGGTCTTCAGGCCGTAAACGCCTCTTCACGGTCCATCTACGTCATTCGCAACACGTCAGACAAACGGATAGACGTTTTCCATCTAAATGCTAAGAATGCTATGGCCCTTGCAATGGCAGAACGGTTCGATCTAGACGCCCACGATATCGTGTACGTAGACGCTTCCGGACTCGCCACCTGGAACCGCCTCATCAGCTTGATTCTCCCGTCGGTCCAGACAGTCTACTACGGCCTGCTAGCTACGCATAACACCTATATCGTCAAGGACGATATCACCAAAAGATAAGGAATGACTTAACATGATTAACCTTATTCTATGCGGTGGTAGCGGAACGCGCCTTTGGCCAGTGAGCCGTTCTCTGATGCCCAAGCAGTTCGCGCCCCTTTTTGATGGGCAGTCCCTTTTCAGAAAGACGGTCAAGACCAACTCTGCCGTCTGCTCGGCCCAGTTTATCGTAAGCAACGCCGACCAGTTCTTCTTGGCCAAGGACCAGCTGGAAGCCGAAAAGATGAAGGGCAGCAAATTCCTTCTGGAACCCGTAGGCCGGAATACGGCTCCCGCCATTGCGCTAGCCTGCCTGACCCTCGACGCCAACGAAATTGTCCTCGTCTCTCCTTCCGATCACGTGATTCGCAAGAAAGATGAGTACAAGAAGGTTCTGCTCCGGGCCGAGGAATTGGCCCAGGCAGGGAACCTGGTAACCTTCGGCATCACGCCAACAAGCCCCGAAACGGGCTACGGCTATATCGAGGCCGACGGCGAAGACGTGAAGCGCTTTGTGGAAAAGCCTGACCTGGCTACCGCCGAGAAGTACCTGCTGGCAGGAAACTTCTACTGGAACAGCGGCATCTTCTGCTTCAAGGTAAAGACATTCCTGGACGAGCTGAAGAAGTACTCTCCAGACATTCTGAATGCGGCAAAGATTGCCCTAGACCGTTCCAACAAGGAAAAGGGCGAACCTATCCGCATCGCTCTAGAAGACATGATGGCCATCCCCAGCAATTCCATCGACTACGCCGTGATGGAAAAGTCTTCCAAGGTGAAGGTTGTACCCAGCGACATCGGCTGGAGCGACCTGGGCAGCTTTGACAGTCTTTATGGCGAGTACCCGCACGACGAAAACGGCAACAACGTAAACCCCCGCCATATCGCCGTAGGCACCAAGGATTCCCTGGTAATGGGAAGCCAGCGGACCATCGCCACCATCGACCTGAACGACATGCTTATTGTGGACACCCCCGACGCCCTGTTGGTGGCCCCGCGCAAGAGCAGCCAAAAGGTGAAGCAGGTGGTTGAAAAACTGAAAGAAAAAGGCAGCGACCTGGTAAGCGTGCCCCAGACGGTGAACCGTCCCTGGGGAACCTACTCCGTGCTGGAATCTTCTGAAAGCTACAAGATGAAGCGCATCGTGGTAAAGCCCGGCAAGCGCCTCAGCCTGCAGAAGCACCTGCACCGCTCGGAACACTGGGTGGTGGTAAGCGGTACAGCCACCTGTACCGTTGGCGACAAGGTTTTCCTGGTACGTCCTAACGAGTCTACCTACATCCCTGCCGGAACAGTACACCGCCTGCAGAACGAGGGCAAGCTCCCGCTGGTCATCGTGGAAGTCCAGGTGGGCGAATACACCGGTGAAGACGACATTATCCGCGTGGAAGACGATTTCCACCGCTGTAACTAGAATTCTATTCAAGGAGGGCTAAAATGAAAAAGATCATCTTCATCGCCATGCTTAGCATTTTGGCATCGGCTACCTTTGCACAGGGCCTAGGTATTGGCGCCCGCATTTCTTACCAATCTGAAGGAATGGTCGGTGACAACTCCAAATACTTCTCTGACGAAAACGTTTCCGACGGCTATGCCGCAGGCGTAGACCTGCTGTACCACTTTAGCGAGAAGCTCGCCCTGCGTACAGGCGTAGATTTCATGGCACACATCTATTCCTGGACAGAAGGTTCTGGCAAGAATGAACTGGATCACGGGCACCTGCTCATGTACCTGAACGCACCGGTCCTTGCAAGATTCAACTTCACCCGCGGCTTCTTTGCTGAAGCCGGTCTAGACTTAAGCTTCAATGTGGTTTCCAAGACCTATAGTGAAGACCTTATTGGTGACGACCTCAATTGGGACGATATTGAGACCTGGAACACTTTCCAGATGGGCCTTTCCGCTGGATTCGGTTACACCATGTGGTTCGGTCTTGAATTCAGCTGCCGCACAACATACGGTCTGCTGGAACCCATGGAAAACGCAGATTACCGTCCGCTCCGTTTCCAGATCGACATTTCCTATTGGTTCCTGAAGTAATCTGAACAAAATGGAGTATAAAAAAAAGCGGGTTTTGCGACCCGCTTTTTTCTTTGGCGCCATCAGCGCATTTATATCGCTTAGAACTGGGAGAGGAATCTCTGGTCGTTGCTGGTCAGCAAACCGATTTCCGGAATCGCGTGGCGCAGCATGGCGATACGGTCGAGACCGAAGCCGAATGCAAAGCCCGTGTACTTCTCGGAATCGATGCCGCAGTTCTTGAACACGTTCGGG
>JAFVGH010000036.1 GCA_017475045.1 Fibrobacter sp. | reverse complement strand
TGCGCCACATTACCGAAGAGGGCGTGGAATTCCATAGCCATCTGGACGGCTCGCGCCACATGTTCACTCCGGAATCGGTGATGAAGGCCCAGCGCGAAATCGGGGCCGATATCATCATGGCCTTTGACGAATGCACGCCTTACCCGAGCACCGTCGAGGAGGCGTCTCAATCGCTCGACTACACGCTGGCCTGGACAAAGCGCGCGATGGATTGGCTACGCGAAAACCCACCTGTCCACGATTACCCGCAGTATTTCTTCGGAATTGTGCAGGGCGGCATGCACAAGGAACTCCGACAAAAATCCATCGATGCCCTCGAGGAAATCGCTCCCGATGGTTACGCCATGGGCGGCCTTTCCGTAGGCGAACCTGTAGAAACCATGTACGAAATTGCGGATTTCTGCACGGATTCACTGCCTTCCGACCGCGCCCGCTACGTGATGGGGGTGGGCACGCCCTGGAACCTGCTGGAACTCATCAAACGCGGGGTCGACATGTTCGACTGCATTCTGCCCGCCAAGAACGCACAGGACGGCCTCGTGTACACCAGCAGGGGAGTGCTCCGCTACAAGAACGCCAAATTCGCCGAAGACAACCGCCCGCTGGACCCGGAATGTGGCTGCCATTGCTGCCGGAACTACACCCGCGCCTACGTGCGCCACCTGTTCAAGACAAAGGAACCCCTTGGCTGGACGCTATCGACGCTCCACAACCTGCATTTCTACCTGCACCTGATGCAACAGGCCCGCGACCACATCGAGGCCGGCGATTTCGAAGAATGGTCTGATAAAATAATCCCGCAGCTCCAGCGCGAAGCGGAATAATTTAGCACGATTGCGCTTTCACACCTTTAATGCGAAACAAGTGACAAAGCAATTTTCTTGCATTTGGCAATTTCTTTGGGCGTAAGGCCTTTACTCTTGTGGGTTCCGCCTTTTTGAATCACGCCTGCAATCTTGAATCCGCTCCAGCAAAGGATTTCCTTGAGGGCGCGGACGGTGCCCGCCGACTGCTTGAAAATGAGGTTGAATGGCCATTGGGTGGTGCATGTCGTGACAATGACAGCCTTCTTTCCCTTCATCAGAGGTTGCGGGTATCCTTTTTCGCTGTGGTCCATCATCCCATAAACCCAGCGGTCAAACAGCATTTTGAGTTGTCCGGTCATGTTGCCCCAGTAGCAAGGCGAACCGACCACAAGGGCGTCGCATTCTTGCACCAGGCGCAAAATCCGCTTCGCATCGTCCTCCGGCATCACGCAATCGTGAGCGCTGCGGCATTTCATACAGCCAATGCACGGGCGAAATTCCAACTTGCAGACATCAATGATTGTTACCTCGGTGCCTTTTTCAAACAGGGTATCACCTATGATATTTAACATCTGGCTGATGTTTCCGTCTTTGCGCGGGCTCGCATTCAAAATGACAACCTTTTTCATTGTATCTTCATCCAAAAGAAACGTTCTTCTATAAAACTTTCCCCTGTTAAACACCCCAGAATCTAGAAAATGTCACTTAAAAGAACGAAATATCCTTTTTTAGCCCAAATCCGCACCTTTTGTAAATTTTTGGTGCGTTTTGTCTAAATTAAAGTTATATTTATTTTGGAAATATATAGAGTTTTTGCTCTTGTTCTCTAGTCGAAATCAGCAAATTTCACCAGTACGGGAACAAGGCGAACGCTCACGTAGATACGTTTATCGAGCCGCCTATAGCGGTTCTTTTGGGCGTATTTCGACAAGCCGCTTTTGCGGTTCTGTCGCCCTTTCGGGGCGTGGGTCGTTTGCGTTTATCGTACTAGGCAATGCTGAGCCTCGACTAGGTAAACGCAACGATCTGCGCCTTTTTTATACAAAATCGGGGTCGTGTTTTCCAGGGACAAGGCGAAACTCCACAGGTTTTAACCGATGGAGGCCGTCATGGCTATGAAGCAATCATTTGCGACATTTACCCGCCTGTCATCCTGGAGCCACGTAGTGGCGATAGGATCCATGGCAATTCT
>JAFVGH010000035.1 GCA_017475045.1 Fibrobacter sp. | reverse complement strand
GAGACCCTTACCGGTGAGAACGCCCACAAATTCGTTGCGGATGCGCTTGTACTGACCGAACATGTAACCGATTTCGCGAGCGCCAGTACCCTGGTCACCAGCCGGAACGTCCGTGTCGGCACCGACGTGCTTGCAGAGTTCAGTCATGAAGGACTGGCAGAAGCGCATCACTTCGTTGTCGCTCTTACCCTTCGGATCGAAGTCAGAACCACCCTTGCCACCACCCATGGGGAGCGTGGTCAAGCTGTTCTTGAAGATCTGTTCGAAGCCGAGGAACTTCAGCATAGAAAGCGTCACTTCGTTACGGAGACGGATACCGCCCTTGTAAGGACCGATAGCGGAGTTGAACTGCACGCGGTAGCCACGGTTGACCTGAACGTTACCCTTGTCATCGAGCCAAGGCACGCGGAAGGTAATCACGCGTTCCGGTTCGACGAGACGGTCGATCACGCCGTTGGTTTCCCAAGACTTGTCCTGTTCGAGGACGGGGTCGAGGGATTCGAGGAATTCGCGGACAGCCTGGTGGAAGAGGGCCTGGTCCGGATCACGGGCGACGACCTTGTCATAAACCTTCTGAAGGTAAGCATTCTTGATTGCCATTTTTTATATCTCCGTTGAGAGTTTGATTGTTAATGTTTTGTTA
Organism: Fibrobacter sp.; assembly: GCA_017475045.1. Lineage (GTDB taxonomy): Bacteria > Fibrobacterota > Fibrobacteria > Fibrobacterales > Fibrobacteraceae > Fibrobacter. Next base: position 23,656 of record JAFVGH010000035.1, on the reverse strand, counting down.
AAGTTTTTAACGGATTTAAAGATAGCAAAGGGGCAAGATAAAAAGTGAAAAATCGGCAAAAATCTTCAATTTCTTACATTTTTGTAAGTTAGTATTTTGCAAGTTTTGTAAATTGCCTTTTTTAGTTAATTTTTGATAGAGGTCAAAACAAAAACTTACAATTTTGTAAATGATACTCGCACACATTTAAAAGTTTACAAAATTTTACAATCGCCCGGCGTAAACGACACCCCTGACACCCAACAAAAGCTATTATTTGGGCATGATTGACAACTTTCTGAAAGATATTTCCTCCCTGGCCATCTTCGGTCATGTTCGGCCCGACGGAGACTGCGCGGGTTCCACCCTGGCCCTGTACAACTACGTCACCGACAACTTCCCAAACATCAAGGTCCAGGTCTACCTGGAAAAGTTCCCCGAAAGCTACAAGATTCTAAACGGTGCCGACAAGGCTCTTCCGCTGTTCGAGAATGCTAGCAACCAGCCCTATGACGCAGCTGTTCTTATGGACACACCCTCCTTCGAACGTGTGGGTGCCGGCGGCGCGGAAGCCATCAAGGCCGCCCGCAAAACCTGCAACATCGACCATCATATAAGCAACCCCCTCAACCTTTGCGACCTGAACATCGTAAAGCCTGAGGCCAGCTCCGCCTGCGAGGTGCTTTTTGACCAGCTCGACCCAAGCAAGATCAGCGTACGTACCGCAAGCTGCCTCTACCTGGGTATCGTCCACGACACAGGAGCCTTCAAGTTCAGCAGCACGGGCAAGCACACCATGGAAGTGGTGGGCGCCCTCATCGAGAAGGGCGTAGACTTTGCCCGCATCGTCAACGAAACCTACTACAGCCGCACCTACAAGCAGACGCTGGTCACAGGCCACGTGCTGAGCCATTGCAAGCTCGCCCTAGAAGGCAAGGTGGTCCACGCCTACGTGACTCCCGAAACCATGAAGGAATTCGACGTGACACCGGTGGACCTGAGCAACGTCATCGACACCCTGCGCGAAGTCTCGGGCACCGAAGTGGCGGTGTTCCTGTACCCCGTAAACGGCAAGTACAAGATTAGCCTACGGAGCAACTACGCGGTGGACGTAAACGCCATCGCCAAGGAGTTCGGCGGAGGCGGCCACACGCGGGCTGCCGGCGGCGACACCGACCTGCCGCCGGACGACGCGATTCGGAAAATTCTCGAATTGGTGGAAGAACAGTTAATCTAAGCGTTTGGCGACCCGGAATATCTTCAGCAGATATCGTCTGATAGGCCGTGCCGCATACCAAATTTTGGCGTACAAATTACCACAGAAGCCATAAAGCGGGCGCTTTTTGCCTGTTTTTCCTACCACCTGGACGGCAAGGGCCTTGACGCCGTCAATATTGCAATGTTCGCGTCCCTGAAGGTTGCCGTCCCCCATCAGGGTCACGCGGTCATCTTCCAACTGAACAATGCGGTGGACCACATGACGGCCACCTTCCACCTGGGCCAGCACCACATGGCCGACCCGAATGCTTTGGGGCCTCACCAGCACAACGCTCTCTTGGCCCCCGATAATAAAGGGGTACATGCTCCTGCCGTTTACAGGGAGCGTGACCTGCACGCCCTCGCCTACCAGGCGGATGGCTTCGGAAAGGATCTGCTCGTCAGTGGGCATGTCAAATTCCATCCTCTTTGTCGTTGGGAACAACATTCTCGCAACAGAGCCTGGCAGCGGCTTCGTCGGGCAGGCAATCCAAGTGCCACACGGGAACGGTTTTCGCCAAGGAATTCTCCGTAGCGTGCAAGCCGTCGGCAAGGGACCGGTCCCAACGCTTGCCCGAAATACTGGTGACCAGAGCCGCGTAGGCCTGCACACCCTTCAGACGGACAATCTTGTTGTAAGGAGCCTGAGAAAGCAGTACGATTCCGCCTACGGGAGCCTGAACGTTCCTGTAGCAAGGGGTCTTGCCACTCCAGGGCGAGCCATAAACTACGGCTCCGGGCTTTCCGTCTACATCATCGTAAAAACGCACCACCGGATTATCATCGTTCATCAGTTCGGTACCTGCCACATGTTCAAGCCAGAGCCTCGCATGGGTACTCTTGCCGGTACCGCTCTTGCCCAGGAACATGTAACCCCGGCCCTGGTAGCTGACCACTGCCGAATGGAACAGCGCCGTACCAAGCCCAGCCGTAGCCATGGCGTACAACACCATCAGGGCGTTATTCAGGGCGAACTTCTGCAAGCGCAAATCCGTCACCCCATTGGCTAACAGTAGGCGAGCCTCCCGATAGTCCTTAGAGCAAACTAATGTTCCCGTAGAAACATCTCGCAAGAGAAATTCAAATACCGACTCCCCCGCCAACGTATGCCCGCAAATGATGGTCTGGCCTTCGTCCTCTTGACGGATTTCTTCGGTGTAGTCGAGGGGTGCGGAAGGTTGAACGGCAAGCGCAAAGGCTAGATTCCGGGTCCCCAGATCGAGTCCGGGGCAGGCCGAGTCCGGAATGACGTCGTTAGTCAAGCCCGGAATGACGCCATCGGTTGAAGCCGGAATGACAAACGGCTCATAGTTGTCCATGCACTTGGCGAAGAAATCAGTATTCCCGTCCACCGTCACGGAGAACACATGATCCGCCACCTTGTAAAAACGGCACTCGCTCATAGCCCAATCCTCCGGCGCTTAACCCGCAAGGGCATCAGGTAAAGGGTATGGCGCCAGTACCTCAGTTCCTTTAAAATCGCATTCATGGGGTCAAAGGGCAACCAACTCAAAGCCAGCTTGCGGTCCCTGAGCCAACGCACAAAAACATTCCGGGGCTTCTGCCGGTACTTGCCAAAATTACCGCCCACCAGGGCCAGGCGAAGCAAGCGCCTTCCCCGCCATGCACTGGGCTCACAGAGCATCAAATCACGATCCAGCCCAAGCACCTGCTGAAGCACCCACATCACCGCACTGCAAGCGTGCAGCATGCCCAGGGACTTCATCACCCCCGACACCTCTTGGCGCATCTCGACCGTAGAATTCTTCAGCAGAACAAAATAGTCGATGTATTGCCGGAACCCAAGTCCGCCGCTGTAGAAATGCTGTTGCAGATGCGAAAGCTGCATCACCAACGCAAACTTTATGCTGGGCGCATAAAATCCATCGGGCACAAGCTCCGCATTCAAAATCTCATTGTTCAAAAAATTCTGGAGTTCCTGACCCTTGTACGGATTGCCAGAAGCGGGCCTGTAATGCACCTCCGCCATAATTCCGTCCTTGGTGCGTTCCAAGTGAGCATGATGCCAGAAACGACCGTACTCCAGCTCCTTCTCAGAGAGCAGCCCCATTCCTACCAGCAGCTTGTTGATGCTGTCGCGACCGCCTTCCACCCAGATGTCGATATCCCCCGACTGGCGGAGCCCCGGGTCCGGATACAGGCGGGCATTGGCCTGCCCCTTCAGGATAGCGTTCTTGCGGCCTACATTTTCGAATAACTGGGTAAGCCGGCGTGCCTCTCTATTCATAAGGGTATTCATGCCCCGAATCGCCTCTACTTCGGTGGCCCAGCGCAACAAGAAGGGCATGGGGGGGCGGCTCGCCTTAGGGAGCCTTTCAACGCCAGCAAAGGCAACGCCCAGCACCGACTGCTGTTTTGCCAGGGCATAAATGCGGGTCCATTCCTCGGGTTCGAGCGGCTGTGGAAAGCCTACGCTTGAACCTTCGGCACCAAGGCCCAGGCGAAGCAGCACCGAAAGAAGTTGAACCGTTTTCTGAGAGGGAACGCCCATGGAATCAAGTATAAAAAAGAAGATGCCGCATCAAGTGCGGCATGACAATAAACGAGGTCAAATATCGTTTCAAGCGCGCCCACGAAAGGCGCACGTCACAACGAGCTAACAGATGCGCCTAGGCCAGGTAACTCTTGGGCAAAGGAGCACAACCGGTTTCACCATTATAATCACTACCATCCAGTAGCGAAGCCTGATGTTCCATCTCCACCACAGTCAGTTCCGGTGCGGTATATTCTTTCTTCTGTTCTTCCATCATGTTTCTTTCCTCAAGGATCGTTTGGTCTTGGAACAACGATTACACCCAATGACTCTGGACATTCATCCGTAGAACAACTACCCTCCAGCAATTCTACAGACGGTCCAAGTTCAATTATAGAAATTTCGGGCGCAATGTAAACCCTAGCCATAAGCATTTACTTCACAATAACCCGCTTACCATTATGGTAGTAGGTTCCCCGAGTTTCCGGTTTTCCGTTCAGCTTGCGGCCCTGCAGGTCGTACCAGCGGTCCATGCGGACAACACCGCGCCTTGCATTTAAGACGGTGCGTTCCGCTGTTCCAGCCTGATTGTCCTGGATATACACTTCCATTTCTTCAGAAAGGGTAAGGGTAGCGGACTTTCCTGCAGAGTTGGCCTCTGTAGAATTCGCCGGTTCATACACCAGGTAGGCACGCATGGGGCGCATCCAGGCCTTAGGGCCAGCTTTCACAAACTTGCCTATGTAGGCGCCATCTTTGGCCTCGGCGGCAAAACCGTATGCACGACCATATTCATCCAAGTCGCCAAACACGAGCTTCTGGTAGGTAGGCTTGAACAGCCAACGGCTGCCATCATCGTTCTTCACGACAACAGGTTCTGCATTCCGGGTACTCTCGAACTGCACCGAACCTTCAAAGGTAAGGGATTCTTTCTTGGCAACAACGATATACGGTGTATTGGCTTCCAGCATTCCAGTTTCCACCTCATACACAGCCACATTCTTCCACTTTCCGTCTTCACCCTTGACCACACCGGCAAGAGCATAGAAGGTAGCTCCGGTAACCTTTTCAACGTTGATAGAGAAAGGCAGCACCAGGGTCGAGTAGGCACCAATCTCAAAGGTCCTTTCATAGACAACGGACGTGGCCGTAAAGCCCTGGGGAATATTGATCTCTTCCATGGAAGAACCGTCAATGACCACCTCGTTGTGGTTTTCGTACTCGTAAACCGTAACGCCACCGAACTTTTCCACCTTGACCAGGCCTTCAACCCAGTGGGGGTAAAGGACCAAGCCCGCGTTCTCGTTGTAGGCAGCGCCCAACTCGTACGCCTTGTCACCACCGTCGGTAAGGCTCCAGCCATCCTGGCCATAACCCTTGCGAGTATAGGAGGCTCCCTTCAACGTATAGGCCACATCGTGGATCTTCTTTTCGGCAGGGACAAGTCCAGAACCGTTGGCACCGGCATTGTACTTGATCTCGTAGGTCTTTACCGACCAGCCGGCATACAGGGTCTTGTTGCCAGTAGTTCCCGTAGAAATCTGGGTAGCCCTGTTGGTCTTTTCACTATCGTAGTACCAGCTATCGAAATCGGCGCCATCCTTGGTGGGGGCCACAAGCACAATATCCTTGCTCTCGATAGTGTATAAAGACGGATTCAGAGCACTGTTCTTACCGCCATCCAGCACATAGTCGATGGAAAATTCCGTCAATGACCAATGGGCATGGAGAACGATGCTTTCTGTAATGCTCGTTTCGTCAAAGTCGAACTTGACACCGGCATCGGTGTACCAACCTTCAAACTCATAACCGATATCGGCGGTGGGATCCTCGGGAGCGGCGGTGGTCTCCCCCGCCTTCACCTTCACAAAGCTCACCTTGGTCTTGCCATGGCCTTCGGCATGGAAGGTCACCGTATAGACAACTTCTGCAACCCACACTGCATAGAGGGTCATGTCTTCGGTAGCCACCACAGAAAGGGTATTCAAGTCAACTGCATTGTCTACCGTGGCACCCGGTGTCAGAGCCCAACCCGCAAAGTAGGCAAGCTGGTCACACACGCCATCTACAATCTCACCTACACAATAAGAGGTAGGCAGGGGTTCAATGCCCTCTACAGTGATAGCGCTATCCTTGGCCACACGCTTTGTCTTTTCAGAAACGCCCTCCGACGGGAAAACCCCGGGGGCAACATTAAAATTTATCTCAAAGGTCGGATCCCAAACAGCATAGACCGTCGTAGGTCCATTTGCAACACCCAGGTCTACGTCCGCTTCGGTAGCGTCAGCAGACAGAGACCATCCGGCAAAAGACTTGCCGCTAAAAGCAGGGGTCCCGATTTCGTCGGCCGTAATCTTCTGACCGCTGGTGCGGTACTTTACGGTCGTAGCACCGGCAGCAAACGTACCGCCATTGGCATTAAAGACAATCTTGTACCCATCGGCACCATGACCGTTAAGGACTAGAGAATTCAAGCCCACAGACCAGGGAGAATCCTTGTCGCATACACCATCGGTCAAAGTTCCACCGTTCAGACTACAAGCGATTTTTTCGGCATTGACTTCATCAACGCCATCAATCTTGCCCTTGGTGCTTCCACCACTAGTCGTGAATCCAAGACCTGTATCAAACATGTCTTTATCGTAATAGAGGTTGTCAAAAGTGACCTTTCCCTTATACTGGTGACCAACAACAGCACCAACCGCACCGTCTCCGTTGGAAGTAAGGCTCTCGCCTGCATAGACACAAGAAGACACGGTTACCGAGCCGCTATTGAAACTCTTGGTATAACCGGCAATTCCACCAACGTAGCCAATTCCATTGGCATCTATATTGACAGCGCTGAAGCAGTTCTTCACGGTACCACCGCCAACATTGCCCACAATTCCGCCCACAGCCTGGCCATCGCCACTAGTGGTAATCTGACCTGTGGTGTAGCAGCCCTCGATGAGGCTAGAATTTACACTCTGCCACCCCACCACCGTACCGATGGAAATGGGCTTTTCGATTACCTTGTCCGGTTGGCCTAAACCGCCCTTGCCATAGCCGAGAACTTCAATGTTTTCAAGTATCAGGTTCCGGACCGTACCGCTAAAACACCCAATAAAGCCGATATTCTGCGCCATGTCCTTATTGTTGTACTTTGCAATAAGTTCTTCGGCGTTGATATACAAGTTGAAGATGACATGGTTGTCACCATCAAAAATACCTTTGAAATTGCGCGTGTTGTTGCCCGCTGCGATAGGAGTCCAAAGCTTGTGGCCCATGTCCAGGTTGGCGGCCAGCTTGGCATTGTAACTGACATTTCCGCTATTCACCTGCTGGGCAAACCAGGCAAGCTTTTCCTCTGTGTCGATGATGTAGTATTCCTTGCCATCAATTTTCTTCTTTTGAGCGGCCTCTACAGAAGAGCCGTCCCAAACAGCAAAGGACTGTCCCACTCCGAGCAGGACAAAAAGAAGCAATGGTACGAGATTCAGAATCTTCATTTTTTTCATAAAATCCGCCTCTACCCCTTGTTTTACCTATATTCCAATATAGAATATTCCATACTAGAAAGCAAGAATCAACAAGAAAAACGTAAGTTTTCTGACAGATTTTTGTAAGAAACGTGACGTTCGTCACGTTCTTTTGCGAAATTTCAGCGGTTATTTTACGATAACACGGCTACCGTTATGGTAATAGGTACCCTGGGTTTGTGGCTTGCGATTCAGCTTACGGCCCTGCAGATCGTACCAGCTATCCATGCGGATCTCGCCAGTCCTGGTATCCAAGACACCCCGTTCCACAACCTCGTCCTTTTCATTCCGGACCAGAACTTCCATTTCTTCGGGAATATCGAACATGGAAGCCATCTTTCCTGTCGAATTTTCAGCAGCAGGCTCGTACACCAGGTAGGCACGCATGGGGCGCATCCAGGCCCGAGGACCAGCCTTTACGAAGTTGCCAATGTGAGCGCCGTCCTTTTCTTCGGCGGCAAAGCCATAGGCACGACCAATTTCTGGCAAATCGCCAAAGACAATCTTCTGGTATGTTCCCATGAATTCCCAACGGCTGCCATCCTCGTAATTCACCCTGGCGGTATCCAGGGTCTGGGTACTCACGAACGAGACAGGAGCCTTGAATGTAACCGTGCTACCGGTGGTGGTTACGATATAGGGCGTATTGGCGGTAAGCGTGCCCGATTCCACCGCATAAACTTCGACATCCTTCCACTTGCCATCTTGCTTGGTGACTTGAGCCAACTCATAGAATGTCGCCCCGTCAACATCATCGACACTAATGGAGAACGGCAAAATTATGGTTGAATGCTTTCCCGCCTCAAAGGTCCGGTTGTAGATGACCGTATCCACACCAAAGCCTTCGGGGATATCGATCTCGTCCATGGAAGACCCATCAATCACCGCCTCTGTACGCCCGCTGATGGCACAGGCGCAAACAACCACTGCACCATACTTGTTGACGGTGTCGCAGCGTTCTATCCAATGGGGGTAGAGGACCAAGTCATGGTTTTCACTATAGGTTGCGCTAACTTTATATGTAAGATCACCGCCATCAACGACACTCCATCCATCTTGAACATACCCCTCGCGATAGAATTCGTCAACAACACCCTTAAGGGTGACTGTTTCGTCCCATTCTTTTTCGTCTGCTACAGAAGTTCCTTCTACATATACGCCTGACATGTAGACAATGGAATAGGTGTTTATCTCCCATTTCGCATGAAGAGTCTTGTCTCCAGTTGTTCCTTGCGTTATCTGTGTTGCTCGCATGGTGTAATCGGAATCATAGAACCAACCTCCAAAACTATGTCCATCTCTGGTCGGCTTCTGGAAGACTATCGTCGGAGTTTCAACATTGTATGAAGTCGGATTATCTTCATTATTTGTACCTTTATCCAAATCATATGTAATTGAATAGGGTTCTTTTCCCCATTTTGCGTACAGAGTCTCGTTTTTATAGATACCAGTTCCATCATCAAATTCGTTTTTGCATTCGGGCTCAGTATACCAGCCAGCGAATTCATAGCCAGGATCAGCAACAGGATCCTCAGGGGTAGTTACGCTTTGCCCTTCCTCAACCTGAACATAATCTACCCAGGTGCGTCCATGACCATTTGCATCGTAGGTAACGGTATAAGTCGGTACCGTAGTCCAAACGGAGTAAATTGTAATATCACCAGTAACTTTGATATCTTCAACATGTATAGTATCAGCATAACTCACGCCATCACCTATGATGTAGGAGTCCGGATTGTCCAATACCTTTTGGGTCCAGCCTGTAAAATAGAGCGTTGTTGTTTTTAAACACGCACCATTTCCATCCGTTTCATCACAACGTTCGTATGGATCAGGGAAAGCGATATCATTGATGTTCACATTATCATTTTTTGCAATCTTTTTTACAATAGTCGTGCCATTCAAAACACCACTCGTAGAAGCAAAAGTGACATCAAAGTAGGGATACCATACAGCATAAACCGTATCTGGCCCATCAACCGTTCCTAAATTTTCATCTGGATCTACAGCATTCTTATCCAAAGACCAACCGGCAAAGCTTAAGCCTTCATTTGTCGGAATACCGATTTCATCTGCAATAATAGTCTTTCCCAAAAGAAGCGTCTTGGATGTTTTCGCTCCAACAGGGAACGTTCCGCCATTGGCATTAAAAGTAATTTTGAAACCATCAGACCCGTTCAACGATACTCCAGAAATACCGACCGCCCAAACAGAACTCGTTTCACCAGAACAGGCTCCCGCACTCCAAGTACCTCCGTTCAGTTTGCAAACAACCTCTTCGGAATTTAAGTCGGAAACTGGTGTAATGGTTCCCGCAACATGTCCAGTCTCGGGATCAATAAGACCTATACCACTCCCAAACTGGTCGGAATCATAAAACACATTGGTGGTACTCGCTTTTGCGGAACCTTTATACACTTTTCCAACAATAGCCCCTACAGAACCACCTTCTCCAGTATTGAGCAGGGTCTCACCAGCATAGACACAGGATGTAATTTGAACCGTTTTGTTTTTGACAAGGCCAACAATTCCACCAACAAAAGCTTCATTTCCACTGGTATAAACGTTGACCGAACTATAGCAGTTCTTAATTGTGCTGCTGTGAGCATTACCGACAATGCCTCCGACCCCTTGCTTATTACCACTAACATTAATGGAGCCAGAGGTCAAAATACCATCAACCAACCCACCATCAGGCGTCTTGTACGCAATAAGAGTCCCAACAGAAATCTCATCTCCACCACCAAAGGCTGAAGTCTTATTATTTGTCGCGTAGATGTCAACATCTTCAAGAGCTAGGTTTTTAATTGTTCCATTTGTGAAAACAGCAATGAAACCTATGTTTTGTGCGTAACTATAATTGTTATAGGCCGTAATTATATCAGCACCTCTAATGTAAAGATTCCGGATAGAATGACCGTTACCATCAAAAATACCAGCCCATCCAGTACCATGATTTCCCGCACAAATTGGCAGCCACAGTTTGCCCGCCAGATCAATGTCATTCATCAATTTGACATTATAAGATGACCCACCTCCCTTGGTATTCAAGGAAATCCAGGCCAATTCATTAGCGGTATAGATCATTCGGTAATCCTTTCCACCGATATTTTCAACCTGAGGTTCCACAGCGACATCAGTCCACTTTTCGATTGTCTCATCCGCAAAGACCTGGCTAGCAAAAAGCAGGCCGGCAATTAGGACAAATTTGTTCAAAATCGGCCAAATTTTCATTTTTTCTACACCTCGTTTTTTTTTCTTTACATAGTGTAATTTAGAATATTATGGGGTGCAAGTCAATAACTTTTTGGTAAAAAACTTACAGAAAGCTTACAACAGGAAAGATTGTGTGACGGCAATCAACCATCGTTTCGGATAAAAGGTACTCTTTGGGCGATAAAAGGTATACCGCGTCAGCACCCGAGAATTGTTTTGCTAAATTGGCCATCCATAATGATCCACGACATCCTCCCCCACAAGCTGTTCAACGAATTCAAAACCTGCGCCCCAAAACCGACGGATTTCCTTATCCGCTATGCAGGCGGGAAGACTTTACTGAAGATCAATGACACCGCTGGAACAAAAGGCGCTGCAACATCTGGAACGACAAGTGCCGCCTACAACATCCCCCGCGTAGGCGAACTGCTCGCGCTCGAGAGCAAGACCCTGGCCGATTTCGAAGGGCACTACCTTTTCAGCATTGACGATACCGGATTCTTTTTGGACGATTCCGCAGCAGCAAAAACGTCCGGTGCCACACCCCCCGCCGGTTACGAGTACATGGGCAGCCGCACCTTCCGCTCCATGGACCCCGTAGAACGTATGGGAGGAGCCACCGCCGCCCATATCGCCCACTGGGAATCCCAAAACAAGTTTTGCGGTGTGTGCGGGAACGTCACCATTCGCGGGGACAAGGAACGCTCCGTCGTATGCCCCAAATGCGGAAACGTGGTCTACCCGAGAATCTCGCCGGTGGTCATCGTGGCGGTCCGTAACGGTGACAAGCTTTTGATGGCCCACAACATCGACAATCCCAACCCGAGACTCTTCTTGATTTCGGGCTTCGTGGAAGTCGGTGAAAGCCTGGAACAGGCGGTGCACCGCGAGGTGCAAGAAGAGGCGGGAGTGAAGGTCAAGAATGTTCGCTATTTCGGTTCGCAGCCCTGGCCGTTCAGCGACTCGCTCATCGCAGGGTTCACCGCAGAGCTGGACGGCGACGACACCATCCACATGCAAGAGGCGGAACTTTCGGAAGCCACGTGGGTCCGCCGGGAAGACATTCCCGAGTACGAGACCGACGTGAGCATCAGCTGTTGTCTTATCGAGAATTTTAGACGCGGGTTTACGCTGGACTGATCTTCTAGATGGCGGATCAGACGTCATTCCGGGCTCGACCCGGAACCGCCATGACGTTTACACAACCTAAAGCACTAGCGGCACAGGCTTGTCGGCGGTGACCGTCTTAGGAGTCACCTTGCAATCCACCACGAAAACTTCTACACCGGCAGAACGGGCGCCTCGCAAGGCTCCCGCAAATTCTGGGTGTATCTGTTCGTCTGGGCTGAAACGGTGGCAGCCCTTCATCTGGACTAGAAACAGCACACCGCATTCATAGGGAGTGCCGTCGTCTGCAGAGGTTTCCGTATTCAGGATATGCGCAAGTTCCCGCAGGTGCTTGACGCCACGCTCTGTGGGAGCATCCGGAAAAGAGGCAGCACCGTCATATTCCAGGGTCACACCCTTCACTTCCAGGAACATCTTGTGGAGCCTTGCCTTCTGCGCCTTGGTCTTGCCCGCGCCCCTGTACTCGATGTAAAAGTCAAAGCGGGAATTCCCGAAAGTGTACTCCGGTTTTAGAAAAGTTATCTCCGGAAATCGCTCCCGGTTTTCGCGAATCCATTCGGCAGCCACCTTGTTTGGTGCCTGGCTGTCCATATTCACCAGGATTTTTCCACGGGGTGTAAGCTTCTCCACCGTCACTAGGTCGTATGGTGTCTTGCGTTCAGGATTCTTGGACTTTTCCAGAAACACCTTTACGCCAGGCTGCAACAGTTCCCGACAGCGGCCCGTGTTCTTCACGTGGACCACCGTCTTTACGCCATCGATTTTCACATGGGCAATAAAGCGGTTCGGCCGCGCCAAAAATTCACCCTGGACAATTTCACCATATTTCATCGGCATTTTTCCCGTTTGACAAGAATATAAATAATGGGCGGTCGAAAAATTTTTAATTTTATCAAAAATAAAAGGAGACTCTTCAAAAATGGTACTGACCGTATTCATTCTTTACCTGTTGATGATGCTCGGCATCGGATTCTACTTTTCCAAGAAAGCCAACAGCCTGAACGCCTACTACCTGGGCAACCGCGGCATGAACAAGTGGGTGGTAGCCATGTCCGCCCAGGCCTCCGACATGAGCGGCTGGCTTCTGATGGGCCTCCCTGGCGCTGTATTCGTGAGCGGTTTCTCCGAAGCCTGGATCGGCATCGGCCTTGTGATCGGTACCTACTTCAACTGGAAAATCGTGGGCAAGCGCCTGCGCAAGTACAGCCATTTCTGCGGTGACTCCATCACCCTCCCCGACTTTTTCGCCAACCGCTTCCGCGACAACAAGGGCATCATCCGCGTTATCGCCTCCATATTCATTCTTGCCTTTTTCCTGTTCTACACGGTGTCGGGCTTTGTGGCCAGCGCCAAGCTGTTCGGCACCATCTTTGGCATGAACTACACTACGGGCCTGATCCTCGGTGCCGTCGTGGTGGTGAGCTACACCTTCATGGGCGGTTTCTTCGCCGTCTGCTGGACCGACTTTGTCCAGGCCATGATGATGCTTGTGGCCGTCATCGTGATCCCCTCTATCATCATGAACGGCTCCGGCGGATTCGCCGCCACCATGGATGCGGTCAACGCCCAGAACCCCTACCTGATGAGCCTGTTTACCAACGCCTCTACCGGCAAGTCTATCGGTCTCATCGCCCTAATCTCTAGCCTGGCCTGGGGCCTTGGCTACTTTGGCATGCCCCATATTCTGGTGCGTTTCATGTCCATCAAGGAAGCCGAAGAAATCAAGCATTCCCGCCGCATCGCCATGACCTGGGTCACCATCTGCCTGGGCGCCGTCATCATGATCGCTCTTCTTGGCCGCTACTACGTGGAATCTCACGGTATCAAGGTGGACGACCCCGAACGCATCTTTATGATTCTGTGCCAGGCCCTTTGCCACCCGGCTATCGCCGCCATCCTCATGGCAGCCATCCTTGCCGCCATCATGAGTACCGCCGACTCCCAGCTGCTGGTGTCGGCTTCCGCTTTCAGTAACGACCTTTACAAGCACCTGTTCCGCAAGAATGCTTCTAATAAGGAAGTCATGTGGGTCAGCCGTGGCGTGGTGGTGCTTATCACCGTTATCGCCGTCATCGTGGCCATGCAGGGCGCTCCCAGCGCCGACGGCGTCAAGCAGGGCAAGAGCTTCCTGGATGTGGTCATGAGCCTGGTAAGCTTCGCCTGGGGCGGCTTCGGTGCCACCTTCGGACCTATCATGCTGCTCGCCCTCTTCTGGAAGCGTACCAACCTGCAGGGAGCCGTCGCCGGCATGCTGGTGGGCGGTATCACCACCTTCGTGTGGAAGTTCTACCTTTCCGGTTTCTCTGCCGAAATCTTCCAGATTTACGAACTGGTGCCCGGATTCGTGCTCAGCTTTGTGACCATCGTGGTGGTGAGCCTCTTGACCAAGGCCCCCAGCAAGGAGATACAGGAGGAGTTTGATCAAGTCGAACACACCCGTCTTTCAACACTTAAGCTTTAAACAAACCAGATTCCGGGTCGGGCCCGGAATGACGTATACGGAGAAAAAATGTCCCTACTAGAATCATTACCCAAGTCCAACAAAGAAGGAATCCTCTACGAGGCCGACACCGTCCACAGCATCTTGCCGCAGAAGGCGCCCTTCGCCTTCGTAGACGAGATCCTCAGCCTTGATGCCGAGAACATGGAAATCGTAGGCAAGTGGCACCTGACCGGTGAAGAAGGATTCCTGAAAGGACACTTTCCCGGAAACCCGGTGCTCCCCGGCGTGATCCAGATTGAATCCATGGCCCAGGCCGCAACGCTTCTGACCATGATCGGCCGCGAGGCTGAGACCACGGGCAAGCGCCCCGCCTTCATGGGCGTGGAGAACTGCCGTTTCCGCGCACCGGTGATTCCCCCTGCAGAAATCGTGCTGAAGGCAAAGCTTGTCATGGCCCGCCACGGCATCTTCAAGTACAGCGGCGAGCTCTACACTGTCGACGCCGAGGGCAAGGAAACTCTGTGCACCAAGGCAGACTTTAGCGCCGCCATGGTCTAGTCCAAATTTTTCAAAAAGATTCCGTCCAGAGCCTTTAAATCTGGACGGATTTTTATATATTTGGTTCGCTCGCCCCCATCGTCTAGTGGCCCAGGACTCGGGATTCTCATTCCCGCAACAGCGGTTCGAGTCCGCTTGGGGGTATAAAAAAAACCGACGCATCTCTGCGTCGGTTTTTTCGTCCCTAAAATTAGTCCTTGTAGAACAGATCCAGGTTGTTCACCACCGGAGTAGCCTTTTCGAGGTCACCCACGTACTGGCTGAATGCGGTTGCCGTCGTGAAACGGAAGGCGTTATCCTTGTCGTCCTTGATGGCCGTCTCGAGAGTGGCCTGGTCGACAGCCTTCTTGGACTTGACCTTGACCATCACGGCGCCATTTTCCGTTTCAACCACAGGGCCCCATTCGCCTTCTTTCTGGCTGCGGAGAACCTTGGCCACATTCGGGTTGGCATAGCCGAAGCCCGGAATGAATCCTTCTGCAGAAGCGCTCTTGGATTCAACCTTCACCTTCTCGATTTCGGCAGGAGCAGCAGCTGTAGAATCGGCGGAGTCAGCCGGAGCCCAGGCCTTCACCTTGTCGGCCATGGAGGTCAGGTAGGCAGCAGCGGCAGCGGAGCTCTTCTTCTTGAGCAGGTTTTTCTTGATGGAGTCGTAGTAGACGCTTACGTCACGTTCGCCGGCCTTGAGTTCCTTGGCCTTGTAGGCGACCACGACCCACTGGTTGTTCTTGAGAACCGGGGACACATCGCCCACATCCTCAGAGAGGTTTTCGTTGGGCCAGGCAAAAGAGGTCAGGCCCTTCAGGTAACCAAGAGAGGCAATGTTGTCGCCATGGCCAACCCATTCGGAACGTTCCACCGTGAGGTTGCGAGCCTGGGCGGCTTCTTCGAAAGACTTACCGGCGGCCACATCGGTCTTGATTCCGGAAAGAACGTTTTCGAGGCTATCTACAGTCTCGGAAGAGGCATTCACCACCAGGAGGATATGACCAACCTTGGCGGAAAGGGCTCCGGTAGAATCGGTAGACTTGCCGTAGCTCTTGATGATATGGTAGCCAAAGCGAGTCTTGACCGGTTCAGAGATGGCACCGGAATCCAGGGCCAGGGCGGCCTTCTCGAATTCTTCGACGAACACGCCGTGGCCGGCTTCTTGATTGAGCATGCCACCATTTTCGGCGCTGCCCGGATCTTCGGAAGAAATGCGGGCCATATCTTCAAAGTTGGCGGTAGAAGAAGTATCGGACAGCTGATAGTAGAGCGTCATGGCATATTCGCGGATGCGTTCGTCATCGGCGTCGGTAGCGGCCACAGGGAGCTTTACGTAGTCAAAGAGGACTTCGTCTTTTTCAACGAAGAAGCTATCCACATGGGCGTTGAAGTAGCCCTTGACCATGGCGCTATCCACGGCAGCCTCTTCGGCGGCAAAGTCGCTGGAATTGACATAGGCCACGTCCATGTCGTAGTCCGTCATGCGGCGGTCCACATTCCACTTGGCTTCAAGAGAGGTGGGGTGCACGGAAGCCCCGACCAGCACCTGCAGTTGACGGGAAGGAATAGTGGCATTCTTCAGGTCTTCTTCGAACTGGAGCATCACGCCCCACTGGAAAGCCTGGGGAGTTTCGAGCCAGGCGTCGAATTCGGCCTTGTTGAAGTTGGTGTCCACCAGGAACTTGGGAAGAGAGGCGATGTAGGCCTGAGAACGCTGCATCAGGTCTTCCTGAGAGGTAGCCTGCTGCTGGATGGCGTACAGACGGCTCTGAGCCTCTTGCACCAGACGGCCACGGACCACATCGGGATTGCGCTTGAATTCGTTCTTGAGTTCGGCGACAGAAGCCTTGAGTTCGGCATCTTCGTAAATGCCTTCCATCATGACCTGGCGTACAAAGGAGCGGAACACCTCGGAACGAAGCTGTGCATACTGTTCGTCTTCAAGGTGCTGGCCCTGGTACTGGTTCTGGACAATCTTCTTGATGCGCGTGTCAAACTCGCCATAAGAGACCTTGTGGTCGTTCACGATAGCCACCGGGTAGCTCTGGTTGGTCTTAGGCACACGGTCCATGGCCAAAAGACCCACTACAATACCGGCTGCAAAAATGACAATGACCCACTTGGCCTTTTCATTAATCCACGTTAACATAGAGATAACTCCATAAAAAAGAACGTGGTCAAAGTTAGTAAAAAAACACGGGTTTCTGTTAAAAACTTTATAAATATAGCCGTATAGCCCTAAATTTTCTATCTATTGGACGTCCCTGCGATAGAGGGGATTTTTCCACATGGAGTTCAGATGTACGACATTCTAGTGCTTGGAGCAGGAATTTCCGGTCTCTCCGCCGCCCTGCATGCAGCCGAAAAAGGTCTCTCGGTAGTCATTCTCACCAAAGGCGCAAAGCCAGACGGATCCTCTAACTACGCCCAGGGAGGCATCGCCACCGTTACCGAAAAAACAGACAAGTTCGAATTCCATATCGCAGACACTTTAGAAGCGGGTGCGGGCCTTTGCAAGAAAGAACCCGTGAACATATTGACCAAGAGCGGTCCTGACACCATCAAGCAACTGGTAAAATGGGGAGTTCTCTTTACACCCGACCCTACAGACAAGACACAGTTTGACCTGCACCTGGAAGGAGGCCACAGCCACCACCGCATTCTGCATGCCGCAGACCTTACCGGCAAGGAAATCATGCGCGCCCTGTTGGCCGAGCTCCACAAGCAAAAGAACATCGACTACCTGGAAAACTGCTACATCAAGGACCTGATCTGCAAGGGGAACGGCAAGGCCAAGCAGTGCATCGGCGCCGAAATCATCCACCAGAAAACAGGAGAAGTCGAAAAAATTTACGCCAAGGCCACCATTCTTTCTACAGGTGGCGCCGGACGCATCTGGCAGTACACAGTCTGCCCGCCGGACAGCTGTGGCGACGGCATGGCCATCGCAGCCCGTGCAGGTGCCGCCCTGCAAGACATCGAGTTCATGCAGTTCCACCCCACAAGCCTTTACGCCCCGAGCCTCAAGAAGCCCTTCCTGATTTCGGAAGCGGTCCGCGGATTCGGCGGAATTCTCAAGAATGACAAGGGCGAAGAATTCATGAACCAGGTGCACCCGCTCCACTCGCTGGCCCCCCGCGACATCGTGGCCCGCGCCATCCACAGCGAGATGCAGCGCCTGGGCAAGCCCCACATGTATATCGACCTTAGCGGCCGCACGCCCAAGGACATCAAGAGCCATTTCCCGAACATTTACGCCAAGTGCCTGGAAGCAGGCATCGACATCACGAAGGAATGGATTCCCGTGGTGCCCGCGGCACATTACATGTGCGGAGGCGTACTGGTGGACACCTGGTCCCGTACCGAAATCAAGGGCCTGTACGCCTGCGGCGAAGTCGCCGCCACGGGCGTCCACGGGGCAAACAGGCTGGCCTCCAACTCCCTGCTGGAAAGCGTAGTCTTTGCACTCCGTGCCGTCGACGATATCCAGAAGAGTGGACTTTTGAAAAGCAAGGTGGCCGTTCCGCCCAAGGGCAAGAAGCAGTTCATCAGCTTCGCCAAGGCTCCCTTCTGGAAAAAGCGTCGCAAGATTCTGCAAGACATGATGTGGACCCACTGCGGTATTGTGCGCACGGTTGCCGGCCTGAACCAAGGTCTTAAAGTGATCGAGGGGCTGGAAGCCGACTTGCAGGCCGCCATCAAGAACAAGGAAACGGAGAACATCCACTTCTTGGAATTCCAGAACGCCCTGCAGGTTTCCAAGATGATCCTCATGGCGGCGCTCCGCAGGCACGAATCCCGCGGGCTGCACTACATTCTGGACTACCCGAACCCGAGCCCCAAAACCAAGCACCAGAGCATCTATCTGAGCGACAAGAAATAGGCACAATTCTATATTGTAGGCATGGCAGAAGCAAAGACCAAACTCCCCAAGAAAATCGGTGGCTACCAGCCCACCCAGATGCTGGGCCACGGTGCCATGGGAAACGTCTGGCTCTGTCACGACCCGTCTCTTGACCGCATGGTGGTGGTCAAGCAGATGCGCCAGGTACTCCTGAATCAGGACGATTTCATTTTGCGCTTCGAGCGAGAAGCCAAGATCCTCGCCCACCTGAACCACCCGGCCATCATCCAGCCCTACGCCCTCTGGAAAGAGAGCGACGGCCAGCTCTCCCTTTCTATGGAGTTTGTAGAGGGCAAGAGCCTCCGTGAACTGCTGGACTGCTGTAAGCAGCCCCCTCTTTGGGTAGTACTTTCCATCTTGTACGAGATTTTCACCGCCCTAAGCGAGGTGCACCGTTACGGTATTGTCCATAGGGACCTGAAACCAGCCAACCTGATGATCGACAAGGACGGACGTATCCGTCTGCTGGATTTCGGGGTTGCCCACGCCGAAAAAGAAAGCGAAGACGACCTGACGCTCACCGTGGCAGGTTCACAGATCGGGACCGGCGCCTACATGAGCCCGGAACAGACCCTGAACGAAGACGCCACTCCCCTTTCGGACTTGTTCAGCATGGGCATTATCGGCGCCGAGATGCTCCTTGGCGAAAACGTCTTCCGTGGAGAGAACCTTTCCAAGACCTTCAAGCGAATCCAAAAACTCCGCATCAAGGCAGAAGCTTTCCCCAAGGGTACGCCCAAGGCCCTGATAAAGGTCATTCTGAAGCTTTTGGCCAAGAACCCCTCCAAGCGCTACCTTTCTGCGGCCGATGCGGCAGACGACCTTTCCAAAATCATGAAGGGCTACCCGAGGCACATGGAACCGTACCTGGCCGAATGGGTACTGGCAGCCCTCAACGGCAAAGAATCCCTGGTTGAACCACAAATCGCCAAGGACAAATCAAAGAAGTTCTTTATCGCAGGAACCATCCTGGGAGCCGTCGTTGTCGCCGCCCTCTGGATAGTTACACACTTTATGTAGACATTTTGAACGCAACTTAGGGATTTAGGGATTTTAATGGTCTGGATTGATATAGTCTGTTGTGTCATTATCGCTGTTCTTGCCTTACTTGGTCTGTGGCGGGGATTTCTCAAGAGCGTTTTTAAGCTATGCGCATGGGTGGCAGCCCTGCTTGGCGCCTATTTTGCCATAGACATCATCGGTGACTTTGTCGCAAGCAACCTGGACATCAGCGGATTCACCGTAAAGATCATCTGCATCTGCATCGGATTCCTGGTTCCCTTCCTTGTGTTCTCCTTCGTAGGGCACATCGTCAACAAGGCCGTAAAAGAATCCGCCGTCAGCGGAGCCAACAGGGTTCTAGGAGCCGTATTCGGGGTTCTGAAAGCGCTGATCATCTGCTTCCTTTTCTTGACCGTCATCCACCTGATTCCAGCTTCTGGAGGCCTGAAAGAATCCAGGAATAGCGCGATATCGTACAGCGTCTACAAGTGGACCCTTGAAACCATTGGGTTCTCCTCTGAAGAGATAGACATTATCGACATGGCCGAAAAGAAAGCTTCAGAGATGGCGGACTCTGCCGTAGAAGCCTCCAAGGAGGCGATCGAGAAAGAAGCGAGTAAAGCGGTAGACAATGCGAAAAAGGCGGCAAAGGATGCCGCTGTCAAAGCTGTAGAAACTACCACAGATGCAGCAAAAAACGCTGCAAAAGATGCTGCCGAAAAAGCATCCGACAAGGCAACGGGCGCTGCTGAGAAAGCAAAAGACGTGAAAGATTCTGCGAAAGCAGCAGAGAAATGATTAACGGCTAGCTAAGTCACGGGCGCAAGCATCCGCTTCGCGGACAATGTCCTCTTCGCCATCTACATGGCCGCCACGCATTACGAACTTGCCGTCGCAAAGCACGGAATCGATAGAACGTGAATCAGCGGAATAGACCCAGTTGCTTATCAGGTCGTGGCAGGGCACCATGCGTTCGTTATCAAGCCTTACCAAAATTCCATCGGCAAGCATGCCTTCGGAAATGGCACCCGCATCGAGCCCGTTTATCTTTGCCACGTTGACAGTAGCCATCTTCAGGGCATCAGCGGCAGGGAGTTTCTCAGCACCACCCTGGACCTTTGCAAGCAGGGCCGCAAGTTTCATATCCTCGTGCATGTCCAGGTTATTGTTAGAAGAATCCCCATCGGTGCCCAGGGCCAGATTCACACCGGCATCCATTAGCCTGGCAATCTGCGGGAACCCGCTAGAAAGCTTGAAATTGGAGCAGGGATTCATAATCGCCGTAGCACTTGACTTTGCGAAAATTTCCATATCCTTCTCGGAGAAATGAACACAGTGGGCAGCTTGGGTCCTGGCGCCTAGACCACCCAGGCGTTGCAGCAGCTCTACCGGAGAGCAGCCATACTGGGCTTTACAATTCTCGACTTCCGATGCGGTTTCAGACAAATGAATATGCAGCGGGTAGTTTTCTTTTTCGGCGATCCCGATGCAACGCTTCAGGTTTGCCTCCCCTACGGCGTACACCGAATGGGGCATCACCGCAAGTTTTACCCGTTCTGATTCACCCGTATGTTTTTCCAAGAATTCAAAGTTGGCCTTCAAGCCTTCTTCGGTCATCAGGTTGTCGGCAATGGTCACGCCGATGGAGGCGCGGATTCCCATCTCCTCCACTACCTTCATGGTCTGCTCGCGATGCCAGTACATGTCGGCAAAGAATACCGTACCAGACTTGATCATCTCTAACACCGCCAGGCGGCTCCCGATTTCGATATCCTTGGCCGTAAGCTTAGCCTCTAAAGGCCAGATGTACTGATTCAGCCACTTAGAAAGCTCCATGTCATCGGCATAACCACGTAAAAGGCTCATAGCCGCATGGGTGTGACCGTTGTAAAAAGCGGGCAGCAGGGCAAAATTCTTGCAGTCCACTACTTCGGCATTACCTGCCACATCGGGCGAAACCTGGTCCGAAATTTTTGAGAACCTGTTCCCGTCAATCAAGACATCCTTGCGCACAGGCTTTTCACCTGCATTCTGCATCAACACGGACTTGAGAAGAATCTTGCCCATTGGTTCAACCCCTCAGATAAAATTACAGACGACCCGTTGCTTCCAGAACCAGGTAGACCAGGTACGAGATGTAAAGTACCACAAAGACAGAGCCTTCAATGCGATTAATGCGCCCCCTACGGACACCATTTACCTTACGGACAGGCAAGCCAAAGACAAAGAGCAGCACCGTAAGCACCGACATCAGGGGCATATCGCGATAGAGAATGCTGGACGAGACTCTTTCCATGGGGTCGATTACAGCAGCAATGCCCACCACCATCAGGGTGTTGAACAGGTTGGAACCCACGATGTTCCCGAAAGCCAGGTCATCTTCGCCCTTACGGGCAGCAGCGATAGAGCTTGCCAGTTCCGGAAGGGACGTCCCCACTGCCACGATGGTAAGGCCTATAAGCAAGTCGCTCACGCCCAAGGCTCGGGCAATCTCTACCGCACCCCAGACTAGCAGGCGGGAACTGGCCACCAAGACGGCAAGACCAAGCAACAGCCAGAAAAGAGATTTCCAGAGGGATACAGGCGCTGACGTTTTTTCCTCAACCTCAGCCGAAACCAAAGCCTTCTTCTGGCGCATCTCGCTTACCACGTTGATGCCCATGGCAAGGGCAAACACAGCAAGCATAATGACGCCGTCCATCCGGGTAACCGACAAGTTGGAAACCAGGAAAATCGAGAACGCCGTCACTACCATCAAGACAGGCAAATCGCGCTTAAGGGCAATGTTCTTTACCACCACCGGGCGAACAACCGCCGTAAAGCCAAGAATCAGGGCGATATTTGCAATGTTGCTTCCGTAGGCATTGCCCAAGGCAAGTTCTGGATTATGCTGTGCAGCAGATAAGGCCGACACCACCATCTCGGGGGCAGAAGTACCGAAGCCCACCACCACCATGCCGATAAGAAGCGTGGACATGCCCAAAAACCTGGCAACGCCCACGGCCCCATCTACAAACTTGTCCGCGCTCCAGACGAGGAACGATAGACCCACCAGGACTGCAACGACAGAAAGGAACATCTAGGCTAGAAGATGTAGAAGGAGGCGCCCAGCAGGAACGAGGTAGAAGAAAGATCATCCACTTCGAAGAGCTTCATAGCCTCGCTGTTGTCGGTATCGTAGAGGTTGGAAAGTCCGATGTTGAAACGGAAATCAAAACCAAGGTAACGGTTCGCCATGATGGAGAAACCACAGACGATATCCCAATCGATGGTGTTGCGGAAGTCCTTGTCCATCATGTCCAGCTTACTGGTCTTTCCATCGATGGTGGCACGGAACTCATCCTTGATTGCCACGGAGGCCTGAGTACCGATTTCAAACATGAGACCAGAACGGGGGGCCTTGAAGGCGAACAGCACCGGGACATCCACCTTGCGCTGCTTGAACTTGCCCTTCAGGGAATACTTGGGGGTGTGACCGCTGGCCTTGGCCTCGCTCTGTTCAAAGAGGGCCGCCACCTTGACACCGATGGTGTACTGGGTCACGGGAATGATTCCCGCGATACCGGCGCGCCAGGTAAGACCGTCATAATCATGGAGGTTGTAATCGTCGTTGTAAGAGGAATACATGTGGTAGGAGCCGATAAAGCCCTGGACACCCAGGCTCCACTTCATGGGAACAAGGCCGCGCAGGTCATCAAAGCTCATGCTGTCGGGGGCCGAAGTCTGGGTCACATAGACCGTACGGACCTGGGTACCGCTAAGTTCCACCGGTTCGGCAGAATAGACCGTACGGTAAACAACCGTTTGCGTCGGGGCAGGTGCAGCGGCAGCCGGTTCAGACGCAGGAGCATTCTGAGACGGAGCCGGGGCTTCGCCACCACGGACAGCCATGGGTGCGCCTGCCTCTTCGGCAGCCGCGGAAGCAGCGGGGGTTTCTTCAGCAGGTGCAGCGTCAGCGGCAGCCTGTTCAGGAGCAGCTTCGGCAGCAGGTTCTGCAGGAGCAGAGGTAGCGGCGGCGGGCTCTGCGGCAGGGGCCTCGGCAGTAGCAGCAGGAGCGGCGGTAGCGGTAGCTTCAGCAGCAGGGGCCGCCTCAGGAGTAGCGGCTTCGGTGGCGGGGGCCGCTTCAGTAGCAGCCGCAGGAGCGGCAGTAGCGGGAGCAGCAGCGGCAG
>JAFVGH010000034.1 GCA_017475045.1 Fibrobacter sp. | reverse complement strand
TATGGCACATCCGAAACACAAACTCTCCAAGCAGCGGAGAGACAAGAGAAGAACGCACGATCACGCTGCGGTCCCGACCCTCAGTGTCTGCCCGAACTGCGGCGCCACTGTGATGTATCACCGTGTCTGCCCCGAGTGCGGTTACTACCGCGGTCGTCAGATCATCGTCAAGAGCGCAGAGTAATCCCTTCTGTGCCGGAATCTTCCGGTCCCACGCGGCCTCATAGTTCAACGGATAGAACGGAAGTTTCCTAAACTTTAAATCGAGGTTCGATTCCTCGTGGGGCTACGAAAAAGCCAGGCGTCGCTGCCTGGCTTTTTCGATTAACGCCCCACGAGGAATCCGGCGCTTTGCGCCGCATTCTTTCACCCCCGCCGCTGCGCGGCTGCCCCCAGGGGCGACTGGGGGTGACCCCCAGACCCCCAGTGTCGTTTCACTCCGAAAGGAGGTCTCCACCGTTTGAGATGTACGTACCTATAAATGGGTATTGCCATTTCGGGGGAAAGTGGGTAACTTTGAGACATAAAACGTTAGATTATGAAAACGATCAGGGAAGTGCTTTACGAGTGCCAGGCGAAGAAGACGGCGGTTCTGGCGACGAATTTCTACAATTATGAGACGCTGGTGTGCGTGGCGAGGGCGGCGCAGGCGATGAAAGCGCCTGTGATGCTGCAGCTTACGCGGTCTTCCATCGACTATATGGGACTGCATACCGCGTATAAGATGGGCCGGCAGGTGTTGGCCGATTATGGGCTGCAGGGGTATATCCACCTGGATCACGGCCCGAGCCTGGAACTGGTGCGGCGGTGCCTGGACGAGGGGTTTGATTCCGTGATGATCGACGCGTCCGAGAAACCCTTCGAGGAGAATGTGGCGACATCGGCCAAGGCCGTGGAGATGGCAAAGCCGTATGGGGCCAATGTCGAGGCGGAACTCGGGTATGTGGCCAAGCTGGGTCAGGAGCAGGGCGGCGGATTCACCACGCCGGAGCAGGCCGTAGAGTTCGTGAACCGGACGGGGGTCGATGCCCTGGCGGTATCCATCGGCTCGGCCCATGGGTTCTATAAGCTGCCACCGCATCTGGACATCCCGCGCCTTGCCGCGATCCATGCCGCTACGCCCGTGGCGCTGGTGCTGCACGGCAGTTCCGGCATCCCGCACGACCAGGTACGCGAGGCCATTGCCAACGGCATCGTCAAGGTGAATCTGGCCACGGAGATCAAGGACAACTTCATGCGCGCCCTCAAGAAGGTGCTGTCGGAGAGCGAAGAGATCGACCTCCGCAAGGTTTTCCCCAAGGCCATGGACCCGGTGGTGGAATTGCTCAAGGAAAAATACGCCGTTACCGGAGCCACGACTGAATAGCATTCAGTTTGCCTTTTCAGAAAAAATACCTAAATTTGGCGAGTTATAGCACTCATCCTATGAAATCTATGAAAGAGCGCATAACCGCCTTTCTCGGCAGAATGCTGTCCGTCGTCCTGGGTATCGTGATCACCTTCACGGTGCAGGGAATTCTGGACAGGAAACGGGATAAACGCGCGGTACAGTCGGCCCTGGAACTGGTGCGGACGGAACTGTCCTCCAACCTGGAAGACATTACCCTCTTGACGGAGTATTTCCAGCAGGAACAGAAGTCGGCCCGGTATCTGTCAGCCCACAAGAAGGATCTGGCCAAGTGCCCGGCGGATTCCGTCAACTATCATCGCGGCATGGTCGAGGCTGATGTCTCCGTCGCCTTCAGCCACGATGCCCTGGAACTGCTGAAGATGTCCTCGCTGTTCCCGAAGATCAAGAACAATGACCTGTCGATGAAGGTCATCCACGCCTACGACGCCTGCGAGCTGATCGCCTCGAATGTCAGCCGTCATGTCTCCAACAGGGACGCCGCCCCGGAAGGGGCTGTGGACTGGCTGCTTTCCCGCCCGCCTTTCACCTGGGTCTCGGATCCCACCGATGTCCAGGAGGCCGTGGAGGCCATCGACGCTTTCCTGCTGGAGAAATAGCCCTCTGATAATCAATCTTAAAGCATACCAATCATGAGAAAACCTTCCAACTCCAAGGTTATCATTATCCCTAAGACCCCGCAGAACCAGACAGCGTCCAATGAGGCGGCCGCGCCCGAAGGAGCCGTGGCAGCCCCCGAGACGCCCGCCGAGCAGCCTGCGCAACCCGAGAATCCGACAGAAAAGAAAAACTAGTCATGAAACGGTTTTTACACGGCATCGGCTTCAGCTTGCTGACAGCCATGCTTTTTTCGTTATCTTTTGAGGCGAAAGCCCAGGATCCTCCGCCCTCCGGCGGTTTCAAGAACGCCTACCTGACTTTGAACAAGTCCGGCAAGGTTGTCCTGACCTACACCCTCTGGGATCAGCAAGTGACCAAGGGTAATTACACCCTGGCCTTCTTCTGGGCCTCCTGGTCCGATGAAGCCCGCGAGGAAGTCCCTTATGTCCAGGCCATCTACAAGAAGTACGCGGGCAAGGTGAAAGTCCTCGGCGTCACCTACGGCGACGAAATCCAGGACTCCATGGACGCCATCCCGGAGTGGGGCATGACCTTCCCTCATTTCGTGTTTGTGGAAGACGCCGAACCGGATGGCCGGTTTGATATTGACAGCATTCCGCTTGTCATTCTTTTCGGCCCTGACGGCAATATCATCGCCCGGGATATGAAGGGGGAGGAGATTGAGAAGGCGGTTGAGGAGGCGCTGAAATAGAGGCTTCTCTTTTTAGCCGATCATAGTATAAAACAAAAGCCGCTCGGGAGATTTCCCGGGCGACTTTGTTTTGTATGTGCTCAGTATTACTGAACGGAGAGGGTGAGCGTCTTCTCCACGAAGAATTCCTCTTTGAGGTCGTTGATCTTGATGGTAGTAGCGTTGCCGCTGCTGAGACGAGTCTTGAACTTGCAAGGGAATTCGTTCGTGTACACGTAAGATGTACCGGAGAGCGTTGCGTAGTCGTCAAATGTGATGGTCTTGACGAAGTAATAATTGTATTTGGAACCACCGAATGCCGAGGGCCCATACTTTACCGGAAGTGCGGAAATAGCGGGAGTGACCGTATTGTCCGGAATACTGGTCAGGGCGTTGTTCCGGGCCTCGATTTTGATCTGCAACGGGAAGATATCACGGGGAAGACCGTCGGGAAGAACAATGGTTACGGTCGTGGCCTGATTCATTGCGTCAGACCCCAACGGGCTGGCGGAGGCCTGTATATCTCCGGCTTCGAATTCCTGCTTTTCCATAACGGTGAATTCAATTTCACGGTACAGCGGGCGGAATCCTTCTACCTGTCCCAGAATTTTCAACTTGCCCTTCTTGACTACTCCGGCCTCGGAATCTTCCAGCGACACAGTAATAGTACCATGATTATCAGTTCCGTCCGTGTTGGAAGTGACGCGGATATTCGAGGTCGTTCTAATGGCTTGTGTATAAGATCCGACGGTTTCCACGTCTTTCGTGATCGTGACCATGGCGCCGTTGGCCGCCGTTGAGGCTTTCCCGTTGGTGACGACAACCTCATCGTTTCCGCTCACGGGATAAAAGTAAAAGTCGATGTCAAACGAATTATCCGCGCCGATGGCAGTGTAACTCATATGATTACCATCCCGGCCGCCAATGACGATTCTGGATTTGTTATTGCTGATATCATCCAACATCGATGTGGTAATGTTAGCGGAGACATCGCCCAAGAAAGCACCGGCATAAGCCTCTGCGGCAGTGGTCGGATGGGTATCGGCGACGATGCTGGAGACCTCGAATCGATACTCGATATTGCGTAAAATCGGCACATAGCCGTTATTGTCCACGAAAGAAACCTTATAGTATCGGTTGGGATTACTATTTAAAGAATTATAAAGCTCGGTATTGGTCACCCAGCTCAGGTCATTCCATGTGACGTACAAGATTGCACCGGACTCGGCAAACGCGGGATCCGAATTGGTCGGAATCGTACGCTCATACATATAACCGTACGAATTCCGGGGATCACCCGAACTGGCTGTAATGAAGGTTTTCCCTTCGATACCGGAATTGAGCTCGTGAGAGAGTACATAGCCACGATAAGCACTCATGATTACACCGGCATCGGAAGCCGTGGTATAGGCGGTATTGTAACCCGTTGTAGAGGAATACGGAGCTAATGCACTGGTTTTAGGGGTGTCCACAAGGATGAAAGAGTGGATTGTGAACGGGGCATCCGCCGAAGACTTATAAGTAATTTTCGCGAAATTGCGGATAAGCTTAACCTCTTGCAATTCTGCGATATCATCGGCAATATAATCCTGATCCTGAATCGGAAGAACCTGACCGTCCGAAGTGTACTCGGTCATTTTGTATTCCCCATTGACTATTTTCGGGAAAACACCACTGATCCGTTTACGCTGCCAATAGCCTGCCTGCTCGCCCATAGCGTAGACCTGCGGCATCACTTCTCTCTCATAACCGACCGGGAGTGGATGGTCCAAGGTGTATGGAACACCTTGACTGTCGCAAGCGCCAACCAGGAAGTCGAGGACCAGAGGATCATTGGAGAGAGGCATCAGAACCTCATATTTATATTTGAAAGAGCCAGTTCCGGTAGGTGTCGATTGATACGGGTCATGCTCGTTATGACGGATGGGAGGCTCCAGGTAGGTTGCCGGATCGTACAAGATCCTTGCTTTTAGAAAATTCTGGAGGCTGCCGCCAACACCATCGCTTTCGCCGGCACCAAAGACGGCGACATACACGTCTCCTGCGCCGATATTGGGCTGCTCGCCGAACGGCGCCCTTGTTTGCGTCGCAAAGAGATCCGTTTCGGGAACGGTGACAGTGAAAGTCACCCGCATCAAGTCGCCTTCCTTGGGAGCTACAGTCGTTGTCAGAACGGACTGCTGCTCAGGAACCGCTTCCCGGGTGCAGGCTGTCGCCATGGCAACGGCCGCAAAAAGTATATATAAAACCTTTTTCATAATTCTGTCCATTCTATATAGTATTAAAATATATAGCCAATCCACTGCTGGGCGGGAGTTCCGGTGCCAGTGATGGGCTGTCCGGAATTATTGTACTTCGTGGAACTCCAGTACCACTCGTCATAAACGCAACGTACGTGTGGTTCAAAGTATCCCGAATTGGCTGTAACCAAAGGCAATGTATGTCCAATATAAGCGTATCCAAAATCGTTATCGTAGGGCACCCACCAATAATAACCATAATTTGTATATCGATTCCAACCAGACCAATATGTTTGTTGACTTTCAGGTGCCGTCATGGTTATTTCAGTACCACCCATCTCATAAGCGGAAGAATGCCCATCATCGGTATAAGGCTTACCCGCATATACAGAGGGTCCATTGGACCAATACGAGCTATAATAAGTGAAGGAATACGTAATACTTGAGGCGTCTCTATTAGATTGATAAATATCCTGTTTGTCCGTAGTAAACAAAGCGGGTATATGCTCATATGTGGAGAGACGAATGAGGAAATCAATCTCGGCGACTGTGGGCAAACGCCAACGTCCTGCAGGATATCCATTCTCCTGATACGCGGCGCACCGTTCTTCTGCACGATCAAAATTATTCAGATAAGTCGTCGCGCCCCAAGAAGACGCAATACGAATTGCAGGGGCAATTACATTCTGTGTCGTGGAGGAGGCCGGTTTATAATTCTCCTGCACAGTGTTGATTCGCTGTCCATTGGTTCCGGTGGCATATCCCAAATAATTATTCGCGAGCTGTCCTCCTCTCGGATCTCCGATGACGACGTCTTCTTCCATTCCGGCAACTTTATATCCGGGAGGAAGGACGCTTACGGTGACAACATATTGACTATAATTACTGTTCAGGCCATCTCCCTGGTTGATGGAAGCGAGTTCATCACCATTATTATTATACGCCATATAACCAACCCTGCTGCCATTCTGGTAACTCCTGTATCTTCCGCCTCTGTAAGTTCCGCTTTGGTTATACTGCGAAGTGTTGCCGTAAGTATAGCTGTTCACATACGCATATCCATTGCTGGGATCCTCTACAGCATAAATAGACGGATACTGAACAACCTTCACTTGAATCGTCTTACTAAGACCGCCTTCCGTATGCTTCACTGTCATCGTGAATGTAATAGGGGTGCAGTCATAGTCACTAGACGTCATGTCAGTGTTGAGCGCGTGGACAAACTTGAAACCTTCCTTTGAAACATCTGTCGTCGTTCCTGATACGGACTCGCTATCCCCAGTATAGAGATTGGTCTTTGAACCCGTGATGCCTGTTACCTGAATGTTGTTGCTGGAAAGGACCGGGATGTAAACTTCGTTCACACCGTAAATCTCATATTCCTTCACGGGAACATCCAAATACATGGCTCCTTCAAAACTCGTTTCGATTTCAGAAGGAGTCCACCAATCGGACACGTAGATGTAATTGGTCGCCAATGCCCAGTCGTCCTCGGTGCTGCCGATGACGGACAGGTCCACTGTCATTTTGTAAATCTTGTTCCTCTGGAAGGATCCCAGGTCGGGAAGGATAATCTTATAGAAGAAGTTATTCAAGCCCTTCTTGTCGCAAATCCAAGGGCAGAAGATCTTGAAGTAAGGGGCCGTGACATCCGTGGTGTTATATGTCTGCGGATACGTGTAGACTGCATCGGCCACAAAACTGGTGTGATCACCATCCACCGCAGTGATAGCCGTGGGGGCTTTTTGGACGGTATTGAAATAATACGCCTTGTCATCGAATGCTACCGCCTCGGCATCCACCGTCGTGTGATTGCGGGCATTCACAAAGTTCACCCACATCTGGCTAGTGACCGGCTTCCAGACATTGCCGGAAGCATCTTCGAAAGTATTCTTGACATTGACGTTCAGAACGAGTTTTGCTGCGGCCCTGGCGAGTTTGACTTCCACCGTCCGCTGTTCTTCATGCGACTTCGGGGTAAGCTTCAGCAGCCCGGATTCATCTCCATTGTCGTAAGAATCCATCACGAAGGAAGTCTGCGCCTCCGTGAAATCCGTAGAGATGGGGAGCTCGAGCAGGCCGTTCATCGTATTCACTTGTATTTCGTCCGGATAATTGACCAGGACATAGAGATAGGTTTGACCTTTCAAGGCCTTGAATTGAGCGAGTTCGGTGTTGAAACCGTACTTGTACTCGGTCTCGCTCCCTTCAACCTTCGTAAGTTCATCTCCGGACAAACGGCCGGAGACAATGGCCTGGCTGGCGGGATTGGCATCGGCAAAGAAGAAGTAGTCCACATGCTCAATTGCGTTTTCAGCTCCTACTCCGTCGACGGGAGCGACATCGGAGACCGTAACCCTGGTGCTCATCTCCTCGGTCCGGAAACGGAGCACAAGTTCACCGCCGTCCTGATTGCCGTCAATGGCTTCCCGCGTGCAGGAAACGCCCGCTGACAGGACCGCCGCCAAAATAGAAATATATGTAATGATTCTTTTCATAACTGATCCTGCTTATTATTTATACAACGCATTGTTGACGAAGAACGTGTGATAACCACGTCCGCGGTCGTACAGCTGTGTCTCGGAATCGACATTATACTTGGTTCCGGTTCTGTTCGCGCCGCTGTACACATAGGTGTGGAAATAGAAGCTGTGGGGATTGGTATCAGTACCGTTGTAGGTGATCTCCAGTTTTACGTCCGTACTGCCGGTCTGAGCGATGGGGCCATAGAGGTTGGTTGCAACAGTCGCGACGCCGTTGACGGCCGGAGAAACATTCCGGATCGTGAAAAGAGTCGCATCGGCCTCGACGGGATTGGCTTCCGTGCCGCCCATAGGCACGACCTCCCAGGTTCCGCCCGCAGGAAGATTCACTTTAAAGTATACCTCTACCGTCTGGCCGGGCTTGAAATACCATTGCTGGCGGTAAGGATCCTGATTGTCAGCATCTCCCTGTCCCAGATCTTTGTATCCGTTCATGACACCTTCACCGGTAACTGAGAATTGCGTGGTCTGCGGGAACTCACCGGAGACGCCATCAATCTCCTTGGCTTCCCAACTCAGCACTTTGAGATCCAGTGTAATGTAGCTGAAGACCCAGCCGGTAGGCAGAAGGATGCCGTTGAGTCTATGTTTCTTGGCACCGGCGAATGATAACCAGGTAGTCTTGTCGGAATCGAGCAGCTTCAAGGTTTTGGTTCCCTCGTTGGTGTAGAAGGTGACCTTCAGGTTGGTCAGGTCCTGCGGCAGGGCGAAGACGTTGAGGGAAAGATAGGGATTGGCTGCATTGATGGTAAAACCACTGTTGGGAAGAATCGCCTTGACAGACTTGCTGGAGTTATCGGCGATGGCATACGTCCAAGTTCCGTCAGTCCCACAAGAGGCCGTGAAGCCGCCGGAAAGGGCCGTGGAGGTGGAGGTTATCTCTATGGCGGTAACGGTCAGGTCATAATCCAACTTGGTGGAAAGGTTGAATTCGAAGTCGGTGAAAGCCGGTTTGAACGGGAGATCCACAGTCTTGCCGGCCTTGGCGCCACTGACATAGGCAACCATATATGCCTGGTCCATATCAGGGACAAAGTCCACATAGGGATTCGAATCGGAGGTAACGGTATTGTCGTTCTCTGCCAATGTCTGTTCGGCGTCGATGGTGAAGGAAACACTGCCGCCAGAAGGGGAGGCCGTCACAGCGGAAGCTGGATATACGCCCCAGAGCGTGCTGCCCGAATTATTGTTCGGATACTGCAGACCGTTGCCGGCGGGATCCTCAATCGAGGCGATGCTCTGTTCGTTGCTGGCGGTGATTGAGCCAATCGTGTACACGGCAAGATTGCTGTTCCCGGAGAAATAGGGTGTGCCACCCTGCCGGACAGTCGCGTTGTCGCTCCAGACCATAATCTGGTCGCCGGCCTTCCAATCGATGCGCTCAAAGTTGTTGGTAATCTTACCGCTATAAGCGGTACGGGTCTCATTCCCCGTTTTTGCGTTGAACCGGACGAGATTCCCGGTGTTCTCCGCTTTGTTTCCTTTCTGACATCCCGTCAGAGAAAGGAGGATACCTGCGCTCAGCAGGAGGATGTTTGTAATTCTCTTCATGATTCGTCCTCCTTTTACTCCCAGTAGGAACTTTGGTCCTGATTCACATAACCTAGATCATGATCCTCGACCTCATGGCCTAGGATGATGGCTCTCGTGTTTTCCTTGACGGATCCTCCTAGCAAGTCTGCTTCCAGTTGGATCTGGACCTCCTGGAGGACCATCGGAGTTTCAAAATGTTTTTTCTTTAGCATAATCGATTATATTGCTTTAACTTACATTCTTTAAATCTGCAGTTTACACCAATATTTTGGGGTGCCGACAAAAAGTTTTCGGAAGGATCGCCAGAACGGCGGGGGTGATGTTCTTCTTGTCAGGCACACCAAAACTGGCACAAATTTAAAGAAATTTAATTCTTATTACAAAATTTTTTTAACCAGTTTTTGTCTGATCAGAGGCTCCTCAATACTCGAGATGCGTCCTATCTTTCTGTTTTTTTGGCACTTAGAAGAAATATGCCATATTCTGTTCGGAATTCTGAATATTCTGACCCTCCTGTTTTTCATAGTATGGTTATCCGGATAGAATTCCGGAAGAAATCAGTCGAAGAAATTATCTTTGTCTAGTCTAAATATGGGCATTTCTTGCTTGTAGAACGGCATTTCCCCTTGTGCTCGGGGAAGAATGGGTTTCAAATCGTTAGTATTTAGGGGATTATGCATCATTATTCGTTCGTTTTTGAAAATCTTTCCGCTTGTCCGAGTAGAGATTTTCTCTATTTTATTTGTATAATCCATTATTATAATTATCTTTGCACATTGAAAACTATGGCCATTTTTGGGTGATGTGATGCTCGGCCAAAACCGCTTACAGTGTTTTTGGTTCGCATCATGGCCATAAAAGGAAGGAAATAGATAAGACTAGAACAAACATAATCGATTTATGCGTATGAAAAAGCAATTCGTAACCCCGAGGGTAATCCAGGAGGTCCGAATCCAGTTGGAAGCGGACCTGTTAGGAGATTCCGTCAAAGACAACACGAGAGCTGTCATCCTGGGCCATGAGCTCGTGGAGCATGACCTCTCCTATGTTAATGATGATGTGGAATCCTACTGGGAGTAAAAAAGGAGGACCAACCATGAAAAAGTTCACAAACATCATCCTGCTGAGCGCAGGCATCCTCCTTTCCCTGACCGGATGTCAGAAAGGACCCGAAATCAACAACGACTCCGACAACCTCGTCCGTTTCAGCGCGAGCACGGGTTATGAGACCCGTACCGCCTATAGCGGCGTGATCAAGAACGGTAAGGAGCGCATCGACTGGACCGCAGGTGACAAGATCATGGTCTGGAGCGAAAACGCTACCGTTCGTACGGGGGGTACTCCTTACTTCGCCGGCAACTCGAACCTGGCCGTGTACACAATCGGCACAATCACCGAATCCGACGAGAAGAGTATCGCTACTATCACAGATCCTACCGGCAGTGGCCTGGTGTATCCGAAGGAGAACCCGGGCAGCACGTTATGGGCTGCTTATCCCGCTTTGGCGGCGGACAAGGCATCCCTTCTGGACATGGACAACAATGCAATTCAGCTTAAGATTGAAGCCGAGCAAGCTTTGACCCAGAATGCGACTACCGAAGCCTATGCTCCTGATATGCAGCAGGCTGTAATGCTGGGATATGTCAGCGGTGCCAAGGCCGGCAAGACTGTGGATCTCCCGTTCAATCCTGCATTTACTGACTTCGAGTTCAATCTTGGAATTCCTCAGGATGATGAGGCTGCGGCGGCATATTCCGTTACCATTACCGAAGTAGAGTTCACCTCTACCTCTTCCGAGCTTTCCGGTGGTTTCACGGCCACATGCGGAACGGATGGGAAGTGGACCTACGTCAAGGCTAGTGATGCTGCCAAGACCGTCAAGGCTACCTTGGGCGACGGTATTACCCTCGACAAGGATAATCCCAACCTTACGTTCAATGTCTTTGCCCTTCCACAGGACATTACCAACCTGAAAGTTACCTTCTACACCAACGAGGGTACCAAGACTTTGAAACTTCTTAAAAATGACAAAACTACTTGGATGACCTTCGATGGCGCCAAGAAGCACCGGATGAACGGCGTCATCCTGCCTACCGGCTGGTACTTCAACTACATCACCCTGCAGCTCGAAGTGCTGGAGTGGGAGACCGAAAATGCTTCTGCTGATGCCGCGGATCTTCCGCAGGCCACGCAGTTCATCGTGGTTGGTGCTAAGAACGGCGGTCCCGATGGCCTGAACGTTGGCAATGGTGTCAAGGATCCTTATCGCCAGCAGTGGTATTTCAAGGATGGAGAGACCGTGTCCTTCTCGTTCAAGGTTATGCTTCCTCTTGGTGGCAAATGGGAGCTCGAGGTTTATGGCGGAACTGAGGCTGAACCCACAGCCTTTGATCCGAGCCTCTTCACAATTACCGGCGGTACCGCTACTCCGGCTGATGCGGAAGCCGAAACACCTTATACTATCTCCGGGAACATGTCAGATAAGGAAAGTACGCTTGTTGAGGTGACAATCACTTACAAGGGTACGGCCGGTGAGGCTCACAGCCTCTTCTTCAAGTCCTATGT
The DNA here is from genome assembly GCA_017475045.1 of Fibrobacter sp. GTDB lineage: Bacteria > Fibrobacterota > Fibrobacteria > Fibrobacterales > Fibrobacteraceae > Fibrobacter. Next base: position 89,258 of record JAFVGH010000034.1, on the reverse strand, counting down.
ATATGACAAGTACGACAACAAGTTCAGTATCGATTCCGAAACCCAGCTTTATGACCGTGGGCGTGGATATCATACCTTCTTTGTTAACGATGAGCATTATCGCAACTAAATAGCAGGAACAGTTATGAAAAGAATCATTACTTATTTTTCGATTGTTGCAGCGTTAGCCTTTGCTGCTTCCTGCACTGTGGAAACCCCCGTCATCCCTGAGGATGGCGACGGTGTCATCACCCTTCAGCTTCAGACGTCTGAATTGCAGACCCGTGCCGACGGCGACGAGGAAGTCAATGTCGAGAACGTCGTCAAACATGCTGATTTCTTCTTCTTCAAGGATGAAGAAGGTACGCAACTGATCGACCATGTCCGGAAGAATGTCGCCGAGGGAGAACTTGTCGCCGTTAGCGATAATCTTTACGAATATACGTTTGACGTACGTACCGATACCCACGATGGACCGCTTCAGGGACCGTCCTATGTCTATGTCATCGCCAACTATCCGGAAGCGATCACCGCGGAAACCCTCGAGGACATTCTTGCTCTCGATATCAAAACTGATTTGAGCAAGAAAATCGAGTATTTCGTGATGGACTCCTACGACAGTTCGAGCGAGGAGTATATGAAGTATATCTCTCCGTCCAAGGCAGGTGATTCGAAGACCTTTAAGATTGGTCTCACCCGCACGGCTGCCAAGTTGGTCCTCAAATTCAATGTCGCAGATTCGTATACGGATGATTTCAATAATACTTGGACCCCCGTTACGGACCAGATGTGGGTGAATTTCGTGAATGCCCTCAAGAGTGCAGTCGTTGAAGCTACTCCGGTGGAGTTTACTACCGTGAAAACGGACTATTTTACGACTGACCAGGTTGCGCCGACATCTACGACTTCTGCCAAGGAAGACTACACCAGTTGGACCACCGAGGCGGTTTATACCTATCCGCAGGCTTTCTCCACGAGCGACAACAAGGCTCCTTATTTCAAACTGTATTGCCCGTGGACCTGCACTTCCAAGGGTATGAACAATTTCTACTACAAGATCATCCTTCCTCAATTGGAGACCTTCAAGCGGAATACGATTTATACGCTGACCGTGGATGTGTCCGCCCCTGGTGGAACTGAGGACGACTGGGCTCTGGTTGCCGACTATATTTATGTCGCCAACTGGTTCGAACCTACGGCTGTCGCTGCTGAATTCGAGAGTGCTCTGTACCTGGATGTCCCGGTTAAGGAATATACGATTTACGGTATCGATGATATTTCCGTTCCGGTCGTTTCCAGTAACGATATCGAGATCGTCAGTTGTGTCGGAACGCAGAAAACCGTCCAGGGTGGGACTAAAAACCCGCGTGCGGTAACTCTTAATAGTAAACCTAACACTGGGAATTATTGTGTTGCGACTGGCAGCGAGTTGTTCGACTTGCATTATGAGTTGGATCCCGATATTACCGTTACTCATAATGAAACATTTGACTGTACGCCGATTGAATGGACTGTCACAATCCGACATAAAGCAACCACTGACGGCGAACCGTATCTGGATGATAAAACTGTTACGGTCAAAATCACCCAGTACCCGTCCATTTATGCGGAACTCATCGAGGGTGGAAACAGTTTCATTAATGGTTATTACGCTCTTCAAACTGCTTCTGTTTATAACGCTCCGAGTTCAGAACATCATAATGGCGACTATTATCGTTGGCGCAATTCTGGTGATTTGTTCTCCAGTCCGAACAATTCCGAAACTGGTAGCTATGGTCGCTTGAATCAAACTACTACAAGCGATAAGGGTACTACAATGACTATTGTTACGGTGACCGCTTTCGCCCCGAGTTCGAGTTCTTATTCTGTTTACAGCAACGGTACAACTAGTGGTCAACCCGGTAGTGGTAATAAAACTGATTTTGAGTATATCATTGGCGATCCCAGGGTTCCTTGGAATGAATTGTTTGAGGAGGGTCACCGGGACTTGAATCCTTATCTCTGGGGTGGTACTGGCCAGGGTACTAATGCTTCTCCTGCTCATACAGAAGCGTGGGAGAACGTGGATAAGATTATGGTTACTGGTAGGGACAAGAATATTATTGCTCCGGCTTATATGTTCAATTCCGATCGCGGTGGCCGACCTGGCAATAATGGTGTAGTTTACGAGAATGCTGCAAAGCGTTGTGCTACTTATCAGGAAGCCGGTTATCCTGCCGGACGTTGGAGACTTCCTACGGAAGCTGAGCTTTATTTCGCTTACTGCCTCCAGCACATGGACGTCATTCCGCATTTGTTCAATGGCGGGGCAGGTTATCATGCTTCGTCTGGTAATGTCTTTGACTGGACTAACAATGGTAATGGTACAACGTTCCAGGCTCCTGGGAATGACGTTCACTCCATCCGTTGTGTCTATGATATCTGGTATTGGGGCGAAGAACCCGCTGTAACGGGTGATGATGTCCATCGTTTCTATCCTGGCACTTTAAACAACTAGAATAGGAGAATTTGAATATGAAAAAGATTATCTATATTTTCAGCGCCGCTCTTCTGTGCCTGGTTGCTTGCACCCGGGAGAATATGCCTGTGCAGAAAGTGTCCTACACAACCGTCCCTCCCAAGGACGGGGATATGGCTTTGGTGACTTTCTCGGTTACCGTTCCTGAAACGATGCTGTATGCCACCCAGACCCGTGCTCAGCACGATATCGGTGATCAGCCATATACGATCGATAACGGAGACCTCTATGTGGCGGTCTTCGGCGGTGGTGAGGATGAGAAAACTGGCGGTATCCTGCGCCATTTCCTGAAACCCCACCTTAAGGAATCGATTGTTCACAACGATGACGGTACGACAAAACAGGTCCCGGTTCTGAATGGTAAGGGAGAGCAGATGAAAGATGAGGAGGGTAATCTCCTTTATCGGACTGTTAAGACTTACAGTGTCGAGTATGAGGTCTTGATGCCTCTTTCCAATGAGCCTTTAGTGCTTGATTTCCTGGTCGGAGCATACGATGCGCCGGATGGGGATCCTTACACGCTGGATAATCCTCTTCCGTCGACGGTTACAATCAATGGGAAAGTTGAAAACGCCACGGAAGCCGATTTGATGCCTCTTATTTACTCTGAGGCGGGAAAAGCAGCTTATTGGCAGCGTGTTCGGATTGACGGAGTGAAACCGAATGTAGTTGATGGGCAATATGAGACCTCCACTTACATCATCGGATACGATCAGAATGATCAGCCTATTTATTCCGATGATGAGGATTATGTAGCGGCCCCTATCGAGAAATTGCACGATCTCCCGCTCATCCGCAATTTCGCCAAGATTACCATCACCTCTGATTCGGACGATTTTGATATTACCGGTTTTTATCTGATCGATACTCCCCGTACCGGAGCAGTTGTTCCTTATTCCGGAAATGACGGCTATCGTACGATCTATACGAAGATTAACGAGCAGACCGTCGATGCTGACGACGTGATGGGAAGTTATGTCGGATATGTCAATTCTCGTGAACTCAATACGACCACGGTTCCGGCTGCTGATGATTTCTTTACGCCTGGTACGGAGTTTGGTTATATGTATGAGCGTTCTATTCCGTCCAATAATCCGGTTTTCAAGGAATCCGGAGCGCTTATTGAAGTGACGTGGAAGACTGGTCCTGAAGCAGCAGATGGAATGCCGCGGTATTACAAGATTTCCTTTATGAATGAGAATGGTTATCTTCCCATCCTTCGGAATATTGTGTACAATTTCCAGGTCACGGGCATCAAGGCTCCCAAGCATCATAAGACTCCTCAGAATGCTTATAATGGTGACTGGCTTGGCGATATCTCGGCTAACATCGCTACCTCGATGTTGAATGAAATCGGGACCCAGACTTCCAAGATTCAGGTCAGCCAGACTAGTATCACCAGTGTTGGTGCGGCCAAGCCGAAGTCCTTTACTTTCGCATTCTATCCCGATGCCAATGGCCCTGCTGTCACGGCTTCCAGTGGTAATGTCACGATCAGCATCACTCAGATGGAGGTCTCTGGCTATGCTAGTGCTATTGACCAGGACAAGGATGATGATGGTTTTGTAGATGGCATCAAGGATAATGGAGATGGAACGGTGACGGTTCAGCTTCTTGGTTCCGAAGGTGGTGAAAAGATGAGCAAGGTCAGAGTCCAGGGTCAAAAAGCCGGTCAACGGCCCCTCTATCGTGAGATTATTTTCACTGTCATGGACAAGCAGAATTTCGTGGCTGACGGAGAAGAGTGTTCGGCGGTTCATGCTGCCGGTGCAACGGATACGTCCAATCAGGATGTTGTAGTTTATCTCATGTTGCCGGACGGTCTGCCTCGTGACATCTTCCCGCTTCAGATCATGATCGAGCCGCAGAACAATGGTTTGCGCAGTGTCGTTCATGGTGATGAATCCTCACTTCCTGTGAAGCATGGTGTATCTGCCTTTAATGAGCCTGGGTCAGAGAAATTGCACAACTACTATTTCGTTAAGACCATCGCTTTCGACGAATATGCTGAGCTTCAGGAAAACGGTGAGTATAAGTACAAGAATGAGTATCCGTGCTATTTCAAGACCCGTCTTAGCGGAGGTAATTCTACTGCAATCAAGATCAACGACTTGAACAAGGAATTCTTCAACGAAGCTTTGATCCAGCTTACATTCTAATAAAGAGCGTATAGTTTCTTTGTGAATACCACATCCGACATCGCCGGCCCAATCGCCGGCGATGTCCATAATATCGAATTGCCATGTCATACATGCCCCCATTTTCCAGGGTTGTTGCCCTAAAGCTGGAAACGGGTTTCCTGACCAGTGGGACGGATGATGAGTTGAATGACAATAGCATTGAACCGGTGGATTATGAACCGTTATAGTCGCTTCGGCCTTTGGGCCGCCCTGTGCCTGTTTGCCGCCTGTTCAACCAAAGAGGAGGCCACTCCAACTCCGCCGTCGGACCAGGAAATCATCCTGACGGCTACGACGGAAGGAAACGACGGGACCCGCACCACGCTGAATGCGGATTATTCCACCGTACTATGGATGCCGAAAGAGAGCCTTTCGGTGTTTAGCGGTGGGAAGATGGTCGCTTTTACATCGACAAATACGGAGAAGGCGTCGTCGGCGCAGTTCAAGGGGACGCTTCCTGAGGCGAGCGGGGACAAGGTCATTTATGGACTGTATCCCTATTCTGCCGAGGCGTCAATCTCCAAGGACGTCATTTCGACGAGTCTTCCTGCCGAGCAGGTCGCTGTAGCCGGCACCTTCGGAGACAACCTTTTCATCTCAGTTGCTCGCACGGAGACTTATGAGATGGGGTTCTACAACGTCTGCTCCGGTCTCCGTTTCATGCTGGACCGCAGCGACATCCAGACGGTTACGTTCCTTTCCAACGGTGGCGAGCCGCTGGTGGGGAAGTTTTCCGTCGGTTTTGACAAGGATGGAAAGCCGATTGTTCAGGCTGTAGAGGAGGGAAGTCCCGAAGTAACGCTTTCTGCTCCTGAAGGCAAGACCTTTGAGGCTGGGGTTTGGTATTACCTCGTCACCCTTCCGACCAACCTGACGAAAGGATACACCATCCTTCTCGAGGGTGAGGATATACAAGGTACGGTGCGTTCTTCTACGTCTATTGCATTGAACCGCAATAAGTTCCGTTCTTCGAAACTGGATGCGTCCCGCGTTGACTACAAGACTGTCGATGACTACGACATCGAGAACTCCGGCGTCCGGGCCTATCTGGAGAATGTCGATTATTCCGACGATCCTGATTACACCCGTTCTGAAGTTTCCAATTACCCCGGTACTGACAAGCCGAACCCGGTAAAGCTGTCCTGGGAAGGAAAGGCATCGACCGTCCGGATATCGACCTCTCCCGATCTTTCGGGTTCCTGGGATGTTTCCGTAAGCGAGTCTCCCGCATCGATTTATAATCTGACTCCGGGTGTCCGGCATTTCTATTCCGTGCTTGCTGCGGACGGGACTGTCCTCAGGGAGTCCTGCGTAATCCCGAAGGGACCGATGCGGATGATTAACGGTCTGCTCAAGAATAGCCGCGACCTCGGCGGTTGGAAGGCCGGAGATAAGACGATCCGGTACGGAAAAATCTACCGCGGCGCCAATCTGGACGATATCCAGCAGGATGCATCCAAGATGGACATTATCGTCAACCGGCTCGGTGTCGGTGTCGATTTGGACCTGCGCGGTCTGCCACCGGGCTCCCAGGGCGGCAGCGGGGAAAACAACCCCTGGAAACCCACGGATCCTGTCATCTACAAGAACATCAAACTTTGGCACTATTTTGTGCCGAGTGCCCAGAAATACCTCCAGGTCGATGTCTCTCCCGGAGAAACCGCCGACCAATACCAGTACGCCATCCGCTGCATCATCAATTGGCTCAAGGATGGCAAGGTGGTTTACTTCCACTGCCACGGCGGGGCCGACCGCACGGGGACGCTCGCGTTCCTCCTCGAAGGCCTCCTGGGCGTCTCGGAGAGCGATATGTCCAAGGATTTTGAAGTCACCACTTACTCGAACTCCATCCATCGGCGCAATTGCGACGGCGGCTGGTTCTACAGGGGGATGGTAATGTATATCCGGACCTTTGCGCCAGGAAAGACGATCCAGGAACAGGTTACCGCCTGGGCGAAGACGCGGCATTCCGAGGATGTGGATCCACTCACGGATCAAGAAATTCAAGAACTGAAGGATTTAATGCTGGAATAAACTAAGCAGAATATGATTGTGAAAGACATGCGGATAGGCTACGAGGCTCCGCAAGCAGAGGTAATGTACCTTCAAATGGAAGAATGTATTCTTTCAACTGTCCAGACCGGGACGGGAGAGACGGCGGGAGATGAAGATCAACCTGGGTTCTAGGAGGACATGACTATGCGAACCTTATATTATTGGACTGCCCTTGTGGCCATCATGTTCCTCGGTGCTTGTAAGGCTGAGGAACAACCTCAGAATCAAGTGGATGAGCCCCTTATTATCAAGAGACAGGTGGTGCTTTCCGCATATTCTTCTGACGATGTGACGAAATCGTCCCGGGATGCCAGTGGTAACTTCTTCTGGTCTCCTGACGATGCAATCAGTGTATTCTACGGCAGTGGTTCTGAAGGCGGTGCCCGCTTTGAATCGACATTGACGGAAAGTGCGCCGCAAGCGGATTTTACCGGGACGATTGAGGTTACCCAGGGTCAGAACAGCCAATATTGGGCAATTTATCCTTATAACGAGAATAACTCGTGTGATGGTCAGGTATTGACCACCGTGATTCCCTCCTCCCAGGTTGCGGCCGAGGGAACATTCGCTGACGGTCAGTTCATCTCCATCGGCCGTTCCGATGACTTGTCGATGGGGTTCTATCACTTGTGCGGTGGCATCAAGTTTTTCCTGAAGAATGATGGAATCGCCCAAATTACCCTGAAGAACGATAGTGGGGCGGCGCTTGCCGGAATTGTAGAAGTCGTTCTAGACGAGAATAATCACCCCAATGTCCAGAACGTTCTTACGGGCAGCGACGAAATAGTACTTACACCGCCTGAAGGCGAGACATCCTTCAAGACCAGGACCGAGTATTTCTTCGTCACGAAGCCTGTCACTTTCGAGCAAGGATTCACCGTCACCTTTGTCAGGACCGACGGCCTTATCGGCACACGGCACATCGCATCGACGATGACTATTCGTCGTGCTAAGTTCCAATGGAGCAATCTTGCGCTTGATACGGGAGTCTATTTCATTCCGGAAGGAATGACTCCGGAGTCATATAACATCGAGAACGATTATGTTTTGAGCTATATGACGAATGTCGATTATACGGATGATACAGGGTATACATATTCGAGTATCTACGGGACAAATAATTACCTCCCTCGCAATTACAGAACCGGGGATCAGCCGAAACCGATATCGTTGGAGTGGAGTGGAGGAAGAGCATCCAAGGTTATTCTATCGACCACTCATACTTTTGAGACTGGGTCTACATTTGAAGTCAGCGCATCTTCCAGTCCGGCCAAAATATACAATCTTATTCCCGGATTGTTATATTATTATCAGGTTAAGAAGAGTGACGGATCCACCCTCAAGAGTGGTTGTTTTATTCCCGAAGGCCCGGTTCGGATGATTTATATAGGGAGTATTTCGGACAACATCCGCGATTTGGGCGGTTGGAAGGCCGGGAATAAAACGATCCGCTATGGAAGGCTGTACAGAGGTGCTTTGATCGATGGTATCTCTGATACTGACAAGGCCACTTTCATTGACCTTGGTATCGGTCTGGATATGGAATTGCGAGGATATAAATCCGATGAAACCGATATTACTTATGAAACGCGTCCCATAAAGGAGATTGATTGGTGTCAGTTTGAACTGCTGAAGTTCCTCGGTGTGACTGAGACTGCCGGAAAAACGGAAGAATTGTACCGGGCTGCCATCAAAAAGGTTATTACCTATCTCAGGGTGCACAATGATAAGGCCATCTACTTCCATTGTGCGGGTGGCGCTGACCGGACCGGAGCGTTGGCTTTCCTTATCGAAGCGCTGCTGGGTGTTTCGGAGAGCGATATGTCCAAGGATTTTGAATTGACTTCCATGACGGTGAAAAACAAACGGTATCGGCATATGAGCCAAACCGGTGGTTCGTTTACTACTGATCAGAGAAAATATCCTTACAAAGATATGATTATGTATCTTAGGGATACTTACCAGGGGGCGACAATGCAAGAAAAGGTGACGGCCTGGGCGACGACCGGAGAAAACGCATTGACCTTGGACGAAATCGAAGAATTGAAAGCATTGCTTTTGGAGTAAGAGTCTGTTACCGGAAAAAGCCGTTGCAGGAAGTTCTGTACGGGTTTTTTCGGAGATTGCTTGCATAATTAAGAAAAGAGTTATATCTTTGCTACTTGAACGAGTATGCAATCCCGGAAAGTTAACTTTATATGCATATGAAAAAATTATTTCTTCTGATTGTCGCCGCCGCGTTCCTCGCGCCGGCAAGCCTCTTTGCTCAGAATGAACCTGAGGTTACCATTGAGGAGAATGAGAACACTAAGACCATCGTGGAGAAGACCAAGACCGAGAACGGTTATGTGGTCACGACCACCGTTATTGACAAGAAGTCCGTGTTCACCAACGGTTTCTGGAAGAACTGGCAGCTCAGCGCCGGTCTCGGTACCCAGATGTACTATGGTGACAACGACTGGAAGGTTGCGAAGAAGATCCCCGAGATGTTTGTCTTCCCGGCTGTCGATCTTTATCTGACCAAATGGGCCTCTCCGAGCTTCGGTGTCGGCCTCGGCGCCAACTGGGCTCCCTTCAAGGGCCTGTATCAGAGCAGCACTTACTGGCAGGGCGCTCCTCGTGAGGTCGTCGCTAACTTTATCCCGAACCAGAAGGAGGCCTACACTAAGGCTGACTCCAAGTATGATTCTCAGCAGCTCGCCCTCCAGAAAGGTAGTTATCTGAATGTCTTCGCCCTGGCCCACGCCGACCTGATGAACATCTTCGGTGGCTACAAGCCTAGCCGCGTGTTTGACATTGATGCCTATGCTGGTGGTGGTGTTATCTTCGGTTTCTGCGATTCCGGCAATATCCATGATGTCACGTTCAACGCTGGCTTGATGAATACCTTCCGTATCACCGAGCAGCTCCGTCTCTTGCTCAACATCCGTGGAGCCCTCATCGGTGATGCTTTTGACGGTGAAGTGTATATGGATGAGCCGACCAAGGCTCACTGGCTGGCTAACCACAAGTTCGACGGCATGTTTGGTGCTTCCCTTGGCCTGACCTACAACATCGGCAAGGAAGCCAGCAAGTGGCGTATGGCTGAGCGCACCAGCGTGTACCAGTACGACAAGGAGCTCGTCGAGATCATCAAGCACGACACCACCTATGTGGAGGTTCCTGTTCCTGACTATCAGGATCCTGAGGTCTGGTTCCACATCAACTTCATCGTGGACCGCTGGGACATCTCCAAGAAGGAGCTCATCAACATCCACGCTGTGGCTGACCTGATCAAGAGCACCCCGAAGACCAAGTACCTGGTTTGCGGTTATGCCGACAAGCAGACGGCTACCCCGCCGCACAACCTCATGCTGTCCCAGAACCGTGCTGACGCTGTGTACAATGCCCTCGTCAACGAGTTCGGTGTGGATCCTAACCAGCTGGTCAAGGACTACAAGGGCGGTGTCGACTACATGTTCTACAACATGAAGGAGCTCAGCCGCTGCGTCATGATTACTTCTATCAAGTCTCAGGAGTAACTCATTGTAAGCGAATATGATTTAAGAATCCAGCATAGCCGGGGTAATATGCCCCGGCTATGATTGGATAAAAACGGAAGGGGAGACCGGACTGTGCAAGAAGAGTATTTCGTTCACGAAAGCAGCTATGTTGATGACGGTGTCGAGATAGGCGCCGGGACGAAGATTTGGCATTTCTGCCATATTCAGCGAGGGGCTGTGATCGGTTCGAATTGTTCCCTGGGCCAGAATGTGAATGTGGGCAACAACGTCCGCATCGGCAACGGTGTCCGTATCCAGAATAACGTTTCCATCTACGAAGGTGTCGAGATCGAGGATCATGTCTTCTGCGGCCCTTCGTGTGTTTTCACGAATGTAAATACTCCGCGGGCGCACTTCCCGGTGCACGGAGTTTATGCGCGTACGCGCGTGCGCGAGGGCGCATCGCTGGGCGCGAATTGCACGATAGTGTGCGGTCACACGGTAGGGCGCAGCGCCCTGATCGCCGCCGGAGCCGTGGTGACCAAAGATGTGAAAGATTACGCCTTGATGGCCGGCGTTCCGGCCAGGCAGATAGGGTGGGTGTGCGAGTGCGGCCGTCGCCTCGACGAAAGTCTCGCTTGCCCGTGCGGTAGGAAGTATAGGCTGAACGGGAGCGATCTCGAGAAAGCCTAGGGTTAACAACCTGATTCATAAGTAGTTGTTCGCTTTGTCAATAGGGCGAGCAAAGGCGAAGCCATGGAGTTTAGAGATCTCAAGAAGCAGTATCAGGTCCTCAAGGAGGACATGGACAAGGCCATTCTGGACGCCGTCGCTAGCGGCGCGTATATCATGGGCCAGCCGGTCCGGGAACTGGAAAAGCAGTTGGCCGAGTATGTGGGAGTGAAGCATTGCCTGACGTGCGCGAATGGCACGGATGCATTGACATTGGCCTTGAAGGCCTGGGGCATCGGCCCCGGCGATGCGGTGTTTGTGCCGGATTTCACATTTTTCTCTTCGGCCGAGGTCGTCCCCTTGGAGGGCGCCGAGCCGGTGTTCGTGGACGTGTGTGAGGAGACTTTCAACCTGGATGCCGCGGATCTGGAACGGGCTGTTCGGGCGGTTCTGGCCGAGGGGCGGTTGCGCCCCCGCGTGGTCGTTGCCGTCGACCTTTTCGGCCTGCCGGCGGATTACAAGGCCATCCGAGCTGTTGCCGACAAATACGGTCTTCTCATCCTCGAGGACGGTGCCCAGGGCTTTGGCGGTACCATCGACGGGAAACGGGCTTGCTCTTTCGGCGACATCGCCACGACCTCCTTCTTCCCTGCCAAGCCGGTGGGCTGCTACGGAGACGGCGGTGCGGTTTTCACTGACAATGACGAGTGGGCCGCGCTCATCGAATCCTACCGTGTCCATGGCAAGGGCCAGTTCAAGTATGACAACGTCCGCATCGGCATGAACTCCCGGCTGGACACCGTCCAGGCTGCGGTTCTGCAGGTGAAATTGAAGGCTTTCGACGAGTACGAACTCGCTGACATTAATCTCGCGGCCTTGCAGTATACCAAGCGTTTGAAAGACATCGTCGCGACTCCGGTCGTTCCGGAGGGATTCCTCTCCAGTTGGGCGCAGTACACCATTCGCCTGCGCGATAAGGCGCAGCGCGACGCGCTCCAGGCGGCCTTGAAGGCCGAGGGCATTCCGTCGATGGTGTATTATCCGAAGCCGATGCATCTGCAGACGGCGTTTGCGGGTTTGACCCGGAATCTCTGTCCTATTGCGACCAGCCTCTGCGACCGCGTCCTCTCCCTCCCCATGCACCCCTACCTGACGACCGAGCAAATTGACACCGTCTGTACCGCCATCCGTAAAGCTCTGTAATGAAACTGATCAAGCGCAAGAAACCCTGGGTTGACCTCCAGTATGACGGCCCCTGCATTCCGAAGGACTACTCGGAAGCGGGCGTGGAGAATGGGGCCAAGTTGGAGGAGCATCTGGTTGGGAATGAGGATTTGACAAGGGTTTTCCATGCCACGAAGGACATGGATCTGTCGGCAAGCATGGCTTGGCTGGAAAAGCACCATGAGGAGTTTGGCGAGAGTACTTTTATCGTCAATACCGATGACGGCAATGCGCTCGACACCCTGAAAGGACATCATCCGCGGCTCATTATCAACAAGATGGGCCTGACCCGCATCAGGCACCTTAACACCTTCCTGAACAAGGCGAACGAGACGATGGTGGACGGCGGTTACTTGCTGTGTCATTCTCGCACATCGGGTTTGAAGAGGGCCATTATTCTCCGGTCGCATCCCGGAGTTTTCGGCAAGATGATTTACTTCTGCCATTACCTTTGGCACAGAGTCTTTGCCCGGATGAAGTGGACCCGCTGGTTCTATATGTGGGTGACGAAGGGAAAGAATCGCTGCTACAGCCGCGTGGAGTTGCTGGGAAGAATGTACCGAGCCGGATTCGAGGTTGTGGACGAACGTTTCCATAAAGGTGAATTCTTTATCCTCGGCCAGAAGTTCCGCAAACCCATCTGGGACGACGATCCGTCTTATGGTGCCCTGGTTAAACTGAACCGTGTTGGGTACAAGGGGAATATGATAGGCGTGTACAAGTTCCGGACGATGTATCCGTACTCGGAGTATTTGCAACCGTATATCCTTGAGCATGAGGGATTACAGAAGGGCGGGAAGTTTGCGCATGATTACCGGGTGAATCATTGGGGACGATTGCTTCGGAGCACGTGGGTTGATGAGTTGCCCATGTTCATTAACGTCCTGAAGGGGCAGATGAAACTTGTGGGTGTGCGCCCGCTGAGCCGGCAGTACTTTGGGTTGTACACCGAGGAGATGCAGAAACTGCATATCAGCGTGAAGCCGGGGCTTTTACCCCCGTTCTATTACGACAAGAAGACCCCTGAGACCATTGAAGACGTTCAGGCCTCGGAGAAGAGATATATTGAAGCCTATCACAAGAAGCCCTTTGCCACCGACTGGCGGTATTTCTGGGGGACGGTAGGTAATATTGTGTTTAAGCATAAAAGATCACATTAAGATATGGCAGAAGAGAAGAACTCCGTGCAGGAGGAAAAATGGGACATTGTCATTAAGCCGAAGGATAAGTTGTTTTCGGTTGATTTCAAGGAGCTATGGGCTTATAGGGACCTGTGTTCCTTGTTTGTCAAACGGAATATCATCACGCAGTACAAGCAGACGATTCTGGGGCCGGCGTGGTTTGTGATTCAGCCGGCGTTGACGGTAATCATGTACATGGTGGTGTTCGGTGGAATTGCCGGTATTCCGACGGATGGTGTTCCGAGGCCCTTGTTCTATTTGGCGGGTACTGCGATGTGGAACTATTTCGCAAACTGCTTGACAAAAACTTCAAATACATTCGTGACCAATGCCGGTATTTTTGGCAAGGTGTATTTCCCGAGGTTGGTGATGCCGGTTGCGAATGTGATAAGTAACTTATTGACACTTGCAATCCAGTTTGGGTTCTTTGCAATTGTTTATGTTGCTTATGCCCTATTCGACCCCTCTTGTCAAGCACATCTTACCTGGTGTGCCCTTTTGCTCCCTCTTCTTATTGTTATGATGGCGGGACTTGCACTTGGCTTCGGTACCATTGTTTCTTCTATGACGACCAAGTATCGTGACTTACAGGTGTTATTTTCCTTCCTGGTCTCGCTCTGGATGTACGCCACTCCTATCGTTTATCCGTTGAGCCAGACAGGCAGTAAGTTCTTCATGGGAGTTCCTGTCCATACTTTCATGTGCTTGAATCCTGTAACTCCGGTTATCGAGACTTTTAAGTATGGATTCCTTGGATGTGGTGAATTTGTTGGCTGGAGATGGTTGATTTATAGTTTTGTATTCATGTGTCTTTTGCTGGGCGTCGGCATCGTGGTGTTCAACAAGGTGCAGAAGAGTTTTATGGATACGGTGTAATGATTGGTTTTATTCACCCTCTTCGATGGTATCGACGAGTAAAATACTTCATTCAGATTTCTGCCTTTAAGAATAAGTGCAAAAGGGAAAGGATTCAAATATCAGTTGGACAGCATGTTGCTATTAGGAATGTGTTTATTTCGTCGAATATGTCGGGGAAAGGACATATAATTCTGGGAAGTAATTGTTCGTTATTTAATGTTTGTATCAGTTTTGCTCACATTGAAGAAGATCCCGTTCTGGTCATAGGAGATAAATCAACAATCAAGAACTGCGACTTAGGTTTTAGTACAGGTGGCAAAATATGGATTGGTAACCATTGTACCATAAATGCGCAACAATATAGAAAAACCTATCTTGGAGTGAAGTGGTTGCTCTATAGCCATCGGAAACGATTGTATCTTATCCGATTCAATTGAGATTTTAACAACCGATTGGCATAGAGTCTTTGATAGGGATGGCGTTCAACTCAATGCAGATAGTGATGTCAGTATTGGCGACCATACATGGATAGGGAAAAGAGTAACAATTTTAAAGGGAGTGGTTATTAATGGTAATAGTGTTATCGGGGCAGGGAGCATTGTAACCAAATCAATTAATGAAACCAATTCAATAATTGCCGGAAATCCAGCATCGGTAAGAAAAACAGGCATAATTTGGGAGAGATAGAGATGTTTGATATTAATGCTTTTATAACGGAAAGGATAACGCATCGAGCAACCAGTATGTTCGAACAAGATATCGTTGATAATCGAGCGTTTCTTATTCGAGAAATAGAAGGGAAATCCGTATGTGTGATAGGTGGTGCTGGCAGTATCGGTTCTTCCTTTATCAAAGCCATCCTTTTTTTTCGTCCCGGCAAATTGGTAGTAATCGATCTGAATGAAAATGGTTTGGTCGAATTAACCCGGGATTTACGATCAATTGACGGCTTGTATATCCCCCAGGACTATCGCACATATACATTGAATTTCGCCGATCCTATTTTTGCTCGCATCTTTCGGGAAGAAAAGGGTTTTGACATCGTAGCGAATTTTTCCGCCCATAAGCATGTTCGGAGTGAGAAGGACAAATACTCGGTTCAGGCTTTGATTGAGAATAACGACATTAAGGCTAAGAAGTTGATGGATTTGCTCTGTGAGTTTCCGCCTAAACATTTCTTCTGCGTCAGCACCGACAAGGCCGCAAATCCCGTGAATATCATGGGTGCAAGCAAGCGTATTATGGAAGATCTGGTAATGGCTTATAATGACCAGTTCAAGGTGACAACAGCGCGTTTTGCCAATGTGGCTTTCAGTAATGGATCACTGCCGGATGGATGGCTTCACCGGCTGCAGAAAAAGCAGCCCCTGGCAGCCCCGAACGATGTAAAACGTTATTTCGTATCGCCAGAGGAGAGCGGGCAGATTTGTATGCTTGCGTGTATCCTGGGACGGGGTGGCGAGGTTTTCTTCCCGAAATTGGGTGAAGACCAAATGCGTACCTTCAGCAGTATTTGTGATGAGTTCTTGAATGCTGAGGGATTGAGGAAGAAGGAGTGTACCAGTGACGACGAAGCGAAACGATATGCTCGTCAGATGCCGTACAATACGGATACCTATCCAGTCGTGTATTTCCAAAGCGATACAACCGGAGAAAAGGCATATGAAGAGTTTTATGTCCCCGGCGAACGCGTTGATTTAAAACGTTTTGAAGCCTTGGGCGTGATTGAAGATACTTCGCGTCGACCGAAGGTCGAAGTGGATGTTTTCTTTGACAAGTTGGAAACCCTATTCCAGGGAGATTTCACGAAGGAAGATGTGGTGTTGTCTATCAAAGAGTTTATTCCCAACTTTGAACACGAGGAGAAAGGGAAGAATCTAGACCAGAAGATGTAGTATAATGGCATACAAGATACCCCTGTTCAATCTGAATTTTGACGACCGCGAAGCGCAGGCCGCCTATGATACTATCAAGTCCGGATGGATTTCCACTGGGCCGAAGAATGCCGAACTTGAGGAGATGTTCGCAAAGATGCTTGGCGCCAAATACGCAGTTAGTATTACCAACTGCACAGATGCTTTACATCTGGGGTGTATCATCTGTGGATTCGGTCCCGGTGACGAGGTCTTGTGCCCATCACTGACCTTCGCGGCTTCTGCCAATTGCATCCGTTACACCGGCGCAACTCCAGTATTTTGCGATATCGTGGGACCGGAGCATATCAATATCGATCCGAAGGAAATCGAGAGGAGGATTACTCCCAAGACCAAGGGTATTGTCGTTGTCCATATGGCTGGTTTCCCTGCCAAGATGGACGAGATAATGGTTATTGCTAAGAAGTATAATCTCAAGGTTGTCGAGGATGCATGCCATGGCCCTCTCTCCGAATACAAGGGGAAGAAACTTGGCACCATAGGTGATTGTTCTGCGTTTAGTTTCTTCTCTAATAAGAATATCTCTACGGGAGAGGGCGGAATGTTTGTAACCAACAGTGAAGAGTATGCGGCAAAGGCTCGTCTGCTTCGTTCTCATGGAATGAGCACGATGTCATACCAACGTGCTTCCGGTCACGCCACGGAATATGACATTACTGAACTTGGGTACAATTACCGAATGGACGACATTCGTGCCGCCATCGCCATTGAGCAGCTAAAGAAGCTCCCGAGTGACCTAGAGAGGCGTTTGAATGTTCGGAAACAATATGTAGATAGGTTCTCTAAGCTTGATGAGGTCGTTATTCCTTTTGCCGACAATACAGAGTTTGTCTC
This sequence comes from Fibrobacter sp., assembly GCA_017475045.1. Lineage (GTDB taxonomy): Bacteria > Fibrobacterota > Fibrobacteria > Fibrobacterales > Fibrobacteraceae > Fibrobacter. The sequence goes on along the minus strand of JAFVGH010000034.1, from coordinate 72,341 downwards.
TAATTACATCTTCCCCGTGATTTTGAAAGACGGAAATAAAGAACGTCGAAACAGGATTCGCGAATACATCCATTCTGCTGGTATCCAAACCAGTGTCCACTATCCGGCAATTCACCGCTTCTCTATCTACAAGGAATATGGCTCGATTCTGCCTCAGACGGAGTATGTAACTGACTGTGAGTTTACACTGCCGATGTATGCTGCGCTGACGCCGGATCAAATTGATTTCATCTGCGATATTGTCGAGAAAGCCGCCAATGAAATCCGGTAAATCCATTTTGATTTTTGGCTGTGGAGAGCTTCAGCAGTCTATCATTGGAAGAGCCCACAAGATGGGGCTCTATGTGGTGGGCATTGATCCGTGTGAGGACGCGTTTTGTAAAGATGAAGTAGATGCATTCGAGATAGTCGGAGGGCAGGATTTTGATGGCACATGTGCGGTTGTTGAGAAATACGGCATCAATGCTATCGTTACGGCGGCAACAGATAAGCCGCTTGTGATGATGGCTCGCATTGCGGAGAAGTATGGTTTCCCGTTCTTTTCTGTTGATACAGCGTGCTGGTCCACCGACAAATACCAGATGAAACAACGTTTTTTGGAAGGCGGTGTGCCTTGTGCAAAAGGACGGCTAATCAAGTCTGTCGAGGAAACGGATGACATGGCCTATCCCGTGATTGTAAAACCGCGGGATAACTCAGGGAGTCGGGGGGTGAAACTATGCTGGACACGGGAGGATCTGATAGTCTCAATGGCTGAGGCTCTGGAATACTCAAAGTTGGATTCGGTTCTTGTCGAGGAGTTCATTGAGGGACAGGAATTCAGCATCGAGGCTTTTCATTTTGATGGGAAGTCCGAAGTAATCCAATTCACTGAGAAGAAGACTACGGAGTTTCCGTACAATGTGGAATTGGGGCATAAGCAGCCGGCGAACTTGACGGAAGAGCAAAAGAGTGCAATTTGCGATATTGTCTCTTCGATAGGGAGGATTCTTCATTTTGAGCATTGTCCATCACATACGGAACTCAAAATTAACGAGCATGGGATTTTTGTAATTGAAACGAGTCCTCGGCTAGGTGGGGATTATATTACTTCGACGCTTGTCCCTCTTTCGACAAGTATCAATATGGAGGACCAATTACTGAGGATTGCTTTTGGAGAATCCGTTGATATGACTCAGGGTCGAATGGACTACTCTTCCGGAATTGCTTTTTTTCATTTCCCGGAGGGAATCATAAAATCAATAGACAATCGGTTTTATGACCAAATCAAAGATGCAAGTGTTTATTCTTTGAATTTGAGATTAAGGGTGGGAGATCGGGTGAACCAGATAACGAGTAGTGCGAATCGATATGGCGAATTCATTGTAAGGGCAAATAATCGTAAGAGACTCGACCATATTATGACTGAGTTTGAGGAGAAAGTCAGAGGCTTTATTTGTATTGAATAAGTTATGAAAAAGCAATTTGTAATTTATGGTGATTCTCCTTTTGCTGAACGCCTTTACTCATATATTCGTCAAGAGGATATGATTAAGGTTCTTGGTTTTACCAATGACGATGGTTTTATGACTCGAACTGAGATTCAAGGCCGGAAGGTATATTCTTTTTCTTCTTTTGTGAGATATATGAAAGATGATTGTGAATTGATTCTGGCCTACGGATATTCGAGGATGAATGATTTAAGAGAAAAAATATACAATGAATGCGTCAAAGCTGGATGTCGGATAGGAACGTATATCTCTTCACATGTTATTTCGTACTCGGATCAAATAGGAGAGGGGTCTATTATTCTTCCTGGAGTTTTGATTGGGCCAGGTACGGTTATTGGGAAATGCAATTGTATTGAGGCTGCTTGTGTTTTTTCTCATGATTCCATCGTAGGTGACTTTAATTATTTCAGTTCTGGGGTTGTGATGGGGGGGTATTCCAGAATTGGTAATCATTGTTTTTTAGGTTTGAATAGTACTATTAGAAACGGTATTTCATTGGCCGATTATACGTTAATTGGAGCAGCTTCGAACCTGTTGATATCAACAGATGAGTACGGCGTATATGTTGGAAATCCAGGAAGATGTTTGCCCCAAAAATCTGTTGATACAGTCTTATGATGGATAGAATCAAGACTCGATTGATAGCACCATCGGCATCTTTGCTGTCGGCAATGAAACAGATGGATGCAACGGGAGTGAAGACTCTTTTCGTTTTCAAGGATGACAGATTCATGGGTATCTTGACCCTTGGGGATATTCAGCGAGCCATTATCAATAAAAAGTCTCTATCGGAATCAATTGTGTCCATCTTGGATAAGGCAAAAGTATATGGCTATACCACGGAATCGGAGGAGGAGATAAAGAATAAGATGCGTAGTCTTCGCGCAGAGGTTATGCCTATTATGGACGAGGAAGATCATTTGGTTGATGTGTGGTTTTGGAATGAGGTCTTTGAGAAGAGTGAAGTCTCAATTCGAGAGAAGATTGACCTTCCGGTTGTCGTTATGGCGGGAGGTAAAGGAACAAGATTAAAACCTTTGACCAATGTTATTCCTAAACCTCTTGTCCCTATAGGCGAGAAAACCATTATCGAAGAAATAATGGACCGTTTTGAGGATATAGGCTGTCATCGTTTTTATGTGTCCGTCAATTATAAGTCGGACATGATGTTTTTTTATCTGAACCAACTTGAACACAAATACGACATTGAATTCTTTGAAGAGAATAAACCGCTTGGGACAATTGGAAGTGTATCTCTTTTGAGAGGTAAACTGGGAAGCCCGTTTTTTGTTTCCAATTGCGACATTATCATTGATCAGGATTATCGCGATATCTATGATTATCATTTGGCGAATCAAAATGATTTGACGGTAGTGACGGCGATCAAGAGTTTTCGGATTCCTTATGGCGTAATCGAGTCTGGAGAGGATGGATTGATGCTGGATCTGAAAGAAAAACCAGAATTGACCTACATGATTAATACTGGGCTTTATCTTCTTAATTTGGATTGTATTGACGAGATTCCTGAAGGTCAAGTGTTTCATATAACACAACTCATTGAAAGAATAAAAGGGAAAAAGGGACGAGTCGGGTGTTTTCCGGTAAGTGAACATGCCTGGAGAGATATGGGTGAATGGAGTGAATACTTAAAGATTATTAGTATTCAATAATTCTAGAAAAAGAGTGGCCGAAAACAATTCATATAAACTCCTCATTGTTGCCTATAATATAGGCCTTATTCATATTCGGGCATTTACAAAGTATTTGAAGAAGGAGAATCCATCTGTGGATATTCATTTGCTAACTGATAGAGAAATGGATTCGGTCACGGATCAGATGAGTCAGTTTGTTTCAAAGATTATTCGCATTCGAGCATACAGAGGCAGATTCTCAAATACTAAAATAGCGCAGAGAATTAATAAGGTTATCTTCCGTTTTTCCTTCGCTTTTTTATCCTTCAAAAAGTATGACATTATCAATATCCATTTCGCAAAGCCTGTTTTGCTGAAGATTATGCCATGGCTCGCTAATTCTTCGAAGAGTATAGTTATTACTCCTTGGGGAAGTGACGTGTTAAGATTAGAGGGTGAAAATGCCATTAAACGGATGCAATTAATCTATAATTATGCCTCTTGCGTAACATGTGATCCCAGTTCTCAATTGGGCATGACCGTTATCGAAAAGTTTAAGTATGATCCAAAGATGATGTGCCCTTTGCGTTTTGGTTTAGATTATGTGGATTTCATTGAGGAAGTTGCGCCCGATAAGACAGTCGATGATTCTAAGTCCAGATTCGACCTAACTGGAAGATATGTAATTACATGCGGATATAGTACTTCTCCCAGCCACCGTCACGAAGCCATTATTGATGCTGTGAATTCCATTAGGAATGAATTGCCGGATAATCTGACATTATTGTTTCCGTTCACATATGGGTGGGGAAGTGAGCAATATGTGCAGTCGATTAAGGATAAGTGTTGTTCTTTGAATTTGGACGCCGTATTTGTTGAAGAGTATCTAAGTTTAGAGGACCTGTATTCATTGAGAATGGCGACAGACATATTCGTACATGTCCAGATTTCGGATGCTGGAGCAGCATGCGTCATGCAGTATATCTTGTGCCATAAGAAAATTGTACATGGTTCTTGGATGAAATACGTAGATTTGGAGCAGTACAAGCCTTTGTTTTATTTCCCGGTTGACAGGATGGAAGAATTGGGTACGGTAATTCTGGAAGCCTATCATTCTGAGGGGATTGATATTCCGGACGGGGTTATTACAACAATTATGGGAAGAGGCTGGAACAAGGAAATAAAGAAATGGGATGAATTGTTTTGTTCCATGGTAAATTAGAATATAAAATGATCACCTATTCTATCATTATCCCGCACAAGAACATTCCTGATTTGTTACAGCGTTGTCTTGACTCTATTCCTGCTCGTGAAGATGTACAGGTTATCATTGTCGATGACAATAGTGATTCGGGAATTGTAGATTTTCAGTCTTTCCCGGGAAAAGATAGAAGTGACGTCGAAATAGTTTTAACGCACAAAGGAGGAGGAACAGGATACGCTCAGAATATTGGATTGAATCATGCCGTTGGTAAATGGATTCTCTTTATCGGGGCAGACGATTTCTTCACGGATGATTTAAGCCTGTTTCTTGATAAGATGAAAGATGCGGAAGAAGATCTAATTATCTTTGACCATCGTTCTGTCCTTTCAAGTGATGTCAGTTCTTCCGTGGTCCGCTCTGAGTATCTAAGTCGTATGATAGATGACTATTTGAATGGCCGAATAGATGAGAACTTTATTCGTTGCAAGTATATAGTCTCAACATGTAAGTTAATTAAGAAGGCTTTGATTGATGAGCACCAGATTCGATTTAATGAGACCAGATGGAGTAATGATAATTTCTTTTCCGCCCAAGTGTCATGTTTTGCGAATAGGATTAAAGTATGTAATGATGTCATTTATGTAATGACCGTAAGAGAAGGATCTTTAACTTCTGACTACTGTGGCACTCGAAAAGAGGCGATGACACGATTACAAGAAGCAATCAAGAGTGAGAAGTTGTATTATTCGAAAGGATTGACTTCTCAAACAGACCTCCTTTCTGGCTCGCTGTTGAGGACGATTTTCAGTAAACATGGTTTTTGGTGGTGCCTTAAGAGTTGCGTATTAAGCATTTTAAATTTCCCTGTCTTTTATGCTTTGTCTATGTTTCTCTCTAAAAAGGTATATCATTATCTAGTCAAGTAGGATGGCAAGTTCTTTTTCGATCATTATACCTCATCGGGATTGTCCAGGACTTCTTCAACGTTGTTTGGATTCTATACCTGTACGTGATGATATTCAGGTTTTAGTTATAGATGACAACAGCAACCCGACAATTGTCGATTTTAATCATTTCCCTGGCCATGATCGGGCTGATGTCAAGGTCGTTTTAACCAAGGAAGGAAAAGGTGCTGGATATGCTCGTAATATTGGACTGGAGTATGCAAAGGGGGATTGGGTCATTTTTTCTGATGCCGATGATTATTTTATCTCTGCGGAGTTAAGCAGATTATGTGAGTTGGATCTCCCCGAAGAGGCTGATGTCGTTTTGTACCAGTATAAGTATTATCACGAGGATGGTTCTTTTCATATCTACCCTGAAATTGTTGATTCCTCTTTAAGTGTTTGTTTTGATACGAACATTTTATGCAGAGATGCGGTGATGCCATGGACAAAAATGGTAAGAAGAAAGTTTCTTGACAAGAATCATATACGCTTTGAAGAGGTCAAGTGGGGGAATGACATGATTTATTCAACACAATTGAGTCTTGCTGTTGATTCTTTCTTTATTGCGCCTCTTCTTGTCTATTCTCACGAATGGCTACCTAATTCTTTGGTAAACAAGGACCCAGGGCTTGAAATGTTCTATAAACGCGCTCTGTTGTCTTTGAAAAGGGCAAAACTATTACAATCGGGCAATAGATTGAATTATAACATTTTTAGGGATCAATGGTTTAGACGCATCTATTCTCTGGATTATTTTCATTCGCTGTGTCTCATGTTTCGCTGTGTGTTTGAGTTGGGGCCAAAGTATTGTATAAGAAACTGGCGGGAGTACACGCATAAACCTCTATATTTGACTCGTCTATTTGTTAAAAGGCTCATTAGTATTTTATAACGTTTTCTGATGGAAAGAATTGATTTTGTCCTTCCATGGGTAGATGGTAAAGACTCACGGTGGATAATTGAAAAAGCGAAATGGGAAGGACGTTTCTCAGATCAGATATCTTCAGCTGAGGACGCTAATGGCATATTTAGATTTAACAGTGAAGAAGAAATGCTTCGGTATTGGTTTCGAAGCGTTGAGGCTTTTGCCCCATGGGTGAATAGAATTCATTTTATTACTTGTGGGCAAAAGCCCGTTTGGTTAAAAGAGAATCATCCTCAATTGAATCTGGTCAATCATCAGGATTTCATCCCTTCTAAGTATCTTCCGACTTTTAACTCTATCACGATTGAAATGAATCTTCATAGGATTCAAGACCTTTCTGAAAGATTTGTGTATTTCAATGATGATATGTTTTTGTTAAGACCGGTTGAGTCTTCTTTCTTCTTTAAGGATAGTTGGCCAGTTCTAATTAATAATCTGAGATATCCTGACGATATTGGATACAACAATTGGAGTAGGCATGTTTTTAACGATTATTGCATTGTAAATCGGAGTTTCAATATTGAGAAATCAATCTGGGAGAATAGAAAAAAATGGTTTAATGTTTCTTTGCTTGGGTATAAAAGAGCTCGAAGAAATCTTATTTGTTTCCTTGCCAATAGGACATTACCAGTCGGTAAATTTGGACATTTTGCAAATCCACATCTCAAATCGTCGTTTGAAGAAATCTGGGAAAGATGGCCAGATGTTTTAGAGACGACGTGTATGCATAAGTTCAGGACAGATGACCAGGTTAATCAATGGTTGGCTGTCGCTTGGAATTTGGCCAAGGGTTGTTTTTATCCTGCGCATGAAAAAGATAGAGGTCGGATGTGGAACATCTCTCCCAATAATATTGAAGAAATTGGAGTTAGTATTAGACAGCAGTTGTTTCCTCAAGTTTGTTTGAATGATTCGCAGCATAATACAGAGCCAGAAAGTTGTTCGATGATGATCTCAGAAGCGTTCCGATCGATTTTACCGATGAAATCAAGTTTTGAAAAATGAGTTTTATCATGTATCTCGTCAGTTGTTTAATACCCATATTTAAAACAGAGAGATATATTGAACGTTGTGCCCGGAGTTTATTTTCACAGACATATTCCAATCTTGAATTTGTTTTTGTTGATGACTGCTCTCCTGATAAAAGCATTGATGTCTTAGAATCTGTCTTGAGTGATTATCCTGAACGTCGAGCCCAGGTAAGGATAATCCGTCATTCTTCAAATAAAGGTCTTGCTTCTGCGAGAAATACTTTATTGAATAATGCGAAGGGCCAATTTGTATGCCATGTGGATTCTGATGATTGGTTAGAGCCTCAGGCTATAGAGTTATTGGTTGAGCAACAAATAAAGACAAGTGCAGATATCGTGTCTGGGAATGCTTATATGCATACGGACAAAGGGATAGAGAAACTATTCGAACCTATTTATCACGATAAACATGAAATGGTCCTACAACAGTTCCAGTACTCATTGGACCATGTAATTTGGCGGAGGATTATACGCCGTTCTGTTTATACTGATAATAATATACAGTGTTTGGATGGCTTTGATATGACAGAAGATAGGTATCAAATGGCGTTATTATCATATTATGCGTCTTCCTTTTCCCGAATCGATAGTTTCATTTACAACTATGAGAGGAGGAATGAAGGTTCCATTATGTCTCAATACGTCAAGAAAGATACAATTCTTCGAAAACAATACGAGTACTTAGGGAATTGGATGGGTCTATATCGTTTCTTTAATGATAAAGAAACAGACTTTAATAATGAGTCTGCAAAGAAAGCACTTCTATATGCGGACACATATCTAAAGACGTCTCTGCGTTTAGGTAGTAAACAAGATTTTTTACACGCCATTGATTCTATTGACCGTATCGATACGGATTTCTGGCCGATAATCGGATGGAGCAGGCAAGGATTTAAAGGATATCTGGTGCATAATTATCATTATAGAAGGGCGATAGACTTTAAAGAGCGTGTTTTCCGTTATATTAAAAGGATATTTAATGGTAAATAATCATGTATAACAACCGAATAGTCGTCTATACCTCCGGAACATTCGACATGTTCCACTCCAACCATCTTAAGATGATTGAATACGCTCGTGGGCTGGGCGATACCCTCATTGTCGGTGTCAGTACGGATGAATTGGTGACCAGTTACAAGAATCCTCCAATCATTCCATTTGAGGAGCGAATCGCAATCATCAAGGCGCTAAAATATCCGGATATCGTAATTCCTCAGAAGTCCTTGGACCATACAGAGATCGTCAAGAAACTGAACATAGATGTCTTTGTCGTCGGAGACGACTGGGTTGGAAAATATGACTATCTGAAAGAACTTGGTGTCAGTGTGTTCTATTTTCCTAGAGGAGAGGGCGCTTCTACGACAGCCATCAAGAAGTCCATTCTTGAACGGTATGAGGGCACCATCAAGGCAATCGACCATCAACCTAATCCCGACGTGGTAAAATGAAAAATGCGATTGTAACCGGAGCAACCCGAGGAATCGGCCTTGCAACGGCGGAGATGTTGTTACAGGAAGGGTATCATGTGACTGTGACCTACGCCTACGACGAGGATTCCGTGCCGCCATGCAGAGAAAGATTGAGTGCAATCAGTGACGCCTTTGAGATTCTCTGTGTCGATCAGACCAGCAAAAAGGAGATGCATGACTTTGCCATGAAGATGCGGGGGAAAGGGCATATCGACTGTCTCATTTGCAATGCCGGAATGACTTTAAGAAAAGGGCTTCAGGAGATTGATGAGGAAGGGTGGGAACGCGTAATGCAGATGAATGTCAACAGCAATGTGTACCTGATTCGTGATTTGTTTGATTATATCCCTCATGGATCCAGGATTGTGTTCACCGGCTCGTTGATGGGAATCCTTCCCCATAGCGTTTCTTTGTCATATGGCGTGACTAAGGCCGCTGTGCTTGCACTTGCCAAAAATCTGGTCAAATTCTTTGAGAACACTGATACGACGGTGAATGCCATCGCACCTGGTTTCGTTGAGACGGAGTGGCAGAAAAATAAGCCTCAGGAAATCAGGAATAACATTTATAACAAGACCGCCATCAAGCGTTTCGCGGATCCGAAAGAGATCGCGGATGCGGTGAGGTTTTGCATCAATAATGCTTTCGTGAACGGGAGTGTCATTGAGGTCAGCGGGGGATATTGTTTTAAGTAGAGTAATGGATATCCCGGAACAGATTGCTTTTGAATTCCCGCAGGGAAATGACCTTTTGAAACGGCTACAGGCTATTGAGTTTGAAATGGCCGTGGTAATCAAAGACATTTTCGAAAGGAACGACATCCGCTATGTCATCGAATATGGTTCTTTGCTGGGTGCCGTACGTCATGGTGGGTTCATCCTTTGGGATGATGATTTTGACTATGTTGTCTTCGAGGACGATTATGAAAAAGCGTCTATTGCTTTAAGAAAAGAGCTGCCCGGGAAATACATCCTTCACGATCAGGTATCAGACCCGAATTATTTCTATTCATTTGCGAAAGTAAGGCATCTCCACTCGGTCGCTATCGAAGAGGGATTTACAGATAACTTGAGGTATCAAGGCATTTCCATTGATTTGTTCAAAGGACGTATAGAGAAGAATAACAAATACGCGCGCCGGTTGTTCCTGGCACGGAGCCACGCTAAGTCGCATTGGAGAAAATTTAAAATGAAAAAGTCTGCGGGCGAATGTGCCAGATGCGCTTCTTATTATTCTTTAGCTTGTTTCTATGGAATTCTTCACTCGCTTACTCCCAAGACGGACTATTTTCATAAAACTCCCGATACGGATCAGTATTTTATACCGTTGGAGAGGTATATGCCGTTCTCGAAAGTATCGTTCAACGGGGTTGAGTTTTCTGCTCCTCGTGATCCCGAATATGTATTGACGGATAGATATGGGGATTGGAGGAGTATTCCAAAGAGAATTACATTTCACCTTCAGCGTCTTGAGATAGAATCCGATTGATGATCAGGCTTTCTGTCATCATCCCCGTGTTTGGTGTCGAGAAATACATTTCTCGATGCCTGGATAGTATCTATTCTAATAATTTGCCTCAAGATGAGTATGAGGTCATTTGTGTCGATGACTGTTCCCAAGACTCTTCTGTTCACATCATTGAACAGTATCAGGTTACTCATCCTAATTTGGTTTTATTACATCATTCAGAGAACAAGCGTCAAGGCGGTGCGCGCAATACGGGTATCAGATCTGCTAAAGGTGAGTATATCATCTTCGTTGATGCGGATGACTTTATTCCTCACTATGATTTGGCAGGGTTACTCGCATATATGGGAGATAATGAGTTGGACCTTCTTTTAGGTGCTGCCGATATTGTTTCGGAGGGAGGATTTATTAAGCGATGGGGTAATGCCCCGAACGAAGAATCTCCGATTATGACAGGTCCCGATCTTTTCACATGCGAGTATATTCACAAAGTTGCTTTTGGAGTAGTTTGGCTGGGAATATATCGGCACGAATTGGTTGAGCGAGTAAAGCCTTTTGTCGAAAAAGTCCCGTATGAAGATGCGGATTGGACTCTTCAATGCGCATATCTCGCTAGAAGAGTCCAATATAAACCGGTTGTGATTTACCATTATTTTCAAAATCAACATAGTACAACCCATCGATTATCCATACAATCAGTTATTGATCGAATAAGGCAAGGGTTACGTGTCTGGGAGTGGGGGAGAACAGTGACAGAGAATCGGGATGCTGTCATTCTTGCGGTGAAAGACCATTGTGTATATAATCTGCAAGTTATGCTTTCTCTTTGGAAGTATAGAAGAAAAGAGAGAGAAGAACTGTATAGGTCGTTTTCCAAAGAAGAGTGGGGCACGATGAGCAATTGGTTTGATGATCGAAGCGTTTTGTCGCTCTTCTTTCACTTCCCGCTTTTGTCACGGATGGCGTTAACCATTATGGCTCCATTCTTACGGATTGGTAAAAGTATCAAGAATAGTTTTAAATAGTATCAGTGTTATGTCAACTGCAATTGAATTTGATCACGTTGGTAAGCAATATAGGTTGGGTCTTGTATCCACCAAGACATTGTCGCATGACCTTAATCGGTGGTGGCAGACTTCTGTCCTAAAAAAAGAGGATCCTTATTTAAAAATAGGGGAAGTCAACGACCGGTCCACGCTTGGCAGCAGCGAATATGTTTGGGCATTGCGTGATATCAATTTCAGCGTCGAACAAGGAGATGTGGTGGGGATTATCGGAAAAAATGGGGCGGGGAAAAGCACTTTGTTAAAGTTATTGTCCAAGGTTACCGGTCCGACAGTAGGTAGTATTCGTGCGCGTGGGCGAATTGGTGCTCTTTTGGAGGTCGGGACCGGTTTCCATCCTGAGATGACTGGCCGGGAAAATATCTATATGAACGGTGCGATTATGGGTATGAGTAAGGCTGAAATCGCCAAAAAGCTGGATGAAATCGTCGATTTCTCTGGGTGTGAGAGATATATTGATACTCCTGTCAAACGTTATTCAAGCGGTATGACTGTGCGTCTTGGTTTTGCAGTAGCAGCACATCTTGATCCGGAGATCCTCGTTGTAGATGAGGTGCTCGCCGTTGGAGATGCCGAGTTCCAGAGAAAGGCGATTGGTAAGATGAAGGATGTCAGTCAAGGTGAGGGCAGAACGGTTCTTTTTGTAAGCCATAATATGGCAAGCATTAGAGCTTTGTGCAAAACTGGCGTTTTGTTAGAGAATGGAGGCGTTTCATTTATTGGGCCTGTTGGAGATACGGTCGATAAGTATTTATCAGCAAGCGCAGAGTCACAGGAGTTCGTTTCGACAGAAGATATCTTCACAATTAGAAACCATGAAATACAGGTATCTTCTGTCAAAGTGAATGGACAACCTTCCGCAAAATGCGAAGTGGGCTTTTCTAATAAATTCGTGGACATTGAGGTCGACGGCACTATTGAAGGACACCATTTTTTGGATCTTGAGGTTACCTTCCGCAATACGGAGGGTACACTTCTTGCTCGTCACGCCCCGGGTCTTTATACGGGACATCCATTAGAGGTACACGATGGACCCTTCCATCTTCATAATCATATTGTCCTACCTGAAGGCATTGCCAATGGAGAATACTTGATCAATATTGACATTACTCATCCAAACGTTCAGACTTTTGCTTATACTCGTTTCCCGATACGTATGATGGTATCCGGGAATTCGACAGAGAATGGTTTTGCGATTAATCGCAAGTTTTACGGTTTTTGTTGCTTGAAATAGTCAGGGGCAACAACCCACAATATAGTTTTTTCTTATTTATGAAAGTGTTAATTATCGGTGGCGGCGCAATCGCTGATTCGACCCATATTCCTTCCGCCAAAACGGTTGTTGGTCTTGATAATGTCATTCTTGCCGAACTCAATCCGGAACAAAGAGATAAACTGACAAAAAAACACGGACTGGTTCATACCGTGTCTGATTATCACGACGCATTGCCTATGTGTGATGTATGCGTGATTTGTACCCCCCCGCATGTCCGAAACGCTATTCTTAAGGATTGCCTCGCCGCCGGGAAACACGTATTGTGTGAGAAGCCTCTTTCTCCTTCAGCGTCAGAGACAAAGAAGATTCTTAGTACTTCGGCGAATGGGTTGACAGTTGGCATGTGCCATACTTATCGTTTTTATCCTTCCCGAAAGGAGACTCGTGAATTGATTCTGAGTGGTTTCTTCGGTGACAGTCCCGTTATAACTATCAATGAAGGACTTCCTTCTAATTGGCCCACAGTTTCGGGGTATTGCTTTAAAAAGGAACTGGTTCCAGGTGGCGCTCTATTTGACAACGGAATCCACTCGCTTGATTTCCTGCTCTGGTGTCTCGGACGTCCTGTCAATGTTATTTATGAAGACGATGCAATGGGAGGACTCGAGAGCAATCTTACTATCAAAATGGAGTTTGGACAAGGGAGAGCCTTCTACAAGTTGAGCCGAACGAGGGCTCTTTCCAATACCATTGTCATCGAAGGTAACGGGCACAAAGCGGAACTCGAGATTTTTGGCACACGTAAATATATTCTTGATGGCGCAGAAAGGGTCTGTAAAGAAAGTGTGCCGTCTCTCGGTGTCGCACAATTAAGTAACTTCTTAAATGCTATTTCCGGAAAAGATAGTTTAGTCTGTCCGGTTGCGGACGGCCTGGCGGTGATGGAGACACTTGAGAGTTGCTATGCACAGAGGAAAGATCATTCTGTTTCTCGTAACCCGATCGGCGGATTTGAAGGGAAAACCGTGTTTGTTACTGGCGGTACAGGCTTTATCGGAAGTCACTTGGTTGAGCAGCTTGTCCTCCATGAGGGAGCAAAGGTACGTGTTCTTGTGCACAAATGGGGAAAGGCCGCTTATGTCAGTCGCTTTGATGTTGAGTTCGTTCAAGCAGACATTCTTGATGAGATGTCGATGGAAAAGGCAATGGCCGGCTGCGACTATGTGTTCCACCTGGCTATAGTTGGAGGGGCGGCAACAAACGTCAAAGCCACAGAATCCGTACTTGGCGCAGCCAAAAAAGCAAAGGTTAAGTATGTCGTTCAGATGAGCAGTGTGGTTGTGCATGGAGAAACGGTACCTGAAGGGTTGAATGCGGATTCACCTCTTGTCAGTTATGACAATTCATACGCCAAGAGTAAATACGAATCCGAAAAGCGTTTCTGGGAATTGCTGGACGAGTATGGGCTTCATGGAAGCATTGTCCGTCCTACATATGTCTGGGGCCCCTACTCCATGTGGTATACCATCTACCCCCTCGAGTTGATGCGGAAGGGCGATTTTATCTGGGTGGATCACGGGAATGGGGTCTGTAATGCTGTGTATGTGGGCAATGTTGTGGATTTGTGTCTCTCTTGCTGTTTGAATCCGGCAGCAGATCATCAAGCCTTCATCGCTACAGATGACGAGAAACTGACTTGGAAAGAATTCTATGGCCATTATCTGGATGTCTTGGGTATGAATCCGGAACAGTTCTCGTCCATTCCTTTGGAGGATGGTTTTGATCGAAAATGGAGGAAGGTTGCAAAGGCTTTCCTCACAAAACGAATGGCGTCGCTAATGGACAAGTATAATGCTCTCGCCCCCACTTCTCCTACACGGGCGAAATGGCAGTATAAGGCTCCTCGTAAAGTGCTACGCTTGACTCTAAAGCAGATAATGAAGAAATTGCCGGAGATGGATGCCTCATCCATGGCGATTTATGCCCAGCAATCCCAAATCGATGTCAGTAAGAATCGTGAACTGCTTGGGTTTGTTCCTCGCTACTCTGTAGAGCGGGGGATGAAAATCACCTGCGACTGGCTTAGATGGAGTGATTTGAATGCGAAATCCAACTGATGGAGTCTCTTAGCAAGGAGAATAGGTTCTATTTTATGGGGATTGCTATTATAGCAATTATTCTCCATCATCTATGTTATCGTCTTGATGTTGCCTGGCATTTGGACACATTTCCATTTACGCCATTCATCCATGGTAACATTGGTGTTGACCTTTTCTTTTTTGCGTCAGCGTATGGATGTTGCGCCTCATGGGAACACCATAGTTGGCTCCAGTATTACTGCAATAGAATACGGCGTATTTACCCTCAGTATATACTGTTCTTAATTATCGTCTTATTGTGTTTTTATCCGGGCGCATCTTTATTGCATAATGCAAAAGTAATAGTATTAAGCCTGACTGGACTGGCCCCTATTAATTTCTTCCATACGCGTATTGAGTGGTTCATCCCGTCATTATTGTTGGTTTATTTCACTCTTCCTCTACTGAGATGGATCTTAAGTGTCAAAGATGGCTGGCAGATTTTTATAATGGTGTCAGGGCTGATTCTGTCATGGGCACCCTTGAAATTTGATTATCTTTATTGGACACTTCAAACTCGTATCCCGGTAATTATGTGTGGAATCTTTGCCTATCTCAATAGGGAAAGAAAAGGGTATTGCATTAAAATGTTCTCGTTGATGCTACTTGTCGCTTTTTGTACGAGAGAAGAGACGTTAATTTATTCAATGACAGTCCCATTGTTAATGGTCTCACTGTCATTCGTTAATTTGAGCAGTATTCCTGCAAAAAGGACTTTTTCTTGGTTGGGGAGGCATTCTCTTGAGATCTTTTTTGCTCAAACAATCACAACACAATTTGTTATGCATCGCTATTATTGGGGGGATAAGTGGTTGTCTTTAGGCATTGTTATTGGGTTGACCATTGTTTTGTCTTTTGCTTTTGGTGTTTGGCAGTTTTTATACAAAAAGATTGAGAATAAGGTTGTCTTGAGTTGCTAGAGGACGGTTTTATGAATGTATTTCGTGGGTTAAAGCATTTCTGGGAAGATCCTGCATACAAAGTTTGCCAATGGCTGCTTCATATTGTCAAGCCGGAGCAAATCCCTGATAAGTTGTTTCTTAAGTATCAGTTCCATTATGTATTCGGCTACCCGCTGAACCTAAAGGCCCCTCAGACATACAACGAGAAGTTACAGTGGCTGAAATTATATGACCATAATCCTCTCTACACCACTCTCGTGGATAAGTATGCTGTAAAAGAATGGGTGGCAGAAAGAATCGGGGAACAATACGTTATTCCAACTTTGGCTGCATATGACGATGTCGAACAAATCGATATCACAAGACTTCCGGATCAGTTCGTGCTCAAGTGTACCCATGATAGTGGCAGCGTCATTATCTGCAGGGACAAAAAGTCTTTTGATTTTGAGGAGGCGAAAAGAATTCTTGCCCGAGGTTTGAAAAACGATTTTTATAAAAAGCATCGGGAATGGCCATATAAAAGTGTTCCGAGACGAATCATTGCTGAAAAATATATAGACGATGGTCTTTCACAAGAACTGAGAGACTATAAGTTCTATTGTATGAATGGGTGCTGTAAAGCAGTTTTAATAGTTACCAATAAAACCGGGGCTGGGAAAACTTTCTATGATTATTTCGATTCCGACTTTAATCACATGGATTTCACCAGAGGTCATCCTAATAATCCTGGTGTCGTAACAAAGCCTGCAGGATTTGATGAGATGAAGGTTTTGTCTCAAGAGTTGTCTAAAGGGATTATTCATGTGCGTTGTGATTTTTATGAAGCGGATGGTCGCGTGTATTTTGGTGAAATGACTTTTTTCCCTGCAAGTGGCATTATTCCTTTTCGTCCTGAAGAGTTCGATTATAAATGGGGGCGGTGGATTAAACTCCCTGATTGAGAGTAGATTAGATGAATAAATATGTTATTTATACATCCCTAGTTGGGTCTTATGATATTATTCATCAGCCTCTGGTTGTTGACGAAAGATTTGATTACATACTGTTCACTGATAATGTGACAACAGACCGGATTGGCGTATGGCAGGTTCGTTCTATCCCTTTTGGGGGTGGGAATGGCATGTTGAAGTCTCGTTATGTCAAGTGTTTTCCCACAAAGGTTCTGGTAGATTATGAGGCCTCGCTTTATCTAGATGCAAACATCCAAATCATCACTTCTAATGTTTATGGTCGATTCTTTGATTTCTTGGAAAGAGGATTAGAATGGGGAGGGATTCAACACCCATTTCAAAAATGTGTTTATGACGAGATTTGCGCTATTGTGGATTTGAAATGGGTTCATGACTTTGATGTTGTGAATTGGTATAGGGCGATGAAAAAAGACGGTTTCCCGGAGGCATGGGGACTTTATGAGAATAATGTCATTTTCCGTCGACACACTTCGAAAGTGGATGCCATTGGGGTTTTTTGGTGGAAGACACTCATTGGAGGATGCAAAAGGGATCAGTTTTCACTTATGTATGCTTTATGGAAGCATCAACCTTCGATGGGCGATTTTCTTCCTAAGGGTGAGTTCCCTCGTTTGAATTCCTTGGATTTCAAATGTTACGAGCATAACCCTCATTCACGTGTACTAAAACTGGGTTTTCATGAGGTCATTCGGAGGAGCTGCTTACGTTCTTCCAATACTGATATCAGGACAGGTTATCATGAACTGTTTAATAGATTAAGTAAATACGAGAATCCGAAATTGATGCTATATGCTTGGGAAATAATGGCCATCATCAAGTACGGCCCCCGTACTTTGATTGATGCTATCAAAAGCAGAGTGATTTAACCATGTCCGAGATTCGACTTTCTATAATTATCCCTTTTTACAACGTCGAACAATATATTGCTCGTTGTCTGGACAGCGTGTATAGACAAGACCTTCCGGAAGAGGAATATGAAGTCATATGTGTTGATGATTGTTCTCCGGATAACTCTTTTCAAGTTGTAAGGATATATGAGCAGAAGCATACTAATCTAAGGATAGTCAAGAACAAGGAGAATCGGAAGCTTGGGGGAGCCAGAAATGCGGGCATGGAGGTGGCTGGTGGAGAGTATGTGTGGTTTATTGATTCTGATGATCTGATTGAGGACAATGTTTTAGGGACCTTATGTTCTATTGCGGAGCAGGAAAACTTGGATGTTTTGCATTTCAATTATGAGAATTATCCGGTTCGAACTCCTCTGCATAAGATTGATTCCAAGGAATTGATGACGGGGCCTGAGATGTTCTTTAGCAAAAGATTCCGATGGTACCATGACCTTGTGACCGCATGGCGGAAGCTTTATAAGAGATCATTCCTCATTGAGAATCGTATTTCTTTTGCCGAGCATATTATGTACGAGGATAACGACTATGCGATTCTTGTATTTGCAAAGGCTTTGAGAGTGCGTCATATTGACTTATTCGCTTATGATTATAGCGTCAATCCCGATTCCATAACAAGAACGGGTTACACCGCAAGCCATATATCATATTGGCTTGACCTGTGTAACAGACTGCTTGACCTTAAGTCAAGGCTTTTCATGGAGAAGGCGGATAACCGTTTCCAAGGAGAAATCGACACGTTTGTCAGAAATGAGTCAAGGCTGATTTTCAGCAAATACCAGATACTCCCGAAGGCGGAGAAGAAGATTGCAAGACGTTTGATCAACGATAAGAAATACTCCTCGTTATGGGGATATACTCCGAAGTCTGTTTATTTCAAGTTTAAGTTTGGACTGATATGAGCGATTCCCGAATAGCAATTGTCTGTGCGACAGATGACAATTACGCCCCCTATTGCGGTATTATGCTTACTTCTGTCTTGGAGAACAACAAGGACAGGGAGGTTTCGGCATATATTCTGATTGACAAGCCGTTGCAAGAAATACAACAGAAGAGATTCAAGCAACTTTCTGACAAATACAGCGCAAGGATAGAGTTTGTCATGGTCGACAAGAGTTTTTTTGAAAAGTTTCCAATTAAGGGGGATGAAAAAAACGTGAAGCACTGGTCGATTGTCACGTACTATCGTCTCTATGCTGAAGAACTGTTACCCAAGGATGTTGACAAGGTTTTATATCTGGACTGCGACATTATCGTTAACCGTCCGATAGGAGGGTTGTTCGATATGGATTGGGAAGAATATGCGGTAGGAGCCGTCCCGGATATGTGCACCGAGTGGCAGGAGTATTATGATCGGCTTGGATATGACAGAAGCAAAGGATATTTCAATGCCGGGGTGTTGTTCATGAACCTTGAATATTGGCGAACTCACGGAATCGGTCAGAAATGCGTGGATTTTCTGGCGAACAATTATGATCGCATCTTCAACAATGACCAGGATGTCCTCAATGTCATAACGAAAGATTGTAAAAGGAATCTTCCCGTTTCCTACAACTACCAGATGCAACTACGCATGCCATATTTCTTCAACACCTTTGGAGAGGGAATGAAGAAGGATGTGGTTGAGACAAACTCCCCGCACATCATTCATTATGCGGCAGAGTTGAAACCATGGATGACAAAGTATTATTTCTATCCCTTCAATGAGGAATGGCATAAGTTCAAGAAATTGTCACCATGGAGAGACATCAGAGATCAATTGCCAAAAGAAAGACCTTTTATCGGTTTCATCAAGCGATATTTCCTTTGGCCTTTCGGCATCATGGTCAAGAAACCAACAATGGTATAGAGACCATTCCATGAAACAGATCGTTTGCAATACCAAGTTCAAGCTTGATCCCTTCTCTGACGGTGGTAGTAAGAGAAGTGTCCAGATTCGTGAAATCCTGGATAAAAAGGGAATACCCTACGCTGACGATGTGTTCGCGCCGCCCAAGGACGCGTCTTGGATTCAATTGGTAAAGTGGTCGTTAAGAGCAATCTCGTTTATTCATCGGCATTATCCGAAAAGGGCGATCAAGTCTCTCTCTCATTATGTTAGGCTTGTTAAATACTATGCATTGCGGATTTCCGTAGTTCTCGATAAATACAAGCATCAAGATGTAGCTTTTCTTTGGGAGAATACCAATGACCGGGATATGCTATATTTACTGAAAGCGACAGGACATCCAATAATTGGGATGCCGCACAATGTTGAATCCCTGGTGAAAAGTCATTCAATTAAAGGATTGGAGAAAGAGGTTTTCAATTTGCGGCAATGTGATGCTGTTTTTGCCATATCCAAGGAAGAGACATGGCTTCTCAGACTTCTTGGATTCAATGCATATTATCTCCCATATTATCCTCCTCGGGAAGCCCGGACATTCCTTCTCTCGGTTCGTCAGAAACGTGGCCGGCGAGTGCCGGATTCTGTCAAGAAATACGCTCTTCTGGGATCTGCTACCAACATTCCTACACGCTCCGGAATGCAGACGTTGGTTGATTTCGCATCTACTCAGGAACTTTCATTTGACCTCTATGTCGCCGGCTACGGAACAGAGTCTTTGAGAAAAGTTGTCCATCCGCATATCTCTTTCTTTGGGACTCTTTCCAACGAGGAGTTGGAGACGATGCTTATCGGTGTCGACGGAATCATTATTTATCAGCCGCCAACAACCGGGGCTCTCACTCGTATTCCAGAGATGCTTCTGGCCGGAATTCCGGTATATGTCAATTTTGATGCTGCTCGAAATTATTTTAACGTCGATGGTGTTATCCTGTACCACTCATTTGAGGAGTTATTAAGTGTGTTGTCAATGTCCGCTTCTTCATCTCCTATAGGGTATGAGGGAGACGATTCTGCTGTCGAATTGTTTACAAACTTGGTGTCCTGCATTTGATAATATGCAACTGACTATTATCACAATAAATTGGAATAACCGAGAGGGTTTAGTAAAAACCCTTACCAGTGTGTTATCTCAACGGAGAGACGACTTTGAATATGTTCTCATTGACGGTGGCAGTACAGATGGAAGCGTTGAGACGATTCAAGAATTCGCCGAGCATTTTGGCCATCGTTTAAAGTGGGTTTCCGAGCCAGACAAGGGCATATACAATGCCATGAACAAGGGCATTGGGATGGCCACAGGAGATTACCTGCAGTTCCTCAACAGTGGTGATTGCCTGGTCTCGGACGATGTGACCGAAAAAATGTTCGAAGCTTTGGATAAAAACGGTAATCCGTCCATACTCTATGGAAACATGCTCAAGGATATGCCTGATGGGCAAGTATTTCGTGACAAGAGTTTTGCGGGGAGAGATATAACCTTTCTAGGCTTCTTCAACGGAACCTTGAATCACTCTCCCGCATATATCCGCAAGGATTTGTTCAATCAATATGGCCTTTATGATGAGTCTTTGAAGATAGTTTCTGACTGGAAATGGTATCTTCAGGTGATAGTTTTAGGGGGAGAAAAACCAGTTTACACTGACATCGATGTTTCTTTATTCGACATGAACGGAATCAGTGAGACGAACAAAGACCTTGACAGAAAGGAGAGGACGTTGGTCTTGGATCAACTGTTTTCTCCCGCGATTCTTGCCGATTACGAAAGATGGGCGTTCCCAATCGAACAAATGAATCGACTCCAGAAACATCCTTGGGCATACAAACTTGTCTGGTTTCTGGAAAGATGCCTGTTTAAGATTGAAAAGTGGAAAAAGTGAGGTTTTCTGTTATCATGCCGCTGTTTAATAAAGCACCTTATGTGAAAAAGGCGCTTGACAGCGTTTTGTCGCAGACCTTCCGGGATTTTGAATTCATTGTCGTGGATGATGGAAGTTCGGATGACTCATTTGCCAAAGCACATTCAGTTTTGGATGGATGTGATGTCGCTCATCAACTGATTCATCAGAACAATGCCGGTGTCAGTACAGCCAGGAATAATGGCGTTTCTGTATCCCATGGTGAATTTTTATGTTTTCTCGATGCCGATGATTGGTGGGCTCCCACTTTTTTGGAGAAGATGGACGAGTTGATCCGTTTATATCCCGATGCGGGAATCTATGGAACGAATTATTACTATGTTAAGAACGGTGTCGAGAAGGTTTGTGTAAAAAGGGCCGAGAGCGGGTATATCAATTACTGTAGAGTATATGCGGAGGATTTGAGAATGCCTCTATGGACCGGAGCGGTATCTCTTCCAAGGATAGTTTTTGACGAGATGGGTGGGTTTCGCCCCCATCTGAAGTTGGGAGAGGATTTTGACCTATGGATCAAGATTGTTCTGAAGTACAAAGTGGCATTTTTAAATGAACCTCTATCCTTTTATTTTCAGGATTCGGATCCGGCATGGAGAGGCATAGGCAAGTTGCATGACCCGAATTGTCATATGCTGTGGAATTTGGATTATCTCGCCGATGAAGAGAAATCCAGTCCGGAACTCAAACAACTTTTGGATAATTTAAGGACATATGGGCTATTCCCATACTATCTGTCCAAACAGTATCATGAAGCTGCCGAACAAGAGCTTTCCAAAGTGAATTGGGGAAGGCAGCCGAAAAAGACATCTTTATTGTATAAGGCGCCTATTGGGCTATTAAGGATTCGTGAAGCCTTTTTGGTGAGAGGATCTTTTCTCAAGCAACGATTATTGAAGTTCTTACGGTTTTTTACAGGTTAATGCGCATTCTCCAAATCGGTCAGTTTCCTATGAGCCCGGATTTAATTCGGGGAGGAGTTGAGTCTTCTGTTTATGGCCTTGCTACGGAGCAAGCCAAGAGTCATGCTGTTTTCGCTCTTGATATTCCTCGGCTTAATGGCGCGGATTCCATTGAGAGAATAGGAGAAGTGACCGTTTACCGTTTTCGGAACATGGGCCGATATCAGAAAGACGCCTCGGGCCGAATTCCGGACATGTTAAAAATCATAACGTCTCTTCAGCCTTCTATTTGTCATCTTCATGGAACTAGCCCCTTCAATTGGACGGTTTTTGATTCGTTAAGAAAAATAGGTATTCCCGTTGCCGTAACTGTCCATGGACTGATTAATGTCGAAAAGAAAAAGTTGTTGAGAAAGCAATTTTCACTAAAAACGCTATATCAATTGATTGTTCAATCCTCTGCAGAAAGGCGTATTCTCAGATCGGCAAAAGAAGTTATAGTTGATACGGAATATGTTGAGAAAGCAATCCGAGCGTATCATCTTTCGTCTGTTCCTCATATGACGATTATCCCGCAGGGGATTCAGGATAATTTTTACCATATTTCGTGCTCTGACAATTCTCATGAGATATTATCCGTCGGCGCTATTTCTAAAAGAAAAGGGCATCTGTTTTTGATTCAGTCTTTTGAAAAGATTTGTGAAAAGATACCGGATGCCCACCTTACTATTTGTGGAAGTATGGCCGAATCGGATTATTTCAGAAAAATGAAAGAGTATCTTTCCGCCAGCCCATATAAAAATCGCATATCAATTCTCACAGATGTTCCTAAAGAGGAGCTTTTTAACCTTTATCATAAAGCGCATCTTTTCGCTTTACACAGTCAGGAAGAATCTCAGGGTATCGCTTTGGCAGAGGCTATGGCTGCTGGGCTTCCCGTCGTCGCCACAAAAGTGGGAGGCATTCCCTATGTTATTTCTGACGGCGTGACGGGGCTATTGGCAGATTATGGTGATACGATATCTTTCTCATCTTTTATTGAACATCTTATGTCATCTCATACTGATTGGGTAGAAATGTCGCGAATGTGTCGTAAAGAAGCTTTATTGTATTCTTGGGAAACTATATCCGAGGCAGTTTCCATCGTATATGATTCCATGTTATAGACCATCCTTAATATGATTCCATATTTTCCGAAACAGATTTCTAATCGAGCCATTATCGTTTATTTGATCTCATTGGCTATTGTAAGTTTGGTATACATTCAATATGCGATGAGAATCGAATACATGCTGGTTGGTATTGTGTGTGTATGTTGTTTCTTTCTTTGCTTAAGCAACTGGAGTAAAGATTGGAAGACACTCACGGAGAAACGTTTTTTACAACGTATACTCTTTATCGCATTGATTATTCGTCTGATATGGGTTGTTGTATCATACTTTTATTATTCAAGGGTTACGGGTATTCCGTTTGAATATGGAGCGGCGGATTCCTTGGGATATCATGAAGAGGCCGAATGGCTCGCATCCGAGCCATGGTCTGTTGCTTGGAATTATTATTTCGGCCCCGGATCTGTCGGTGTTTCCGATGTGGGATACCCGCTTTATTTGACCATCCTATATAAAGCATTTGGGCCTATAATCATAATTCCTCGTATCTTAAAAGCGATTTTGGGAACATGGATGTGCTATTTGGTCTATAAGATTAGCTCTCGCACTTTTGACGAGTCGACTACCAGATTGTCTGTCATGATGTGTGCACTTATGCCTAATCTCATCATCTATTGCGGTTATCACCTGAAAGAAACAGAAATGCTCTTTTTGATTTGCGCTTTTCTTGAACGGGCAGATTATCTTTTCCGTAGTAAAAAACTCTTCTTCATAAATATACTCGTCCCTTCATTGTTGGTAGGATCATTATTCTTTTTCCGCACTGTAATTGGAGTAGCTGCGGCTTTTGCTTTTGCGACAGCAGCCCTTTTTTCTTCTACACCTTCAATGAAAAAAGGTTGGAAGAGATTTGCTATTATTGGCTGGGGGTTATTGTGCGTGTTAGTAGCAGGTGGAGGAGTTATTCTAACCGAGATTGAAGGGTTATGGGAAGACCGAGAGGATAATGTCTCCAGAAAAAGACTTGAGCAAGTATCACGAGGCAATCAATGGGCCCAATACGCTACTGGAACCGTTATGGCCCCTATGGTATTTGTTCTGCCATTTTCCACCATGGTTGATGTCGATCAGCAATATGGTCAGCAAGAAAAGCATGGCGGTAATTTCATCCGTAACTTTATGGGTCTATTTG
Source organism: Fibrobacter sp. (assembly GCA_017475045.1). Taxonomy (GTDB): domain Bacteria; phylum Fibrobacterota; class Fibrobacteria; order Fibrobacterales; family Fibrobacteraceae; genus Fibrobacter. The sequence continues at coordinate 47,980 of JAFVGH010000034.1, read as the reverse complement.
CTATTCTGGCCATTTACGAAGCTCTTCGCAGAAAGGAATGGCGAAACTTTTCGTTAATTGGCGCCTTTACTATTGCTTACTTAGGTGTTGTATCGTTAAGTGGATTCAGTAATTCAGAGCGCTTCCTTTTGCCAGGTCTTCCTTGTCTTATTTTGATGTGGGCATACGGTATTGCCACCTTGCGTGCTAAAACCTTCAAACTTTTGAATTGGTGGTGTGTGCTTGTCTTTTTCATGGAAGTTGCTTGGGCATACTTTAAACTTGGCAGCCGCGGACTGTTCTAGTTTATGATTCATCTGGATTCAATAAAACTGATTGTCTGGGATCTGGACGACACATTCTGGGCCGGAACCTTGTCCGAAGGAGGTGCCCGCTTCCCCAAGGAGAATGCGAATCTGGTTCGTGATCTCACGGACTGCGGCATTATAAACTCCATTTGTTCCAAGAACGAGTTTGAGCCGACCAAGCAGCATCTCCAAGAATTGGGTGTATGGGATCTGTTTGTGTTCCCGTCCATCAATTGGGATAGCAAAGGCCCTCAGTTGAAGGACAAATTAGACAAAATGGCCCTGCGGCCGGTCAATGTCCTGTTCCTCGATGACAATCCGTCCAATTTAGGCGAAGCAAAGCACTTCCTACCCGATATTCAGATCGAGGGGCCGGAGGTGATTCCGGAGTTGATCAAGCAGGTCGCGAATCTGGAAAAGAAAGATCCTACGCATAAGCGTCTGAAGCAGTATAAGATTCTGGAAGAAAAGGATACCGCTTCAAAGTCCTATGCCAGCAACGAGGCGTTCCTGTATGACAGTGATATTCAGGTCGAAATCCACGAAGACTGCCTGAACCAGATTCAACGGATTCACGAGTTGCTTCTTCGGAGCAACCAGTTGAATTATACGAAGAAAAGGATTGGCATCGATGAACTCGAGCAGATTCTTAAAGACCCGGATTATCAATGCGGTTATGTGACGGCGAAGGACCGGTTCGGGGATTATGGCATTGTGGGGTTCTATGCGAAGAAGGACGACCAACTGGAGCATTTCCTGTTCTCCTGCCGGACAATGGGCCAGCAAGTTGAGCAGTGGGTGTATGCCAAGCTTGGTTTCCCGGAATTAACCGTGATCGGGGATGTCCGCATGCAATTGAACAAGACGGAATGTCCCGGATGGATCAATCAGACCGGAAAGGAAACGCATCTTGACAACGAACCTGCCACCCCTGAAATCCATTGCCGAGTTCTGCTGAAAGGACCGTGCGACATGTCCCATTCACTAGTCTACATCAAAGGTTCCGACCAGTTCGTGACTGAGTTCACTTATGTGAGCAACCAGGATGGACAGATTATCGACGCATACAATCATTCCGTTCACATTGAGGGGCTTCATACTTATTCCGGCCAGGATAAAGAGGCGATTGTACGCGACTGCATCTTCGTGGACCCTGCCATGCTCTCGGGAACTTTCTTCACCGGGAAGTATGATTTGATCATTCTCAGCACCTTGATAGAATCCACCTATCAGATTTATCGGAAGAAAGGAACGGATATCCGGGTGGTTTTCGGCGGCCTGGATATGACTAACCCGGAGAACTGGAATCGTTACATCAATCGAACCACATACACAGGAGGGAACATTTTCACAGAGGATTATCTGCGATCCTTCTCTGAAAAATATGAGTGCCTCGGCCTTACGACTCCGGAGATGTATGTTTCTTTTTTGCAGAATTGCTTGGATTGGATCCCACAAGAGACGTCTATCTGTTTGGTCTTGGGTGCGACAAAGGGTATTGATGGGCAGGAAGACGTAAAGCAGCGTCATCAGGGAATTAATGAGGCAGTAAAGGCTTTTGCCCAGGATCATCCCCGTATCAAGTATGTCCAGGTTGACGATTGCATCAAAAGCCCTTCAGACTTTGAGGGTGGGATTAATCATTTCTCCTCACGGGTTTACTATGAAATTGCTCAGCGACTCATCGCTGTGATTCTATCCGTTACCGGGAAGAAGATGAACTCATATTCATCAAAAATGGTATTGGTGGACAACTTGACCTTGAAGGTCCGGAAGGTTTTAAAAAAAGTGTTGAGCCCGAATTCTTCTATATATAGGGGAGTCAAATCTGTTTACGACAAGATTTATAAGAAACGAGGTTGAGAGGATGCGAGTCTTAATCGTCGCCCGCTGTAAGAATGGTCATTATGCTCCGTTTATCACAGAGCAGGTTGAAGCAATTGAGAAATTGGGCGCCGATTGTTGTTTTTTTGGCGTGAACGGCAAAGGAATCATTGGATATCTTCGTCAGATCCCGAAGTTAAAGAAAGCCATCTGGGAGTTCCATCCGGATTTGATTCATGCCCACTACGGTCTGTGCGGCTTGCTCGCCAATTACCAGAGGAAAGTCCCCGTGATTACAACTTACCACGGTAGTGACATCAATGACCCCAAAGTATTATTGCTGTCGAAAAAGTCAATCCGTCGTTCTCGGTTCAATATCTTCGTATCACAGAGGAATGTCAATATCGCCAAGCCGGAAAAAGATTATGCACTCATCCCTTGTGGTATAAACCAGGAGGATTACCCATTAATTGACAAGGCCGAAGCCCGTAGAATCATGGGCCTTGATGCGTCCAAGAGATACGTTCTCTTTGCCGGGGCTTTTGATAATCGGGTTAAGAATGCTCCTCTGGCGAAAGAAGCCATGGAGTTTTTCCCCGAGGCTACTTTGCTTGAACTCAGCGGATATTCTCGTCAGCAGGTTGCGACTTTGATGCAGGCTTCCGACGCATTCTTGATGACCTCTTTCACGGAAGGATCGCCCCAGGTAATCAAAGAAGCGATGGCTTGTGGTTGCCCGATCGTTAGCGTGGATGTGGGTGATGTGGCGGAAAGGGTTTCCGGAATCGACGGATGTTTTGTGGCAAGATCGGATGCGCAGTCTTTGGCCGATGCGCTCCGGCAAGCACTCGCTTTTGATGGAAGAACTCGTGGACGTGAGGCCGTTTTGCGGGATGGATTGACCAATACTCAAGTGGCGGCCAAACTTATTGGTATTTATAGTTCGATTTGTTATTGATGGAAGACATTTTCCAATCTGACGCGTATTATTCCTTTTTGGAAGCAACCGGTCTGTTTGAACCTTTCCGATATGAAGTATTACGTGGCGACAGAAGAATCGGTAGAATTCAAGGATATATTCAAAGCGATGGAGGCACATTGAAGCGTTTCTTTTCCAGAAGAGCGATTGTCAATGCCGGGCCGTATTTCGCAGAAGGCATTAGGGAAGATGAGATTGAGTCACTCTTGAAGCAGTGTGTCTGCGGTCTTCGGGGGCGCGCTATTTACATTGAAACCCGTAATTTTCGGGACTATTCGGCATATCGAACCTATTTCGAAAAGGTTGGATTTGTTTACGAACCCCATTATGATTTCATTGTGGATACATCGGATCCCGACACTATGGAAGAACGGATGGGGAAGAGCCGCAAACGGGACGTGAAGACATCTTTGAAAAATGGCGTTTCTGTCGATTTGAATCCATCCCGGGAGGATGTCGTTGCGTTCTACAGCGTATTGGAGGATCTGTATAAGACGCGAGTAAAGACGCCGCTCTTTCCATTATCTTTCTTTGAAAAGCTATATGAGTCTTTCTTCAGCATTTTTATACTGGTTCGTTATGAGGGTGAGATAATCGGAGGAACCGTTTGTGTGTTTGATGAAGATACGGTTTATGAATGGTTCGCATGCGGGAAAGACGGTATGTACAAGAATGTTTATCCATCAACTGTGGCTACATACCATGGAATCCGTTTCGCCGCGGAGAATGGTTTCAAGCGCTTTGACATGATGGGTGCCGGAGCTCCTGGCGACGGCGGTTACGGCGTCCGTGATTTTAAAGCGAAATTTGGTGGCGAATTAGTCGAATACGGCCGTTTCCGCTACGTGGCCAACAAGCCCTTGTACACTTTGGGTAAATGGGCTGTTAATCTGATGAAAAAACGATGAATACATATCTGTTCATGATTAGCCATCCGGCGCATTTTCACCTGTTCCGGAACACAATCGGCACGTTAAAGGACCATGGACACAAGGTGGTGGTCGTTATCCGGCCGAAGGATGTGCTGGAACAGCTTTGTGTGAATTCCGGGATGGAGTATCTCAAAATCAAGGAGCGGTCACGTACGACCGGGAAGGTCGGTTTGGCGCTGTCGCTCATCCAGAAAACCGGATCGGTTATGAAGATAGTCAGGCAGACGAAACCTGATTTCCTCATTGGTTGCGATGGCGCGATTGCCTATGCCGGGAAACTGACGGGAATACCCTCTTTTGACTGTGATGAGGATGACGCAGAAGCGACACCGCTGTTCGCCAAGTTGTTTTATCCCTTTTTCACGGGCGTTATCACTCCAACCATTTGCAGTTGCGGGAAGTGGGAGAATAAGAAGATAGGACATCATTCCTACCATGAATTGGCTTATCTTCATCCAAATAGTTTTACCCCGGACCGTAAATTCTTGGAAAAGTATGGTATCTCTCAGGATAATCCTTTTTATTTGATCCGTTTTGCTCAGTTAACAGCGCATCATGACACCGGTGTCCATGGTATTGAGAAGGATACAGCCCTGCGGTTGGTGTCCATGCTGGAGGCGACCGGTGGAGAAGTGTATATTACGTCTGAACGACCGCTGGAACCCGAGTTGGAGAAGTACCGGATGCATATCAACCCACTGGACATTCATCACATTATGGCCTTTGCCGATTTGTTCATCGGTGACAGCCAGACGATGGCAGCTGAAGCTGGTGTATTAGGTACTCCCTTTGTCAGATTGAACGATTTCTCCGGTCGCTTGGCTTACTTGAACGAGATTGAGGATAAGTACCAACTTGGCTTCAGCCACAAGGCCAAGGACATAGAGGGCTTTTTCCGGTCGGTGCAGACCTGGTTGAATGAGTCCGATCGAAAGAAAGTGTGTATGGAACGGCGAGATCGGATGCTTTCCGACAAGATTGACTTGACCAAGTTCTTGGTCTGGTTCATTGAGGATTATCCCAACAGTCGGAAGGTTATGATGGAGAATCCTGACTATCAGTACAATTTCAGATGATGGACTTTACGTTGGAAAAATACGGCGCCCTCCTTGATGCTTTGAAAGGGTATGGTTTCCATTCTTTAGTTCTTCGGCACGACGTGGACTTGCTTCCACAGAATTCCTTTCGAACGGCTCGTCTGGAAGCGGAGAAGGGTATGTTGGGTGTCTACTATTTCCGTGCGGTCCCGGACAGTTGGGACGAGGGGATTATCCGTGAAATCGCTGCTCTTGGCCACGAAGTGGGATATCATTATGAATCTCTTACGACCTGCGACGGTGACATTGACAAGGCCTATGAGGACTTTTGCAAGAATTTGGAAGCCTTGCGGAAGTTGGTGCCCGTAAAGAGTATCTGCATGCATGGAAGCCCTCGGTCGCCATATGACAGCAAGGATATCTGGAAGAAGTATGATTACAAGACTCTCGGTATTGAGAGCGAGCCTTATCTGGACACGGATTTCTCTAAGGTTTTTTATCTAACCGACACTGGCCGCCGTTGGGATGGTTACAAGGTGAGCGTCCGGGATAAGATTCCGCAGTATCAGGATGAGTGGACCTCTAAAGGCTTGACCTTTCATTCTACGGAGGATGTAATCGATGGTCTCCGGCGAGGTGTTATTCCAAAGGATATAATGATCACGGTCCATCCCCAACGCTGGAATCCTTTCGGCTTTGCTTGGTGCGAGGAATTGATTCTGCAGAATGTAAAAAACATGATAAAGCGAGCCCTCATTATGGTTCATTAGATATGAGCCCTTACGTTTCTATCATAGTCCCAGTTTATAATACCAAGCAATACTTAAGTGCTTGTCTTAACAGTATTCTAAAGCAGTCTTTTGCTGACTTTGAGCTTATTCTTGTCGATGACGGCAGTTCGGATGGGTCAGGAGTAATCTGCGATGATTATGCAAAGAAGGATTTAAGAATAAGTGTTTTCCACACCGTAAATAAAGGCGTCAGTTCTGCCCGTAATTTGGGTTTGGATCACGCTCAAGGATTATTTGTGATGTTTGTTGATTCGGATGATGAATTATCCGATGGAGCCCTGGAAAGCATGGTTTCAGGAGTGTCGGATTTTTCAGTGGGAGGAATGCTTCGGATTATCAATGGACATGAACAGGAGTTTAGATATAGTTCGGATAGTTATTATCAGATAGATAGAAAAGAGCACTTCCTTGATGACGCTTTCTCTTGTCCTGTTTTGCTAGAAGGGCCTGCGGCAAAATTGTACAAGACAGATACTATTCGACAGAATGGTTTGAGATTCAACGAGAATCTTCGTTATGGAGAAGACAAGGTGTTTGTGTTTTCCTATCTGCTCTATGCAGATTCTTTTAGGACTTTGAACAATATTGTCTACATACAAAAGAGAAGAGAACGCTCCTTAAGCAGTGACATCTCCAGCCAGGCTCATTTGAAACCGCTCATCGCTTTCTTGACCTGTTATGTTGATGTCGTAAGTAATTTTGAGAAGGTTTTTTCCTGCCGTTCAGTCCGGGACCTTTTCCCTATGGATGTGATTCGAAGATATGTTTTTCGGTATTTGACAATCATTAGAAATACCAAGCCAAAGCATCTCTCCCGCCAGGATTTGCGTTTTATTTCTTCTTTATTGAAGGATGAAAGAGTAATGATTTGTAGAATGGATAGAACATATCTTAAATCATGTGTTTGGATAGGGAAGAATCTTCCCGCTTTTTTCTTATATGGATTTCTCTGTTTACTAAACGTTATGCGCTGAATTGATGTTTAGTTACAACTTTAAGTATTACTGGCTTCAGCCTATCTTAATGAACGTCCCTTCTAGGAGGTTTCGTATTTGGGTGATGAAAAGGTACCATGTAACTATCGGGAAGGGCACTGTCATATGCAGAAAGGTCCAGTTTAGAAATGGGAGCAATATTCGAATTGGTGATAATTGTGTCATTAATTCGAATACTCTTCTCGATGGGAGAGGTGGGCTCATTGATATTGGCAATCATGTTGATATTGCTCAGGAGAGCATAATATGGACGATGGAGCATGATGTTCATACACATGAATCCAAAGGTGCAGATGTTAGGATAGGGGATTATTGCTGGATTGGTTGCAGAGTAATGATTAAGCCTGGAGTTCAAATCGGTAATAGTTCCGTTTGTGCAGCTTACGCCGTCGTTACAAAGGACATTGAAGAGAATGCAGTCTATGGGGGCATACCGGCGAAAAAGATTAGTGATCGCAATAGAACGAAAGACTATGTTTTGTCGTTCAATTCCAAATATAGATAGCAGAGTTGGGATATGAGAATATTGATGGTCATCCATAGTGGATTAGATAAGAACGCTTACGTGCAGTCTTTGGTGGATGGATTGATTAAGTGCGGTCACATTGTCGTGTGTAACTTAAATGATTTTTGGGATTCTTTTGAAAAATATGACTTATTATACTTCCAATGGCCAGAAGCTATCTTTAATTGGAGTAGAAATCAAATCGATCTTGAAAGACTGTCACGTCATTTTGACCGAATAAAAGAGTCTGGTGTCAGAACAGTGGTAACATGTCATAATCTGCATCCTCATAATAATGATGTACTGACAACAGACTTGTATAATTTGGTTTATTCTAAGGTGGATGCCTTCCATCATTTAGGGAGATACAGCTTTAGAATTATGAGTGAAAAGTACCCCCATCGATATCACTTTATAGCACCGCATCATATCGCTGGCAATTTATGGGCGCATCCTCTTTGCACCGCTGACGCCAAACGAAGGCTTCATATACCTGAAAATAACATTGTGGTTTCTTCTTTTGGAGCCTTTCGTAATGACGACGAAGTACGGTTGTTTATTGAGATGGCAAAAGATATTAATAACCGACATCTGACTTTTTTGGTTCCACGTATACCGATGGGGCATTTTTATAACGGACGCCATATCAAAAGGACTATTAAGTATTTGCTGAATGTTCTTCAGTACAAAAGGATGGGGATTAAATATTCTGGTTATTTGCCGGATGATGAACTGAACGTCTGGCTATACGCATCAGATGTTGTTTTTATTCAAAGGAAAGAAATTCTCAATTCTGGCAATCTTCCTTTAGCTTATTCAGCTGGCAAGGTGGTTGTTGGCCCCGATTTGGGAAATGTTGGAGAGATCTTGAAAGAGACCGAGAATTATTCTTTTAATCCATATGACAGAGCGTCCGTCAGGCAATCTGTATTGAATGCTATTGAGGATGAGAGAAGGGACAATCATTTAGGTTCCCGGAATCTAAAATATGCCCAAGAGAATTGGTCAGCATCTAAGGTATGCAGACTGATTGATAGAGTATTAACTCGCAAATTATTAATTGACTACAGTTTATGATTAACATTATCGGCCTCGGCTATATCGGCCTCCCTACGGCCTTGATGCTGGCCTCCCATGGATTGGAGGTCATCGGCACGGATTACAATAAAGAGTTAGTGGCAACGCTCAACGCCGGCAAGACGACCTTCAAGGAGGACGGCCTGGATGAGCTTTTCGCCGCCGCCGTGAAGGGTGGAATCCGCTTCACCACGGAATACCAGAAAACGGACATGTACATCGTCTCCGTCCCGACCCCGTATGACAAGTTCTCCAAGAAAGTCGACCCTTGCTACGTGGTCGCCGCGGTCAAGCAGGTGCTCTCCGTTTGCCCCGACGGGGCGACGGTGGTGATCGAGTCCACGATCTCTCCCGGCACCATCGACAAGTCCGTCCGCCCCGTGATTGCCGATTCCGGCAAAAAGGTGAACCTGGTCCATGCCCCCGAGCGTATCATCCCCGGCAATATGGTCTATGAACTCTTGCACAACAACCGCACGATCGGTGCCGATGACAAGGCTATCGGCGAGAAGGTCAAGGCCTGCTATGCTAGTTTCTGCCAAGGCGAAATCGTGGTCACGGATATCCGTACGGCCGAAATGACCAAGGTCGTCGAGAACACCTTCCGTGCTGTGAATATCGCCTTTGCGAACGAACTCGCCCGCATCTGCCGCCACGACAATATGGACGTCTACGAGATCATCCGCATCTGCAACATGCACCCGCGTGTGAACATCCTCCAGCCCGGCCCCGGCGTCGGCGGCCACTGCATCAGCGTGGATCCGTGGTTCCTGGTTGGGGACTATCCTTCACTGGCGAAAGTCATTGACGAATCAATGAAGACGAACGACGGCCAGCCCGCCTTTGTCCTGAATCGCATTCACGAGATTATGAAGGAGAATGGCATTACGGATACTCGTCGCGTTGGCCTCTACGGCTTGACCTACAAGGAGAATGTCGATGATGTCCGTGAGAGCCCGACGTTGCAGTTGCTTGAATGCCAGGAGCGTCACCTCGCCGAACCGTTGAAGGTCTATGATCCGCTGATTGAGAAGGATATCGTGAAGAATCAGTATCACGACTTCGACGCTTTCCTCCGCGATGTGGACATGGTCGTCATCATGGTCAAGCACGACCAGATTAAGGGTAACTGGGACAAGCTCGCCGGCAAGGTGATTCTGGACTGCCACAACATCTGCCCGCTCTATGGTGTTTACCATATTTAGCTTGTCTTTCTGAGCAAAGCGAAGAATCTATGAAGAGAATAATGCTCGTGTTCGGAACCCGCCCCGAGGCCATCAAGATGTGCCCACTGGTCAAGGAATTCCAGAAGCATCCGGAATCGTTTGAGACCGTGGTGTGCGTGACGGGACAGCATCGAGAGATGCTAGACCAGGTGTTGCAGATCTTCGACGTGAAGCCAGACTACGACCTGAATATCATGAAGCAGGGCCAGGATCTGTATGATGTCACGGCTCGCGTGCTTACCGGGATGCGTGAAGTCTTGGATACTGTGAAACCCGATGTTGTGCTGGTCCATGGTGACACAACGACCTCGATGGCTGCGGCAATGGCTGCCTTCTACCGCCAGATTCCGGTTGGTCATGTGGAAGCTGGCCTTCGCACGCACAACCTCTATAGCCCCTGGCCAGAGGAAATGAATCGTCAGGTCACGGGACGGATTGCGGAGTATGACTTCGCTCCGACTCCGTTGAGCCGGCAGAATCTGCTGAATGAGGGGGTTCCGGAGGAGAAGATTACAGTGACGGGGAATACCGTCATCGATGCGTTGCATTGGGTCGTGAAGAATGTGATGGAGAAAGGCTACAAACCTTCAGATCCTTCGGTCGCTGCGCTTCCTCAGGATGACAGAAGAATGGTACTGATTACCGGACACCGGAGGGAGAACTTCGGAGAGGGATTCATCAGTATGTGCACGGCGATACGGGATCTGGCGCGGAAGTATCCGGAGGTGGATTTTGTGTATCCGATGCATTTGAATCCGAATGTACGGAAGCCGATCAAGCAGGTTTTCGGTGAAGAAAAGCGGGAGAATCTATTCTTCATCGAGCCGCTGGATTATTTGGATTTTGTGTATTTGATGTCCAGGAGTTATATCGTGCTGACGGATTCGGGCGGTATCCAGGAGGAGGCGCCGGGACTTGGAAAGCCAGTGTTGGTAATGCGAGATACGACTGAACGGCCGGAGGCTTTGGATGCCGGCACGGTGCGGTTAGTGGGGACGGATTATGACCGAATCGTAGGCGAGGTTTCCGCTTTGTTGAATGACCAGAACCATTACGATACGATGAGTCATGCCGTCAATCCGTACGGAGACGGGAAAGCTTGTCCCCGAATTGTGGAAAAGTTGAAATAATTTGTCTATATTTGTAGGTTGAAAAATATACCTTGACCATGAATAGCAAAAGAATCATCCGGACGGGTATCGTCATTGCATTGGCTGCCGTGTCAGCAGTTTCTTGTGTAACAAACAGGAAGATCGCCTATCTTCAAGATATGAAACATAACACCCAAATCGAACTGGAAAACAAGTTCGAGGCGGTTATTAGTCCATATGATGAATTAGATGTCATTATTACTAGTTTCGATACAGAGTTGGCACGTCCGTTCAATCTGCGTAATGCCAATAATGCCAACTATAATACGAATACGGGCATCGCATATCTTGTGGATCAGAACGGAGATATTGAATTGCCGGTTTTGGGGACTATCCATGCGGCGGGTTTGACGCGTTTGAATCTTCAAGAAAAAGTGAAGAATCTCTTGATCGCTGGAGGCTATATCAGTGACCCGTATGTCTTGGTTCGTTTCCGCAATTTCAAGATTTTCTTCCTTGGAGCTAACGGTGGGAAGGCCATAACTGTCCCCAATGAACGCTGTACTTTTTTGGAGGCCTTGGCCCTGTCGGGTGATATGAATGTCTATACGAATCGCGATAAGATTATGGTCATGCGAGAAGTGGATGGCAAGATGGTGTCGAGATATCTGGACCCTCGTTCCTCCAAAGTATTCAAGGATCCATTTTTCATGTTGCAGCAAAATGATTTCATCATCACTCAGAATACTGGTTATAGGAACTTCCAACAGTCATATGGGCAGTTTGGAACTGTTTTGTCTGCGATATCCACCCTTACTGGACTCGCCACCACTTATTTCGCCATTATGGCATATCTGAACACGAACAAGTAAATCCCTATTATGTCCACGAACAATCAGGATAACGACCTTTCCTTCCTTGACAAGAAAGACGCCAACTCCCTTTCTGGGAAGGATATCTTCTTTACCGTCCTGCGGAATCTGCATTGGCTTATTTTATGTGCTCTGATTTGCGGAGCCATTGCTTATTACCGGAGTGACCGACAGGACCGAATTTATGAAAGTCATGCCAAGGTCCGGTTGAATTCCGTTACCCGAAACCGGTTAGAGAGTGGTTCTACGACATTGGATAATATCACGAATCGTCGTATCGCCATTACGATGAACGCTATCAATGATGAGATTATCGTTCTTCGTTCGGAAACTCCAATGCTTGAAGTGGCGAAACGGCTCGATTTGGGAACCTCCTACTCATATCAAACAAAGTTGGTCAAACGGGTACGTGATCTGTATGGAGAATCTCCTATCAACGTCCAGATGATGGATCTTGATGAGAACGATAACGCTACAGCTATCATCACCATCAGTAAGGATTCTACGTTCGTTCTTCAAATCGGAGAATTTGAACCGGTAAAGGGGCATCTGGGAGATACGGTTTCTACCAGTTTGGGCAGAATATCTGTAATGCCCACTTGGGCGCTTCGGGATTTGTTCTACGGTAATCCCATAACGGTCAAGCATCAGAGTATAAGAAGTGTAGCTGAAAAGTATCGCTCCAAGGTTAGTGTAAGCCGTAACAGCACGTCCGATGGAATTATTAATTTTTCTCTGCATGACACTTCGCCTCAGCGTGCGGCAGATATTTTAAATGAAATGATTGCCGTTTACAATGAGAATGCAATCGAGGAAAAAAAGGAGATTATTCGCCAGACATCGGATTTCATCAATGACCGAATTGCTCAGTTGGATAGAGATTTAGGTGCCCAAGAGTCGCAGATAGCAAGTTTTAAACGTCAAAACCAGATTCTTAATCTGAATGACTATGGAAGGTCCTATTTGAACCAGAGCATCGAGACGCAGGAGGAGATGGAGCGGTTGAATGCCCAGATTTCTCATGCTCAATACCTTCTTGATCTGACGGCATCCAATACGGACAACAAGCTTTTCCCCGTCACGGTGAACATTAACGATGACCATATTAAAAGTACGATTCGTCATTTCAATGAATTAGTGCTTAAATTGGATAAGTACAAAGAGTCTGGTACCACCAACAACCCGGTTGTTCAGGATATGAATCTGGAGTTAAATACACTTAAGAGTAATTTAACTCAGCTGCTCACGGCATATATGGGTTCTATCCAGCAGCGGATTGGGGGTGTACAGGCTCTCAGCCAGATTGCCGCTGATAAAGTTCGCGAGGTTCCTGGTGGACAGTTATATATTGATAATATTTCGCGAGTTCAAGGCATCAAAGAGCAGTTGTATGTGACATTGTTGAGCCGCCGAGAAGAAATGCTTATCAGCCAGCCCTCTTTGACAGGCAATGCCAAGGTAATTGATAAGGCTCGGGTGAATACGAATCCTATCTCTCCTAATACGAAAAAGAATGTTCTTTTGGGTATTCTCATCGGTTTGCTTATTCCGGTGCTTGTTTTTGCCGTAAGACGTCTGCTTGATACAAAGGTTCGCTTCCGCAAAGACGTGGAGGCCTATACCGATATCCCTGTGCTCGGTGAGATTCCGGCCAAGGATAAGTCTGACGACCGCAATATCGTCGTGACCGACAAGGGACGAGATTCGATGACGGAAGCGTTCCGTATTCTTCGGTCCAATATTGACTTTACTCGTATTCCTGGTCAAAAAGCGACTAGCTACCTGTTCCTGTCTTTGATGGAAGGATCCGGTAAGACCTTCCTTACTACCAATTTGGCTGCTAGTTTGGCGATGGTGGAGAAGAAGGTCATCCTCCTAGATCTTGACCTTCGCAAGGGAACTTTGACACACAATATTTCTTCTCGGAAGAACATTGGTTTCTCGAATTATCTTTCTGGTAAGACGAACAGTATCGAGGAGATTATTTCGCACGATATCTTTGCCCCGGGTGTGGACACGATTCTTTCCGGTCCGCTGCCGCCGAATCCTGCCGAACTGCTTGCCAGCAAGCGCCTGGACGAGATTATGGACTATCTGCGGGAGCATTATGAGATCATTCTCATCGACGCTGTTCCTGCGGGCATCGTGGCCGATGCTACCATCTTGCGCCGCTTCGCCGATGTGAGCGTGTTCATCCTCCGTTCCAAGCTGGTGGACAAGCGCATGCTGCCTGATCTGCAGGAACTGAAGAATAGTAACCAGTTCCCGAACATGATGATCATCCTGAATGGCATCGAGCTCAAGAAGCGCCACGGATACGGTAACTACGGTTACGGCTATGGTGCGGGCTATGGCTATGGTTATGGCTACGGCTATGCCAATGACGACGAAGAGGGCGGAAAGAAGGGCAAGCACCGTAAGCATAAAAGTAAAGAGAAATCTTCTGAGACAGAAGAGAAAGAAGCATAACATATGGCTAATTTTGCATTAATTGGGGCGGCGGGTTACATCGCCCCCCGTCATATTAAAGCAATTCGGGATACTGGAAATAACCTTCTGGCCGCATATGATAAGTTTGATAGTGTTGGTCGCCTAGATAGTTTCTTTCCGGATTGCTCCTTTTTTACGGAACACGAGCTTTTTGATCGCTTTTGTTCTAAGCAAAGGCAGACGGATCAGCCTTTGGACTGGATGAGCATCTGCACACCCAACTATACCCATGACGCATTCATCCGTTACGGACTCCGCTTAGGCTGCGACGTTATTTGCGAGAAGCCAGTGGTTTTGAATCCCTACAACATCGATGCACTCCAGAAAGTAGAGGAGGAGACCGGCCACAAGGCCTATAATATCCTTCAACTCCGTCTGCACGATGCAATTGTAGCCCTCAAGAAAAAGGTTGACGAGGGTCCTGCGGACAAGGTATACGACGTGGATCTCACTTACATCACTTCCCGTGGTAAGTGGTATTACACTTCATGGAAGGGCGATGTTCATAAGAGCGGTGGTATTGCCACCAATATCGGTGTGCATTTCTATGACATGCTGCAGTGGATTTTCGGTCCTGTGCAGGAGAATATTGTCCATGTGATGAGTTTCGATCGCGTAGCTGGCTTCTTGGGCCTCAAGAAGGCTCGCGTTCGCTATTTCTTGAGCATCAACGCCGATTGCCTGCCAGAGAATGCTGTTCAAGGTGAGAAGCGTACGTATCGTACGCTAAACATTGACGGAAGCGAGTTTGAGTTCTCCCAGGGTTTCACCGAGCTCCATACCGAGAGTTATCGACAAATCCTGTCGGGTAACGGTTTCCGCATCGGGGAAGCGCGTCCTTGCATCGAGATTGTCAGTCAGATTCGTAATGCCACGCCTGTGGGGCTGGTTGGGGATTATCATCCGCTTGCGAAGCTTCCGTTGTCTCACCATCCTTTCGGCTGGGACGACCGCAGATAAACATGCACCCTTTCCGAAATCTGCTATTTGTCTCTTTGGGTCGGAGATCTTCATTTGAGAAGACTCCGACGCCGGAGGTGTGGAGACATCTGTATCATCTGGCACATCGGCAGGCGCTGTTGGGCCCTTTGAATGATGGCGTGCATCGGCTTCCGGCCGATCAAATGCCCCCGGAGGAGGTATTGACGGACTGGGATGATAAGACGGCCAAGATAGCCCGGATTTTCCAGACTCACGAGCAGCATATCGTTGAACTGGAGGCCTTGTTGAACCGCCTGGGACTTTATGGCTGCATCTTGAAAGGGACTGGTCTTTCCCATCTGTATCCCAATCCTGAACGACGGATGTGCGGGGATATTGATATCTGGATAGCAGGAAAGCGAGATGATATCATCCGGACTTTTGAGGAAGCAGAGATCAAAATCTATGATATCATTTACCAAGAATGCAAGGCCGGCATCTTCCTGGACACGGAGGTGGAAATCCACTTCCATCCCAGCAAGATGTACAACCCCTTCACGAATGCTCGTCTGCAGCGGTTCTTCGAGAAGAATACTCCCATTCGTGATGATGTCACCATTACATACCCAGATGCTAAGTTCAATGCCGTCTTCTGTATGGCACACATGTATCGCCATTATCTGGAGGGGGGAATCGGCATGCGCCAGATGCTGGACTATTACTATATCCTGAAGAACTTGGATCCTGCTGACCGAGAACCGGTAATGAAGACGCTCAAGCACTTGGGGATGGGACGCTTTACTGGAAGCATCATGGCTTCAATGTGGTACAACTTTGGTTTAGAGGATGAGTATCTCTTATGTCCTCCAGACAAAAAACATGGAAGGAAATTAGTGAATGATTCCTTCTCTATGGGCAACTTTGGCGTGATGGATGTTCGGAATCGTTCTCATAAAGGCGAGAAAGCCTGGAGTCGTTTCTGTCGCAAGAATCGCCGCGTCTTCTCTAACCTCAGCTACTATCCTCGCGAAGTCATCTGGTCTCCTTTCGCCCGTGTAAGCCAGTTTGTCTGGCGCAAGATTAAGGGGTATCTATAGGTAAAGTTTCACAATTTTATCAACAAAGGCAACGCAAAGGTCACCCCGCCAGAAGAAAATACTCTCGGACTCCGTAGTGAGTCCGTTTTTCGTAAAATCGATAATCCTTTCGCGGGTGCGAGTTTCCAGATCCAGGATCATAAAAACGCTGGCTTCCCCTTGAGGCACTCCTGAAATTACATAGATTTTCCCTTGATAGAACAATCTGTCTTGGTTCCTGGAAGAAGACATCCATTTCGGCTGGGGAGTAAACTGGTATGTTTCGATAGCGTCATCTCGACTGATGATAATATCGCCATCTTTCAGTTTGGGCATCGGGACCTTGAAAACTACTCTCTCAGAAGTATAGCAGAGATAGGCGAACTTATCCCCGGGAATAAACTCTGTCCACGAAGTTTTATCGACAGGAAACTTGATTGTCTGAACTAGGGTAATGAAGAAGATTCCGTTGTGTTGTGTGATCCGATAAACCAGGGCACCTGTATAGCCCCCGGAAGCATAGCCGGTTGAGACGTATATAAGAGGGAAGATATCTTCAACGTCGTAGTATTCTGTCCCGAAATTCACAGAGTTACAATGACAGTTAGAGACGAATCCTTTCAGTGAACTTGTAATCTTGATGGTTTGCACCAACGTCCTGGTGGATAAATCATATACTCTTACAGCCGTATTATTGGCGGTAAATTGAAAGAAATAATCTCCCCAAGAATCTCCGCCCTGCGACGCACGCGTCCCGCCAAAGTTTATAATCTCTTCGTATTCGATAGAATCATCATACTCCGTCGCCTCGGTATTTCCGGCAACAACATCAAATTTGACTTCCTCCCACTCCAACTTCTCCTGGCACGACCCCAGAACCAGCGGTCCGATGGACGCAATGAAGACAAGTGCTAACCGTTTCATATATAGAGCGTATTAGTTTTCATTCTCCATCGGCACCACATCCCCCCTCCCAATCGTGATCCTCGCGCAAATCACCGACTGGATCGCGACAATCAATTGAACCCCGTTCGGGGTTTCTTCTACCTCACCTTCAATATCTTTCAGTGGCCCACGGACCACTCTAACCCGAGTGCCCTTCAAAATCGGCACCTCGCTCGTAACCGGCACATCCGGAAACTCCGTCAGCACCCGGATAAAAGCCTCCATCTGCTTATCCGGCACCTCCAGAAGGGTGCGGGTGCCGTGGTCCACTAAGAACCGCCCTTTGATTTCGCCTGAGTTGACGAGATTCAGGGCACGGGTTTTGTCTGTATGGAGAAATACCAAGGTGCTGTAATTCCGCGGAATAAAATACCCCACCTTCAAACCGGTGAGCCGTTCGGCGATCTTTTTCCACTGTCCCCATCTGGTGATGATGACAAACCAGCCGATATGATTCTTGGGGACCATCCGCGTAGAATTGCAAGGCAAAATTAAGCAAAAAATGCTATCTTTGTAAATCGAAACATGAAAAATGTACGCAAAATAGGGCTCCTTTGCCTCCTCGTCGCCGCCATGTTCGCGGTTTCCGGCTGCGCCGTCACCAAGATCCGGGAGATCCGGGTGACGTCCGTGGGCGTGAAGTATATCGTGCCCACATCGACCCGTTCCCTGGACGGCGTCCTGCTGCTGGGGATTGACAACCCGTCGATTTCCTTCACGGCGCAGGATGTGCAGGGGGTGGTGAAGAGTTATGGGCGGGAGATTGCCCAGTTTACGGCCGGCCAGCTGCCGGTGCAGGCACGCAGCGTGCAAGTGTATGAATTGCCCTGTACGGCCACCCTCATGGACAAGGTGTCGCTGCTGGATCTGCTGGCCATCGCTTCCAAGCGCTCGCTGGAAGGGATGACGGTCGATGTGAAACTTCGGGTGAGCCTGAAGGGCGGGAAGGGGACGACGTTGACATTCAACGGGTTGGACCTGGCCCAATTCAGTGAATAGGTATGAAGAGATTATTGATCATAGCCATTCTGGCCCTGCTTCCGGGCATGATGCTCCGGGCGCAGGAATACCGTGTGGAATCCGGGTCTTCCCGGGTGGATTCCACCCTGCTGGGCCGCAGCGTCCTGTCGGTCCTGGGTTCCGGGGTCACCGTGAACCAGAGCGCGGCGATGAAGTCCGCTTTTGACAGTTATGTATCGGCCAATGCCTCCAAGAAGGTGACCGGCTACCGCATCCGGGTCTATTACGAGAACAGCCAGAACGCGCGGAACCGCTCCGAGGCGATTGCCCGGACTATTTCCGGCACCTACCCGGGCATCGGCGTGTACCGCACGTTCGAGAGCCCGAACTTCAAGGTGTGCGTGGGGGATTTCCGGACGAAGGACGAGGCGCTCAAGATCTATCACGCCCTCAAGTCCTCCTATCCCACGGCCATCATTCTCAAGGAGACCATCAATTACCCGCGCTAGGTTATGCCCACCGTCAAACAGGGACTTGAACAGAAACTGCAGCAGAAGCTTTCGCCGCTCCAGATTCAGACTATCAAGCTGATCGAGATGCCGGTGCAGGCGCTGGAGCAGCATGTGCGGGAGGTGATGAACGACAATCCGGTTATCGACGACACGCCCGAGCGCGGCGAGTCCGACGAGCCCCGCGACATGTCCATCTCCGAGGTGGAGGACCGCGAGAACAGCGGCGGTTCCCTGGAGGATACCTACAAGTCCTACTCCGACGACGACGATCCCACGCCGTACTACAACCGCTCCATAAACAACTGGGGCAAGGACGAGCGTCCCGAATACAACACCTTCTCCGTCAAGCAAAGTTTCACGCAGAGCCTTCAGGAGCAGCTCGGCTACCGTCATCTGACGGAGCACCAGCGGGCCGTGGCCACCTTTATCATCGGCAGTCTCGACGACGACGGCTATCTCCGCCGCGACATCGAGTCGTTGGTCGATGATCTCGCCTTCCGCGCCGGCATCGAGACGAATGCCGAGGAGGTGGAGTCGATGCTGAAGGTCATCCAGCAGTTCGAGCCCTCGGGCGTGGGCGCGCGTGACCTCCGCGAATGCCTCCTCATCCAGTTGGAGGACAAGAAGCAGACGCCGACGGTGGCGAACGCCGTCCGCATCATCCGCGACGGTTTCAACGAGTTCAAGGGACGGCAGTTCCCCAAACTCATGAACCGCTTCCACTGGACGCCGACCAATTGAAGGCCGTCCTGGACGAGATTCGGAAACTCAACCCTTCCCCCGGCGGCCAGATTGACGACAGTTACAGCGACCAGGCGCAGCAGATCGTCCCCGACTTCCGTCTCGACTACGAGAACGGGGAACTGATCCTGTCGATGCCCCGCTTCTCCATCCCGGAACTCCGCATCAACCGCCGCTACGCCGAAATCATGGAGAACGGCAAGTACTCCAACGACCGTTCCCAGAAGGACGCCGCCACCTTCGTGGGCCAGAAGATCGCCGCCGCCAAGTGGTTCATCGAGGCCCTCCGGCAGCGCCAGAACACCCTCGAGAACACGATGCGGGCCATCATCGAGTACCAGCACGACTATTTTATCGATGGGGACGAGTCCTCCCTGAGGCCGATGGTCCTCAAGGACATCGCCGAGCGCACCGGCTTCGACATCTCCACCATCTCCCGCGTGGTCAACAGCAAATGGATCGAGACGCACTTCGGTGTCTTCCCGCTCAAATACTTCTTCTCCGAAGGCCTGGAAAACAGCGAAGGCGAGGAAGTCTCCACCCGCGAGATCAAGAAAGTCCTCCGCGAACTGGTCGATGCCGAAGACAAGCACAACCCCCTCACCGACGACGACCTCGTCGATGCCCTCACCGCCAAGGGTTACAAGGTGGCCAGGCGTACGATCGCCAAGTACCGCGCGCAACTGGACATCCCCAAGGCGCGGCTGCGCAGGGAACTGTAAGGCTCAGCCCGACTCACTCCCTCGTTCTTCCTACTCATGGACAAAAACACTTCGTTTTGCTCATGAGAATCCGAAACCTCTCTTCTCGTGAGCGGATTATCCCTTTTTTTGCTCATGGAGAATCATAAGAAAAGTGCAAAGAATCGTAAGATTCATAAAAAGTTTACTGAAACAACGCTCCACCCCATTGCCTGCCGGCTTGTTTTGCCTATGTTTGTGGCAAACCAGAAAGATTTGCAGCGATGGAACAGTATGTCAAGTACCCGCCGATGACCGAACGGCAGGATTGAATTGATGCAGGAACGTTTGTTCCGCGAATCCGGTCCCTTTTTTCATCTAAGTACCAAGCCGTTGGAGAACGGAGTCATCTTTCAGGATGATGAAGAGCGGCGAATTGCTATCAATTGGATGGCCATCCTTTCGAAGGAGTTCGATGTTGAAATCCTCGCTTTCGCTCTGATGAGCAACCACTTCCACTTCATTATCCGGGGAAGGCTGGTCGATGGCCTGACCTTCTTCCGGATGCTCAAGAAGAAGCTTTCGACATTCTTCTCGCGGCGGGGGAGGTCAGGTGTTTTGGACAAGGTGGACGTAGATCCGGACACCCAGGCCATCTCCAGTCTGAAGCAATTCCGGAACGAGATCGCTTATGTCATCCGCAACCCTTATGTGGCCAGGACCGATGTGAACCCCTTTGCTTGGCCATGGTGTAGTGGTTACCTCTATTTCAACCCGCTCCTACCGCTCTTGAAGTCAACGTCCGTCGGAACTTTGACTTTTCGTCAGAAAAGAGAGATCACTCGTTCCTCGGAGGTGAATCTGAGTCCTTCTTTCCGGGAGCGGAACGGAATGATCACCCCGGAGAGTTTCGTGAATTACAAGTTGGTCGAACAGTTGTTCACAAGCGCCCAGAAGTTTACTTGGTGGGTGATGAAGAATGTTGAAGCACAGCATGAAACAGCCAATCGGCTGGGCGAAAAACCCAATCTGAATGATGATGAACTGTTTGTAACTGCCCAGCAATTAGCCCGGTCGGAGTTTGGATACGATGGTGTGCAAGGATTATCCCTTCAACAAAGAAAAGAACTGGCGGTCATTCTCAAGAACAAATGGAGTGCCTCCAATGGTCAGGTGGCACGGATGGCCCGGTTGGATCTGAGTGTCGTGAATGAGATGTTCCCTCTCGCGGCGAAGTCTAAATCATGATTTCATGAGCAAAAAGGCCTCGTTCCGCTTATGAAATGCAAAAATACTCCGACTCATAAGCAAAAGCGTCCGAAAATGCTCATGAACACTCCTCCCCAATGGGGAAATTTGTTAACTTTGTACAGATATGAAGAAAGCATATATCGAGACATACGGGTGCCAGATGAATGTGAATGACACCGAGGTGATCTTTTCCATTCTGGCGAAGGACGGGTATGAGCGGACGGAGAGCATGGAGGAGGCCGATTTGATCATGGCCAATACGTGTTCGATCCGGGACAATGCGGAGCAGCGGATCTGGGGAAGGATCGAGCAGTTCAATCTGGAAAGGAAGAAGCGCCCCGGAGTGGTCGTGGGCATCGTCGGATGCATGGCGGAGCGCCTGAAGGATAAGCTGTTGGACACGCGTAAGGTGGACCTCGTAGTGGGCCCGGACGCCTATCGTTCGCTGCCGAAACTGCTCAAGGCGATTACGCCCGACAACCCTCAGATCGACGTTCTCCTTTCCCGCGACGAGACTTACGCGGACATTACACCGGTACGCACCGACAAGAACGGTGTAAGCGCTTTCATCTCCATTATGCGCGGCTGCAACAACGTGTGTTCCTACTGCGTGGTGCCGTACACCCGCGGCGTCGAGCGCTCGCGCGACCCGCACTCCATCGTTCGCGAGGCGTGCGACGTGTTCCGGAAGGGGTACAAGGAGGTCACGCTGCTGGGCCAGAACGTGGACAGTTACCTCTGGAAAACGGCGGAAGAAACCGTGAACTTCGCGGAACTCTTGCGTCGTGTCGCGGCAATCAGCCCCGAACTCCGCGTCCGGTTCGCCACCTCCCATCCGAAGGACATCAGCGACGAAGTCATCGACACGATGGCTGCGTATGACAATATCTGCAAGCACATCCATCTTCCCGTGCAGTCCGGCAGTTCCCGGATGCTGGAGAAGATGCGGCGCAAATACGACCGCGAGTGGTATCTGGAGCGGGTCCGGAAGATCCGCAGCGTGATGCCCGACTGCGGCCTCACGACCGACGTCATCGCCGGTTTCTGCTCCGAGACGGAGGAGGATCACAAGGACACATTGACCCTCATGGAGGAGGTCGGCTTCGACTGGGCCTTCATGTTCGCCTACTCGGAACGCCCCGGCACCCTCGCTGCCCGGAACTATCCGGACGATGTGCCACAAGATGTCAAGACGCGGCGCCTGAACGAGATCATCGACCTGCAGAACCGGAAGTCCCTGGAGAGTTACCGCCGGGACATCGGCAAGCGCATGACCGTCCTGGTCGAGGGCCCTTCCAAGCGCAATCCGGACGACCTCTGCGGCCGCGCCTCGAACAGCAAGATGTGCGTCTTCCCCGGTGGCGGCCACCGCACGGGCGAGTATGTCGATGTCGAAGTCGTCGACTGCACCAGCGCCACGCTTATCTGCCAATTAGTCTAACTCACATAATTATGGAAAAATTCATCCTGGCCCTGGACCAGGGGACCAGTTCCTCCCGGGCGATCGTTTTCGACCATGAAGGCAATATCCGCTCCACCGCGCAGATGGAGTTCACCCAGTATTTCCCGAAACCGGGCTGGGTGGAGCACAACCCGATGGAAATCTGGTCTTCCGAGGCGGCCGTCATCGCCGAGGCCATCACCAAAATGGGCATCAACGGCCTGAACATCGCCGGCATCGGCATTACCAACCAGCGGGAAACCACCATCGTCTGGGACGCGGAAACCGGCGAGCCCGTGTACAACGCCATCGTCTGGCAGGACCGCCGCACCTCCGAGTTCTGCGACACCCTGCGGGACAAGGCTGATTTCATCCGCGAGAAGACGGGCCTCATCATCGACGCCTACTTCTCCGGCACCAAGATCCGCTGGATCCTGGACAACGTGCCCGGCGCCCGCGAGAAGGCCGAGGCCGGAAAACTCCGCTTCGGCACCGTGGATTCCTGGCTTGTCTGGCAGCTCACCCGCGGCGAGGTCCATGTGACCGACGTCTCCAACGCCTCCCGCACGATGTTGTTCAATATCAACACCTTGGAATGGGACGCCGAACTCCTGGCGCTGCTGGACATCCCTGCGTCGATGATGCCAGAGGTCCGCTCCAGTTCCGAGGTGTACGGCGTCACGAAGACCACCCTTTTCGCCCACGAGGTTCCCATCGGCGGTATCGCGGGCGACCAGCAGGCGGCCCTCTTCGGCCAGATGTGCACCGAGCCCGGTTCCGTGAAGAACACCTACGGCACCGGCTGCTTCCTCCTGATGAACACGGGCGAAAAGCCCATCCTCTCCCGGAACAACCTCCTCACCACCGTCGCCTGGAAGATCGGTGACAAGGTCAATTACGCCCTGGAAGGCTCCATCTTCGTGGGTGGTTCCGTCGTCCAGTGGCTGCGCGACGGCCTCGGCATCATCCGGAGTTCCTCCGAGATCGAAGCCCTGGCGACCTCGGTCCCGGACAACGGCGGCGTATACTTCGTCCCGGCCCTTACCGGCATGGGCGCCCCCTATTGGGACCAATATGCCCACGGTACCATCTGCGGCATCACCCGTGGCACGACGGCGGCCCATATCGCCCGCGCGGCCCTCGAAGGCATCGCGTTCCAGACGATGGACATCGTCGGCGCGATGGAGAAGGACGCCGGCGTCCGGCTCTCCGAACTCAAGGTCGATGGCGGCGCCTCCCGCAACAACCTGATGATGCAGTTCCAGGCCGATGTCCTGGACACCGCCGTTATCCGCCCGAAGGTCACCGAGACCACGGCGATGGGCGCCTGCTACCTCGCGGGCCTCGCCGTCGGCTTCTGGTCCTCCCTGGACGAAATCAAGGCCCAATGGCAGGCGGAGCACGTCTTCGAGCCCTCCGGTGCCGATACGGCAGCCTTGAAGGCCGGTTGGGCCGATGCGATTTCCAGAACCTTAACCCAGTAAACTATGCAGCAATACATCTTCGAATTCATCGGCACCCTCATTCTGGTGCTTCTCGGTGACGGCGTATGCGCCGCCTGCTCCTTGAACAAGTCCAAAGCGAAAGGCGGCGGATGGGTCGTGATCGCCCTCGCGTGGGGCTTCGCCGTGATGATGGGCGTTCTGGTCGCCGGTCCCGTTTCCGGCGCGCACCTGAATCCCGCCGTCACCCTGGGCCTTGCCATCGCCGGCAAGTTCGCCTGGAGCCAGGTTCTGGGCTATTGTATCGCCCAGATGCTGGGCGGCTTTGTGGGCGCCGTGCTGGTCTATGTTTTCTATAAGGATCATTACAAGGCTACTTCTGACGAACCGGACACCATGCTCGGCACCTTCTGCACGATGCCGGCCATCTGGAATCCCTGGCGGAACTTCCTTTCCGAGCTGATTGCCACCACATTGCTCGTGTTCGTGATCCTCGCCATCGGCTTCGAGGGCAACGCCTTCCAGGTCGGCGGCGTGGCGGCCTCCACCGGCGCCATCGGCGCCTGGCCCGTCACCTGCCTGATTATGGCCCTGGGCATGTCCCTCGGCGGAACCACCGGCTACGCGATGAACCCCGCCCGCGACCTCAGCCCCCGCTGTGCGCACGCGATCCTTCCGATCGCCGGCAAGCGCGACAGCGGCTGGTCCTACAGCTGGGTCCCCGTCCTCGGCCCCATGCTCGGCGGCTGCCTCGCCGCAGGGTTGTTCCTGCTGGTGTTCTAAAAGCATAAGAATGGAAAAGCCCGGAGCACGAATCGTGTTCCGGGTTTTTTCGTGAGCAAAACAGGTCGTATTTGCTTATGAGTCGGGAAAAACAAAGCTTTCATAAGCAAATTGAGCCGTTTTTGCTTATGAAAAACGCAACATCCCTATAGCTTCGCGCCGAAGGCGAGGTCGCCGGCGTCGCCGAGGCCGGGGACGATGTAGGAGTGGCTGGTGAGTTCCTCGTCGATGGCGGCGACCCAGAGGGTGACTTCGTCGCCGAGGCGCTTGGCGAGGTGATCCACGGCGTAGGTGCTCGCGATGGGGCAGACGAGGTGGATGGCGATGGGCTCACCGCCTTCCTGACGGAGTTTGTCGATGGCGACTTCGATGGAGGAGCCGGTGGCGAGCATCGTGTCGGCCAGGATGAGCGTCTTGCCTTCCAGGGACGGGGTGGTGCAGTAGTCGGCGCGGATTTCAAACCAGTCGCCGGCGCCGTATTTGCGGAAGGCGGCGAGGAAGGCCGTCTCGGCATGGTCGAAGAAGTTGAAAATGCCCTTCTGGAGCGGCAGGCCGGCCCGGAGGATGGTGGAGATCACCAGGGGAGTGTCGGTGGTGGCGACACGGGCGGTGCCAAGCGGGGTGATGACGTCTTTTTCGGAGAAGGTAAGCTCCTTGGAGAGTTCATAGGCGAAGATTTCACCGACGCGTTCCAGATTGATCCTGAAACGGAGACTGTCTTTCTGGATGGAGGCATCCCGCATCTCTGCGATGAAGTTATTGAGAACGGAAGGGTTCTCTCCGAGGTTGACGACTTTCATGGGATTTTCGAATTACTATTCGAAGTACAAATATAGGAATTTATTCCGATTTGCAAATCCTTTCGTCCTGGAATGAGTACCAGCAGCCGTCCGCGATGATGACGTGGTCGAACAGTTTTATGTCGAAAGCCTTGAGCGCCAGTTGCAGTTGTCGGGTGGCCTTGATGTCCGCCTCCCCGGGGAGGGGACTCCCGGACGGATGGTTGTGCACGAGGATGACGGCCTTGGCCCGCTCGTCCAGCGCCCGGCGGACGACTTGTTTCGGTTCGATGAGGGTGCAGTCCTGCGTGCCGGAGGTGAGTTTCTCCCGTCCCGTGACCACATTGGCGCGGTTCAGGTACAGCGCCCAGCATTCCTCGTGGTCCAGTCCTTTCAGGATGGGAAGCATCATGTCCACGACGTCCTCCGGGCCGTTAACCGTGGGCTTCCGCATCGCGGCCTCCGCGAGGTACCGCCGCCCCAGTTCCAGGGCGGCGGCGATCGCGACGGCCCGCGCGGGCCCCACGCTCCGCTGCCTCGTCAGTTCCTTCGGCGTCCGCGTACACAACTCCGTCAGCCGGCCTCCGGCCGATGACAGCAGTTCCTGCGCCGCGTCCACGGCATTCGTCCCCGCCGTCCCCGAACTGATGAATATCGCCAGCAGTTCCGCATTGCTCAAGACCTTCGCTCCGCGCAGGAGCAGTTTTTCCCGCGGTCGTTCCTCCGCGCTCCAATCCTTCAGTTTCATGACCCCGAAGATAGGGCGCAGAAATGAAAAACAACACAAGCCACGGACGGCTTGTGTTGTTTCAGGGGGTATTTTATCGGTTTCTTACTCTACGAAAGCGACGATTTCGCCCTTGGCGACGTTCTCGCCCTGCTTTCCGAGCACGGCGACGATGCGGCCGTCCACGGCGGAGACAACATCCTCCATGCCGTACCAGGCCTGCACGTGGCCGATCACTTCGCCCTTCTTCACGGCCGTTCCCACGATCGGGGCGGCGGAGACGTCGTCCACATCGACCTGCCAGAGCATCTGGCCCTTGACGGG
The DNA here is from genome assembly GCA_017475045.1 of Fibrobacter sp. GTDB lineage: Bacteria > Fibrobacterota > Fibrobacteria > Fibrobacterales > Fibrobacteraceae > Fibrobacter. The sequence continues at coordinate 21,292 of JAFVGH010000034.1, read as the reverse complement.
CACCTGCACCGGCGTAGCCTTCGGATATTTGGCGACGTATTCGTCGACGGAGAACTTGGGCATCTCCACGACGGGACGGGTGACGACGATGGGGGCGCCGGCCTTGGCCTTCAGATCGGCCAGGTCCTTGTTGAAGCGCTCCTTGGCGATGCCGCTGCGGTAGTCGCGGTACTGACGCTCGAACATGGCCAAGTTCAGGAGTTCCTCGTCGTCCTCGCCGCAGTCCCAGCCTTCTTCCTTCATCATCTGACGGAACTTCGGAAGCTCGTTCGGATACATGTCCTGCGGGTTGCCGGTGTAGAATTCCATGCCCTTTTCCTTGGCCAGGGCCACGATCTCCGGATCCAGCTCGCCGGGCAGCTTGCCCATCTTGCCCAGGATCATGCCCCAGGCGTCCTTGTCGATGGAAGCCCAGCGCGGCTTGTCGTTGAGCATGTTGAACAGGTTCATCAGCGCGATGTTCTTCACGTACTGGCTGAACGGGGTCACGAGCGGCGGATAGCCGAGGCGCGGCCACACGTATTCGACCTCTTCGAAGAGCTTCACCATCAGGGTGTCGAGGCTCATCTCCGGACGGCCGTGGGAGCGCTGGGCGGCGTTGATGGCGCCCTGGAAGTTCCGCAGGTCGGCCATCATCGAGCCCATCATGCCGCCGGGCAGGCCGCAGCCCACCAGCAGGGAGGACATCTGGGAATTGGCCGGAAGGATCCAGTAGCCCAGGAAGTCGTCGATGAACTCCTGCGTGAGGCGGCGCACCTCCATGTAGGCGTCCATGTTGACGTCCTTCACCAGGAATCCGTCCGCTTTCATCATTTGCTGCATGGAAATCACGTCCGGATGGACCTTGCCCCAGGAGAGGGGTTCGACGGCGCAGTCCAGATAGTCCGCGCCGGCGCGAGCCGCCTCCAGCATGGAAGCCGGGGAGAAGCCAGGGCCGGTGTGACCGTGGTACTGGACCTTGATATGCGGGTGCGCCTTCTTGATGCCGGCCACGATCTGGCCGATCTCCGTCGGACGGCCGACGCCGGCCATGTCCTTGAGGCAGATTTCATCGGTACCGTACTCGACCAGTTTCTCCACCACACCCAGGTAGTATTCCACCGTGTGCACGGGGGAGTGGGTGATGGACAGGGCCGCCTGCGAAATCATGCCCGCCTTCTTCGCGTATTCGATGGAAAGCTTGAGGTTGCGGTGGTCGTTCAGGCCGCAGAAGGAGCGGGCGATGTCGGTGCCCTGTGCCTTCTTCACCTTGAACATCAGTTCGCGGACGTCCGCAGGAACGGGGTACATGCGGATGGCGTTGAGGCCGCGCTCCAGCATATGGGTCTGGATGCCTGCCTTGCGGAGAGGTGCCGTCCATTTGCGCACGGAGACGTTGGGGTTCTCGCCATAGAGCAGATTCACCTGCTCGAAGGCACCGCCGTTGGTTTCCACGCGGTCGAAGCAGCCCATGTCCACGATGGCCGGGGCCACCCGCACCAACTGGTCCACACGCGGCTGATACCTGCCGGAACTCTGCCACATATCCCTGTAAACGAGGGAGAATTTGATTTCACGCTTTGCCATATCGATTTGAGTAATGTTCAATTTGACAAATATAGTAATTTATTCCATTTCTTCGGCGAAGAATTTCACCATTGCGTCGCGAATTTCGTAGAATCTCGGCGTCTCCTTCATCTGATCGTCCAGATGGAGCCGATGCCGGGCTTCCGGACACGGATGATGCTCCGCTCTGAGGCCGATGGAAACCGCTTTTTCGTAGATGGCGTGCGTGCCGTACATCGGGTCCGACAATAACCTTCCGGCCGTTCCCATAGGATATCCGTAGTCGTATGGCACCATGGGATCTTTCTCGGATTGGAAGGACAGGATGGCGACGGAGGCGTTCTCCACGACGGAGATGTCGTGGACGGCCCCCCACAGGTTCGCGACGGCCCGGATGCGGAAATCTTTGTCCCGCAGGGGCTTCACCTCATCCATCGGCTTGTCCCCATACAGCCGGAAGGCCAGATTCAGCGCAGTGATGGCCCCGGCGCTCGTCCCGGCGACGAAGATGCGGTCCGGGTCGATGCGGAGGTCCTCCCGCCGCAGCAGGAAGTCCAGGGCGGCGTCGGCATCCTCCAGTGCGCGGTTTTCGGCCTCGCGGAATTCCGACTTGCGGGCGTGGTATCCCAGCCGGTAATCGATGGACACGGCCACATATCCCAGGGATGCGAAATATCGGCACCACCCGGCCTGTCCCGGCTCCTTTTTATGGCCGATGAAGAAAGACCCGCCATGCATCATCAGGAGCAGTGGCCGCTTCTCGGTGCTGTCTCCTTCCGGCGTATAGATGTCCATCTCCAGCGTCAGCAGTTTCGGGGTGCCCGAATGGAGCAGCAACTTGCCTGTGGCTTTCTTGTCGCCGACGGGCGCATGGGACCAATAACCCATTGCGGTGGCATACGGAACATCCTGTTCCACCGCTACTTCATAAATTGGATCCGTAAAGGGGAGCATGAGGGAGACAGCCAGGCTGAGAAGGTTCATAATCAGAAGGTTGCCGCCAGCCGGATGCCGAACCGTGTCGTGCTGTCGATCTTTTCCTCGATCTCTTCAGGGGTACTGTAATCCATGTTCCAGGCGGCCACGGTAAGAACCACGCCCAGATCCCACAGGCGGGAAAGTGCCTGCAGATAGGAAGTGCCCTGCTCGCGGGAATCTCCCGTCGGGATGTTCATTCCCCGGGTGGTGATGTACATCACCTTCTCGCACTTGCACAGCCCGACGCAGGTACGCCCATTGTCGGTAAACGTGACGTCAAACAGGGAAAGATGCTCGAAGAAAACCTTCACGACGGCGGGAAAACTCATGTCCCAGAACGGCGCCACGACGACAATCCGATCCGCTTCCGCCACCGTCCTGGCTGCTTCCAGGGCCCACGCAGGTACATTCCCGGCCACTCGCTCCGCATAGGTCGCGGGCGTCAGCGGCTCCATCGGCATCTTCGTGAGGTCGTACCGGATGATCTCGTATCGTTTGGAAAGGGTCTCGATGACAGGCTCCGCAATCCTCCGCGTCCGGGACTCTTCCCCCCGGATACAGGCGTCGATCACAACGAGTTTTTTCATGTTTGCGTTCTTTTGTACAAAGATAGTAAAATCTTAGAGCAAGTGGGAAAGAAAAACACCGAGGAAGAACCGGGCGCAAAGATTGAGTCGATGTGTGTCAATCTGTGACGGGTCTGATGAAGAAACCAGCTGCCCGATTAAAGATATCCCACGAATAAGGAATCCATCTCCACATTAGCCCGGATTCGCCAATTTGTATGAACGATTCAGATGTTGACCGATAGTATCCCTTAGGAAGATAGATATATTTGTCAGTGAAACCTGGTCTATTACTTGTCGCTTTGCAGTAATGAAGATTAACGTTTTCAATTGTGCAATTGTAAGTAAGTTCGCAGAATTCTTCCCAAGTTGGCATACGCCACTTCCCACCCAATTTAACTCGGGCGGCGTCGTCCTCTGGATCAAGGATGGTTTTGTTGTCGACGACATCCAAAGCATTATACTCATTGTTGTATTTGGAAAAAGGTCCGTCTTTACTTGTCCCGAACTTATAAGTTTCCCAATTATAATCTTTCTTTGGCTCGGTTTCACCCCATGCGAAAAAGGCCCCGTAGTTATCCCAAGGGCTTAGATCGGTATTTAATTGAACGGCTCCAAGGTTGAGAGAACTCCATTTGACGGACAAGCCTAGGTCTACAGCCTCTCCGGGAATAAACAGGAAATCTGCAGTAGAAAAAGAACGGACTTCCCCATAAATGATTTCATCCTTTGACCGGTCATATGCGAATGCGACATAACTATATGTTGTCCAGTACTTTAAATCTGTAATATAATTATAGAACTCGAACGTGGATTGGAAATCGTGGAATTCATCGTATTGGAATCCGTAAGGAACACCGTTGGCAATGAGGCCGTCAAGTGTGTTCTCCTGATCACTAATAAGAATGCCAGTTGAATACGGGTCGATAGAATCCCAAGAAAGCTCTTCTCCGTCTTTTGCAGAGATTGTTCCAAAAATCTTGGCTACCGGCCATGAAAGGAGGGCTTCTCCTGTCGATACCGACACTTCAACCGGCCCAGCCTGTCGGTTGTCTGGCTTTTGACAAAGGCAGAAAAGGGGGAGGGTGGCAAAAAGGATAATGGCTCTTTTCATTATTTAGTTAGATTATGGCTAAAACTCTTAATGACGGCTTGCTCCATTTAGGCGATGGGCACCATCGCAGGTGTGTGTGATGGCATCGTTACAAAGGTAAGCAAAAGAATCAATCCTTCAAATGCGTTCGCCAAACCAGAATAATACTTGTTAACGATAACATTAGAAAAGCCCCAGCGAGTGCTGAGGCTTTAGGGTGGATGATGGGGCTCGAACCCACGACACTCGGAACCACAATCCGATGCTCTACCAGCTGAACTACATCCACCATGTAAGGGACTGCAAAGGTACGAAAAATTTCGTTCCCTGCAAGGGGGCGGCGGAAAAAACCGCAAAAAATCAATTCGATGCGGCCGGTTTGTAGGCGCCTTTCCGTTCGTACAGCATCACGGGACCCTGCTCATCCAGGGCGTACCAAGTCCATTGCATGAGGACGGAAACCGGGAAGACGGGCTTCTTTCCGATGTTCTGGCAGCTAAGCTCGTAGGCATCGGTGATACTGCCCATCGGAACGCAGAGGAACAAGTCCTGTACGGAGCCGGAATCGACGGAGGGCTCGGCCGATCCGTCGTGAAACAGGCGGATTGTAATGCCGTCGGCGGATGCGATGCAGGCCGCTAAAAGAACATGTCTGGAAATATCTTTGGCTTCTATCGAGGCCAGGATGTTCAGGTAGCCGGCATTGAACCAGGCGTCCGAAATCCGGACCGGGGTATCGACGGCGTTCTTGGGAAAGGTCTCCATAAAGGCGACCGGCACGTCAAAGGCGTCCCAAAGCCCGTTGACGTCGATGTCGATGCGCTTGGAGTCCATCCCCGCATGGGTCGTATATTCGACCAGCACCCGGCGGTCGGTGGATACGTCGAATTTGCCGTCGTTGCCGACGATGTTCATCTCCACGCCGTTGTCGGTGGTGAAGATTCCGGACCGGACGGTGCCGGCTTCGAGGCCGGAGTAGGTGACGGAATCCTTCTTGGTGCATCCCGCAAGAAGAAGGAAGACGGCCGCGAAGGCCGATATGGTGACAATCAGTTTTTTCATACGGTCTTGGACTTTCGGGTAGGTCGGGCGATCAGCTGGATGTCGATGTCTTCGACGGTGAAGCCGCGGAAGCGGCGCCGCTTGAGGTGTGCCTGGACGAGTTCGGCCAGTTCGTCGTCGAAGATGTCGCGGAACCGGTGGTTTTCCTTGTCGTACAGGTGGATATGGCGGAAATTGTTGATGTCGAAGTACATCTTGTTGTTGCTGCTGAGCCGGCGGCTGTAGATGCGGAGGTCGGCCAGCTGCGACAGGATGTTGTACACCGAAGCGACCGTGACCTTCACCACGCCCCGGCGGCCGATTTCCTCGGTCACCATATCGGCCGATGCGTGGCCGAGGACCATCATCGCCTCGTGCACCTCCAGCCGCTGGCGGGTTGCCTTGAGGCCGTGGCGCTTGAGACGGGTGCGGAACTCGTCCAGGGTGGGCATGGTATTGTTCGTGGCGGTTGCCATGGAGTGCAAATATAAAAGGAATTTTGAATGATTCAAAACAGGGACGTCCCGAGGAGGGCTTCCGCATTGGCGACGGCCGCTTCCGTGACGACGGAACCGCTGAGCATCCGGGCGATTTCCCGCACGCGCTCCTCGGCAGTGAGGATCCGGATGGAAGTAGCGTCGTTCTCCTTGGTGACGAGGTAGTGGGCGTTGCCCTTGGCGGCAACCTGCGGCAGGTGGGTGATGGCAAATACCTGCATCGACCCGCCCATCCGGCAGATCATGGAGCCCATCTTGTCCGCCGCGCTGCCGGACACGCCGGAGTCGATTTCGTCGAAGATGAGGGTGGGCATCGCCGTGTAACGGGCCATCATCGCCTTGAGACTCAGCATGATGCGGGACAGTTCACCGCCCGATGCCACCTTGGCGAGATCCTGCGGAGCCTTTCCGGTCGATGAGAACAGGAAGCGGACGGCGTCCCGGCCGGCGGGGCCTTCGGGGGCATCGGCCAGTTCCACCCGGAAGTCCGCGCGGTCCAGTTCCAGGAAGGTCAATGACTCCAGGATGGCCGAAGCGAAGCCTTCACGGGCTTTCTCCCGGGCCTTGTGGAGGGCGTCAGCGGCCGCTCCATAGGCTTTCTCTGCCTTGGCCACGGATTTCCGGAGTTCGTCGCGCTTGTCCTGAAGGGCCGTGGAGTCGAACAGCGCCTCCGAGAGGCGATCCCGTTCGGCGATGAGTTCGCCGACCGTCTGCACGCCGTGTTTCTTCATCAGGTCGTACAGGAGGGACATCCGGTCCTCCACCTGCTCCAGCCGCTCGGGCGATACGTCGATCCGGGCGTTGGCGCTTTCCAGTTCGTCCGCGATATCCTCCAGTTCCAGCCGGGCCGATTCCAGGCGCTGCGCCAGGGATTCCAGGGCCGGGATGAAACGGGCGGCGCGGGCGGTGCGCTTTCCGACTTCTTTCAGTTGGGCAGTAAGGGGCATCTCAACAGGGGAGAGGATCTCCTCGCAGCCGTTGAGCAGTTCCTTCAGTTCTTCCGCATGGGCGAGCTGCTTCTGCTCGGCGTCGAGTTCTTCCAGTTCGCCGTCCCTCAGCCGGGCGGCGTCCAGCCGGGCGAAGAGGGCTTCGTTCCACTCCTTCTCGGCCGTGGAGCGCTGCAGGCGGTCCATGACCTCGGCCAGTTCCTTCCGGACGGCCTGGAGGTTGTTCCAGGCTTCGCGGCAGGCCGGGAGATTCGCGGCGTCGTTCCCGGCGTAATGGTCCAGGATCGACATCCGGAAGGCCGGATCGGCGAGTCGGAGGGTCTGGTGCTGGGCGTGAATGTCGATCAGCCGTTCCGCGAGGGCCTGAAGGATGGGCAGGGCCACGGGCTCGTCATTGACGAAACTCCGCGACCGCCCCGTCTTGTTCAAGGTCCGGCGGATCAAGAGACTCTCGCTCTCTTCCAGGTCATTGTCCCGGAGGAGCGCTTTCAGAGTCGCGTCTTCACCCACGGAGAACTCCGCCTCCACCACGCACGTGTCGCCGTGCGCTCCCACCAGGGAAGCATCGGCCTTTCCGCCCAGGACGAGGCCCAGGGCCCCGAGGAGGATGGACTTGCCGGCGCCGGTCTGCCCGGTTATAATGACGAGACCCTCCGGAAAATCAATTTCCAGAGAGTCGATCAATACGTAGTTCCGGACGTGGAGGGAGCGGAGCATCTGCTACTCCTCGCCGTTGATGTCGATGGGGTTCGCGCTCTGTGCCCTGCGGTAGTAGAGTTCGCCGTTCTCGAATTCGGAGATGGCCACCAGGTCCGGTTTCGGCTGGCGCTCGTAGTACTTGGAGATCTCGATCTGCTCTTTGTTCTCGAACACTTCCTCCATGGTGTCGCGGTCGTTGCGGAAGTCTTCCAGTTTCTTGGTGAGTTCCTTCTTCTCGGCGGCGGCGATCTGGTTGGCGCGCTTATAGAGGATGACGACGGATTCGTAAATGTTGCCGGTCGGGGCGGCCAGGGTGCGGATGTCCCGGGTGATGGTGTTGATGGGAACTTTCTTCTTGCTCGTTGCGTCCATTTCTAATTAAATTTTGTTACCATTTAGTATTACTGCACTTTCCGGGGCAGGGTTTCAATTATTTTTCGATTGCTCTTCCTTCTCGATGGCCTTGCGCTCGCGCTCGAAGTCCTTGGCCTTGAGTTCGAGTTCTTCATCGACACCGTCGTAACGGCCGAGGGCGCGCTGGGAACGGCGGTACATCGCGTCGAGTTCGCGGCGGTACTTGGACTCGCCATACTCGCCGATGAAGTTGAGGTAGTCGTCCACGAAGGTGAGGTAACGTTCCTTCTGCCTGGCGGCGACGCTCATGCGCGCATAATGATAGGAAGACATCGCGGTATAGTACAGGATGTCCTCGCGGTAGGCGTTTTCGGCGTTGTCCTTCAGCACGTTGCGGAGGGCGACGCGGGCGGCGAGGTAGTCCTCCATCTTATAGTAGAGGCGGGCGTTCTCGAAAGCCTTCCGGTCCAGCCGGTCGGAGAGGTCCCTGATCATTTCCAGGCAGGCCTCCAGGTGCGGACCGTCGCCGGGGTATTCCCGGACGTATTCCGTGATGTAGGCAAGACAGTTCTTGGTGGGCGTCTGGTCCAGCTCCCAGCGGTAGGTGGCGCGGTACAGGCAGTCCAGGCGGAGGAAGCGGGCGTCCGGCGTGAAAGGACTCTGCGGATACTTGGTGATGAATTTCTCCAGGTTGGATTCCGCGGTGTAGTAGTCCTTGTAGCGGTAGTTGGACAGGGCCCAGTAATAACGGACGGTGTCGTCCCGTTCGGTGCCGTCGGTGAGAATGGCCATCGACTCGAACAGCTGGGCGGCCTTCAGGTACTTCCTGTTGTTGAAATACTCCATCGCAGCCTTGAACTTCGCATCCGCGTCGTTGGACGAGAGCAGGGTCTCGTACTCGGTTTTGCAGGAGGAGACCAGAAGCACGGCAAAGGCCGCGGCGGTGATGACGATCGGTTTGAGTTTCATTTTCTTGCCTTTATAATTCAATGTTCCAGCAGGAACTTCTCCGCGTCCCTTGCGGCGACGCATCCCGAGGCCGCGGCCGTGATGGCCTGCCGGTAAGCGGGATCCTGGACGTCGCCGGCCGCGAAGACACCCTCCACGCGGGTGCGGGAGGTCTTCCCGTCCGTGACGATGTAGCCGGCCGGGTCGGTCTCCACCCAGGGGGTGAAAAGTTCCGAATTGGGATGGTGGCCGATGGCGAGGAAGAAGCCGTCGATGTCGATATCAAAGACAGTGCCATCCTTGCGGAGAAGGCGGGCGCCGGTGACGCCGAATCCGTCCCCGAGGACTTCCTGCGTGGAGCAGTTCCAGAGGATTTCGATATTCTCCGCCGCAAAGACCTTTTCCTGCATGGCCTTCGAGGCCCGGAACACGTCGCGGCGGACGATCATGTACACTTTCTTGGCGAGGGAGGCGAGGTACAGAGCCTCTTCGCAGGCCGTATCACCTCCGCCCACCACGGCAACGGTCCGCTTCCGGTAGAAGAAGCCGTCGCAAGTGGCGCAGGCCGACACGCCCGCCCCCTTGTATTTCTCTTCCGAGGGAAGGCCCAGGTACCTGGCCGTCGCCCCCGTGGCGATGATGAGCGTCTCGGCGGCGATTTCCTTTTCTCCGTCGATGACGACCTTGAACGGCCTGGAAGACAGATCCACGGCCGTGGCGACGCCGCTGCGGATGTCGGCCCCGAAACTGCGGGCCTGTTCCCGCATCTGGTCCATGAGGTTGTTGGCGTCCACGCCGCCCGGGAAGCCCGGAAAATTCTCCACGATGGTGGTCGTGGTGAGCTGGCCGCCCGGCTGGATACCCTCGTACAGGACGGGGGAGATATTGGCGCGGGATGCGTAGATGGCGGCGGTGAAACCGGCGGGACCTCCGCCGAGGATGAGGCAGCGTACGTTTTCCATGGCTTATCGGACTAAGGAAGTCGTATAGTCGGTGTTGTAGCGGATGCGGCGGATGCCGGTGTTCCGGTAGGAGCCGTTCCGGACCTTCTCGAAGCGGAAGTCCGTGTGGATGCCGGAGCCGGGTTCCCGCTCAAGGGCGCGGGGCCAGCGGTTTCCGTACTTCGCGCACATGCGGGCGAAATAGCGGGTAAGGTCATATCCCTGGAAAGCGAACTGGCTGGGGTCGGTCCGATACAGGGCGCGGTAGGCGCGGACGAAGGCCTTCACTTCCTCCGAATCGTAGTCTGCGTGATAGGGAGAGCAGATATGCAGGTCGTCCTGGTGGTAGAGGCTGCCGTCCACCGTTTCAAAGGTACGGACCCGGGAGGGGGCGTACATGGCGATCTGATAGCCTTGTCCGATCAGGATGCCGAGGTTCCGGACCATGTCGCCGACGAACGTTTCCTTTTCGGAAGCCACGATGATGCGGTTCACGCCGCCCCTGGCCAGGCGTGTCGTGAGTGCGGCGGGAAGGGAACGGCCCTGCCCGACGGTCCAGCTGGCCTCCTCGAAGGGGGCGCCGACGGCCCGCAGCGCGTTCCGGATGCCCGTGGCGGCGGCCGTGCTGCCGTCGGAGGTTATTTCCGACACGAGGATGATCCGGTCTTCCCGGGCGCGGTCTTCCGCCGCCCAGGCCGCCAGTTCGGTGTACTGGCTGGCCGTGGAAGAAGGAGCCTGGACGAATCCTTCGTGCGTTTCGGCGAGGCTGGCGGCCCGCTGGTCCAGCGGAGAGACGACCGGAACCTGTCCGTTCGTCACATCGAGGATCTTGGTGAGGTCGGCCGGGGTGATGGGACCCAGGATGACGTCATTCTTATTCAGTTCATAGGAGGAAGGCGTGCCGGCCTGGAGGTCGAACACGTTGAGGGTGGTCTTGACACCCTCTTTCTCCAGGTCGCGCAAAGCCATCAGGACGCCGGAGTAGAAGTCCATGTTGGACTCGCTGTATCTGCCGTTGGCGTTGAAAGGCATGACCAGGGCGATATCGGCCGAACCCTTCGCAACCGGGAAGTCCACGGGGCCGGGTTCGTCGTCATCGACCTTTTCCTCCGTCTTCACGACGGGCTCGGCTACGGTGGCAGGGACCGTTTCGACGGCGGTCTTGGCCTTTTCGGCCTCTTCCGGAACCAGGGTGGTGGTCACCGTGGGAGCGACGGCCTGACCGGTGGACTTGGCGGCCTCACCGACAGGGATCAGCAGGATCTGCCGCTTGGAAATCGCGCTGGACTTGAGCCCGTTGGCTTCCATGATCTGCTGCGGGGTCACGCCGTAGGCGGCGGCGACGTCATAGATGTCTTCGAACCATTTGACCGTATGCTGGATGTATCCTTCCTTGGGTTCGACGGTCTTCTGTCTGTTCTCCTTTGCCGGTTTCTCTCTCGTGGCCGGTTTTTCTCTGGTGGCGGGTTTTTCTCTGGTAGCAGGTTTCTCCCTTACGGGTTTCTCTTTTTCGACTTTCTCCTTCGTCACCGGTTTCTCCTTCACCGGAGTCTCCTTGACGGTCGCCGGCCTGTCTTTGTGCTCGGAAACGACGGGGATGTAAATGACCGTACCGGACCTCAGGCCTTCCTCCTTCAGCATGGGATTGGCGTCATACAAGTCCTCTTCGGTGACGTTGTACGCCTTCGTGATGCCGTAGATTGTCTGGCGTTCCAGGACGATGTGGGCATAGTATTGTCGGCCGTTCATCGAGACCTGCGAACGGGAAATGGTGACGGGAACCGGTGTGTAGTCCTGGGCGAGGACGGCCGGCGCCGCTGCGGCGAGGCACAGGGCGGACCAGCAAAGGGCCAGATATCGGTGTTTCATCTTCATCATCGTTTATAGTTGTTCCGCAAAGGCAGTCAGACCGTCGCAGAAGCGGTCCCAGCTGAGACGCTCCTTTTCGCGGCGGATGGCCCGGATGCAGCCGTCCCGCAGGGCGGGATCGGCGAAATAGCGGAGGATTTCGTCGCGGATGGCTCCGGGCTCCGCCACCGGTGCGACAATTCCCGTGCCGCGGTCGCCGATGGTGCCCTTGAGGCCGCCCACGTCGGTGACGATCATCGGCACCTCGAAATGGTAGGAGACCGAGCTGATGCCGCTCTGGGTGGCGCTGCGGTAGGGGAGGACGGTCACGTCGGCCGCGGAGAAGAAAACCTTCACCTCCGAATCCCGGACGTAGTCGGGGAACACATGGACGCGGTTCTTCCCGGGGAGGGAGTCAATGAGGGCCCGGTACTTGTCGAACGGGCCGTAGGGCTCGCCGGCGATCACGAGCTGGTAGTCGTCCGGGAGGTCCCGGAACGCTTCTAGCAGGATGTCCAGCCCCTTGTAGTCCCGGATGAGCCCGAAGAACAGGAGGGTCTTCAGGGACGGATCGATGCCGAGCCGGGCGGCCGCTTCCTCCCGCGTAAGTCTGTCCCCGAAGTGGGAATACAGCGGGTGAGGGAGCAGGACGTACCGGGCGTCGGGCTTGAGGGTGAGCAGGTCGTCGGTGACGCTTTGCGACATCGTCACGAAACCGTCACATCCGTTCAGGAACCATTTGGTCAAGGGTTTGTCGAACCAATGGGGCTCGTGGGGGATGACGTTGTCCAGCACGGGCACCACCTTGCACCGGCGGCCTGCGTGCCGTTCCACCCATCCCAGGGAAGGGGCGAACCACGACATCCAGTACTTCATGATGAGGAGGTCGGGGCCCCAGGCGCGGATGGCGCGGGCGGTCTTCCCGTAGGAGAAAGGATTGACCGTGTCCAGCAGGGCTTCCGCCTCCACCGGAACGGCCTCGTCTTCGGGCGTCACATACTGCGTCTTCCCCGGGAAGAGGATTTCAGGGTACTGCCGCTTGAAGCTGAAGGCCCTGACATCGTGCAACTTTCCCAGTCCCGCGAGCATACTCGCGTTGAACTGGGAAATGCCTCCCCTGAGGGGATAGAAACTGGACAGTATGGCGACCTTCATCGGGGCTTATTTCGCCTCGGCCGCCTTGGTCTTGACGTATTCGGCGTTCAGGCCGGCGAGGATTTCGTCGGTGATGTCGAGGGCGGCGCTGCCGACCACCACGGGAGCCGGGAGGATGTCGCCGGAGGTGGTGAGGATGAGGGCGTACTGCTTCTCGACGTTATAGGCCTGGACAAACTCGGAGATGGCGTTCATGATCTGGTTCAGCATCACCTGCTGCTCCTCGGCCATTTCCTGCTGCTTGCGCACGGCGTACTGCTGGTACTCGCTCTCCTGCTGCTGGAGCTTCTGGTACTGGGCGTTGGCCACGGAAGAGGTCAGCAGGCCCTTGTCCATCTTGTTCTGGAAGTCGTTGGCGTCCTTCTGAAGCTTGTTGCCGCGACGGTCGATTTCGGCCTGGATGCCGCTGACCTTGGTCTCGACGACGGAGCGGAGGTCGTTCGCCATATCGTAATTCTCGACGACCTTGTCGATGTTGAAGAAAACGATGCTGCCGGCGGCGGCGACGGTGTCGGCCTGGGTTTCCGTAGCGGCGGGAGCGGCGGCGTTGTTGCAGCCGGTGAAAGCGAAGCCGGCCAGGACGGCGGCGGCGCTGAGGATAGATGCGAATCTTTTCATGTATGTTTTATAATTATAAATTCGGTACAAGTTACAAAGGTAACTATTTTTTGCGGATTTCCGCAAGATAGGCCGCAATCGTGCGTTCCAGGCCCATGTACAGGGCATCGCAGATGAGGGCGTGGCCGATGGAAACCTCGTCCGTCCAGGGAATCACCTCCACGAAATAAGCGAGATTCTCGAGGGAGAGGTCATGTCCGGCGTTGAGGCCGAGCCCGCAGGCGCGGGCGGCCTTTGCGGTTTCCAGATAGGGGGCGATGGCGGCCTCGCGGCCCCTCGGATAGTCCTCGGCGTATGCGGCCGTGTAGAGTTCCACGCGGTCGGCCCCGCAGGCGGCGGCGCCTTCGGCCATCCGGGGATCCGGGTCGATGAAAATGGAGGTGCGGATACCCCTGGCCTTGAATTCCCGGCAGATGTCGGTAAGGAACTCCTTGTGTGCCAGCGTGTTCCAGCCGGCGTTGGAGGTGATGGCGTCATGGGCGTCGGGAACCAGCGTGACCTGGTCGGGAACGACCTCGTTCACCAGGTCCACGAAAGAGGGGATCGGGTTGCCTTCGATATTGAATTCGGTGGTCACAAGCGGGCGGATGATCCGCACGTCGCTGTACCGGATATGCCTTTCGTCCGGGCGGGGATGGACGGTAATGCCCTCCGCGCCGAAACGTTCGCAGTCCAGGGCCGCCTTCGTCACGTCCGGCATGTTTCCGCCGCGGGCGTTGCGAATGGTGGCTATCTTGTTGATATTAACACTCAGACGAGTCATGTTCACTACTTTTTCGCGACAAAAATAGTGATTTTTATAATTTAAAGTGTTATTTTTGGCGGCTGATTTGTACCGAAGCATGAAAATAGGCTATTTCATCCTGAAGGAGGGACTGCGGGAGGATCCGCACGTATCCCGACTGCTCTCAGAACTGCGCTCCGCGTCTTACGAGGTCTATGAGATCCGCACCAAGAGCGACGTCCTCCCGGAGACGGACCTGGTCCTGTCGATGGGCGGGGACGGCACGTTCCTGAGCGCGGCGCACGAGGTCTCCGACATCGGCCTTCCCATCCTGGGCGTGAACTTCGGCCGGATCGGCTTCCTGTGCGAAAACCGCCCCGAGGCGGTCCTGAAGGCCCTGATGGAGGGGGATTTCAGCATCGAGTACCTGACGGTCCTCAACGCCACGCTCAAGGGCCCCGGCGCCCGTCAGAGCATCGGCATGCTGCCTTATTCCGTCAACGAGGTGACCATTCACCGCAAGAACCCGTCCATGCTGGGCATCCGCGTCAGCGTGAACGGCGAAACCCTTCCCACCTACTGGGCCGACGGCCTGATCGTCTCCACCAGTTCCGGATCCACCGCCTATTCCCTCAGCGCGGGCGGCCCGATCTGCATGCCCGATACGAAGGTGCTCATCATCACCCCGATCGCCCCGCACAACCTCAACGTCCGGCCGCTGGTGCTCCCCGAAACCGCCAAGGTGGACATCGCTTTCGAGAGCCGGGACAGGGTCGCCCTGCTGTCCACGGACAACCAGACGGTGGAAATCAAACAGGAGTGGACCATTCACGTCGAGATGGCACAGTTTTCGCTGAAACGTATCCGGCTCGCCGAGTCCGGGTTCGTCCGGGCGCTTACATCCAGGCTTTTCTGGGGCGAGGACATGAGAAACAACGGATAACAATCGTATGGACATCGTACCGCAGCACGTCTCCATCATCATGGACGGCAACGGGCGCTGGGCGAAAGCCCGGGGCAAGGAACGCGTCTATGGACACATGGAGGGGGTGGAAAGCGTCCGCGCCTGCACGGAAGCCGCCGTGGAGGCGGGCGTGAAATATCTTTCCCTCTACGCTTTCTCCGAAGAGAACTGGAACCGGCCCGAGGCGGAGGTCAACCGCCTGATGGAACTGATGATGGAGGCCATTCACAACGAGGTCAGGACGCTCGTGGAGAATGGCGTCCGTTTTGTCGTGCTGGGGAACCGCGCCCGGCTGTCGGACAGCCTGAACGCCGCCATCGACGCCCTGATGGACAAGACCGCCGCCTGCGACAGGATGACGCTCATCGTCTTCCTGAGTTACAGCGGCCGGTGGGACATCCTCCAGGCGATGAAGCGGGCGGCCGCGGAAAAGGGTGCCGACGCCCTGCAGGAGATGACGGCGGAAGATTTCGCCGGCTACCTGGTGACGGCGGGCATCCCGGAACCGGACCTGCTGATCCGCACTTCCGGGGAGCAGCGCATCTCCAACTACCTCCTCTGGCAGTGCGCCTATACCGAGTTCGTCTTTTCCGATGTCCTGTGGCCCGATTTCCGGAAGCCCGAGTTCCGCGCCGCCCTCGAAACCTACGCTCAGCGGGACCGTCGATTCGGAAAAGTGAAATAATTGAGTTATCTTTGCAGGATAATGAGTGATATGATGATGATACGCAAGATGGCCTGCCTTCTGCTCGTCGGCCTCGCGGGAACGACCCTGCGGGCCCAGTCGGGGCGGGAATCGATCGAGATAGATTACGCCAATCCCAAAACCTACGTCGTCGGCGGCGTGGGGGTCGAAGGAAACCAGTACTTCGGCGAAAACCAGATCCTGCAGCTGACGGGACTCCGCCAGGGCATGCAGGTGACCATCCCGGGCGAGGACATGACGGGCGTGGTGAAACGCCTCGTCGCCCAGCGCTTCTTCGAGGATGTGTCGGTGGTCGTGGACTCCCTGAGTTCCGCGCAGGATACCGCCTGGTTCAAGATCGTGATCAAGGAGCGTCCGAGAGTCTCCCGCTGGACCTATTCCGGCGTCAAGTCCGGTGAAAGGAAGGACCTGCAGGAGCGTCTGAACCTCCGTCCCGGCCGCGAGTTCTCCGATTACGTGGAGAAGACTTCCGTGGACATCATCAAGCGTTACTACAAGGAGAAAGGCTATCTCCTGTGCGAAGTGGACACCCAGGTCCAGAAGGACACGATGATCCGCAGCGCCATCCGCGTGAACTTCGACGTGAAGAAGGGCGAGAAAATCCGCATCCGCAACATCAACTTCACCGGCAACAATGACGACGTGAAGGAGTACAAACTCGCCAAGGCAATGAAGGAAACCCACTCCAACAAGTGGTACAACTTCTTCAAGTCCAAGAAGTTCAAGGAGAAGGAATACCAGACCGACCGCAAGACCGTCCTAGAGGCCTTCAACGAGGCCGGCTACCGCGACGCCCGCCTGGTCCGCGACTCCATCTACTACGAAGACCCCAAGCACCTGGCCATCGACATGCAGTTCGAGCAGGGCCCGAAATACTATTTCCGCAACGTGACCTGGACCGGCAACTCGGTCTATCCGTCCGAAATCCTCGACGAGATCCTCCAGATCAAGAAGGGTGACGTCTATGACGTGGTCACGATGAACAAGCGCCTCCTCGGCGGCGGAAAGCAGACGGACTACGACGTCCGGAAACTGTACATGGACAACGGCTACCTGTTCTTCAATGTCACCCCGGTGGAGGTGAACATCCAGAACGACTCCGTCGATGTGGAAATGCGCATCTCCGAAGGCAAGCCGGCAATCCTGAACAACATCGTGATCAACGGCAACGACCTCACCAACGAGAAGGTGGTCCGCCGCCAGATCATGACCCGTCCGGGCTACCTGTTCAGCCAGACGGACTTCGAGCGCTCCATTCGTGAAATCGCTTCCCTCGGCCAGTTCGACGCGGAAGCCATCATGAGCCCGGGCGGCTACAATGTCATCCCCAACCAGCTGAACAACACGGTGGACCTGGTGTACAACGTCACCGAGAAACCGTCCTCCACGCTGGAACTCTCCGGCGGTTGGGGCGGCAACACCTTCGTCGCGACCGCGGGCGTGAGTTTCAACAACTTCTCCACCCACCGGATGTTCGAGAAGAACGCCTGGCGCCCGGTCCCGCTGGGCGATGCGCAGACGCTCTCCTTCCGCTTCCAGACCAACGGCCGCTACTATACGACCCTGAGCGCGAGTTTCATGGAGCCCTGGCTCTTCGGCAAGAAGCCTACCTCCCTGAGCCTCTCCGGCTATTACTCCAGGATGACGGACTCCTATCTGTACATCGGCATCCTGTCCACGGACCGTATGTTCGAGGTCTTCGGCTTCAACGCCGGCCTGGGCAACCGCCTCAAGTGGCCGGACAACTACTTCGTCCTGTACAACAACCTCAGTTGGCAGACGTATAAACTCACGAACTGGTATCAGAGTTATTTCGCCTTCACGGACGGTGTCTCCCACAACCTGAGTTACACCCTGTCCCTGAGCCGCAACTCCTCCGACCAGCAGATCTATCCCCGTACGGGTTCCGAATTCTCGGCCTCCCTACAGCTCACCCCGCCTTACTCCCTGCTCCGCAAGTACACTTACAAGAACGGGAAGAAGGTCAGCGTGAACAGTTGGAAGGACGTGAACTACGATGCCACCTACATGGACGACATGGGCAACATCCAGAACGAGTGGAGTTCCGCCAACCGCTACAAGTGGATCGAATACCACAAGTGGAAGTTCTCCGGCGCCGTCTATACCAAACTCGTCGGCGACCTGGTCCTGATGAGCCGCGCGCAGTTCGGCTTCCTGGGCTACTACAACCGCAACTGGGGCTATTCCCCGTTCGAAGGCTTCCAGGTGGGCGGCGACGGTATGTCTGGCTACATGACCTACGGCTCGGAAATCATCTCCCTGCGCGGTTACGAGGACTATTCCCTCACCCCGATGCGAGTCACCCCGTACAGTTCCAACCTCACGTACTCGGGTAACATCTATGACAAGTTCACGGTGGAACTCCGTTATCCGGTGATCCTCGAGCCGCAGTCCACCATCTACGTGCTCGGCTTCCTGGAAGGCGGTAACTGCTGGGCGGACATCCGCGACTTCAACCCGTTCCAGATCAAGCGGAGCGCCGGCGTGGGCGTGCGCGTGTTCCTCCCGATGATCGGCCTGCTGGGCGTCGACTGGGGCTACGGTTTCGACGACAGCAAGAACGGCGGAAGCCAGTTCCATTTTGTTATCGGACAGCAATTCTAAAGATTGGTACAACTTTTGCGTATCCCGAAATCTGACCACGAAATCTAAAAACTACAACGTAATATGAAAAAGATTCTTGCAATTGCCACCATGGCGCTCCTGACCCTGACCGCTTCCGCCCAGAAGCTCGGCCGTGTCAACTTCACCGAACTCTATCAGCTCGCCCCCGAGGCCGACGCCGCCCGCGAACAGATCAACGCGATGCAGAACGAGGCCCAGGAAACTTTCAGCGCGATGCTTGAGGAATACAACACCAAGGCGAGCCAGTATCAACAGAAGTCCTCCTCCTGGACCGCCGCTATCCGGGAATCCAAGGAGAAGGAACTGGTGGAAATCCAGAACCGTGTCCAGGAATTCCAGCAGAGCATTTCCCAGGAACTGCAGCAGAAGCAGGCCGAACTGATGAACCCCATCATGGAGAAGGCCCAGAAGGCCGTCCAGGACCTGGCCAAGGCCCAGGGCATCCTCGCCGTCTTTGACGAGTCCTCCGCCCTCTATTTCGATCAGAGCGCGGTCGTGGACCTCACCCCTGCCGCCCGCAAGGCCATGGGTATCAAGGAAGGCCGCACCCTCGAGCAGCTCGCTCAGGAACTCCAGGCACAGGCTCAGGCCGCCCAGTAACCGATTTGTCAACGAATGAGAAACCCCGGCCGGTCAGGTCGGGGTTTCTTGTCATTCTGAGGAGGCCCTTCGGGCCGACGTGAGAATCTCTAGCTCTTGATGGAACCCGTGAACGGATATCCCAGGATGGAGAACGAATCGGTCTCCAGGATGTCGTTCATGTCCTCCACGAAAGTGTAGCAGTAGAGGACGCGGTTACGGAAGTCCACGCCTTCGATATAGACGTATTCGGGGGCGGTGAAGTCGAGGGTCTTGACGGTCAGTTCGTAGAGGAGTTCGCCGGAGCGGAACTCCACGTTGTTGACCTCGCCGCGGGTTTCCCGCCGGAGGATGGCGATGAACCGGCCGATGCGGGGGTCGTCGGCTTCCAGGTTCCAGGACTCCACGAAATCGCGGACGCCCGCGTAGGAGCCCAGGAGGGTGATGTCGCCGCCGACGATGTCCACGTCAGCCACCTTCAGCACTTCCGGAAGCTGGGAGAGGGAGACCCGGCCGTGGCCGCGTCCCGGGACGAGCACGACGCTGACCGCGCCGCTTTCCTCGTCGATGGTGATGCCCTTGATCTCGGCCCCGGTGAGGTCCTTGATGCAGGCGGCGAGCCTGTCTTTGAAATCCTTTTTCATCTTCGTTCGTCTTAGGCTGCAAAGATAAGACAAATCCGTAAAAATCTATTGGCAAATCTATTATTATTCGTTACATTTGTCTACTTTTAGAACCACATAGGATAAAAACTTCATCATTTAACACCTAACTAATTAATCAGTCATCATGAGAACACAAGACATCATGGCGAAACTCCAGGCCAAGTACCCGCTTGAAAAAGAGTACCTCCAGGCCGTGCAGGAAGTCCTCGAATCCATCGAGGAGGTCTACAACCAGCACCCTGAGTTCGAGCAGGCGAAGATCGTCGAAAGGATGGTCGAACCGGACCGTATCTTCACGTTCCGGGTTACCTGGGTGGACGACCGGGGCGAGGTCCAGACGAACCTCGGCTACCGCGTCCAGTTCAACAGCGCCATCGGTCCTTATAAGGGCGGTCTCCGCTTCCACAGAGCCGTGACTCCATCCATGCTCAAGTTCCTCGGCTTCGAGCAGACCTTCAAGAATGCCCTCACCACCCTTCCGATGGGCGGCGCCAAGGGCGGTTCCGACTTCGACCCCAAGGGCAAGTCCGACGACGAGATCATGCGTTTCTGCCAGGCCTTCATGCTGGAACTCTGGAACTGCATCGGCCCGGACCAGGACATTCCCGCCGGCGACGTGGGCGTGGGCGGCCGTGAAATCGGCTATCTCTACGGCATGTACAAGAAACTGGCCCGCCAGTACAACACCGGCGTGCTGACCGGCAAGGGCGGCACATGGGGCGGTTCCATCCTCCGTCCCGAGGCCACCGGCTTCGGCGCCCTGTACTTCACCCACCACCTGCTGGAGAAGGCCGGCATCGACATCAAGGGCAAGAAGGTCGCCCTCTCCGGCTTCGGCAACGTCGCCTGGGGCGCCGCCATCAAGGCCACGGAACTCGGTGCCAAGGTCGTCGCGATCTCCGGTCCGGACGGCGTCTGCCACATCCCGGACGGTATCACCAAGGACATGATCGACTACATGCTCGTCATGCGCGCCTCCAACCGCGACATGGTCGAGGATATGGCCACCGCCTATCCGGACAAGGCGTTCTTCACCGCCGGCAAGAAGGCGTGGTCCATCCCGTGCGACATCGCCCTCCCTTGCGCCTTCCAGAACGAGCTTTCCGAAGACGACGCCAAGGAGTTGAAGGCCAATGGCTGCTTCTGCTGCTGCGAGGTGTCCAACATGGGCTGCCAGCCCGGCGCCATCCAGTATTTCCAGCACAACGGCATCCTCTTCGCCCCGGGCAAGGCCGTGAACGCCGGCGGCGTCGCCACCTCCGGTCTGGAAATGACCCAGAACGCCGAGCACATCTCCTGGGAAGCCGGCGAGGTGGATGCGAAACTCCACTCCATCATGAAGTCCATCCACGAGCAGTGCGTCAAGTTCGGCACCCAGCCGGACGGCAGCATCGATTACGTGAAGGGCGCGAACATCGCCGGCTTCATGAAGGTCGCGCAGGCGATGTTGGAGCAGGGAACGATCTAGAATCGCAGGTCCAGACAGACATAGGAACCCGGTGCAACAGTGCGCCGGGTTTCTTTTTGTCTAAAATACAAGGTATTTTCGCGGGGAATTGCTACCTTTGTAAATTGTTTTAGGTATCAAGAATCTAAGGATATGAAAAAACTGACGATCGCGTGGGTTCTCCTGGCGTTGCTGGCGGTTTCCTGCGGTCCCAAGCGGACCAAGGCCGCCCGTCTGGCGGAGAACTATGCCGAAGTGACGATTCCCGCTCCGGACCTCTCCGGAATCACGGACAATGGAAAAGAAGTTCTGAATCTGTACCGTTTCGCCG
>JAFVGH010000033.1 GCA_017475045.1 Fibrobacter sp. | reverse complement strand
GGTCTTGCCGCAGGTCGGGCATTCGATCTTGTTGTCCATCATCATCTGGTGGACTTCGTCAAAGTTCTTGCCGGCGCAGCAGCCTTCGCCGAGCTTGTCTTCCAAAAGTTGGTCGGCACGGAAACGTTCGTGGCAAGCAAGGCAGTCGACCAGCGGGTCAGAGAAGTTGCCCACGTGGCCAGAAGCCTTCCAGACGCGGGGGTTCAAGAGAATAGAGCTGTCGAGACCGAGCACGTCCTGGCGGCTGGTAACAAACTTCTTCCACCAGAGGTTCTTGATGTTGCGCTTCAGTTCCACGCCATACGGACCGTAGTCCCAAGTGTTGGCGAGGCCGTCGTAAATTTCGGAGCCCGGGAAAATGAATCCGCGGCGCTTGCAGAGGGAGATGATGTCCTTGAGGGCATCCTGAACTTTCTTTGCCATTTTGTAATCCTTTTTTCGGCAGGCGCTTCGGCGTGCCGGACTAGGAACCTACCTGGATGATAGGCCCTGACGGGGCAATAATTTAGAAAAAAGTCCCGCAGATCGATGCGGGACTCTCCTTTTAAGACCCAATGGGAATTAGGTTTTGGAATCCTTGAAGTATTGGGTAGTATTTTTAGCACCAGCCTTCTTCAACGCCTTGATTATCTGAGTATAACCTTCATTTGTAGCCCAGTCAAGCACGGACCAACCATTGCTACTCTTGGCATTCACGTCAACACCCTTGTTGATAAAGAACTGCACGGCCTCCAATTTGTCTTAGTCCTTGATGCAGCGAACGGGATTGCCATATTTTTTGCCATTCGTAGTAAAGGTTTGAGTTGTGTTTGATTCTTCCATGCTTATCCGATAGCCATACGCCCCATACTGCTTCGTACTCCAAAGACCTGCATATGAATCAACACTCACAATTTCTCCATTAAGGGCATGATAATAACCAGACTTTTGTGCATTAAAGCCGTTAACATCGAAAAGTACAGAACCACTATAACCCGCCAAGGTTTCCATTTCCGACCCGCTCGGTATATGCCAGCCTGTGGGGCAAACTCCCTGAACATTGCCAGTACCTAAGTCACTACATTCAGAATTTTCGTTACATGTGCCTGACATACCCATGGCCGTTATCCATGTATAAAGTCGTCCGTATGTACCGCAATCAGCCTTGGTTTCGTCTTTGCAGTAACTGGTACCTTTTTCCGGTACATATCTCAGGTTTTCTGCCATCCAGGTCATTGTGCCGATAGTCACATACTTATAGAGAGTGCCTGTTCCACGGGTATCGCAGAACAGCTTTGTGGGGTCGTACTTTTCGCCATCGCACAGGGGGTAAGCAGTGCCACTGTTGCAGAACTGGGTTCTCTTGGCGTACGGGGACGTACCGCACTTACCTACTGGCGCGATATCGGTGTAAATAGCGCTTCCTTTCTTCAAACCCCTAACAATCAGGATGTAATAATTGCTATCAGGCGTATCATACACGGCTTTTGATGAAAGAATGTTTTCAACATTGACATTCAAAGATGATCCCCACCTATTTAAAAAGGTTGTAGCATTTTCTAAAGTAGATCTGTTTGCGACTTTGAGACTATTAAAATCGTCTGCTTTAAAGATCAATTCAAGCTCTTTAGCAGTGATATCGTCGTTTAGCGTTGCCGTTGTGCCATCCTCGTCCCAGGTGACATATTCGTCAATAACGCTAAAAATAATGTCGCGCTTGAGGCTAGAGCTGCTAACGATTAAGCCTCCCTCGCTGGACGACGAAGATTCGTCTTTGCATTCCATATCGATAGTTTTGTAATTAAAAATGGAAACAAAGGCATAAGTCTTTTCGCCATCGGTATGAAGAACTACAGCCCCTCTCTTGGCGTCAGACAGCTCTTTCCCGTACAATAGATCCTTTGAAGTGATATCAAAGTTAATCTTAAGCTTTTCCTTAATCTGTTCCCTGACACAAGCAGGGTAAGAATCATACTCTTCTTGTTCTTGAACGTTGTATTTAGCCTCTACAAGCAAAGAGACAATCTCGTCCGTTGTACCAGTCAGTTCAGCCTTGTCGCCGTTCAACCACTTCACCTTGGAATCCAAGAAAGCGAAAACAGCCGCCCGAGCCAATTCAGTTTCGCCACCTTCACCGGAACCACCTTCACCGGAGCCAGAACCACCCTCGCCGCTACCGGAGTCGTCATTATCCTTGTCTTTCTTTTTCTTGGAACTGCTGGAGGGTTCTTCCTCCTCTTCTTCGGAAGACGAACTGGACTCATCTTCGTCATCGGAGCTTTCAATTTCACTCTGGGCACTAGAAGAAGTGGGCTTCGGGGTATTGTTGGCGGGCTTTACCAACAGGCTTTCAAGTTCTTCAAGCTTGGCCTTGATTTCCTCTTCGTCCAGGCCTTCCTTGAGCTGTTCGATAGTGGCACTGTCCGTCACCTGAACCCACTTGTTCTCGAAGCAGGCGAAATAGGCCGTGTCCACCTTGGCCACTTCCATGGAGCAGGTATCCGGGAGCGACGTATCGCTATTGTATGAAGGAATTTCATAGGAACTGCTGGAAGTTTCATCGCAAGCAGTGAGACATGCCATGGTGGCTAGCGCCATAGCCGATGTCCACAGTAACTTTTTCATTATTTTCTCCTTTTTAGGGGTATAAGCCCTTTTACTGATTTGGCGTAAATATACAAAACCCGGGGTTCAGGGAACCTCGGGTAATGTCGTCATGCCGTACTTGATACGGCATCTAGCTTAAGTTTGGCTTAGTCCTTGACGCAGCGGACGGGATTGCCAGTTTTTTGGGATTCGTATTAACGTTTTGAGTGACACTACTTATCGACATCATTACCCGATAGCCATTTTCTCCATACTGCTTCGTACTCCAAAGACCGGCATATGAACCAACACTCGTAATTTCATCTCTATAGGTACTATAATAACCACTCTTTTGCGCATTAAAGCCGTTAACATCAAAAAGAACAGAACCACTATAACTCGCCAAGGTTTCCAATTCCGACCCGCTTGGTATATGCCAGCCTGTGGGACAAACACCCTGGACATTGCCAGAACTTAAGGAACATTCAGAAGTTTCACTACATGTGCTCGTCATACCGACTGCCGTTGTCCATGTGTAAAGACGTCCGTATGTACCGCAATCAGCCTTAGTTTCGTCTTGGCAATAGGTGATTCCTTTTGCCGGCTTATATCTCAGGTTTTCTGCCATCCATGTCTTTGTGCCGAGAGTATACATCTTGTAAATGTCGCCATTTCCACGGGTATCGCAGAGTTGCTTCTCGGGGTTATACAACGGTGCATTCGTTGCCGTTCCGCATTTGGGCAAGTTCGTGGGAGTTGTTCCATTCTTGCAGTATTGTGTTGCGGGGTCATAGCCGCTTGTGCCACACTTAGAAAGGACCTTGTCGCCAGCACCGCAGATCTGGGTTTCAGGGTCATAGGCGTCCTCGCCACATATGGTAAGAACCTTGTCTCCAAAGCCACAGATCTGGATTTCGGGATCGTAGCCACTTTCACCGCACTTGGAAAGGACCTTATCGCCAGCACCACAAATCTGGGTTTCGGGGTCATAGCCGCTTTCGCCACACTTAGAAAGAACCTTGTTGCCTTCGCCGCAAACCTGAGTTTCAGGATCATAGCCGCTTGTGCCGCACTTGGAAAGAATCTTGTCGTCGTCACCGCAGACCTGGGTCTTGGGGTCGTAGGTTACATCGCCGCATTTTTTCTCGGTTACCTCACCGGAGCCACTGCCGGAATCATCTTCATCCTTATCCTTGTTCTTCTTTTTCTTGGAACTGCTAGAGTACTCCTCCTCTTCTTCAGAAGACGAGCTAGAATCTTCTTCGTCGTCAGAACCTTCAACTTCGCTTTGAGCGCTTGAAGACGTGGGCTTCGGGGTGTTGTTGGCCGGCTTTACAAGCAGAGTTTCAAGTTCTTCGAGCTTGGCCTTGATTTCCTCTTCGTCCAGGCCTTCCTTGAGTTGTTCGACAGTAGCGCTGTCCGTCACCTGAACCCACTTGTTCTCGAAGCAGGCGAAATAGGCCGTGTCCACCTTGGCCACTTCCATGGAGCAGGTATCCGGGAGCGACGTATCGCTATTGTATGAGGGAATTTCATAGGAACTGCTGGAAGTTTCATCGCAAGCAGTCAGACATGCCACGGCGGCAAGCGCCATAGCCGATGTCCACAGTAACTTTTTCATTGATTCTCCTTTTGGGGGAATAAGCCCCCTCGTTATTTTTTTGCGCAGAATATAAAAAAAATCAAAATTCAGGACTCAAGCCCCTGCCACTAAACCGCCAAATAATTCTATATTACCCCCACATCTATGAAGCGCCTCGTTTCTATACTCCTGTTCACCCTCCCCCTTTGCCTTTGGGCAAAGGACGACGACATGGCCGAAAACGCCGTGCCACTGGTGGACCAGGCCACAGAAACAAGTGCAGGAACCGCAACTGAGGTCGAAAATCCAGCCGGTGCAGCAGAACTCACCGAAGCGGAAAAGCTTATTCAGCAAGAACTAGCCGAAATCGAAGCCGAAAATCTCGAAACCGCCGAAGCCGACTCCCTTGCCGAAGATGGCGAAGAGGGTGCCGAAGGCGAGGCAGGAGCCGAAAGCGAAGAAGCCGACGCCGAACTGGCCGCCGACATGGCCGCGGCAGATTCTGCGGCAAACGATTCCGCCGTTAAATCACTGTTCCTGGACATGACCGCCTCGGCCATGCCCTCTGAAAGCCGCCGCATCTCCGGCCCTTACGGAATCCGTACCTACCGCATGCACCGTGGCGTAGACCTAGGGCTCTGCCAAGGGGAAAACCGCACCATTGTAGCAGCCTTTGCCGGCAAGGTGGTCAAGATTCGCAACCAGGGGCGCCGCAGAGGTTACGGCAAATACGTAATCCTGGACCACGGAAACGGGCTCACCACCCTGTACGCCCACCTGGCCAGCTGGAAGGTAAAGGTCGGCGACACACTGCAGGCCGGTGACACTATCGGCGTGGGCGGTAACACAGGTCGGTCCTTCGGGGCACACCTGCACTTCGAGATGCGCTACAACGGGCTCTACATTGACCCCTCCACCGTCTTTGACTTCGAAAACGGCAAGTTCCGCTGGGAACAGACGGAAATCGACCCGGTCGCCTTACAAGCCAACGAAGATTTTTACCAGAAAGAGCTGTCCAAGCACCGCTACTACAAGGTACGCCGTGGGGACTGCCTCGGAAAGATTGCCCGCAAATACGGCATTTCTATACGCAGGCTCAAGCAGCTAAACGGGCTCAAAGGCAACATGATCCGCCCAGGCCAGGTGCTGCGCTGCTCGTAACAAGCCCCGGCAACGCTCGCCGGAAAACTACTTCTTCTTTTCTTTCAGCTTGACCCGCCGTTCCTTGGAACGGAGCCTTTCCCATGGGGCAAAAGAAACTACCGGGAAAAGGAACGCATAGAACCACAGGTTAAAGGCAAGCCACAAACCGGCGGCTTCTGCAATCTTCACACCGGTAATCCCCGACTTGCCCATGTCGAGCAGCAGTGCTGCGACAGCCAGGAACGAAGAAATCGTCACCGGCAACACCAGCTTTTTACCGCTACGGACCAAGGCTCCCGCTTGGGGTGTACCTTCGGCAAGATGCTTTGCCGAAGCAAGAGACAGGGCAAGAATCGACGAAAAACCAATAACAGAGAAAACAGTCCATACCAAATAGGCCGGAGCAAAGGACGGCAGCACAGAAACAATGGCCGTCAAGAACACCCAGCTAAAAGCAAAGGGGAAAAGCACATTGGCAACGCCCAGTTTTGCAAAGAGCAGCAGGAGCAAGGCCACACCGGCAAACACCCCATAAAATACCAAGACCATGCTTTCAGCACCGCCCAGAGCATAAAGTGCAAAGACCATAGCACAGAGTCCAAGCAAACCCGCAATTCCGCTACGAACACCCGTAAATACAAACAGCAGCACCACCAAAGCAAGGGCAGAAACAGCCAAATACTGCCCGCCCTGCCACAAAGCGGCAAAACCAGAATGCTCAGCAAGCCACATTCCCAACGATTCCGAGGACTTTATCGGCATAGAAACCATGTCCTGCCAGCGAGTAGCCACAAAAGACACAGACAAGACAACAAGCAGCACCACGGAAATCAGCCGGAGCCTCAAAAACAGTTCCAAAACTTTCTGAATTTTTCCCGGTTTTTCACGTAAATCCATTCTTTACCTCGATATAAGCAATTTTTGTTTCTTTGTCCAAGTTTTTTTCTTGAAAGAGCCCTGGGCTTCTACCTCGCTACGAACGACATAATGATAGAGCCCGTTAGCCAAAAGCCTTCCGTGATTATCGCGACCGTCCCAGCGGGTTACACCGGAAACAGCGTTCTTGACAACCTTCACAAGCCGGCCATTTTGGTTATAAATAAAGATGTTCACCGTAGAGTTGCGATTCACAGCCAAATTCTTGAAATAGAAGGTCGTACCCTTCTTCCCTACCGGATTGGGAATATTGAAGACATCTTGCAGGCCAGCCTTCATTTCTTCGGTAAGTTCCAAGTTCAATGTCTTGGTGGCCACGTTTCCCAACACGTCTTGGGCACGAACCCTGAATACATATTTTCCTTCGGGATAGTTCTCGGCATTGAACGTCTTGCGGACAACCACCCGTTTAGAGGTCTGTTCCAAAAAGATCGATGGATGGTATGGATTCTCAACACCTACCACTTCAAATGAAATGCCCTCATCAGGCTGATCCCTGAAATCTATAGCGGTCGAATCTTCGATGGTCACCTGCAGACACGCCGGGAACTGAAGCTTGACCGTTTCGTCATCAGCAAAATACGTAGCGACACCACCGCCATAACAGGTCTGGATCTTAATAGACGGCGGATCCTGGTCGTCTATGGAGTCCGCATACGCAGAAATTCCCGAAACCAAGATGTTCCGTTTCAGAAAACTTCCCACAGTCCTGTCATTTGAAGAATACGCCCACGCGGCCATCTGGGCGGCCGTATCCCCGAAGGAAAGTTTCCGGGGAGAGACAAACTCCGTCTGGAACTTGCCATCCTTTACCGGCACATTCTGAGAGTAAATCAAAGACCCATCATAAACAACATCTATGGAATCACTTCCCTCGTCCAATCCATTGTAAAGGCGCTTATTCCGTTTTCCTTCACGCAAAGAAATAGCGACATTTCCGTTTTTCAAGCCCGAAACACTACCAGAAAGCACCACCTTGTCCAAAGCTTTAAGCGTATCTAATTTCGAATCAAAGAAAACCTTCATCGTCGCCTTAGGCATTTGGATAACAGGCTCCCCTATTAGCACATAGAGTTCATTGTTGTAACGTTGACGGCTAAATTCTTTTCCTACAGAGTTTTTTGCCGTGCGATAAGCATCCCCAATAAGCGCCCCATCTGCATTAAGCAGGTTTACCAAGAAATTTCGGGCAAAGGCCTCGTTGTATTCGGCAAAAGTTTCACGTGTTGAACCAACAGAGGCGATAGAGCCCACCTGGGAAGCCAAAAGGAATTCCTCGGATAGCGAACGTCCGTTCCCCTTATCAAAACGTCCAACGGTACAGGAGAAAGAATTCAGTATGGTGAGCCGACCCCTATTAGAAAGTTTCGATATGTAGCTAGGTTTCAGGAGTCCTTCAGAAGCCCAGTCCGTCATGGAGCCATGGCCAAAATATGTTGTGGCCAATGCACCCTGGTTCATAATATTCAGAAAATCATCTACAGCATCTTTCTTCTGCCCGGCCGCATCTGCCGGGTAATCCAGCAAATAAATTTTTTTCAGGTTCCATTGACGATTCCGAGCTACAGCCATACTATCAATGGAACGGGCAAGAGCTTCCTGTAACTTGGTATGTTCCGTATAATCAATATGATGACTATTGAGAGCATCATCTGCCGCAAGCAACAAGGTGGAACGCCATTCCGAATGATCGAAGGCCCCAACCTTCTCGTATTCTTTTACTTTTTCGATATAGTTGGACAATTCCTGAATTGTCGATACAGGCAGACGCCCCACGGCAACATCCATATCATATTTGCCGTACAGAATCATCTCCCCAGGATCAAGAACGCCAAAAAAATCATCACTGGTTACAGCCTCATATTCGTACGGAGGCATAAAGTTCTTGCCCAACTGCGTATTCATGCCCCGGTAATCATAGTGGCCTGCACCCAAGAGCAGAACATACTTGAGTTTTGCACTTTTGGTTCTTGCATAGGCTATGTAGTTACGTATAGCCACAGGAGAAAGGGCTCCACCCGTGTACTTAGAATAGACATCTTCTACAGAAACAACCGTAGTCGGGATGGTCGTCACGGCGGAACCACCGGAACGGAAGTTTGCAAGTTCCACGGCTCCGTTCAGAAATTCCGATGGAGATATAATCAGGTATTCCGTGCGGGAATCTATGCGAGAAATATCCGTAAGTACCCCCGAAGGCTTTACCGGCAACCCCACTATACTGATGGCGTTCCTGTAGACGCCTTTCTTGTACACCAGGTAACGAACATCATCAGAGGCAGACACACTATCCTTGGCAATGCCGTTTTTTACCGGCAAGAGGCCGACCTCTCTGTAATTCAGGAACTTCATGACCTGCAGGTTGCCTCCGCTGCCCACAGGAATCTGAATAATCCCAGAAGCATTTCCCGGCAAAAGCCATTCAGCAGAATCTGCCACGGGGGTCCACTGGTAAGCCACCGTGTAACCATCAAATCGGTCAAACTGGTAATCGTTTGGAAGCATGGTCAGACTAAAGCTGTTGTCCGAGTTCTTGTACCCTGGACTTTCCAGCCAGAAGGTGTTTCCAGGCATCAGCTTTGCAGCACTGCGGGATAACTTTTTCCCGTTCACCGTCATGGAAAAATTGATGTTTTCCATGCGCTGCTGGTAAGACTTGCCAGACATTTCAAAGTCTTGCTTTTGGTCACCCTCTTTTTCAGCTTCATCTTTCCAGATAGATCTGTACGGGAAAAAAGAAACACCGAGATATTCCTTGCCACCCGAAACATGACCCGGTAAATTCTTCACTTGAGGCTGGATCAGGTCAGAATTGGAGTAGGTGCTGGAATCCAGGCGACCGTGCCAAAGCCAAAACCATTCCTTACCCGAAGAACTTTCCCAGTCGCCTTCACGACCATAGTAGGTATCCCTCAAAATGGCATCCTTTTCGGCGCGGACATAGCGCATCCACTTAATGGACTTGCCGGTGCCTGAAGGTTCTTTCAGGTAATTTCCCATGCGGAGACCCTTACCCGAGGATTTCCAGCCCAGTTGAAAATTCTGATAGAAGGAATAGGGGGAATGGGAATGGTAATAATCCTGGTCGACACGCTTCCACAGAGAGGTGCCATACCCCACGAAAAGCAGGGTATCCCCGTCATCAAAGATGCCGTTGCCGTTCTTGTCACGGACTTCGATAGGTATTTCGAACGTCTGGTCCGGTTCAAAAAGCGCCTTCTCGGGAACCTTGTCGCTCAAGGTATCAGGAGACGCCGCATAGACGCAGAGTTTTTCAACCTGAATGCCGTCCAGGTCACCCTGTCTCTTGTTCTGAGCCAAGGCCTTTCTGATGGTTGCAAAATCCACCGCATAGAGGCCATCTTCACTAAAGGTGGCCACGTTCTTGTCGCCAACCGCAAACTGGGCAACGAAAGTCACCGATGCATAAGCCTGGGCGATACAACCCAGAGCAAGCAACCATGTGAACCATTTCAAGCGCATATCTCTAAAATACAAAATAGGGGATTATGGAGCCAAAATATCCATTTCAAAGAATCCGTTACCGTTCACCCGAAACTCCACCGTTTCTCCGGTAGCGGCCTTTGTCTTGAAAATCGTGACGTATTCCGGAGGGAATCCCCTTGATAGTATGGCTTCCAGTTCATCAGACTTGATAAAGGCGGCATGGTTCCAGGAATCCATGTACCAATGCCAGGGCTGCCAGTTGAACAGCCCCCGAACAGACTGCACGAAGGCCCGAAGCATCAGGGCATATTCATAGCGGAAATAGTCCATGTAACTGCGGACTTCGGAACGTTTTTCTACGAAAGTCTTCTTGGAAAAATCCTTGTCATAGCGAAGCGCCGTCTTGTCAGCCTTGTCGTAAGTAAAGCGGATAATCTTTTCGGACACCGAAATTTTCAGGCTCGGTTTGTCCAGATGCACAAAGACCGTCGGAGATTCCTGCCGGTAGTCCCGGAGAAACACCCGCGGGTCCGGTTCCGGATTCAGCCTCAGGGGTTCGGGCTTTGCATCCAAAGCAGACAGCTCGTAAAAAACAAGAACCTCCCCTGCCCCTTTTGAAAAAAGGATTGCCATCAATGGCTTTTCACGCTCCGAAATCACCCACACCATCTGGGGCTTCTGGGCCGTCTTCATGGAAGGGCCTACTACCGACATGATGGAGGGGTCTTTTACGCCAGTGCTGTCCCATTCCATCCAGGTGCCAGTCCCGCCGGCAGAATCCAGAACGGCAAAGAGCCGCTCTCCGCTAAAGGGAGTCTTGGACTCCACCGCTCCCGAGATCTTCGCCAAAACAGGGGACGCCTTTGCAGGGATAGCCGCCAGGGCGAACGTTCCAAAGCACAGAAGCAATAACAAACTTTTAAGCAGGCAACGCATCCAGGCTACACCCTAAAAACCGATGGGCTCCAAAAGGGAATCGTCGAGTCTGGAATAGGTCATGTGGTATTCCTTCTCGATCCAGTACAGGGCAAGCTTGCGGTTGGTCCAGTTTTTCTTTACCGCAATGGATTCAATTCCTTTGGTAATCAGGGGAAGCGTCGCGGGCAGGTCCAGTTTCCACGTCTGGTCGTCCCAGACAAAAAGCATAATGGGTACATCGGGGCTTTTGGCAAGGCCAATGCTTCCCCGGTCATTCTTTACCTTCATGGGGCCAAGATCAAGCCTAAGGAAACGATCCAACATACCGCTCTTGCTGAGCAACATAAAGAGCATGCGATCATCGTCGGTTTGCCACAGGTGTTCCCGTTCGTAAAGGCGGTAAAGGATTATGGAATAGGCCTCGTAGAACTGGCAGGTATCCAAAGCTTCGGCATCGTAGCGACGGGCGTGGGTTTCAAGGGTATCCAGCCAGTATTCCGATGTATCCGTCAGATAGCTGTAAAGGACCTCGGCAGAGGCACCCTTCCGGACGCCATCCAGAAAATTCTGGAACATGTTCTCTAAAAGAGTCTGCTTGTCCTGAATGCGTTCTTGATACTGGGCATCTTTCGCCTGGGCGTTTTGAGGAGCGTTTTGAAGGGGGCTGTCGGTTGCAGGCTTATCCGGAGTGGCTGCGCAAGCGGACAACAGCGCCATAAAAGCCACAGCGAGGGCCACAAGAATTTTATCTTTCAAGATATGCATCGCGATACCTACCTAAGAATGAGTTTGGACCAGCTACTAGGCGCCTGTACCCTGAAGGGGTTCCAAGGGTCGGGTCCTGGCGGACAGCACAGGAACAAGACCAACACCGGAGTGCAGCTGACCTTACGGGAATACAATTTAGAAATCAAATCTTCCGAAGGGAGGTCCGCCAAGGAAAATAAGGTCCATGCCCTGCACCGCCTGCAGATGGCACTTGCCCTCAGGGTTCGCGAGGAACCGGAAAATCCGGAAATTCCCTTTCCGGGGAGTAACGGGCATATCCAGCCAAGCAACCCCCTGTTTCCCCTTTTCGTAGCCCACGTCTTTGACCGTATGGCTGCAAAAAATGGCGACACCAAAGAGGCGGCCAAGGCCTTTGGACTCAGCCCCAGCGCCCTGGTGAAAATTTTAAGACAAAGTAAGCCCTGTGCCGAAAAACTGCAGAACAGCCGAAAGCCTCTAACCCCAAGCCCCTAGACCCAGGCCTCTAAAAAAAACTATATTTGCACCTATGGAAAAGACACCTAAAACCGTCAAAGAATCGGCCACCGTCACCCACGACATCGTCCACCCTGGCGACACCAACTCCTATGGAATCGCCTTCGGGGGCTACCTGATGGGACTTTTGGACAAGGCGGCCTGCATTGCCGCCCGTAGGCACTGTACGAACCGCGTGACCACCGTGGGTATCGACGGAGTCCGCTTTTTCAACCCCGCAAAGGTGGGTTATATTCTAGACATCAAGGCCTCTATCAACCGGGTATTCTGCTCTTCCATGGAAATCGGTGTCAAGGTTACGGGCACCCCCCTAGAAAAGACCGAATGCGAAGACATTTGCCACGCCTACATAACCTTCGTGGCCCTGGACGAAAACGGCAAGCCTACCGCCCTAGCCCCCGTCGTCCCGGAAACCGACGACGAAAAGCGCCGTTTCGAAGAGGCTCTCGCGCGTCGGGAAATGCGAAAACGTCCTTAATTCTCTGTATACAATAGCAAACAATTCTAACCAATATGGGGTGCCCAACGCACCCCTATTTTTCTAACATTGGGCCCATGACTGGAAAGCAAGTTAAAGACCGTTCACTCCTCAGTCTTTCTTGGCCTCTTATCCTGACCTTCGCCGTCGGGATCTTCCAGCCTATGATGGACAGCTGGTTCCTTTCCCGTACCTCGGAAACGGCGGCTGCCGGTGTGGGAGCCCTGATGCCCGTCATCGCCACCATCTTTACCGCCCTCCACGCTTTTTCTCAAGCCGGCGCAAGTATTACCTCCCAGTATATCGGAGCAAGGCAAGGTAGCCATGCCCGTACGACCCAGACCTTGGTCCTTGTCGGCAGCTTTTTACTGGGCGTTTCTATCACGCTACTGGTATTCCCCCTTTCGGGAACCATCGTCTCCCTCATGGGGCTTACCGAAGACACGGCCCTGTATGCAAACCAATTCCTTTCCGTAGTGGCTTTTGGCTTTGCCTTCCGTGCCCTGCAGGCAACCCTCATCGCCCTCATTGCCACCCACGGCCTTACCATCTGGAACCTGATTAGCAACGTGCTTACCATCGTAAGCAATGCGGTACTGAACTACATCTTTTTGGAAGGCCTTTTCGGGCTCCCCAAAATGGGTGTATACGGGGTGGCTATCGCCACCAGCATCTCCTGGCTGCTGGCCTCCCTGATGCTTTGGCTAGTGTTGCGTTTCAAGATTCGCCATAAGACAAACAAGCGGGACCTGGTCCGTTCTAAAATTATCTTGCCCGACTGGATCCGCATCGGTCTTCCCGCCGCCGCAGAGCCCATCAGTTTCCAGCTATTCCAGGTGTTCATTACCGCCATGGTGGTCTACGTGGGAACCACCGCCATAACGGCCCGCGTATTTGCCGGCAACTTCGCGGCGGTTTCCTGTATCCTGGGAATCGGCCTCGGCAGTGGAAACCAGATTCTCGTCGCCCACTTGGTGGGCGCCCATGAATACGACAGGGCTTCGAACCAGATTAAAAGGACCTTCATTATCGGAAGCATCAGCGGGCTTATCTTCTCTATCGCAGTGGCCCTTTGCGGTGAACATCTTATCGGCATTTTCTCCAAAGACCCCGAAGTGATTCGGCTGGGTTGCATCTGCCTCTGGTGCGACGTCGCCTTGCAGCC
The DNA here is from genome assembly GCA_017475045.1 of Fibrobacter sp. Taxonomy (GTDB): domain Bacteria; phylum Fibrobacterota; class Fibrobacteria; order Fibrobacterales; family Fibrobacteraceae; genus Fibrobacter. Next base: position 20,330 of record JAFVGH010000033.1, on the reverse strand, counting down.
CTTCAAGGCGGTCAATTACATCATTACCTCGTCACTTCGCGCTATCGGGGATTCTAAGTTCCCGGCCATTGTCGGAAGCGCCATGATGTGGACCCTCGGAGTGGGTACCGCCCTTCTTCTCGCCTTCGGGTTGAAACTGGGCCTGGCTGGGCTCTGGCTCGGCATGGCCAGCGACGAATTTTACCGCTCTATCGCCAACTTCTGGCGCTGGAAAAGCGGCCGCTGGAAAACCAAAGCCGTGGTATAATACCAAATACCTTATTTTTGGCTTATATTCCCAAAATTGCCGTTTTTCTGCCGAATTTTATAATAAATTGTAGATAATGGCAGTACAAGACCTGACATCCAACCAGAAGCACATCGTAGACGTGCTTCTCAAGAAGAATCCCGCCCTGAACCGCGAGATTCTGGAGAATGCCATTGTCTTTATTGCAGAGGCCCATAGCGGCCAGTACCGCAAGAGCGGCATGCCCTATACCGAGCACCCCTACGAGGTGGCCAAGATCCTTTCGGACCTGAAGCAAGACCAGGCCACAGTCCTTGCAGGGCTGCTCCACGACGTGGTGGAAGACACCCCCCACACCCTTAGCGAAATTTCCGAAAAGTTCGGTGACGACACCGCCTTCATGGTGGACGCCGTCACAAAGATTACCGCCGCCCAGCAAGAGAGCAAGACCGCCCGTAAGGCGGAAACCTACCGCAAGCTCATTACCGCCATGGCGAAAGACCCCCGGGTCATCATGATCAAGATTGCAGACCGCATCCACAACATGCGGACCATGCAGTACATGAAACCCGAGAAGCGCAAGGCCATCGCCCAGGAGACCCTGGACATCTACGTGCCCCTCACCCACCGGTTCGGTCTGTACAAGCTGAAAACCGAACTGGAGGACCTGAGCTTCAAGTACGTAAACCCGGTAGAGTACCAGAAGCTGGTAGACGCCCTTATCGAGAACAAGGAAGCTCGGGAAAAGTACATCCAGTCCGTCATCGGGCCGCTCCAGATCAAGCTTGCCCTAGAAGACTTTGACTGTACCATCCAGGGCCGAACCAAGAACATCTACAGCATCTACAACAAGATGCTCAGCCGGGGCTGCGAGTTCGAAGACATCTTCGACATTTTCGCCATCCGCATTATCGTGGATACCATTCCCGAATGCTACCTGGCCCTGGGCTACGTCCACAATCTGTGGCCACCCCTGCAGAGCCGGTTTAAAGACTACATCGCCACCCCAAAGCCCAACCTGTACCAGAGTATCCATACCACGGTTATCGGGCCCGAAAACAAGATGGTGGAAGTCCAGATTCGCACCAAGGACATGGACCTGACGGCAGAGAAAGGCTTTGCCGCCCACTGGGCTTACAAGCTGGAAACCCAACACGAGGGCGAGGAATTGGCCTGGCTAGACCACATGGTCAAGCTCCAGTCCGAAATTTCCGATTCAAAGGAATACCTGGATTTCTTGAAGGTGGACCTGAAACCCGAAGGAATCGTGGTGTTCACGCCCAAGGGAAACTCCATCGAACTGCCCGACGGAGCCATCGTGCTGGACTTCGCCTTCGCCGTGCATACCGAACTGGGCCTGCACTGCATAGGCGCCCGCATTAACGACGAAGTGGTAAGCCTAGACAAGCCCGTACCCCACGGTGCAACCATCCAGGTTTTAAAAAGCCCCACCCAAGAACCCAGCCCCGAATGGCTGGAGATGGTGACCACCACCAAGGCCAAACAGGAACTGCGCAAGTGGATGAAATCCAGCATGCTCCAGCAGGCCAGGGACCTGGGTCGCGAAATCTGGACCCGAGAACTTAGGCTTTCCAAGCTGGAACGTGACAAGTTTCCCAGCGACGAGAAGATCAACAAGTACTTCGGCACTTCTAGCATTGAGGATTTTTACGAGAGGCTTGGCCAAGGCGAGCTTCCGCTACAGGACGTTCACCGTTTCCTCTATGACGGCACGGATATATCCAAGGAAAGTTCGGCCCTTCGGTTCTTCCCCACCTTCAACAAGGACAAGAAGAGCCCCTACCAAGAGGACATGCCCCTGCAGATCGGACAGGAAACCAACCTGGTCATTCACTTTGCCAGTTGCTGCGGGCCTGTACCCGGAGACAAGATCGTAGGCGTCATGCGCCCGCAAGTCGGTATCGAGGTACACACCCAAAAGTGCCCCTGCCTCAAGGATTTTCCTACAGAGCAGCAGATTCCCGTACAGTGGAGCCCCGATCTTTCTGAACCCTTTACCACCCACCTTGTCGTGGAGACGGACAACCGCAAGAATATTACCTTCGACATTCTCAAGGAACTCAAGGACGAAAACCTGTTCCTGGACCAGATGAGCGTGGTAAGCAAGCAGTCCTCTGGCAGAATCCGTATGGAGTTCAAGGCCTTCCGCAAGGAGCAGGTTGATTCCATCACCCGTAGGATCCAGCAGATTAGTGGCGTCAGGGAGGTTAAAAAATCATGATGACGCCCCTGCACCATAGCGACTACACCCTGAAGAACAGGGCCTTCAACTGCCGTATGCGCAACCGCTACTACGAAGAGGTCTACTATGCCTTCAGGGCGCTGTTGCCCAACGACTATAACGGCACCACCGGCGGCAAGTTCGACGAGGAATGGTTCGCCCACCTGCAGCAAGAAATCAAGCACTACGAGCGTCTGATTACCACTTGCCTGGAATACGCCCAGGCCGCCATCTTTTACGGCAAGGCCGAAGAAGCCACGCTGTATTCCAAGGACAAGCGCTGGGGTATTCTACAAGAAGAAATCTTCTTGGTTCACTTCTTGCGGGAACTGCTTTCTACCACCCACTACATCATTGCCCGTATCGATACCGACAAGATGCTCCACGACTGGGGCATGAACATGCAGGGGATGAAGGCCCAGCCGGTAGACAAGGGATTCGTCAGTTCCATCCAGGAAAAACTTTCGGCCATGTCCATTGCCACCATCAAGGAGTTCCGGGAGCTGGTAAAGCACATTGTCGAACGCTTCCAAATAGGCAACACGCTTTTTGGAACAATTCAGGAATTACAGAACTTCTACTAGTGTGGAATGTGTAATGTGAGATGATTATGTCAGAGTATATTATCCTTTCTTTTTTCTTGTTCTTGGGTGCCTTCATCGCCGCGGCGGCTACCGTCACCGGGCTTCTGCTGGGCTACCGTACCAAGAACACCAAGAACAAGATGGCCCCCTACGAATGCGGCATGCAGACCATCGGAAACGCCCGCATCCAGTTCAAGGTGGGCTACTACCTGTTCGCGCTTTTGTTCCTGGTATTTGACATCGAAGCTTTGTTCCTGTATCCCGTGCTCATGAACTTCAAGGAAATCATGGCCGGGAACACGCCCCTCGCCCCTGCGGTCGTTATCATTGACCTTGTGATATTTATGGCCATTCTCGTTTCCGGCCTCGCCTACGCCTGGAAAAAAGGAATCCTGAAATGGGAATAATTAATTACGCTCCAAAAATCCTGGACCCTATTCCGGGCGGTAAGTACGTGGTAAACGCCATCGACTACGTGGTGAATTGGGCCCGGGCAAACTCCATTTGGCCTCTGACCTACGGCACCAGCTGCTGCGCCATCGAGATGATGAGCAGTTCCATGGCCCGCTACGACATCGCCCGATTCGGAAGTGAAGTATTCCGCAGTTCACCTAGGCAGGCGGACCTGTTTATTTTGGCGGGAACCATCACCCGCCGCATGGCGCCTGCCATCCAGATGCTGTGGGAGCAGATTCCTGGCCCCAAGTACGCCATCGCCATGGGCGCCTGCACTATTAGCGGCGGCCCCTTTATTTACGACAACTATTCCGTTGTGCGTGGCGCCCAGAACCTGATTCCCGTAGACGTGTTCGTTCCCGGATGCCCGCCCAGGCCCGAAGCCCTTTTCCACGGCCTTTTGACCCTGCGGGAAAAAATCCTCCACGAAACCTGCCGTGAACCCTGGCACGAGGGTGAGCCCAAGGACGTATCCACCATGGACCGCTACCGCGAAGCTGCCAAGACCTGGGCCGCTCTCGAAGAGATGAAGGACGAGGAGATGGCGGAAGCCCGTGCGAAATTCAAGGAAGAAAATCCCGACTACAAGTCGAGTTTCAAGCCTATCCGCGTCAAGAAAGAAGATTTCCCCGAAGTGGAACGCATACCCTTCAAGCGTCCGGGCCTCAAGCAGTCCGAAATTTACGCCAAGCTTAAAGACAAGTTCCCGGCGGTAACGGTGCACACCCACAGCGAAGACCCTGTGGAAGACGTGGTGGCCGCCATGCCGGCGGACCGACCGCTAGAAGTGATGGTCACTCCCGAAGACTACCTGCCCATGGTAGAATTCATCAAGGATGAAGCCAGCCTCAAGATGGACTACCTCATCGACATCGTAGGTATCGACTACGACGACCATTTTGACGTGGTGTCCCAGTTCCGCAGCATGGAACACGGACACAAGCTGTTCCTCTGCCTGCAACTGAAAAAGGACTTTTCCATTCCCGAAGAGCAGCGGGCCACGGCGCTCCTTGCCCACGCCCCCAGCATCAGCCACCTGTATCCAGCGGCAGAATTCAAGGAACGTGAAGTTTACGACATGTTCGGCATCGACTTCGTGGGCCACCCCGACCAGCGCCGAATCTTCTTGGACGACGACTTCGTAGGCTACCCCCTGCGCAAGGACTTTACCCACCCGGAAATGATCAGGAGGCCCGTATGACAGGTATGCTTCCTCCGGGATTCCGCATCCAGCGTGAAACCAACACCGAAGAATTTTTCATCAACATGGGTCCCCAGCACCCCAGTACCCACGGGGCCCTGCGCCTCGCCCTCCGCATGGACGGCGAGACCATCGTAGAGCTGGTGCCCCATTTCGGCTATATCCATCGCGGCATGGAAAAGCAGGCCGAATCCATGAGTTACCTGCAGTACATCGCCCTTTCCGACCGTCAGGACTACCTTACCGCCATCCAGAACAACCTGGGAGTGGTCATCGCCCTCGAGAAAGGCATGAACATCGGCGTTCCCGAGAAGGCTGAATATATCCGCGTGATGCTGCAGGAACTGGGCCGTATTGCGAGCCACCTGGTGTTCTTCGCCTGCTTTGGCGGCGACCTGGGCGGACAGACCTGCCTGCTGTACGGTTTCAAGGAACGCGAGATGATCCACGACATCTTGGAAGAGGTGACGGGCTCCAGACTCACCACCAACTTCTTCAGACCGGGAGGAAGTCGTTACGACGTGCCCGACACGTTTATCCCGCGGGTCAAGGCTTTCCTCGACCACATGGATGACACCATGAAGGATTACGAGCGGTTCCTTTCCAAGAACATCATTGTTCTGGAACGCAGCAAGGGTATAGGCATCCTCTCCAAGGAAGACGCCATCGCCTACGGATGCTCCGGTCCCGTGCTCAGGGCCAGCGGCGTGAACTTTGACGTGCGCCGGGCGAACCCCTACAGCATCTACGACTCCTTCGATTTCGAAGTTCCCGTGACCCACAACGGGGACTGCTACGACCGTTACACGGTGCGTATCGCCGAAATCCACGAGTCCATGAAAATCCTCCGGCAGTGCATTGATCGGTTCCCCACCGAAGGGCCTTGGCGCTCCAAAGAAAAGCCGGTGCGTTTGCCGGTGGGCCGCTACTACAGCGAAATCGAGACCGCCAAGGGGCTCTACGCCACCTACGTAGTAGCCGCCACTACCGGCGAGAAGCCCTACCGCATACACACACGCGGTCCAAGTTTCCCCCACATCGCGGCCCTCAACAAGATGGTCCAGGGCCACAAGATTTCGGACCTGGTGACCATTCTTGCCACCTTGGACCCCGTGATTCCCGAAATTGACAGGTAGATTATGTTTGTCCCTTCCGTTACCAATCCTATCGGCGATTTTGTGAGGAACCTGGTTCCCCAGGTGACTGCCTACCTGCCTGTAGCCTTCCAGTCCGAGACTTTGGACAGCGTCGTCGCCTTCTTGATCAACGCCGTCATCTGCATTATCGCGGTCTGCGCCGTGAACATCGGTTCTGCCCCTATTCTCATCTACATGGAACGCAAGGTCTGCGCCCACGTGCAGTGCCGTCTTGGCCCCATGCGCCTGGGATGGCACGGCACTATACAGACCATCGCCGACGTGCTCAAGATGCTCTTCAAGGAAGTCTATGCCCCCAGTGGTGCAGACAAGCTGATGTTCTACACGGCACCCATGATCGTGCTGATTGCCCCCTTCATGGTTTGTGCCCTGATCCCCTTTAGCAAGGACCTAGTGGTGGCCGACGTTTCCATGGGCATTCCCCTGATTATCGCGGTGAACGGTTTCGGCGTGCTGGGCATTCTGCTTGGCGGCTGGAGCAGCAACAACAAGTATTCCTTGCTGGGGGCACTCCGTAGCGGCGCCCAGATTATCAGTTACGAAATTTCCTTCGCCATGATCCTTCTGTTCGTGGTGATGATTTCCGGATCCACCAACCTGATGGACATTACCATGAGCCAGCAGGGAACGGTTTTTGACTGGTGGATTTTCAAGATTCCCGTGCTGGGCTTTATCGCCTTCATTCTGTTCTTCATTTCCAGTACCGCCGAAATGAACCGCGCCCCCTTCGACATCGCCGAAGCAGAACAGGAACTCACCGGCGGCTACCACACGGAATACAACGGCACGCCATTCGCCATGTTCTACCTGGCCGAATACATCGCCCTGGTCACCAACTCGGCTTTGGCCACTACCTGCTTCTTGGGAGGTTTCCATGCCCCCTGTATCGGCATTGCCGCGGTGGACAACGTTCTTAACATGGTGCCTGGCCTGGTGTGGTTCTTTGGGAAGGTGTTCTTTATGATCTGGTGCTACATGATGGTTCGCTGGACCTTTGTGCGGCCCCGCGTGGACCAGCTCATGGATTTCGAATGGAAGTTCCTGTTGCCGGTAAACCTGGTCCTTTTGGTGACAGGCGCCGGCTGGATTGCGCTGTTGGGGTGAAGAACAAGGTTAATAAAGCAAGATAACGCCTGCGCGGAATTTCCACCAACCATCATTGTACATCAGTTTTCCAGGACTATATTCGGCATAGAACCCAAGAGGGGTCTTCATCTTGAAAAAAAGATCAAGTCCTAATGTCATCACATTAGTACGTTTTGCATAAGCTGGTAGATTTTCTTTCCCATAATCTTCCCCTATAATATTTATATCAACAAATTCGGAGTTTCTCACCGTTGAACCACCACTGTTCAAGGCCATTCTTTCATAATTCGCATAGGCCCCCAAAGCAACTTTTTCCCAAATACCAAGCATGGTGCCACCACCAAAATTATACAGAACAAAACCATCAAAACGTCCAAAGGTATTATCTGCATCCCGTTCGTCATCATCCTGCTGATTAAGATAAAGCCCTCCAACAAATGACATCCCCACACCTACATAGATTGGTCCAAGCCACTGCACAAAACTAGGACGAATTCCAATATCCAAAGGAATCGTCAATGGAACGGAGAGAAACAAGCCGCCTCTTTGATTAAAGACGGAATAATTTAGCGAAAGAAAACTTGCTCTCAAATGTAGAGACGCTCCTGAAATTTCAACATCTTCATGCAAAGAAGATAGATACCGTTCACTTCCCGCTGCAGCAACTATCATTCCGACTTCAACAACACGATATTTCTTTTCGTCAGTCGAATACTTAACCGCAGCTGCTTCTCCCACCATATTTCCAGAGGATGTTACAGCACATCCTACAAAAGCGTAGGCAATCACAAAGAAAGCTAAGAGAACTATTTTATCTTTGCGCATTTGCATATTCCTGATTTAGCATAATACCATTCAAATCATCACCTGCTTTTGCTCCTGGGGATGTTATTTTTTCTACATAGGTGTAATTCGGCGCATCTGTATAACTTGGAAGGACCTCAACGACACCCGAGTTCCAGTCTTTCAAGGCAAAAACATTGCTTGCTAAAGAAGCACAAAATAAGATTAACTTAAAACATCTTTTCATCATTACTCCAATAAGCGCAAAAATCTAGCATTTTTCCTTTTTTTTGCGATTCTCAACAAAAAAAAACTCTTTTTTTTGTTTTATTTTTTTTCGCTTATTCATTTTCCTTGCCATTTTCTATATTCAATTTGAAATGTAAAAAGAAACAATCCTCTTATGCCAGAACAACTTACTGCATCCAAGTATTTCAAGCGCTACTTCATGCGCTGTATCACGGGTCCCTGGAGCCTGCTCTGCGGACTTTCCGTGACCTTCAAGTATTTTATAGACCCAAGACGCATCGTTACCGAGCAGTATCCCGAAAATCGGAAGACCCTCAAGATGCACGAGCGTTATCGTGGCCGTCTGGAGATGATCGAGGATGCCGACGGCAACAATCACTGCACCTCTTGCGGCATGTGCGAACGCGCCTGCCCTAACGGGAGCATCAACGTTCTTTCTACCAAAAACATCGCAGGCAAAAAGGTTTTGGGCCGCTATGTGTACCATTTTGCCAGTTGCACCCAATGCGGCCTGTGCGTGGAGGCTTGCCCCTTCGGCGCCATCCGCATGAACCAGGATTTCGAGGTGGCTACTACCGACCCGAATACCCTTGAAATGATTCTCAACAAGAAGGAGGGACAGGGATAATGTTTCCAGGTCTTCAACTTCCAGAACTAGCATTGTCATTCCCTCATGGGGGAATGGACATTGCCTTTTACGCCGTGGCCATCGTCATGTTGGTGACGGCTGTATTTACCGTGGCCGTCAAGAACATCTTGCAGAGCGCCGTGTTCCTGATTTTCTCCTTCGTGGCTACAGCCATTCTCTACCTGCTGTTGCATGCGGAATTTATCGCTCTCGCCCAGGTGATGGTCTATATCGGCGGCGTGGTGATTTTCGTGGTGTTTACCATACTCCTTACTAGCCACCTGGGCGAAGATGCCTTCGCTACCAAGATTCCGCGAGTGTTCGCCGCCTTTGCTCTGTCCATCGCCTTCGTATTCGTGATGGTCCGCTGCCTGCTCCCTATGCAGGAGCTTTCTAGCGGTGCTGTGGCTTCGACGGTGGACTATTCCAGCCTACAGAACTTTGCGCTACGCCTTCTGGGCTACACCCAGGATAGCTTTATCATTCCCTTCGAAGTGGTTAGCGTGCTTCTGCTCATGACTCTGATTTGCGCCATCACCATCGCCCGCAAAACTAAAGATGAGGTTGAAAAAGAGAAGGAGGTCAAGCAATGAACCTGATGAACTGCCTGATTCTCGCCTTCTTGCTATTCGGCATCGGCGTGTGGGGTCTGATGCGCCGCCGACACCTGATTGGCATGCTCATTTCTATCGAGCTCATGCTTAACGCCGCCAACATCAACTTTATCTCCTTTGCCTACTTTACCGCCCAGGACTCTACCGCGGGCGCCTTATTCAGTATTTTCGTCATCGCCGTGACAGCCTGCGAAATGGCAATCGCCCTTGCCATTATCGTCACCATGTACCGCAGGCACCACAGCCTTGACGCCGACCAGTTGAGGGACTTGCATGATTAACGATATGACCCTCGGTTATTTGATTCTGGCATTGCCCCTGCTCACCTTCGTGGTGAACGGGCTTTTCCTGGGCAACAAGTGCCCCAAGGCAGCAGCGGCTCTCGCCATCGCCTGTAACGGCCTTGCCTTCGTGTGTGCGGCCACCTTGGCGGTGCATTACTTCACCTCGGATTTCGCCCCGAACAAGACCGTTCTTTTCCAGCACGACTTCCTCACCTTTGCAGGAAACCTCGCCGCCACCATCGGCATGCTCATCGACCCGCTTTCGCTGATGATGCTTGTGGTAGTGACCTTCATCAGTTTCATGGTGAACATCTACAGCGTGGGCTACATGCGTGAGGACCCTTCCGCAGGGCGGTTCTTCAGCCTGCTTTCCCTGTTCAGCTTCAGCATGCTTGGCCTAGTGGCCGCCACCAACTTGTTCCAGATGTTCATCTTCTGGGAACTGGTGGGCGTGTCCAGCTACCTGCTCATCGGCTTCTGGTACCACAAGCCCTCGGCAGTAAGCGCCTCCAAGCAGGCCTTTATCCTCACCCGCTTTGCCGACAGCTTCTTCCTGTTCGGCATCGTGCTGGTAAGCTACGTTGTGGGCAGTTTCGACTTTTCTACCCTGAACGCCCTGAGCCTACACGCCTTCAAGGCCGAAACCATCAACCTTGGACTTTGCACCGTCAGCAAGGCCGACGCCCTTATTCTCGGGTCTGTAATGATCTTCACAGGCGGCTGGGGAAAATCCGCCATGTTCCCCATGCACATCTGGCTGCCCAACGCTATGGAAGGTCCGACCCCGGTCAGCTCCATCATCCACAGCGCCACCATGGTGGTGGCCGGCGTGTACCTGGTAGCAAGACTCTTTCCCTTCTTCGCCATCTGTCACGACACTTTGAAATTGATCATGGTGGTAGGGGCATTCACTATGGTATTCGCGGCGGTCATCGCCTGTACCCAAAAAGATATCAAGCGGATCCTCGCCTACTCTACCCTTTCGCAGCTAGGCTACATGATGTTTGCCCTGGGCGTGTGTAAAATCGGCCAGGTGGTTATCGCCACAGGCTGGACCGCCTCTACCTTCCATATTTTCACCCACGCCTTCTTCAAGTGCAGCCTGTTCCTGATTGCGGGTTCCCTTATCCACCAGGTACATACCAACGACCTGGACGCTATGGGCGGACTTCGCAAGAAAATGCCCTGGACTTATTGGTGTTGCCTGATTTCTGTCCTCGCCATTTCGGGAATCCCGCCTTTCTCTGGATTCTTTTCCAAAGACGAGATCATTTTGGCTGCTTTCCAAAGCCATCATTACGTGGTGTTCGGGCTTGCCCTGCTCACCAGCGGGCTTACCACATTCTACATGTTCAGGCTGTTCTTCTTAGCCTTCCACGGCGCCCCCCGTCACGAGGGTGTTAAAGCCGGGCATGTTCACGAAGACTTTGCCATGACGCTCCCCATCGTGATCCTTGCAGTGCCCGCCCTCTTGAGCGGTCTTCTGGGAAAAGGCCTTTTCGAGAAGTTCTTCGTGGTAGGCAAGCTCCACGTTCCCACCGCAGTAAGGGTTGCCCATGTGAGCTGGATTCCCGTGGCCGCCGTGGCCGTCGCCGTGATTGCACTTGCCCTCGCCTGGTACCTATACGCAAGCCCGAGAGCCAAAGTGGAGCGTGCCCTAGACGAAACCAATCGTAGCCGCCTCTACAAGGTGGTGTACCACAAGTTCTACTTTGACGAGATCTACTACGCCGTAGTACGGCAATTCATTTTCGGTGGCGTGGCGGCAACCGCCCGATTCATCCAAGATTATATTATCGAAGGAATCCTCGCCTTCACGGTCTGGTTCACCCACAAGTTGGGCGACCTGGTCCGCACGGCCCAGGCAGGCTACCTTCCCTTCTATCTGGGAACCCTTATCGTGGGGCTCCTCCTCTGGCGATTCTTCGGAGGGCTTCCCCTGTAGGTGCTTATGGAAACGATTCTCTTTAACTTGATTTGGGTTATCCCGCTTTTGACGGTGCTGGTCTGCATCCCGATTCCTGCGACCAGCGAAAAGTTGCTGAAGGTTATCCACACCGTCTCAGTGAGCTTTGTGCTTCTCGTGGTCTGTGTCCTTACCTACCGCGTTTTTGCCCTGGGTGCAGTCCCTGCCGACCCTGCTTCTGCACCCTTCGCGCTACGTTTCTTTACCGATATTCCCTGGATGAGCGCCTTCAACGCCCACTACATCGTAGGGGCCGACGGCTTGAACATGCTGTTACTTGCATTGACCGCCTTTATCGTATGGGCTGGCGTGCTGGTAAGCTACAAGATCAAAGGGAACCAGAAAGTGTTCTTTGCTCTGATCCAGCTTTTGGCCACTAGCGTCTACGGCGTGTATATGAGCTTTGACCTGGTGCTGTTCTTCGTGTTCTACGAGATGGAAGCCCTGTGCATGTACCTGATGATCGCCTGCTATGGCTCGGGCCGCAGGGATTACGGCGGCAAGAAGCTGACCTTGACCCTCGCCTTCGGCTCTTCCATGATTCTTGCCACCCTGTTCGGGCTCTACTTCGAAAGCGGCACGGGCAGCTGGAGCCTTATGGAAATTTCTAAGGTAACACTCCCCATGGATTTCCAGATGTGGGCTTTCCCCCTGATGTTCATGGGCTTTGCCGTGAGCTCTTCCCTGTTTCCCTTCCACTTCTGGAGCCCCGACGGCCACTCGGCAGCCCCTACCGCCGTCTCTATGCTGGCGGCAGGCGTCATGATGAAGATGGGTGCCTACGGGTGTCTGCGCTTTGCCATGTTCCTGATGCCTGAGGCCGCCAAGATTTGGCTCCCCTACGTGGTGGCCCTGCTCATCTTCAACGTGGTGCTGGGTCCCTTTATCGCCATACGCCACAAAGACCTTAAATACATTACCGCCTACAGTTCCATCAGCCACTTGGGCCTGATTTTCCTCGGACTTGCAGCCCTCACACCGGTAGGCCTGCGCGGAGCTAGCCTCCAGATGATTTCCCACGGGTTCTTGACGGGGCTCTTCTTCGCCACCATCGGCATGATTTACGAGCGCACCCATACCCGCGACATCACGGAGATGGGCGGCATCATGAAAAAGATGCCTTTCCTGGGTGTCGGTTTTGTGATTGCGGGCTTTGCGGGCCTTGGCCTACCTGGTTTCAGCGGGTTCATTGCCGAAAGCACCATCTTTATCGGGGCTTTCCAGCAGGATTCCTCCCTCACCCGTATCGTCACCGTCCTAGCCATCCTTTCCATCACCACCACGGCGGTCTATATCCTGCAGACGGCCAACCGTATGCTCCACGGCCCCATGCCCGCCAAGTTCCAGACGCTAACCGACGGTTGCTTCCGCGAAAAGCTGGTCATCGTGGTGCTGGTTTTCTGCCTGCTGTTGATCGGTATTTTCCCCGGACCTTTTGCCGACATGCTGGACCTGAGCATTGCGCCTATATTTGAAAAAATCTCTGCAGCCGCGCCTGCGGTGGGAGGTTAGCCATGTTTGATTTTATCGTACCAAGCTTTATCATCCCCGACTTGCTATTGCTGCTGTTCCCCTTCATTGTCATCGGAAGCAGGCTTTTCTGCGATGCCAAATCCAACGTTCCCTGGCGTATCGCCAACATCGGGTTCTTGCTCATCTTCATGCTGCTGAACTTTATCCCGCTGGCTGGAGGCGAGGGCCGTTTCTTTATCTGCAACTGGCGTGTAGACGACTTTGGCGTGTTCATGCGCGAAGTACTAGTAGTCTCCGCCATTCTCGGTATGTGGTTTTCCAAGGACTACTTTATGCATGCCGCCGCCGGCAAGCCCCAGATGCACCAGATTGCGGAATTCATCGGGGCTATCGCCTTTGCCACCTTCGGCGGCGTGACGGTGGTAAGCGCCTGCGACACCATCACCTTCTTCTTGGGTCTTGAAATCGCCACCATCCCCATGTACGCCCTGACCGCCTGGAACAAGCAGGACCAGCTAGGTTCCGAAGCCGCCACCAAGTACATCTTGATGGGATCCGTGGCCACCGCCTTCGAGCTGTTCGGCTTCAGCTACCTGTACGGTTTTGCCGGGAGCCTGCATTTTGACGCCATCGAGAACGCCGTAGCCGCCGGGACTTCCCCGCTTCTCTGGATTGCGGTGCTGTTCCTGTTCTGCGGCATCGGATTCAAGCTCACCTTGTTCCCCTTCTACACCTGGGCCCCCGATGTTTACGAAGGTGCCCCCACGCCTGTGACGGCGGTGCTTTCCGTGACCTCCAAGGCCACCGCCATCGCCTTCCTGGTAGTGTTGGTCTACGGCCCCTTCGCTCCCATCCAAGAGCAGATAGCCCCGCTTATCGCCCTACTTGCTGGCGTGACCCTCTTCGTGGGCAACCTGGGCGCCCTCAAGCAGAGCAGGCTTCGCCGGTTCATGGCCTACAGTTCCATCGCCCAGGCGGGCTACATCATGGTGGCCCTTCTCGGTACAGCCGTGATGGCCAAAACCGCCATCATCTTCTACCTGTTTGTCTATGCGGTTTCCAACTATCTCGCATTCTTCGTATTCGGTATAATAGGGCACCACAGAGAAGAAACTTTCAACTCCCTTCGCGGACTTTCCAAGCAGAACCCGTCTCTGGCCATCGCTCTGGCTATCTCCATGTTCAGCCTGGCGGGAATTCCTCCCCTTGCAGGGTTCTTCGGAAAGTTCCACCTGTTCTTCAGCGGCGCTACTACGGGGCACTACATGCTTATCACCTTCGCGGTGCTGAACAACGTGCTTGCCCTATTCTACTACCTGCAGCTGGTCAAAAGCGCCTGGGTAGACGAACCCGACGGCCACCTGACGCCACTACGCCTCACCCGCAGGCAGCGGGGCGTTATCATTTTGCTGTCTATCGCGGTAGTCGCCCTCGGGGCGCTCCCCTTCCTCTCCGACAACATCTTCGCAGGTTTCAGCGGATTATAAGCAAAAGGCCCCGAGTTTCCTCGGAGCCTTTTCAATACCCGGATCGCGATTCGAACGCGAGTCTGATCCTTAGGAGGGACCCGTTCTATCCAACTGAACTATCCAGGCAAAGCGAAACCAAATATATAAAATTTTTCGCTATTTTTCGATGGTATTTACAATCCCGTTGTCAATTCCCTGGATATGGCACGTCCGTTGCGGGAACGGGATGGTTATGCCGGCCTCGTCAAAGCGGCGCTTGATCTCGTCGGTATATTTCCAAAGCAGGTTAAAATAGTCCGCATTCTTGACCCAAGCCCTGAAAGCCACCTCTACGGAACTGTCCGAGAGGGCCGACACAAAGAATTGGGGCACGGGATTCTTCAAAAACAGGGGCTCCTTTTCTACCAGGTCGCGCATGATCCCCAAAGCCTTGTCCGTGGAGTCGTCATAGCCGATGCCCACCTTAAGTTCCAGGCGACGGCTCACGTTCTTGCTGAAGTTCACGATAGGCTGGCCCCAAAGGGCGCTGTTGGGCGCCGACACAAACAGGCCATCCACAGTTTCCAGCGTGGTGTTGAAAAGCCCGATTCCTTTAATCTTGCCCTTGATGGAGCCGCACTCGATGTAGTGACCCGCCTTGAAAGGCCTAATGAACATGAGTAGAAGCCCAGAGGCAATATTAGAAAGGGTATCTTTCAGCGCAAGACCAATGGCAAGGCTCGCCGCACCTACCATGGCCACAAGCCCCGCCGTGTTCACTCCGGCAATATGGAGCACCAGCAAGAGAGCCACCACATAAATCGTGTAAGAAATCAGGGAATACACCAAGGGGCGGGCCGCCGGATCCAAGCCCTTGATTTCGGCCCGGTAAACAATCTTCTTGAGCAAGAACAAGAGAAACTTGGCAAGACCCAAGACCAGCAAGGCCAACAACAACCGCTGCAGCAGGGGCTGGCCCATCAAGGGCGCCATCCATCTGTCAAAAAAATCCATATCGTTATTCATGCCCACAATTTAGAAAAATGAAATACGCGACCCGCGTTTTTTCTACATTTAGCCCACTTTCATTTTTCCCAAAACAAGGACATTCCATGAAAATCGCCGAAAAGACCGTGGTCCAGATGCACTACACCCTCACCTCCGACGAAGGAGCCATTATTGATTCCTCCGCTGGCCGCGAACCGCTCCAGTACATCCAGGGCGCCCACATGATCGTGGTGGGTCTCGAAAAAGCCATGGTGGGCCACGAAGTCGGCGACAAGTTCGACGTAAAGGTAATCCCTGCCGAAGGCTACGGCGAGTACGACGAGCGCATGACCCAGGAAGTCCCCACCAACGTTTTCCAGGGTGTAGAGAAAGTCGAGCCCGGCATGATGTTCTATGCCCAGACGCCCATGGGCCCCATGCCCATCCGCGTCAAGTCTGTCAATGGCGACAAGGCCGTTATCGACGCCAACCACGAGCTGGCCGGCAAGAACCTGAACTTCGCCATCGAAGTGGTGAGCGTCCGCGAAGCCACCGAAGAAGAGCTGAACCCCAAGGGTTGCTGCTGCGGCAAGGGCGAAGGGGACTGCAAATGCGGTGAAGAAGGCCACGAATGCGAATGTGGCGGCGAAGGCAAAAAGGAAAACTGCGATGGAAAGGGCGGCTGCGGCTGCCCCAACCATGACAAGCACCACGGCTAAAGATAAGGGTCTCGGCCCAAATCTACACCTGAGATTCCGGATATTCAGCGCCAAAGGCGGTACCCGAAACAGAGAGGATCGGCGGGAACTGAATGCGCTTTGCCAAAGCGATTCCACGGAAACGCCTGTGCCAGGCACGCATGTCGTTCAGGGCGTCCTCGGGGGTCTTGAACAGGGACTTGAAATAGCCCAGGTCCACGTTCAAATCCTCGCAGTACTTTTCAAAACCGGCAGCAAGACGCTTTTCCGTATTCTCAAGGCTACAGCCCCTGTCCACCCATTCGGCAAAAAGTTTGTCGTGGTACGGGTACTTGATGGGGTCACCCTTGCCTTCATCCACATTCATGGCATCGCTGAGCTCCGCACTGGCGGGCACATCAATAGATGCCTGGGGAATCCGTTCCTTATCCCGGTTAATATAGCGGGCCAAGGCATACACGTCGGTTTTCCACAAGTCACCCAAGGCGCACATGACGCCACAACTATCGCCGTAAAGCGTACAGTAGCCCGTGGTGGCCTCGCTCTTGTTTCCGTTGCAGGTAATGCCAGCCCCCAGAACAGAGGCAACCGTTAAAAGTACCGCTCCCGAACGGGTACGGGCCTGCAGGTTCTCGTGGTTGATTCCTTCGACCTTGATAGGCTTGCCATCGCTATCGAAGCTACATCTTTCCAAGGCCCCGCAGACGGATTCCACAATGTCAGAAATCGGCGCCACCATGTAAGGGCATCCCAAATTCTTCGCCAGGTCGGCCGCCGCATTCCGAGTAGTCGCCGAATTAAAACGGGTAGGCATGTTAATCAGGTAGACATTCTCCGGCCCAATAGCTTCGGCATAGAGAGCCGCCGAAACGGCACTGTCGATACCGCCGCTGGCTCCGATGACCATGCGGGGAATATGGAACTTCTTCAGGTTCTCCCGAATCATAAAGACCAGGGCATCGTGAATGACCGCAATGCGGTCCTGCTCCACCACTGTTCCCTGGGGGAATCCCGAGACGGAACCATCGGCGGCCACCTCGACCAGGCATTCCGTAGTCTGGAACCTGGGCATGGCAAATACCTGATTTCCGGCTTTGTCCCAAATGCCGCTTCCGCCATCCATGGCGTAAATATTCTTGCCGCTGTTCTCGGTGCCCACGGCGTCGATGTAGAAAACCGGCCACTGCATCTTTTTCGCAAGACCCGTACAGGCATTCCGCACAGCCTGGCTCTTGCCGTCCGTAAACGTGGCCAGGCCCGAAAGCACCTCTACATCATAGCCCCACTTGGCAGGCTTTCCGTCTTCGAAATACAGCCCCCCTTCAAGGGCGTCACTGCAACCAAGCAAAATGGCGATTCCTTGAGAAAGCTCACCTACCTTTTCCCTGTAGTTGGCGCACTTTTCCAAGAATTCCAGCTCGTCACCCAAGGACCCCAGCATGGTCGAACCTTCGATGGCATTTTGGGGAAGCAGAATTACATCGGCTGACTGTTCCTTGGCACGTTCCACGGCGGCCTTTACCGCCTCAAAATTTTCCTCTGGTTTTCCGGCCTGCACAAAAAGCTGAGCCATAAAGACTTTCATATAAGCTCCATTTTTATGCAGAAAATATAGGTATTATTCTTTCAGGTTGCGGTAGTACGTTTCCAGCTTAGAACGGCAAGCCTCAAAGCATTCCCGGAGCGAGGGGTCGAACTGAGAACCCATACCCTCGATGACAATCGAATAGGCCTTGTCAAAAGACATAGCTTCCTTGTAGCAGCGCTGACTCACCAGGGCATCATACACGTCGGCAACCGCCATAATGCGTGCCTCGTACGGAATATCCTCCCCTTTCAGCTTGCTAGGATAACCGCCACCGTCGTAACGCTCGTGATGGTAGCGGGTCACGTTGCACACGATCTGTACAAATTCCGGTGTCTCAATGGAAGTGAGCAAGTTTTCAACAATCATGGCCCCCTTCTCGGGGTGGCTCTTCATTTCTTCATACTCTTCTGGAGTGAACCTGCCAGGCTTTCTCAAAATGCGGTCATCCACAGCAATCTTCCCGATATCGTGCATGGGGGCTGCCGTAATCAGGCTGTCGTAGAAGAAGTCAGAAAGGCTACGGTTGTCCTTTTGACGCAGGTAGTCCACAAGAATCGACACCACGTTACTGGTACGCTTGATGTGGCTGCCCGTATTGCTGTCGCGGTTTTCCACCATATGGGCCATGCCGATAAGCATCCGTTCCTGGAGGGAGCGGATCTGGGAATCGTTTTCCTTGAGCATCTGTTCCAAGCGTACATTGCTTTCATCCAGCATGTTGATGTAGTTGTGTATGCTGGTTTCATCCTCGATTTTGAACATGTACACTTTTTCATGTTTGGAAAGCGGGTGCTCGGTAAACTTAATCTTGTAGTACCTGTCCCCCTTCTTGAATTTCTTTTCCGGCACAACCACGCCACGGGACATTTCCCTAATCCAGACAATAAGCAGGCGATTCAGCCTAGAATTATTACGAATCTTGTAGTCTATCCGGCAATTTGCCAACGTCGGGAAAGTCTCACAGGCCTCCTCGTTACAGCCGAGATAGTTAAACTTCGAAGTTACCAGCACAAAGCTGTCCGTATTCCTGGATTCCAGATCTTGCGAAATAAACTGTTCCACATCGTAGCGCTTGACCCTAAAGCAGATATAGAGCAAGGCGAACTGTGCAAACACGTACACCGCAGGCATAATCAGGGTATCGTACTCAAAGAACCTGGAGGTGAAAAACGAGAGAATCGAGACCACCTCAATCAAGGAAAGGGCAATAAGACTATTGAACGAGACGTTTTTCTTTTTCAAAAAAGCATAGACAATAAGGCTCACGTTACAGACAACATAGCCCACCATCAGGCAGTTGAAAATAGCGTGTCCAATCCCGTACACGGCGGTATAGTTACCCGCACCCTCAATCTGGATATATTCGATGGACTTGTAGTAAAAATCGTTGAAACCTACCGTCAATGACATGCCGAAAATGACAAACACCACCAGCATAAAGAGGTCGTGAGCCAAAGCGGGAATCCGAATCTTGCAAACGGACAGACTCGCATCGAAGGTGAAAAACGGCAAAAAGATGGTTCCCGTATATATCATCTTGTTGGCAAGGACAGCTTCATCCCGTCCACTGGACAAGGCCAGCATCAGGTGGCCCAGGCACGAAATGAATACTGAGAAAAACAGCAGGGAATAGTGGCCATTCTGCTTGGAATTAACACGATACTGGAGTATCATGTTAATCGCTGCGATGACGCAGAGAACTGTAAAATAGGTGACAAGCATTTCCCCAAGCGCTCCCCTTTTTCGACCTAAGGCCACCTCCAAAAATTCTTATTCAAAAAGCATTTTTTGTCGGTGCCCCTACAATAAATATATACTGAAATAAGAGCATAGTAAAAGCTCAAAAAAAACGATATCTGTTTTTATTCTTACGAAAATGCTATATACAAAAACACCCGGCGATTAAGCCGGGCGTTTTCACTTTCGTATAACCGAATTATGCTTCAGCCGGGGCTTCCGGAGCAGCTTCAGCAGCAGGTGCTTCAGCGGCCGGAGCTTCGGTAGCGGGCTTGGTCGGGAGCAGAGCCTTCATGGAAAGCTTCACCTTGCCCTTCGGGTCAACACCGAGGCAGAGCACTTCGACTTCGTCACCGACGTGAACAACGTCTTCGACCTTCTCGACGCGGTGGTCGGCAAGTTCAGAGATGTGCACGAGACCGTCGCGGCCCGGAAGAATCTCGACGAATGCGCCAAACGGCTGGATCGTCTTGACCTTGCCCTTGTACTTGCGGCCCGGTTCGGGTTCGGCAGTGAGTTCTTCGATCATGCGGCGGCAAACTGCAGCAGCCTTGCCACTCGGGGCGGCAATGTCGATGTTGCCATCGTCGTCGATATTGATGGTGCAACCCGTCTGAGACTGCATGCCCTTGATCACGGAGCCACCGGAACCGATGACGTCGCGAATCTTGTTAGTCGGGATGCGCATTTTGATCATGGTCGGAGCCTTCTCGGAAACCTTCGGCCGGGGAGCGGCGAGGCCGAGTTCAGCCATCTTGCCGAGAATGTGCAGACGGCCCTGGCGAGCCTGTTCCAGAGCTTCGCGCATGAGTTCCGGCGTAATGCCGCGGATCTTGATATCCATCTGGAAGGCAGTGATACCTTCGGCAGTACCCGTCACCTTGAAGTCCATATCGCCGAGGTGGTCTTCCGTACCGGTGATG
>JAFVGH010000032.1 GCA_017475045.1 Fibrobacter sp. | reverse complement strand
ATTGGCGCAGCCGAGTTCCTTGGCGTATTCAACAGCACCCTGGGCCATGTAGCGGAGGATGGTGCCGTTAGCGTAGTTACGGGCACCCTTAGAGACCTGCATGATCACCGGAGACTTCTGCTTGACAGCAGCCTGCACGATGGCCTGCATCTGTTCCATGGTGTTGAAGTTGAAAGCCGGGATAGCGTAGCCACCCTTAACAGCCTTTGCAAACATTTCCCTGGTGTTCACCAGGCCGAGTTCCTTGTAAGAAACTGCCATTTGATTTACCTCTTGATTGTGTGGCGACCGAAGCCGCCGGTTTAAAAGTTACGGGGCTAAAGATAGCATTTTCGGCTTTTTTTGTCCACCTTTTTCATTTTTTTACTTGCACAAGTCGGCCATGTAGGGTATTTTTGTAATGGGGATGGAATATAAGGTTTTTTATGCTTATTTCCAGGTTTTTCATCGTAGGGCTTGTTATGACATTCTGCTCGGCATTGTCGTTTGCTGAGGGGAATGTCTCGTACACCCTCCACAAGTCCGCAAACCCCTCTGCCGATGAGCTGGATGCCTATGAGCGCATCACTACGGTCATGGATTCTGCGGTCAAGCTCTATAATACGTATTCAAATCTTTCAAAGTTTATTAACGTCTATTATGCCCCCGGTGTGCCCACTGCCGAGGCCAGTAGCAACGGTGACCTCCGGTTTGGCGAGAACCGCAACTACATGGTGGTGCCCACGGCCATGCATGAGATGGGCCATACGATGGGAATCGGGACCACGTCGGAATATGCGGCAACCTGCGTGGACGGAGTCTTCAGGGACGACAATGTTCAGGCCAAGCTTCGCGAAATGGACGGCCCGAGTGCAGAACTTCATTGCGACCGGCAGCATATCTGGCCCTACGGTCTGAACCAGGCCAGCGAAGCCAAGTCCGAGCAAGACCTGATCAACCACGTGATTCTTGTGGAAACCATTTACCAGCAGCTGTTCAAGGAGGCTTTCTATAAGCAGGGGAGGGTCAAGTCCCTTTCTGCTGGCAAATGCATGGGCATCACGCAGTCAAATACACTAGAGCTGATGGACTGTGCTGATACGGCAACTTTCGTAAAGATCTTCTCCATGGGGGAAAACCCTGTTACCTACCGCATTCAGCTGGGTAGTCGTGTGGTGGACATTCCCAACGAATCAACGGCGGCAGGCGTGGTTGCCTCAACTTACGGCTATAATGGTGGGGCTCACCAGAAGTATCTCTTTGAAGATGCTCCTGTTAATACATCGAATGCATTCTACCTCAAAAATTCCAAGAGCGGCCATTATCTGCAGGCTGCGGGTACACAAGTTCAGCAGAATCCCATAGCGGACAAAGATGAGTCCTTTATTTGGATAATCAGCGAGGCGGTTCAGTCGATAGAAAGTTCTTCTTCGACTGATTCAACCAATTCTGTGAAAGATTCAACTGACACCGGTACAACAGAAGTTGGCCCAAAGGAATCGATCAAACCTGATTCTACAAAGACTACAGTCACTCGCATTCGCGTTATTCGAGCGAAGCATTCTGTGGAAATTGACGCCCCGAAACGTATGTTTGACTTGAAGGGCCGGGCTGTCCGTAAACAAAGTCATGGCACCGTTAGGTGCTCGCGCAAATAATCCGCGCATTCCTACTGTTTCTAATATACGTGAAGCGGATTATTAAGCGCCAGGAGGGTCTTAGGGAGGGCTTGGAGCCCTCCCTTGTCTCATAAAGCTAAAAAGAAAACCCCGGTCATTGACCGGGGTTTCTTAAACTATTTCGTAGTGACTACACACCGAAAGCGGCGTCAGCAGCTTCGGCGTTGGCAGCTGCGTTTTCCACCACATTTTCGGAT
This sequence comes from Fibrobacter sp., assembly GCA_017475045.1. Taxonomy (GTDB): domain Bacteria; phylum Fibrobacterota; class Fibrobacteria; order Fibrobacterales; family Fibrobacteraceae; genus Fibrobacter. The sequence goes on along the minus strand of JAFVGH010000032.1, from coordinate 6,724 downwards.
TCAGCGGCGGCGGAAGCGGCAATTGCTTCTTCGGTCACGTCGTTGCTAGCCTTTTCAGTCATGGAAAGCTTGCCTTCCTTGAACTTGTACATGGCGATGGTGGTGGGCTTCTTGGTGAGCTGGATATAACCCTGACCGGCCTGGTTGTTGAGGAAACGGGCTTCGTGAGCCATCATGACCACAGCGCGGAACACAGAACCCTGGCATTCCTTGCTGGCATAGATATCATCGAGATAAACTCTCTGGTCGGACATCGGGGTACCTCCGAAATTTTTTAGAAGAGGGAGAGGGATTCGAACCCTCGTTACCGTAAAGTAAACACGCTTTCCAAGCGTGCGCCTTCAACCACTCGGCCATCCCTCCTTAGGATGTGGAGCCAAATATAGATTGATTTTGTGCACTTGTCAACCAATTTTTGCCATTTTTCCTATAAAAATTGCGAAAATTGGCCTCTTTTTACGGTCTATTGCCTGCCAAGTTCGTCCCAGACGACCTGCATGAGCGGTTCAAGGGTCTTGGGGGTGAAGTCGAACTTGATATTGGCAGCAGCGAAAAGTTCCGGTAGGGGACGGCTACTTCCGAGACTTTCGGCCCTGAAAAGGTCATCAATGGCCTTTTTCGGGTCTTTCTTGAAGTTCGCCCACACCTGCAGGGCGCCAATCTGGGCTATCCCGTACTCGATGTAGTAGAACGGGCACTCGAAAATGTGCAGCTGTTTCTGCCAAAGGTTCCCGCGAACCGCCTCCAGGCCCGAGTAGTCGATGCCGGCGTCGTAACGGTCCATGATTTCGTTCCAGATGTCCGTGCGATCGCTGGCCGTGTGCTCCGGGAAATTGTAGATGCGGTGCTGGAAGCTATCCACGCTGGCTACCCAGGGGAACAGCCAGATGACATCCGTCAGTTCTCCGAGAACACTCCGGGCAATGGCTTCCTTGTCATCCCCGTAGAAGGGTTTCAGGTTTGAAGAACCGATTAGCTCCATGCTCATGCTGGCCACTTCAGCAAATTCAGCGGGCACGTCGCGGTAGGCAAAGATGGGCTGATTCGCCAGAGCGAACTGGTGGAAAGAATGCCCCGATTCGTGCAGGAGCGTGTAGATGTCACGATCCGTACAGGCGGAATTCATGAAGATGAAGGGGAGGCGGCTCTCGTCAAAGCCTATCTGGTATCCGCCGGGGGCCTTCCCCAGCCTGGAGTCCGGATCGATAAGGTTCTGGGCCTGCATCTCGCGGGCCCACTTGCCTGCCTGGGGGTGGATGCTCTCGAAAATCTGGTCACATTTCTCTATAAGTTCGGCACCGTTCCCGTATGGCTTCAGGGGCAGACGGTTCAGGGGATCTACGTCCAGGTCCCAGGGACGGAGCTTGTCCAGACCCATTTTCTGGGCCCGCTTCTTGTAGATTTCCTTCAGCAGGGGGAGCACCAGTTTCTCGATGCTTTCGTGGAAGTTTTCGCAGTCGGTTGGAGTGTAATCAAAGCGATGCTTCGCCAAGAAGATATAGTCAATAAAGTTTTTGCAGTGGGCGTTCTTGGCGACTTCTTTGCGGATTTTGAATAAATTATCAAAGGCGATGTCCAGTGCTTCCTTATCCTTCAGGCGACGTTCCCACATGGCTCTCCAGGCCCGTTCACGCAAGGCGCGGTCTGTCTTTTCCATGTAGGTGGACATCTGCTGCATGGTCTGGGTCTTGCCTTCGAACTCTACGCTCATGCCACCAGTGATCTTCTGGTAGGCCTGGATTTCCTTATTCTCCTCGGTTTCCAGAGGGATGTTGTCGGGGGAGAACAGGTCCAGGGAGACCTGCACACCCTTGAACCATTCGCCGAATTCACCCTTGAGAGCGTCCTTGGAAGGGTGGGCCATCAGTTTCTTGTTCAGCTTGTCGTCGTATTCATTGATGACAGGCTGGATGCTTTCCACAAAGTCGGCGTAGGCCTTGGCAGCCTTTTCATCCCTGGTATCGCAGGTCATGGCCACATAACGGCGGCAGCTGACTTCGCCCAGAACGGAATTCAACTCACTCCAGTCTAGAATCCAGTCCCGTAGGGGAGTGGTAGCGACGGGAATATCACGGAGAAGAAGACTCCGGTAAAGTTCGGAGACCTTCTTTTCGTCGTCAGGGTTCAGATTTTCAGGAACAAAACGGCGGGGGAGTTTCATAATCATTCCTTCGGGAAGATGGAATAGACCCAATCGCTGACTAGGCCGTCCAAAAGTGTCTTGCGGGCCCTGTCTTCGAGAGCCTTGATTTCTTCGGGAGTAATGGGATGCTCAATGTCAAAATCAAAGGAAACCATGGAACCTTCGGCCTCCAGGGAGACGAAGATCTCCCCCTTGATTCTGTACTTTGTGATTGATGCGAGCCCAAGGAGTCGTTTGTCCAGCGGGAACGTGGTCGTAAGCGTAAGGTCGTTTGACCCGGGTAAAAGGACTGTGGAATCTTTCAGCTGCAGCGGAAGCTCTATTAGAGTATCCAGGAATAGTTCTGCCTTCAGCTCACGGATCCACAGAGTGTCTGGGCTCTGGTTCTTTGCCGACATGACTGCCGTCAGGTGCGCCTTGCCCAGTTCTTTTTCGATAATTCCACGGGCCAGATTCTGGACCATGAGAACTACCTGAGGGTTCGGCAACAGCGTAGATTTTAGGTCCTTGATGTTTTCGAACAGGTCCGGATTGATCGTTACCGAATCCAGCTGGAGTTCCTTGAATTCAAGCTTTGTCTTGGAAAGGATACTGGCTGCGTCAATCTTGCGCGCCGCTGCGCAGCCCTGTAGGAGAATCCCCGTAAAGGCACAGACAACGACAAAAAGAATCCATTTAGATATGGTAGAAGATATCTTCATTGTGTTTACAATATATAAAGAATGAGGTTGCCGGATTGGCCGTAATGAATTAAAATCGCCAATTTTAACGCATATTAATTGCCGATAATGCGGATTATGTAAACTAGAATATAAAGAGCGAAAGGGGCTGTGTTTCACAATAATACTTCTTTTACTTATTTTTGGCCCAATACCCCCTGATTCGCCTTTGGCACATAATTTGCTATCTTTGGGCGTGATTTTGGCTAGAAAATGTAAAACTGTAGCCCGTCAGGATAATTTTTAAAGGATTTATTGAAATGGCAGAAAATTTGAACGAACAGGAACCGACCGCAGAAGAAAAGGCAAAATTCGAAGCAGACGTGCTCAAGGCCGCCGAAGACGCGATGAAGATGGAAGCCGAGGCCAACAAGGCCGATGCCCAGGGTGCTGGTGACGCTCAGGCCGAATCTGGCACTGAACCCTCCGCTGAAGCGGCTGCCGAACAGCCTGCCGAAGCTGCCGCAGAAGTCGACCCGACTGAAGCCTTGAAGCAGCAGCTGGCCGACGCCAACGACCGCAATCTGCGTCTGATGGCTGAATTCGACAACTACCGCCGCCGTACCGCCAAGGAACAGCTGGAACTCATCGAGACCGCCAACGGCAAGCTCCTGGAAAAGCTCTCCGAAGTTCAGGACAATTTTGAGCGTGCTTTCGCCAGCGAAAACAAGGCCCAGGATTTGGAAGCCTTTGAAAAGGGCATGCAGATGATTTACAACCAGTTCGCAAAGATTCTCACCGACGCTGGCCTTGAACAGATTGACCCGACTGGTGCCGAATTCGACCCGAACTGCCATGAAGCCCTGATGCAGCAGCCCAGCGAGACTGTGCCCGAAGGCCACGTGGTGACCGTGTTCCAGAAGGGCTACAAGCTCAAGAACAAGATCTTGAAGACCGCGAAGGTGATCGTTTCGTCCGGGAAGTGATACAGCGTGTCATCCTAGGTCCCAGAACTAGTCTGGGATAAACTCCGTCGAAGGATCTAATAAACTCCCCCACCTACTTTTTATAATAAATTATATTTGAAATATGCTTAAGGTAAACGGACAGGATGTAGACGCAGCGGGCAAGACCTTGTCCAGCTATATAGCCGAGGCTGGTTATAACCAGGTCCGTATCGCCGTGGAACGGAACGGTGAAATCGTTCCCAAGTCCAAGTATGGCGAGACTGTCCTTGCCGACGGAGACTGTGTCGAAGTCGTGAATTTCGTAGGTGGCGGCTGATGGCTGCTGCCCTCCCCTCTCGCGAGCAAATCCTAGAAGCACTGGTAAAGAAACAGGGCTCTTCTGCCGTTGAAAAGCTACAGCGGGCCACTATCGCCGTATGCGGACTGGGCGGCCTTGGCTCCAATATCGCCATATCCCTCGCCCGCGCTGGCGTCGGCAAGCTTATCCTGATTGATTTTGATAAGGTGGACATCACCAACTTGCATCGTCAGCAATACAAAATGAACCAGGTGGGCATCCCCAAGGCGGAAGCACTCCTCCAGAACCTGAAAGAAATCGCCCCCTACGTCCATTACGAGGTCCATCAGGAGCGCGTGACGGCTGAAAATGCTGTCTCGCTTTTGCAAAGCGCTGATATCATCTGCGAAGCCTTTGATAAGGCCGATGCCAAGGCGATGCTGGTAGATACGGTTCTAGAGCAGCTGCCGCAGAAATATTTGGTAGCGGCAAGCGGCATGGCCAGCTACGACAGCGGAAACGCCATCCTCACCCGCCGCATAACAGACAAGTTCTACCTCTGCGGCGACGGCCAAAACGATGTGGATGAAGTTGTGGGGCTTGTTGCGCCCCGTGTCATGCTCTGTGCTGCCCATCAGGCCCTGACCGCTATCCGGCTCGTGCTCGGTCTGGATTAAGAATTCTGAAAACTATTTCGCTTCTTGTCTGTAATAAAAGACGCGCAATATAACGACTTTCTGCATGTCATGATTGACATGATAAAAAAAACGGTAATTCTCGACAGGCATTGAGCGTACTTCACGCAAAATCCAAGGTTCTTCTTGACATAAGGCAAATGCTTCAGGAAAATCGGATAACGTGTTTACCGATTCCTGAAATTTTGCCAATAGATTTTTGGCTGCGATAGGCGAACAAAGCGTTATGCTGATATAGTCAAAGATTTGATCGATGTCTGCCTGTGCAGCGGAAGAAAAGTGGACTTCAAAATTCATACCTTGTATTTCTTCTTGACATCGGAAAGGACCATCGCGGCAGGGCGGGTGCGGCCTTTCAGCATATCGTCGTAGCCCTTCTCAAGTTCAGCATCGAGGCGTTCTTTTGACCATTTGGCAGCGTTTTCGGGAGCCTTGGGCAACTTCACGTCGAAGGGAATTCCCTGTTGCAGAATAATCTGCTTGTAGAACATGTTGATGGCACTGGAAACGGATATACCGAGGGTTTCCAGGACGCTTTCGGCCTGTTCCTTGACATCGGGTTCAATACGTGCGTACAAATTTGCGGTCTTGTTCATGTCTATCAATATACATTTTTGTCCGCACAAAAGCAATACATTTTTGAATTTTTTATGATGAGATAATCTCTTGACAATGAGATAATCTGGAAAAACTCGTCAAGACCCTAATTATTTTTGAGACAGCGGACAGACTTTCGATTACCTCTATATTCACCGTCATAGTAAAGAACGGAATCTGTAGAGAAAGAAAAACTCCAATAGTAAGCGCTTGTTGTACCATGGCTTTTATTGGACCAAAACTCCGCAAAAAAAGTTCCCAAGCAAACATTATTAAAAGCACAATTACCAGAAGGTTTCACAGAAAAGCCGTAAGTGTCAAGTCCGTTACAACTGTCTCCTTTCAAATCATTTTCCCATCCACCGTCATTTTCCCATCCACTGGTGCTTTTCAACTTTCTTCCAGCAACATCCTTGCCACCAACGTAATCCAGCATCAGATTCCACTCTTCATCTGTTGGCAAGTGCCACCCCTCTGGGCATACTTCCTGCGCTTCGTACCAACTGTACAAGCGTCCGAACTCCGTGCAGTTTTCTTCAAGACCGTCATAACAATAACTTCCAGCTATCGCATAGTTCAGATTTTCAGCCATCCATTCCTGATCACCCAAGAAAACAGTCTTATATGATTTTCCATCACGTGAATCAACGAAACTCCCTTGTTTTACATCAACTTTTTCATTTGATTCCTCATCGGCACTAGAGCCATCATCGCTACCACAAGCAGAAAAAACCATTGTCAAAGCAGTGAATACAATAACAAACAGGGGTATTTTATTCATGAAAGAGTCCTTATTTTAAACCAATTTAAAGAAAAAATTTTCTGGAAATATAACTTTTTTTACGTTGGTTTATAAGCGGCGTTCAGTGGAAGGGGTGTTAGGGGGTGTCCCCCTAGGCGAGGGGGTGACCCCGGAACAAGTCCGGGGCAGGCTCCAGACCCGGCTTGGTCTGTGGGGAGGGGGAGGCCTCCCCCTCCCCTCCTTTTATGGACCCTATCCCCTATCGCTGCGCTCCAGGGTCCAGGGTGACAGGGAGATCCCCGCCTTCGCGGGGATGACATCCCGCGGCAACCGTTCCATTATGAAACACGGTGATTTTGGCCCTTTTTAGGCTGTTTTCTTGTTTCAGAACGAAACGAAATGGCCGTTTTTTGCCAGTTATTAGCATTTGGCACGGGTTTTGCTTATGTATGGGCGTAAAAAATCGCCCCGTTCAGATTGATTCGCGGGCGGCAAGAATTTAAAAATAGGAGACTCATTATGAGCAAGATTATCGGTATTGACTTGGGAACGACCAACAGCTGCGTGTCCGTGATGGAAGGCGGCAAGCCGGTCGTGATCGCTAACGCGGAAGGTTTCCGCACCACCCCGTCCATTGTCGCTT
>JAFVGH010000031.1 GCA_017475045.1 Fibrobacter sp. | reverse complement strand
GCTTTGATTTTCATAGGTTTGACCTTCTTTTGTAATACCTATTACTTGTAACGGTAAGTAATTCGCCCGCGATTTAAATCGTACGGGGAAATCTCGACCAACACTTTGTCGTCCGGCAAGATTCTGATAAAATGCCGGCGCATCTTTCCTGATACGTGAGCAAGGATTTCGTGACCATTTCCGAGTTGAACACGGAAGAAAGCGTTGGGGAGTGCTTCCAGCACAACGCCTTCTACTTGTATACCTTCTTCTTTAGCCACTAGGATGCCATCCTGCCGCGAATGCGGCCACGTTTCAAGAAACCATCATAATTCTTGGTATGCAACTGGGCTTCGAGCTGACGAAGCGTATCCAGAGCAACACCCACCACGATTAGGACCGAGGTACCCCCAATATAGAAACTCATATTGAGAGCGTCTTTCAAATGCAGGGGAACAACGCTGATTAAAGCGAGGTAGAGAGACCCTGGCAATGAAATTCTGGTCAAAACATGGTCAATGTATTCAGCTGTCTGCTTCCCCGGACGGACTCCCGGAATAAACCCACCGCTTCTCTTGAGGTTTTCGGCAATGTCGTTAGGGTTGTACTGGATTGCCGTGTAGAAGTAGGTGAAGAATATGATGAGGAGGGCATCTACTATGCTATAGGAGATGTGACCCGGAATGAATGCAGTAGCGAAAGCCTGCATGGCAGATACGTTCGGGAACCAAGACGCGACCATGGCCGGAATGAACATGATGCAGCTTGCGAAAATCACGGGAATCACGTTAGCGGTGTTCACCTTGAATGGCAAATAGCTAGCCTGACCACCCATAACCTTGTTTCCGACAGTCCTGCGGGGGCTTTGGAGCGGAATGCGACGGGTCGCCTGCTCGACAAAAACGATGAAGCCGACAATAACCACCACAATCGCAATGATGAACACTTCGATAGCGAGCGGCTGGATGCCTTCTTTCCACATTTCCGTTTCGGCTAATATGGCCCGCGGAAGGCCACTGACGATACCGGCGAAGATGATAAGAGAAATACCGTTGCCCACACCGTGCGAAGTAATCTGTTCGCCCAAATACATCAGGAGAACTGTACCTGCGGTGAAGGTCAACGTCGCAAGGATACGGAAGCCGATATTGCCGGCGCCGGACGAGAAATCGTCAGCGAGAGCGGAAATGCCCGTACCGGCAGCTGTCGTAACCTTGAGGTTAGAAAGCCACACAGAAATGCCCCATCCCTGCAAGGCGGAAAGGACCACCGTGAAGTATCGGGTGTACTGGTTCAACCTCGCGCGACCTTCCTGACCTTCCTTCTGGAGCATCTGGATAGCCGGAATGACCGAGCCCATCAACTGGAGGATGATGCTCGCGCTGATGTACGGCATGATACCGAGGGCAAATACAGTTGCTTTCGCAAATGCACCACCGGTAAAGGAGTCGTACAGGCCGAACAAGTTATTCGAATTTTTGAAGTATTCTGCGAGAACCGCAGCGTTTACTCCGGGAATGGTGATGTGTGAGCCAATGCGATAAACGATCAAAAGACCGAGCGTAAAAAGGAGCTTTTTACGCAGGTCTTCAATCTTAAAAGCATTGATGAACGCATCGATGGCTTTCTTGAGTGCTTCCATTAGATGATCTCAACTTTGCCGCCAGCAGCTTCAATGGCAGCCTTTGCCTTTTCACTGATAGCGTTAACCTTTACGTTGATAGCCTTGTCGATAGAGCCAAAAGCGAGAACCTTGACCGGCAGTTTGACGTTCTTGATGAAGCCGAGGTCGAAGAGGACCTTGGCGTCGAAATCAACAGCGCTGACAGCGGCGAGTTTCTTCAGGTTCACGATCTGGAATTCAATGCCAGCGTGCTTGAAGCCGCGCTTCGGGATACGACGGTGGATCGGCATCTGGCCGCCTTCGAAAGCGACACGACCGGCCTTGGCGCTCTTACGGGCGCCAGCACCTTTCTGACCACGACCAGCAGTAGTGCCCCAGCCAGAGCCCGGACCACGACCGATGCGCTTGCGGCTCTTGCCCTTGGCAGCCTTGCCAGGATTGAGAGTATTGAGTTCCATCTTAGATCTCCTCGACCTTGACCATGTCCTTCACGGCATTGATCATGCCGGCGATGGACGGAGTCAAATTGTGTTCAACAGTTTGTCCGATCTTGCGGAGACCGAGTGCAGCCACGTTTGCGCGGTGCACCGGAAGGCGACGGACGATACCCTTGATCAAAGTAATACGAACTTTTTTCATTGAGTATTACTC
>JAFVGH010000030.1 GCA_017475045.1 Fibrobacter sp. | reverse complement strand
CACGTACATGGTACGGCCGTGCATACAACCCTTATAGAGCTTACGCATCGTCTGCTTGAGTTCAGCCGGGTCGATCCAGTGGTTGGTCGGACCTGCATCTTCTTCCTTCACAGAGGAAATGAAGGTACGGGATTCGACGCGGGCCACGTCAGACGGGAGAGAACGGAACAGGTAGCAGTTTTCCTTCTTGGCGAGCTTCGTGGCGAGGCCAGCCTTGACGCACTTCTGCATAAGGGCATCGTATTCTTCCTTGGAGCCGTCAACGACAACGACGTTGTCCGGTTCGCACATGGCAATCATTTCATTCACCCAAGTACTGATCTTCGGGTGCTTGATATCGTTAAGGGTAAGACTCATTATGAGCTCCTGTTTGGTTTAACGTTAAGTTTCGATAATTTCGAACGGGCTATAATTTACAAAAATTCGGACCCCGGCTAAAGGTCCAACCTCCTAAAAAAAGGTGCTTTTTTCCTTTTTTTGTGTTTTTTATAAAAAAATAAGGTAAATTAGTGGTGAACAAGCAAATAAGCATTTTTACCGAGGATATATGAACTGGTCCTACTCTAGAGAGCATCAAAAAAACATCCTTTGCATGATCATGGCCGGCGGTCAAGGTAGCCGTCTTCAACCCCTCACCCGGGACCGGGCAAAACCCGCAGTCCACTTCGGGGGAACCTACCGTATCATCGACTTCGTGCTGAACAACTTTATCAATTCCGGCATCTTCAAGATCAAGGTGCTGACCCAGTTCAAGAGCGACTCCCTGAACAAGCACATCTCCGCCGCCTGGAACCTGAACGCGAGCCTGGACCAGTACGTGGACCTGGTGCCCGCCCAGATGCGTACCGGCGACGACTGGTACCGCGGTACCGCAGACGCCATTTTCCAGAACATCAACCTGATTACCGACGAGCGCCCCGACCTGGTGGCCATCTTCGGAGGCGACCACATCTACAAGATGGACATCAACCAGATGATTGATTTCCACCTGAGTCGCGCAGCCCTCCTCACCATTGCGGCCATCCCGGTGCCCGTGTCCGAAGCTTCTGAATTCGGCATTATCGAGGTGGATGCGGACAACCGAATGATCGGTTTCGAGGAAAAGCCCAAGAACCCCAAAGAAATGCCCGGCAACCCCGGCTACTGCCTGGCCAGCATGGGCAACTACATCTTCACGAGCAAGTTCCTGGTCCGGGAACTCATGAAGGGTGCCGCGAGCGGCGCCACCGACTTCGGCAAGCACATCATCCCGAGCCTCTACAGGGACTACCCCGTCTACGTGTACGACTTCAACACCAACATCGTCCGTGGCGAGCAGGCATCTACCAAGGGTTACTGGCGCGACGTGGGAACCCTGGACGCCTTCTTCGAGGCCAACATGGACCTGTGCTCCGAGAACCCGCCCTTTGACCTTTACAACAACTACTGGCCTATCCGCACCTACAACTGGAACCAGCCTCCTGCAAGGTTCTTTGCCGGAGACGGGAATACCCACCAGGGTGCGGCCATCGACTCCATCGTGTCTTCGGGCTGCATTATCGGTGGCGGCACCGTGGTCAAGAGCATCTTAAGCCCGGGTGTCACCATCCAGAAGGACGCCCTGGTAGAAGAATCCATCCTCTTCCCCAACGTGACTATCGGCCCGGGTGCCAAGGTGCGCCGCGCCATCATCGAAAAAGGCCTGCATATCCCCGCAGGCTTCCAGATTGGTTACGACCTGGAGCGCGACAAGAAGCTCTTCCACGTCACCGAATCGGGCATCGTGGTTCTCGCCAAGGATACTGTCATTAAAGCGTAGGAGGCGAGCGTCGCGGGAAAGCTTGCTTTCCCATGACCGAGCCGACTAAGCTTGCGCTCGAAGAGCGCCAGGCTTAGTATTCCTGGACGAGTCCGTCCGAGCCATCAACCCATTACAGAAAAAGCCCCGGTAGAACCGGGGCCTTTTTTGAATTGTTTATCGAGATGGATTAGTCTTCGTCGGCAGCAGCGTCGCCGTCTTCTTCGTCGGCACCAGCCTTGTCGAGGGCGTCTTCGAGGTCCTTGGCAACGTCCTTGAGAGCGTTTTCAGGATCAAGCAGCATCTGGCACAACAGCGTATTGACTCCTTCCAGTTCATCAACATTCTTGACATCTTCGTCTTTATAGGTCTGAGTGATGGTCTTGGCGCTTTCGTCACAATCCGTGCTCAGAACTTCATTGTCATCGTCGTCTTTTGCTTCCTTGCAGGCCTTGTCAAAATCATCCTTGGAAATCTTAGCTTCGAACTTGGCAACTTCAGTGATAACACCTTCGGCGTCAATAGACAAGGTAAGGTCTTCTGCTATACCGTCGGCCACCATATTGACAAGGACCTTGTCTCCTTCCTTCTTGACTTCACACTTTGAAACATTAGGCACGTCGTCATCACCGTCTTCACCCTTGGGGCAAACGGCTGCATCAGCGATAGTATAGGCCTTCATTTCCTTACCGTCGCAGTAGAAGTAATCCTTGACAATGTCCTCTTCAACAAAGACCATCTGGCACTTGAGGTCGGCGTTACAATCCAGTTTCAGAGCCTCTTCAAGAGTCTTCACCTTTTCCGGCAGCTTGTTGTCAGAAGCAGAGGAAGAGCTATCGTCGCCGCAAGCCATAAGACCGAATGCAGCCGTGAGAGAAAGGGCTAGGCCCAGCATTTTGAACTTCATAAGGATACTCCTATAGTTTTTGTTAAAGTTTCCTTAAATATATATTTTTTTCAAAAAAAAGCCCGATTTAAGTGAAAAAAGCGCTTTTTTCAAGAAAATAAGTGACTAAAAACAAAAAAAAGAACCCGTTTCCGGGCCCTTTTTAGCGGTTTTATACCAAACTAGCAGCCGAGTTTAGCGGACAGGTAAGCTTCGAGTTCGTCGATCTTCACCAGTTCCTGCTTCATGGAGTCGCGTTCGCGAACAGTCACGAAGCCGAGCTTTGCCGGATCGGATTCGCCCTCGCCCACCGTGTCAAAGTCGACGGTCACGCAGAACGGCGTGCCGAGTTCGTCCTGACGACGATAGCGCTTACCGATAGACTGGGTTTCGTCGTATTCCACGTTCCAGCGGTTGAGAAGCTTCTGGTAGAGTTCTTCAGCCTTAGCCTTCACCAGGCCCTTCTTCACCAGCGGGAGAACGGCAACCTTCACCGGAGCAATCTTCGGGTCGAAGTGGAGCACGGTACGTTCGTCGTTTTCAAGCTTTTCCACGTCGTAGGCGTCGCAGAGGAGCACCAGGAGCAGGCGTTCCACACCGAGGGACGGTTCCACCACGTACGGGATGTAGCGCTTGTTCTGGACCGGGTCAATGTATTCCTGCTTGACCTTGGATTCGTTCTGGTGCTGCGTCAAGTCGTAGTTCGTACGGCTTGCGATACCCCAGAGTTCGCCCCAGCCGAACGGGAATTCGTATTCGACGTCGGTGGTACCATTGGAGTAGTGAGAAAGTTCTTCCTTGGCATGTTCGCGGAGGCGGAGCTTTTCCTTGTTCACACCGAGATCGTTCACGAGCCAGTCGAAGCAGTACTTGCGCCAGAAGTTGTACCAGTCAAGTTCGGTGCCCGGTTCGCAGAAGAATTCAAGTTCCATCTGTTCGAATTCGCGGGTACGGAAGATAAAGTTACCCGGAGTGATTTCGTTACGGAAAGACTTACCGATCTGGCCCACACCGAACGGAATGCGCGGGCGGACGTTGTCGACAATGTTCTTGAAGTCAACGAAGATACCCTGAGCGGTTTCCGGACGCAGGTACACCTTGTTGCCTTCGCCTTCGATCACGCCGATTTCGGTCTGGAACATCAGGTTGAATGCGCGGGGCTTGGTCCAATCGGTCTTGCCGCAGGTCGGGCATTCGATCTTGTTGTCCATCATCATCTGGTGGACTTCGTCAAAGTTCTTGCCGGCGCAGCAGCCTTCGCCGAGCTTGTCTT
>JAFVGH010000029.1 GCA_017475045.1 Fibrobacter sp. | reverse complement strand
ATGAAATGCTTCAAGACCTTCCTTCAAATGGCCATTCCGGAGGAAAACAAGGTCTATGGAAAGAACTTTTCAGCTGTCCTACAGCCCGGGCAATTCATGGCCTCCAAAGTTGACCTCGCCAGGCTGTGGGAGTGTAACCGGAAGACGGCGACCCGCATCATTCATGAATTCAATCAGCTTGGAATTCTCCGCTCGGAACCATCCAACCGGACCACTATCCACACGCTGATTTGTCTGTCAGTCTGGTTCACTGATCGAGGAATGATAAGGAGCCGTTTCTTTGTCAGCAATCCGGAAGTCGAGCCTATCGTGAAACCGGTCAGGACCGCCAAGCGTGTCCCGCCTGAAAAAGATGTCAGTCCCCTTAAATCTGGCAGCCCGATTAGAGCGGATCCAGGCGGGACACAGTAAATCCATCCTCGCCTCTTTTCCCTTTCCCTTTATTTCTAACTGGATTGAGGAAAGACGCAGGAAGCGGTAACCCTCCGGCGACAGGTCTCTGCGACGAAAGGAGCCTATCCTGTCGCACCAATTTCACCCCATCCATTTTGACAAGAGGCCAAACAAAGGCCCGAAATGAAGGGAAAAGAAGAAAGGAGTGAAGCCGGTCCGGAGGGTGGCAGGTTAAACAGCAGGGCTCGCCCTGTTATAGCCCACTATAACTACGCGCTCCGCTCCTGTAGTTGTGGGCTCTGCCGAGGGCCTGGGCAAGGGGAGACGCCCCTTGTATCCCCAGACAGGGAGTGACCCTCTCCCTGCACCCTCCGATCAGGGCGCTGCCCCGATACCCCGTTCAACAAGTCAAACACATAACACGTAAACGTCATGAGCACAAACGCAAAAGCATCTATCCATATCAAACCGTGCAACATCGCCCAGAGCGAGGCACACAACAGGCGGGACAACGACTACCTTAAAGCCCTCGACCCGAAGAAGATTTACATACGCACAGATCTGACTCACAAGAACGAATCCTATGTCTCACCTATCATGAACGGGAAAACTCTTCAGGAATACTATGTTTCGGAAAAAGCCGTTGTGAAGGAGCTGACCGGCAGGGCGATGCAGGAGAAGGACGTGGAATATACAGACAAGAATGGTAAAAAGCGTGTCCGTCATGGTAGCAGCCCCCTTCGCGAAGGAGTGGTAATCGTAAAAGAAAACACGACGATGGACGACCTGATGAAATTCACCGATGCCGTTCAGGAGAGGTGGGGCATAAGAGCAATCCAAATACACATCCACCGGGACGAGGGGCATTATGAAGACAGTGAAGAAAAGACCGGATGGAAACCTAACTATCACGCCCATATCGTCTGGGATTGGATTAACCCTTTCACCGGCAAGTCGTATAAACTGAGTAAGACGGATATGTCGAAGATGCAGGATCTTCTTGCCGAGATCTTGAAGATGCAGCGAGGGCAGAAGAAGTCCGAGACCGGACTTGAACATCTGGAACGGAACGAATTCATACAGAAGAAGCAGGAGGCAAAGAATCAGGCGCTCAAGGAAGAGACAGACAAATTAGCCGATACCCTGAATTCTATCTGCAAAGCAATGGATATCAAAGAGGAGGAATTTTACGTTCATGAGCTTGCAACGGATCCGCTGGTCAACGAAGCCAGGGAAGCCATAAAGAAAGAACTCGATATTCCAATCCCTATGTTAGGGAAGGATGAGTGGAAGGCGGAACGGAAGAAGGCGGTTAAAAAGATCCTGACGGATTTGCAGACCAAACTCATGGAAGCGAAGGCCACGCAGAAAGAGGAGATTCTGCGTGCGGGCAAAGCCCTTTACAAACAGACGAAAAAGGATATCGCAGACAAGATTGAGCAAAACCGGATACTCCATGAGGCCAATGAGAAACTGACTGCGGAGAACACCCGACTGAAGGAAAAGCTAGCGTCAGTTGACGAAACAGCTGTCCGGAAACTTCAGGCTGAGTGTGAATCAGCCAATAGGCGGGCAGAGAGAGCGGATCGAATCGCAACTGGAGAAAGGCGCAGGGCAAGCGATGCGGAAGAAAAGGTCCACGATATGCTCGCCATCCCCGAGATCAAAGAGATTTGGGAAACCATCCGACGGAACAAGGAGTCTTTCCAAAGGCAGATAAACCAGTGGATAACTGACGCGACAAAAGCCATATCCGACTTCGCCAAAGACTACGATAAATATCTCTTCTCCCAGGATGATGAGAGTGTTATCGGCAGCGGCATTATCGCCGAGGCGTATATGTGCGGTCTGGATCCGACAGATAAAGACCAGCGAACGCAGGCAACAGAAAGCCTGCTCGGAAAAGTTAATTGGAAAGGGACAACCCCTTTCATGAGTGATCTCGCGGCAACCCGCACAAAGCAACTCAGCGAGGAAATGAGTGTCCCCAGGGAGATCATGGAAGGGCTGATGCTCGCAGCCGGAGGCAGGGGAGGTGCCAACTTAGGCGGTGGTGGTTCTAACAATGAACTCACCAACTGGGACGGCACGAAGAGAAACAATGGTTGGGGTAGAAACAGGTAGGTCAAATCGAATAGGAAAAGAAACTGCCGCCACCCAAACAGTGACGGCAGTTTTGTCATATCAAGGCAAAAACCGAAGAATCTACTTGGTATACAGCCCCATCCTCCGGAACGTCACATCGCCCTCGATCAGGTTCGGCCCGCCCATATTCACTTCTTCGCGCGAGAGCACCAGCTTGTCCTTGCTACACTCTTTCACATAGTACCGTGCTGCTGGCGTATAGGCCGCTTTCCGGTCCTCTTGCATAAAAGGCTTCTTCGATGGTATAACTCAAAACGACGAAGACGGTTCGAAATGAATCATGCCCCGGAGCATCTGGCTCAGGAGACTGGTCAACTGCTCGGATTCCTGCAAGACTTGCACCGTAAGCATCAGCGTGTCGAGATTGATCCCGGGCTCCTGCGCGCTTTCCAAGGCGATCCGGCAGTCGTCGGAAATGTCGTTCTCAAGTTTCGTGCATTCTTTTCTCAAGCGGTCCATATCGTCGAAATCGCCTTCCCGGAGGTCTTTCAATGCTTTCAGATAGAGCGCGATGACACAGTCCCTTCTGGAAATGAATGCCTCATGGAATTCCTTCGGTATCGGGGAGAAGCTGTTGCCGACGTGTTCCATGACCGGATCGTTGATTCGCTTCATACAGTAGAGCATCTGCTTGCAGGAATTGATACCCAGGAAATACCAGGTGTTCAGCGGTAGGAAGCGTTTCGGATCGAGCCGACGCATACAGATGACTTCCCGCTTGCGCTGGCGCTTGAGGGCTTTCCGCTGCTCGTCTATCTGTCCGTCCAGTTTTCTCAAGAGGCTGTATTCCTCGTTCAGGAATCCTTCCGTGGATCTTTTCAAGGCATCCGCAACGAACGCGAGATGGCCGGCATTGCCCAGCAGGATGTGCTCACGGAGCAGGCTCCAGATTTGTTCGTCGTCATGGCTGCAAAGCATTCTGTCATACAGTTCATCCTCCTCCTGCTTCTTCTTTTCTGCGAAACGTTTCTGGTTGCTCCAGAGAAGATAGACGGAGAGTGCGATGAAAAGGAACATCACGAAGTACCTGCCGAAATACATCGCGTTCGTCACGCAGAAACAGATGATGAACGCGACTCCGGCCGTGATGAACCATCCGCCGATTACGGAGAGTACGCCGGTGATCCTGAAGACCGCGCTGTCCCGAGTCCAGGCCCTGTCGGCCAGGGAGGCGCCCATCGCTACCATAAAGGTTACATACGTGGTTGACAGCGGCAGCTTGTAGGAGGTACCCAATGCGACGAGAAGACCTGCGAGGACGAGATTGACGGAGGCTCGGACCATATCGAAGGCAGCTCCCTCTTCGAGGGCGGTCCCGTCCTGGTTGAAACGCTTCCCGATGGCAGCCTTCACTTTTGCGGGAACCAGGCTGTCCAGGAAAGCCGAGATGCGCAGGGAGGTGTGGACTAGTCTTCTGGCCACCGAGGAGGAGCCGAACATTTCATCTCCCTCATCCTGCCGGGACAGGTCTACACTGGTCTTGACGACGTTCTGGGCTTTCTTAGAACGGATCAGGGTCAGGACCATAACAGCCCCGGAGAGCAGTAGGAATACGACTGGGGTATGGGCGCTTTCCTGCAGGGAAGTCATCATAAAGGCATCGGGATCGCCGTTCCCGTTGGCCGAGAAATCGAGGAACGCGTCAAGCCCTGTGAGCGGGACACCCACGAAATTTACGAGGTCGTTTCCTGCAAAAGCCATTGCAAGCGCGAAGGTCCCCATCAGGACAACCGTCTTGAGAATGTTGATTTTGAAAAAGGCCAGTATCGTCATCAGGGTGGTCATCGCCGCAAAGCCGATGGCCAGGAGGGTGCAGGTGTTCTCACTGATGAACTCTTTGATATCCGGCGTCATAAAGACAGAACCCTTGAGTCCGTTGATAAGCAGGAACCAAACGATGGCCGTGGCGCAGACTCCGCCGAACAAGATGGTTTTCAGGGATCCGTTCCGTGGTTTGACGAAGGTGAATACAAGCCGGGATATCCACATCACCAGCATGCCCGTAATGAAGGCTACGGCGACGGACAGGAAGATGGCGGCGATTACGCTCAGGGCCTTGTCCGTATTCAGAAGCTCTCCCAGGCCGGGGCCGTCTTCCCGGACCATCTTTACCAGTGATAGGGCGAGTGCGCCTCCCAGCATCTCGAACACCAAAGAAACGGTGGTGGACGTCGGCATCCCGAGGGAATTGAAAATGTCGAGAAGAATCACGTCTGTGACCATCACGGCCAGGAAAATGCAGATAACTTCGTAGAAACTGAAATACTGTGGGGCGAATATGCCGTGGCGGGCTACATCCATCATTCCGTTGGACAGGGCGGCACCGGCGAAAACGCCGGTGGCCGCGACCGCGATGATCGTTTTGAAACGTGCGGCTTTCGCACCGATGGCCGAGTTGATGAAATTGACGGCGTCGTTGCTCACACCAACGACGAGATCGAATATGGCAAGTACGCATAGGAATACGATGATCCCGCCAAAAATAAACTGTGTCATTCTGTTTCGATTGATATTAAACTAAGACGCCCTGTTCAATCCGATGACCAAGAACAGGATGAAGATTATGAACAAGATAAACCTTATCCAGTTATAGATTCGCCAGATTTTCTCCGCTTTAGTCACCCTGTTTTCAGTCTTATTCATTTCCATTGTTTCTGTATTTAACCGCTGCAAAGAAAAACAGACGCTGTTAAGCGTCTATTAAACGGCGGTTAAGTTTCTGTTAAGCCGTTGGTAACGGCCTCATAAAAATGTAACTTTGCCATTATGGAAGAAATCATGATTATAGAAGATGACGCCGACCTTCGGGAGATCCTGAAGTTCAGTCTCGAACGGGCCGGCTACAAGACCTATGAAGCGGAGAGTGCCGAGAATGGGTTGGAAATGATGAACGACAGGATCCGGCTTATCCTGCTGGACGTAATGCTCCCGGGGATGTCCGGATATGAACTGGCCGGGGTCCTCCGGGAAAAAGGATGTAAGATACCCATTATCTTCTTGACCGCCCGGTCTTCGGAGGAAGACCTCCTTTCCGGCTTCGCTTCCGGGGGTGACGATTACGTTGCGAAACCGTTCTCGACGGCGGAACTGTTAGCGCGCATCGGAGCGGTCCTGAAACGCTCCGCGTCAAGTTGCACTGGATTGGTCCATTGCGGCCTCCTGTCGGTCGATCTGGATGCGGAGAAAGTCTTCCTCGAAGGCAATGAGGTCCTGTTTTCAAGAAAGGAATATGAGATCCTGGCGTTCCTGATCCAGAATCAGGGGATATTTTTCACTCGCAGCCAGATCATCAAGGCGCTTTGGCTGGATGCACCATTTGTTATTGACCGGACCGTAGATGTCCACATCGCGCATATCCGATCGAAACTGGCCGACCACAAAGGCTTGCTGGTCAGCCGCGTAGGTTTTGGATATAGTTTGAAATATGAGCAGTAACAAATCTTACCTGCAGCAGCTGCTGCTGTATATGGCGGTCGTAGTCGGCGTTTTCTCATTGGCCGCCTCCGTCTATACAATGCACAGCGAGCGGAATTACAAGAAACTGGTCCTTCAATCGCGTCTGGAAGAATACGCGGACCGGATTGCCATCTTCGGTCCCGAAGTCTCGTTCAACGAAGAGGTCCGCGTCACGCTCCTGTCAAAAGAGGGGGGTGTCCTGTATGATTCCGATGAACCCGATCTGTCGACCGACCACAGCAAACGGCCTGAATTCCTCGAGTGCCGGGAAGACCGTCCTGGCTGGGCCATCCGGCATTCTGAGACGGAAGGTCGCGACTATTGCTATCTGACCAAGATGGATGGAGACCGGATCATCCGCGTGGCGGTCCCGTATGAGGTTGACCTGAAGCATTTTTTGAGGTCGGATACCATATTCGTCGTTGTAGGGGTTATTCTGCTTCTGATATTCCTGGCCCTGATCGGACATTCGATGCTGCGGGGCTACAAATCTCTGGAGGACGCGCTGAATGCCGTTGAAAGCGAACGCCGCAACAATCAGCGCCTGAAACGGGAAATGACGCACAACATTGCCCACGAACTGCGGACCCCCGTCAGCAGCCTGCGCGGTTATCTGGAAGCGCTCACCGACTTCCACGATATGGATGATGAGCGGCGCGAGCTGTTTACCCAGCGGGCTTATCTGCAGACGCTCCGTCTGTCGGATCTGCTGCGGGACATCGGACTGGTCACCAAGATCGAGGAATCCCCGGAGATGATCAAGGTCGAACGGTTCGCCCTGAAGGAAATCGTCGACAGCGTCCTGGATGAATTCGCCGAAAAGATCTCTTCGCGCGGGATGACGGTTGAGAATAGCGTCCCGGAGAATTTGCATATGAACGGCAGTCCGAGTCTGATGTATGCCGTATTCAGGAATCTGGTGGAGAACAGTTACAAATACGCGGGCGAGGGAACGGAGATCCACGTCGAAGCGAAGCCTGGCAGATGCTTCTACTACGATACCGGCGTGGGCGTTCCTCCGGAAATGCTGGACAAGATATTCGAGCGTTTTTTCCGGATTCCGGGGATGACCGGCACGGATTGGAATGTGGATACCGGCAGCGGACTCGGCCTTTCCGTCGTCAGGAATGCAGTCGGTTTCCACGGTGGGGAGATCAAGGCCAGCCTACGCCCGGAAGGGGGACTCTCATTTGAAATGACCTTGCCGCTTTCTTATCGTTAGGCCTGTCCGGGCTGTTATTTCCAGTTCTTTTGCTAATGACGGGACAAGCCGAGGAAATTCTTCTAGAAACTGCGCTTGCCTACGAGCATCTTTTTTCGCAGGATTCTTTGAAAAAATGGGACATTATTTGGGCCACTATATACGAAAAATCCCCCTCAGGCTACTCTGAGGGGGATTTTTGTGGAGCATAGGACTCCATTTTCAAGAACAATAATATTCAAAAATAGTTTTATAAGTATTTGATTATAGCCACTTTAGCGAAAGTATAGTAAATCGAAGTATATTTGGATTTTCAAAATTTTATGCGTAACTTTATGCGTAGATTTTAAACTTAGACTGATTATGCCAGTTACAGTATACCTCGAAAATCGCGAAAGTAAGCGTACCAAGGAGAAGGCAATCCGCGTCCAGTTGTCGGTGAAGGGTGTTACCCTTCAGTCCACGATTGGCCACTCCATCAATCCTGATAACTGGGATGGAAACAAGGTGAAGCCGAAGAGCTATAAGAATGCCAAAGAAGTCCCCGCCGAGAGGATCAATGCCGACCTGCAGAAGATTAAGTCTCATTTCACGGAGTGGGAGATGGACCTGAAGGAGAAGCCCACAAAAGAAGACATCAAGAAGCACCTGAAGCAGGCGCTGGAGATGAAGACGGAGGAGAATCCGATTCCGGTGAAGGTGAAGCGTGTCGGCTTCTTCACGCGCCTGGACGAATTCACCAAGGAAGAGGGGGCGGCCAACGGCTGGGCGTATGCCACGCACCAGTGTTGGAAAACTTTCAAGAATCACGTTGAGAAGTTCAATCCCAAAGTGACCTTCGAATTCTTCAACGAATCCGGCATCAATAAATTTGTCATCTACCTCCGCAACCTGGGCCTGGAGGAGAAGAGCGTTACCAAGCAGTTCAATAATCTGCGCTGGTTCATGTATTGGGCGCTCCGGAAGAATTACACCAAAGAAGACACAATCAAGCGCTACCGGCCCAAGTTCAAGGTGCTGGAGAAGCCGGTCATCTTCCTGACCAAGGAGCAGCTGCTACACCTTTATAATTTCGAAATCCCCAAGAACGGAACCAAGGTGACGCTGACGGACATGAACGGCAACGAATACGAAAAGGTGGTAGAAGACGCCGGCGGACTTGCCAAGACCAGGGACTGTTTCTGCTTCTGCGCTTTCACCAGCCTCCGTTATTCTGACATGGCTAACCTCAAACGGACCGACATTAAGGACGGTGTGATGTATATCACCACGATGAAGACCTACGACCGCTTGCCCATCGAGTTGAACAGTTTCGCCAAGCAGATCCTGAAGAAATATGAGAAGCAGACCTTCCCGGACAACCTGGCGTTGCCGGTCTTGCCCAACCAGCTGATGAACCGCTACCTGAAGCACCTCTGCGAACTGGCTGGGTTCAATGAGCCCGTCACCCGTACCTGCTACCGTGGTGGGGAACGTGTAGAGGAGACCTTCCCGAAGTATGAGATGATAGGCACCCACGCCGGCCGTCGTACCTTCATCTGCTTCGCCCTCTCCAGCGGTATTCCGCCGCAGGTCGTGATGAAATGGACCGGCCACTCCGACTACCAGTCCATGAAACCCTATATTGCCATCGCCGAAAAGACCAAGGCCGATGCCATGAAACTCTTTGATACGGAAATGAAGAAATAAGCGCCCTATGACCCAGAACGAAAGCAATATACTCAGCCTCCAGGTGGATGCAAAGAAAGCGGCCGAAGTAGCCGCCATGCTCCTCAGTAAGGACCTGAAGACAATGGACGTGAAACAATTCCTGGCGTTCACGGTGCCGAAGATAGAGAACTGGTCGAAGCAGCTGGAGCGCCTGAAGGAATACTCCCAGAAGAGGGATTTCTGCAATGCGTCGGAATTTTCCGCATATATGGGCGTTAGCCGGACCACGACAAACACATGGAAGAACCTTGGCTACATCACCTACCAAGGGAATAAGATTGATGTCCAGGGCACCATCCGGCTCTGGGAAAATCTGCACTGGCTTTTCT
>JAFVGH010000007.1 GCA_017475045.1 Fibrobacter sp. | reverse complement strand
TTGTATGAACGAAAACCACCAGCTAGGCTGGTGGTTCTAAAGAAGCCTTTTGGCGGTGCTGAAAACAAGAAATCCTTTGATTATAATTGAAATGCGGCCTGACAAACTGCATAACAATGAAACCAAAGGATTAACATGGAAAATATACAAACATTGGCTCATACGAGCTGGAACTGCAAATACCACATAGTGTTCGCCCCTAAATTCAGGAGAAAGGTTTTCTATGGGCAGAAACGGCTTGAAATCGGGAAAATCCTCCGGTCGCTCTGCGAATGGAAGAAAATAACGATTATCGAGGCAGAAGTCTGCCCGGACCACGTGCATATGCTTCTCGAGATACCGCCCAAGTTCGCCGTGTCCAGCGTGGTAGGCTTCTTAAAAGGGAAGAGTAGCCTGCAGTTGTACGAAAGGTTTCCCGAACTGAAGTTCAAATACAAGAACAGGGAATTTTGGTGCCGAGGTTACTATGTCGACACAGCAGGCAAGAATGCGGTTAAGATAGCGAACTACATCAAACATCAGCTGGATGAGGACAAGTACGGAGACCAGCTGACCATGTTAGGGAAACTCTAGCCCGCTTGCGGGCTGCCAGTAAGGACCGTACGCCAGTGTCAGACCGTCAACGCGTGTAACGCGTTGCTAGTATCCTAGGGCTATGCCCGTATATGAAGAACCGCCGGCTATGCCGGCGGGTCACTTTTTCTTCTTGGCGAGTTAGCTTATTCAGCGTCTTATGGATTTGCTCCTTCAGAATCGGTGTCTTTTGATTCCGTTTCCGTCGGTTCTGTAGTTTCAGGTTCCTTAGGGGCTATCTCAATAGGTCCGAGTCCTGTAGTATCAATCCCAAGGGCGGCCACTGGAGCGGTTTCCCATGTTCCCGAATACTTGTCGTAGAGTTCAAACCCGCCTACAGAGGTGAATGCCCAGTATTGCCAGCTCATGTTGTGGCTTTCCGCCGTTTCAACGACGAATTGAATCCATTTGGCCTTAGAGGGAACGTTGGCGCAGGTCGAGACGCCGAATTCACCAATGGTAATGGGGACGCCTTCTGGGTTTGTAGCGGGGAATTTGGCATTAGCGTCGTCACGCATGGCCTGGAAATCGCTGACAATCTTGTCCTTTTCGGAACGGGCCCCTTCCCAGATTACAGGTTCTTCTGTCTTGCAGGGAGAGTTGTGTCCTTGGTGGGTGAATTTCTGAGGCTCATAATAATGGATGTCGATAATTACATTGCCATCTTCTGGAAGAGCAAGACTTCTGATGCCTCCGGCACCACCCCATGGGTAGGTGTTATAGACTAGGGTTCTACCAGGATTTGTGGCGCGGATAATGGGGTAGGTCCTCTTGATCATCTCGTTGTAGGTGGCCGATGAGACTCCGTATACGGGCTCGTTGAACAGCTCGAACAAAAGGAAGTCGTTGTCGTAATCCTTGAATTCCCTAGAAATTTGGGCCCAGATAGAGTCTACGCGGGTCAGGTTCTTTTCGAGGTTATCTTTGTTCTCTTTTGCCTTTTGATGATTGCACCCGTTATTCTTTCTTTGTTTATATGACATATTATTGCACGATTCGTCGGAGTAGACAAGGTCGTATAGGAACGAATCGTGGTGGTGCATGTTCATCATTACGCGCATCTTGTTAGCCTTGAAATATTCAAGGACTTCCTTGACTCGGCTGATATAGCTCGGGTCAATGGTATAGGGGGCCTCCTTAGAGGCGGCCTCATCCCAACGTACCGGTAGACGGGCTGTCTGGAATCCCATTTTGGCTACATAGTCTACCTGCTCTTTTTCGAGTGGTCCTGCGCCCCAGCAGGTTTCACAGGTGGCGTCAAAGGTGTTGCCGAAATTGATGCCCTTGCCGAGCTTCTTGTTCATGGCTACGGCTTTGGAGTAGTCAATGGGCTTAACCACGGGTACTGGTTCGGCACTGCTGGAAGATCCCGCGCTACTGGAGGAATCACCCTTTTGTGGGCCGACAATGTTGCCATCGGAATCGGAATCGCCGCAACCGGTAAGAAGACTGGCAATTCCGAAGGAAATTGTAAAATAAAGTATATGTTTGTTCATAATACCAAAATACATAAATCAAAGAAAGCGGGGAATAGAGTGTAAAGCATATCTGTTTACACTTGTAAAAGGGATAATTCCAAAAAAAAAGAGATTTTTTTTGAAAAAGTGGTATATTTAAGGCGTTATATTGGATTTCTGTTTCAAATTGGAGTTTCTATGAGAATTCCTTATCTAGTCGGGGTGACCTTACTGTCCATGGTGACGGTATCGTTTGCTGCCTTTAGTGATTATCGGGATAGAGATGCTTCTCGCTTTGTAAAAAAAGAAGTGAAGCCTTTCCACAGCGATGCTGATGTGATATCGGTGGTTATGCGCGAAGGCATTCCCCGTGGCGGTGGATACACATATCAGTATCCTCGTGAAAACCCCGAACCGGTGATGACGGATGTGGCTGGTGCTAAAGAAGGCGACCTGGCTATGGAAATCGAATTGATTGCCGATGACTATTCCGGTGTGGCTATTTGTATTGCGGGTTCTGTGGACCTGACTCCTTATCTAGAAGAAGGTGTTCTTGAATTCTGGATTAAGGGTGCCAAGGGCGAAGAGAATGCCCTGTTCGTGCTTGTGGACGATGGCGTCAAGAGCAATGGCGAGTCCCTGCAGGTCAAGCTCCGTTCCAAGAGCTTCGGTGATATTACCACGGAATGGAAACATTTTAGTATTCCTCTCAAGAGCTTCGGCATGACCGGTCTGTACTGGGATGCCAAGAACACCCGCGATGTGATGCTTCCCTTTGCTTGGAGCAATTTCAAGGGCTTCCGTCTAGAAGTGCGTAAAGGGGAGAATGAGTCGTTTAAGGTTTGGATGGACGATATCGTCATCAAGAAAACCGGCGAAGCCTATAAAGGTCCCAGCGGTTATCCCTTCCGCAACGAGCTGTGATGAGGTTTTTTATGCATAAATACATGAAATCTTTTTCTTTGATAGCCTTTGGTCTGGCCGCATCTGCTGCCTGGGCCGCTCCTATGACCGCTGCGGAATTGGACTCCCTGAACGAGAAACTGGATTCCCTTGAAGCCTATGCCGGCTCCACGGTGGTGGGTAAGGACGATAATCCTGTGGCAGTGTCTGGCGATATTGCTATCCGCTTTAAGAATTTTGATTATTACGAAGATTCCTACCTGCAGGCAGACGACCGCGTAAGGACCAAGGTCGAGGCTGCAGCAACCGTTGGTGTTGTGGTTTCTCCGGCGTCTTATTTGACGGTTTTCACGAACTTGTACCTGCCCTTTGATTTCTCGGGTTACTTCGAGAATTCCAATGCCTCTTCGCCTAACGATGGCCCCTTTAACAACAGCGAGAGGGTCCTGTACCTGCATTCCTCGGATTACTACGGTTTGCGTATTTCCGAGAATATGCTTGCTGGCGTAGATATGCGCACGGGTAACTTTGGTGCCACGTTGCTTGCTGGTGGTGTCATCTGGAAAAGTGCTAGCCCCTTGACCATGTGGGAACGTGAAACTAGTCCTAGGTTCCTTTCCCAGTACGAACTTTTCGAAGACGAAAAGGTGGTGAGTACCTACTATAAAGAAAAGGGATTCAAGCCGGTTAAGGAAGGTGGTCGTGCCTTCTGGACGAACCGTTCCTTTGGCGGCCTTTTCCTGGATGTTCATACCTTGCCCTGGAACTTGAAGGCTCAGGCGATGCTTTCTCAGCCTATGGACATGGATATCGGTGCTCGTGATGGTTTGCGCATGCTCGGTTCCCAGATTGGCGAACTTGAGATGGTGGGTACCTATGATTTCCGCGGTCAGGTTGTCCATGGACGTTTGGCCAAGGAGAAGATCAAGTTCCTGGATGCCGACATGACCCTTGGTGGCAACTACATGGGCGTCATTTACGAAAAAGACCAGATATACGAACCGGACTATCAAGCAAAGCCTGTTGTGACAGATCGTCAAGGCAATGTGGGTATTTCCGATTACCATGTCGCCTCTGTCGACATCAAGGGCAACTTGACTCCCAAGTTCTACTTGATGATGGATGTGGCCTTGAGCTGGGATGATTCCACGGTTTTCAAGGACGCCACAGAGCCGTTGAGTGAGGTTGGTTCAAAGCAGAAATACGAAAAGGAATATTCCAGGACGAACACGTCTAAGCCGGCTCTGGGTATGTATGTAAAGGCCCAAGACAAGCATTTGATTCCTATCACTATGGAAGCAGTCTATTTCGAAAAAGATTTCTTCTCTCCCTATGGCATGACTGATCCTTCTCGTTTCCGTTCTTGGCGGCAAGATGAATGGTATGCCGGTGCCGGTACGTTCCGTTACGGGCCCAACATGATGGGTGCAAACTTCAAGTTTGAACCCGATTTCAGCAGAGGCCGTACCCATGTGCAGTATGGTGTCCACAAGCAGGTCGAAAAGGGTGAAGACGTCATCAACTACAAGTATAACCTGAACGGCCGTGCTATGTGGGAATCCACGAACTCTTGGACCAGGCACAAATCGCTCTTCAATTCCGACTCCGGTAACGTTCGCGGACGTCAGTTGTCTCGTGTGGGTGGCGCCTATGGCCAGTCCCGCTTGGTACACCAAGAAGGTGGTGTCCGTGGTGGAACGTGGGAACTGTGGGATAGCTTTGTTCCCTACGAAACAGTGGAAGATGCAAGAAATGTGAATATTCCCCGTCACGAAAAATGGAACTCCACCCTGGCTCTTGACCTGGGTTATGATATTGGACATTGGTTCAATACCGACCGGAACATCATGTTGCAGCTGTACTCGGCTCTGTCTGGAGTCTCTACCACGTTCTCTCCTCTCGGGTATAGCGAAGAACAGGACGATATGATCATGATTGATTGGTATGTCCAGTCTGAACCGGCCGTGGCAATTACTCCTACGCTGCATGCGGTACTGACCCTTGGTTTCGAAATTTTCCGTGCCCAGGATGCTTACATCCAGAGAAGCTTCAATTCTGGTTTGAATAGTACTTCCGGAGCCTACGCTGCGCCCTATATGAAGGGTGGTACCTACTATGAAAAGGCTCCGCTCAATGTTCTACAGACGGCCATCGGCATTGGCTTTGACTGGGACTTTGCAGACCGTGCCGGTATCCACTTCCGCTACAGATGGATGACCAATAGTGATGAAACTGCCCCCGAGAATGATTGGAAGGCGCATTATGTTCAAGCTGAAACAAAGATTTGGTTCTAGGGAGGCTTGAAATGAAGAAGATTTATCAAAAGAACACCGAAAGAGGTTTGAAAATGTTGCGTTTTACAGGGACTATTTTGTTGTCGGCTGCGGCCCTTGCTGCTGCATCCGTAAACGCGACAAATGCTGCCAAGATTGACAGTACCCTTGAATCTATTGAGTCCAAGAAAGGTGTAGATATTGGCGGTACCGTGCGTGCGGTTTATTCCAATTCGCACGTGGATTCTGACCAGGATGTTAACGCATATAATTTGATGCCCGATAGGGAAGTGGCGGAATTTGTCCAGATGGACTTGGATTTCGGCTTCCGTCCCTGGGATAATGTCCGTGTCAATGCCAAGATGCGTACCTTTGCCGGTATGCAGGACTACTTTGCGGCAGCGGCGACTTCGGTCACATTCCCGTGGCTCAATGTAGAAGGAAACGTTGGTAATTCTTTCTATTGGGTGGTTGGTGATTTCCGCAGCCAGATCTCTCCGTTGACGGTTTTTACTCCTGGTGTGGAAATCATGTACGAGCCCATGATCTTTGCCCGTAACAAGGAAATGGTCCGTGGAGACGCCTTGCTTGAAGGAAACCAGCGCAATTTGCAGGGCGCAAGCCTCCAGTTTCGCAGGGGCTTCGGTGAAACGCTGGGCGAAGTTCGCGCAGAGGCTTTTGCCGCTAGAGTCCGCCGTGGGGAATATCTGGACTTTTCAGGTTACGAAGGTAATATCTTGCCTAATGAAGATATTCCGGGAGCCTCCCAGGCTGGCAATTTCGACAAGTACGCTGTCAGCGGAAACTTGGAATGGTTCCCGATGAATCGGAACCTGATGCTGGCAGGAACTTACCTGTGGATTGTGGACGATGAAAATTCCATCAACCGCAATTACTTCTACGATGCAGATGAACAGGAATTCAGTTACTTGCCGACCAATTACCTGGATTCCCTGCCGCAAAACACGAAGATTGTGTCGGGACGTCTGGGCGGTGATGTTGCTGGATTCTTGGGCAACAAGAACCTGATCCTTGACCTGACTGCCGAAGCGGCTATGTCGACAGATGAGGTTTATGAGTACAAGGAGAATGGTAAGGATAAAGAAGGCAACAAGCTGTATGTTCCCGTAAAAGAAGATGACAAGGGTATGGCCTTGAACGGTGAACTTCAGGCTGGTTACAAGACCGATTTGTGGAACGCCAGGATCAATGCCGCTTATTTGCGCAATGATTCTTCGTGGTACAACAATATGGCCCAGTCGCCCTCTTTTGTAGCACGTCGAATTTTGAATACAGATAAAGATGGCAATCTGACTAAGTATGGTACTTATGCGCCCCTGTATTCGTCTTTTGACGCCATGTACTACTTTACGCCCAGACATTCCCCTGTTTCTTCTTCTTTGACAAATGTGTCTCCGTTGGGAGATCTTTCGCAGAACGAGAGTTACAATATCGCACCCTATTCAAAGACCTCTTACACGACGGCAGTGTTCACACGTCACGAGTTGGCTCTGTTGGACCTGCTTTCGGACCCGGCTTTGCAATCAGCCCTCCCCAACGGTCTTGCCACTACGAACCGTACGGGTGTGAAGGCTAATCTTGTGGGCGGATTCGGCAAGGACAATGCTATCGAAGCCCAGGGATTGTTCATTATGCAAGAACAGGTGAAATCCTTGCTGCCCACTGGCGAAAAGGCCAAGTTTACCGAAATGGGCGGTGGTGCCAAGGTAGATGTCTTTAAACTGATAGGCTTTGACTCTATGTTAGAGTTGAGCGGTAGCTATAAGTATTCGACCAAGGAAATCGACAAGGCAAAGATGAATTCTGACTTTGTCAATGGAGGCCTCTACTGGCGTTACTTCAAACGTTTTGGTGTGTCTGCCGGTTTCCAGATGATTCGTACCAACATCAATACTGGTATGGCTAAATACGAGCAGGCTATGACTTCTGGTCTGAACGTGACTGTGGCCCCAATCATGAACGGGGAACAGACACAGTGGATGGTTGGCTTGGATTACACGGTGGCTCCCCATGCTTGGCTCTCTATGAACTACGGACAGATATCTGTCAAGAACACGTACCGTACTAAGGGTATTAAAGACCTCTCTGAATCCAATGTTCCTGACTATATGGCCGCCTTGCCCGATAACGCTGGCGCTTCTAGAATTACCCATGAATTTACACAAAGCATCATCGATGCTCGAATCAATATCGAATTTTAAAAGAGGCTGAGACTATGAACTTGAAAACGAAAATTTTTAATTGCTCGTTGCTGGTATCCTGCTTTGCTGCAGCCTCGGCTTTTGCCCAAGACACTTCTGATTCTGTCTCCGTAGAGCAGAAGCAGCAGAGCTTCTTGGAAAAACTGGAAGATATCCAGCGTAATACACTGGGATTCTCTGTAGGGGGTTCCGTGAAGGCCGGTTATCTGCGGTCTTCTGTTGATTCTGACGCTTTGCTTGATGATACGCAGAAGGCGGAGGCTCAGGCCTATACCCATGCCAATCTGTTGTTCTCTATCCGCCCCAGCAAGGAAACCCAGGCCAAGTTCGGCATCCGGGTCCATGAAGATTGGGATAACGCCCATAGACAGGGAAATAACGTTCCTCTGATTGATTGGTGGTCTTATGATGGCTTGATCCTCAATCGTCATGTGGATTTCAACTTGGGTACTATGCGGGTGAGCTACACCCCGTTGACAATCTATCAGCCCACTCCGGACTACATAATGGAACCGGAAATTCTCCGGGAACACCGTGAAGCGGTCATGGAGGAACGTAGCCTGGACGGATCTAACCGTCGCCTGATGCAAGGCTTGAATGCCGCCTACCATTCCTACAAGGTTGGGGCCATGGACGATATCTATGCACAGGGAACTGTTGCCCGCTTGAGAAACAATGGTAAAAAGGCTGACCAGTTGTTCTTTGACTTCGATGATACGGACCGCTATTTGACAGCTGCACGCCTAGGTGTAGATGCCTATGGCGTTACCGTAGGTGTGAACGACGTATACGTATTTGACCGTATTCGCAGTACACGTGCCACGTTGATGACGAACAGGTACCCCATTGAGTACGAAAAGAACAACGTATTCAGCGGCGAACTGGGTTATCGTGACGGTGACGCAAATGCCAACGGCCTATACTACGGAGCCAAGGCCGAAGTAGGCGTTTCTAGGTGGTCCAGATCCAAGGAAGAGCTAGACTCCGTCATTGTAAAGAGGTTGGCTGTTTATACGGATTCTATCTATAATCCCGATGGAACTGCTGGTTTGGGCGCCTATCTCTTTGAACAAGATTCACTGACCTTGGTGAATAAGAAAACGAACTTATCCAGACTGAATAACAAGCTGGGTGTGCATATAGATGCCGATGTGGGCTATCGTACACCGGCTTGGAATGTGTCGGGTAAGATAAATGGAATGGTGGTGGATAAGGGATTCCAGTCCGAAGCGGCTATGTCTCCAATATCCATGGGACTGACCTCTGTGCTGAACAGCAATAGCGGCTATGCCCAAGATAATTCGACTATGGGGGCTTTGCTGCAGACTGCACGGTCGGGCTCTCTTGAAAATATTTATTTCTCCATGTACGAATCGGTGCCCCTTGCTGCCTATAACATGATGCTTGACGAGACCTCTTGCGCTATGCAGGTGGTGAACGGTGAAAAGATTTGCGTGCAGAGTGCTGATTTTGAACTGTTCAACAACTATAAGTATGGCCAGTTCTACCGTAATGGTTACAGCCACAAGACCATGAAGAGAAAAGAACTGCTGGCCATGTCCAAGGCCTATGACCCCTCGGTAAATATGGCGCTGCCCTTTGGGTATGCTACCCCTAACCGCAAGGGTGGTGATCTGGACCTGACCTTTGAGTGGAATGACGCTGTGACAGTTCGTGCCTTGGGTGGTTACTATAGTGCCGATGAACTAGCCGGAGACTCACTTTACTTTGGTAGTGGATCCTCTTACCTGAGGTTAGGTGGTGGTGTCCATGTGGCTGTGGGCAATCTTTTGAAATGGGACCGCGTTCTGAATGTGTCTGCATCGTATGAACAGGTGAAAGAAGAAGGATTCTTGGAACGCCAGAAGTCGGCGATTACGGCTGGCCTTGATGCCGATGTATACGGACCGGTGGCGTTTTTGGCGGGCCTCCATTATTTGAAGGCGGACTTTGGCCAGCCCTATGGTGGGTTCATTACCGGAGCAGACGAAATGCTGGTGCTGGGTGGCCCCAAGGTTAAAATTGCCGCGGGTGCATACCTGACTGTTCAGTATGGTCTTATGAAGAATTCCTTGGATTATGAGGTGGTCAAGAAGAAAAAGGACATCGAGTCAAAGTCCCTGGAAATTTCCAAGAACATAGTCATGGCCGATGTCAAGGTGAATTTTTAGGAGGAAATTATGCATAAGAAAAATCTCTATTTGGGTTTGCTGATTTCTGGAATGGCTGTTGTTGCCTGCTCTGATATGGGTGTCGATGAAGATGTCGCTATTGGACTTCCTTCGGATTATTCCCTGGCGGAGTACTTGACGATTAATCCTGATATCAAGTACCAGCAGGTGAAAAAGGATTTGGCCGATAACCAATACTACAACGTTGACCGCTTTGATTCGGCTAACAACTCCTACATGGTTGCCGAAGGTGACGATTCTGTATTTGTAATTGCCCCTGCAAAGCCGGATAATTCCAACTTTGCAAGAGAAGCGAGAGCAAAGGCGAGTGCAGATATTCAGGCAGACAATAAGAATTTCCTTAGTGATACCGCATTAGTTAAAGAAGTGTTCCTTGTCTACCTTGGTTTGGCCGATTCCCTGTGGAAGGGCGCTGACTCTTTGGACAAGGATATGAGGAACGCTCTTTGCCAGTTCAACAAGCAGCAGAAGGGTGCCCCGAACTCGGCCGAAGACAGGGCTTTCTTGGAAAATTTCAAGTATAACGAATCCCTGTTTGAGAAGCACTATTTGCTATTGGGGAGCATGGAGGGGCGTGCCTATCGATTCTGCACGGCGAGCGATTCCCGTTCCGCGGGTATAGCGTCTGTTGTCCCCGATACAATAACGGACAACTCTGCTACAATGCTGGACTACAGAGCGTTCCGTTTTTGCTATGATTCTACGTCTGCTCAAAAGTACTTGATTCAGTGAGGTTACCCATGTCTTTAAAGCGTATAACAATTGCTTCTCTTGCCTTTGCGACGGCCTTGTGGGCTGGTTCTGGACGCGTGGCGGGTTATTTCCCTTACTGGCTGCAGTATTCCCAGTTTACTCCCGAAGACGTTCGCTATGATTTTTTGACAGAAATCCGCTATGTATCCCTGGTTCCATCTGAATCTGGCGAGCTTTCTCTGGCAGACGATACAGACGCCCCCAATCTTGAAAAGCTGGCCTCCTTGGCGGAACAGAACAAGGTAGACTTAGTTATTTCTGTTGGTGGTGCTGGTAACGAAGATGCCATGCGTGGCCTTGGGGCTAGTGAAGATGCCCTTTCGGGTTTTGTGAATTCTGCCAAGGAAACTCTGGAAAAGTACAAGGCCGATGGCATTGAGCTGGATTGGGTTCCCGAAGAGAAATCGGATTTTGATGTGTTCAAGAAATTGGTTTCGGCCTTGGCTGATGCTGACATCAAGGTTTCGGCCAATTTGAGTAGCGATGTTTCCAAGGCTTCCTCTTATGGTAGCGATGTCTTTGGAAGGCTTTCCTCTGCATCCCTTTATTTTACGGACCAGATGAGCGAAGAGGTCAGTTCTGTTGCTCCCAATGCCAACCTTAGAAAGGCCAAAGACGTAATAGATGCCTACATCGAGGCTGGCCTTGATGCCGAAAAAATGATGCCCATTATTCCCATGTATGGTAAGTCCTTTTATAAGGCTCAGGGGTTGGGATCCTCTTACGAAGGTGTGGGTTCCGGTAACGAGGGCGTGCTTTCGTATAAGGACCTGATGAAGGCTTTTGACGGCCCGGATTACAAGGTGACCTTTGACGAGGAATCTTGGAGTGAAGTCGCGGTTAGTGGTACCGAGACCATTGTCTTTAACGGCATCCCTTCTTTCAGGGAGTTTGCCAAGTATGTCAAGGATGCTGGTCTGGGTGGTGTGGCCTTGTACGACTTGTCCGGGGATCATAAAGAGCCCATTGTGTCCTTGATGGTAACCGTGGGGCAGATTTTGCGGCCCGACGTCAATTATCAACCCAAGAAAAAGAAAAAGTAAGTGATTTTTTGCACATTTTTGTAAAAAAACAAAAATAAAACGAAAAAGACTTTCACTTTTCCGAAAAAAAGATATATTTTAACATCATAACCTAAAAAAAGAGAGAGAATTATGACTAAGAATCTTGCAATCTTCGGCCTCGCGGCCGCTAGCGTTGTCCTTGCCAAGGGTTCCCTTTGGAATATGGACGTTGATAGCTACCAGGTTCAGACTCCCGAACGTCTGGCCTGCGACCAGTCTATCTACGATGCAGAAGAAGACTACGGCCACTGCTACAACATCAGTGCCGGTTGGTGGTTCGCTTACGAAGGTGGTGGAACGGTTTCCTTCGATAGCCCGGTCTACAAGGATGACAAGGGCACGTGGCAGCTCGTTACCACTGACTCCAAAACGGGTGAACTGCTGGACCCCAGCAACCTGGTTGAAGGTAAGGGCCTTGTAGTCGGCATGCACGCATCGGGTGGCGAAAAGGAAGCTCCCGCTGTTGCTGGTATCGGCTTCAACTGGACCAAGGCAGAAACCGAAATTGACATCAGTGCCAACGGCGGTTACTGCGTTGTTTATAACTGGTCTGGCGAAGAAGATCTCCAGATGGAACTCGGCTGGGATGACACCAAGCACCCGGATTATGATACTTGGTATGCTATTTTGCCTCCTGGTTCCAAGAACTTGGACCTGCCCTGGAGCAAGTTCAAGAAGGATGGCTATGCTAAGAAGGATCCGACCACTATCGAAGACGCTACCACTAAGGCCGTCTCCATGAAGATCCGTATCAAGAACCCGAACTCTGCTGAAGTTTCTGGTACTCTCACGCTCTCCGAACTCGGTAAGGCTGGTGAGTGCGGTAACTCCTCTGCACCTAGCGGTGACGACAGCAGCAGCAAGGACGATAGCGGCAGCAAGGATGGCAGCAGCAAGGATGGCGGCAGCGATGCTATCATCGATATGAGCGCTGTCTCTGCCAAGGTGATGCTCAGCAACAGGACCCTGTCTGTGGCCGGTCTCTCCAGCTCCGCTAATGTGGAAGTGGTGAACCTCCGTGGCCAGGTTGTGGCTAGCAAGGTCCTCAGCGGCTCTGCTTCCATGAACCTCTCTTCTCTGGATGCCGGTATCTACATGATCCGCGTTCAGAGCAAGTCTGTGAACTACGCTCAGAAGGTCATCCTGAAGTAATAAAGCGGAAAGCTTAAAAAGAGAGTGGGGTAAAACATCCCGCTCTCTTTTTTGTTATGTGATATGAATCAACTGTTTGGCGCCATTTTTCTTTTTACAAAAAAATAATATCCGATTGGCGGTTTTATTTATATTTTTAAGATGGAACTTTATCAAAAAAAAGGATTTGAAATGAAGACTCGTTTCTTAATGTCTCTTTTGCTCGCGTTTTTCGTGTCATGCTCCTCTGATGACTCTACCCCAACGGGTACGAACACTAATCAGAACGGAGAAGAAGATTCCTCCAGTAGTAAAAACGAGGATTCTTCTAAATCCGGTGACAGTGAGGGAAAATCGGGTAGTAAAGAATCTGCCATGAAGGGAACACTGAATTTCCCTTCTAACAAGAGTACATCTGCTGTAGACAAGATGTACAATAACTGGATTGATCGTTACTACGTTACCTTCAACGAAGAAATAAAGCCCGAAGATTACGATTACCTCAATGAAAACAAGTTGGAGTGGTTGAAGGTTTCCGGACGCATCAAATTTGATACCCCGAGCCAGACGGTGTCCGAAGGTATTGGCTATG
This sequence comes from Fibrobacter sp., assembly GCA_017475045.1. Classification (GTDB taxonomy): domain Bacteria; phylum Fibrobacterota; class Fibrobacteria; order Fibrobacterales; family Fibrobacteraceae; genus Fibrobacter. The sequence goes on along the minus strand of JAFVGH010000007.1, from coordinate 9,841 downwards.
GTATGCTCTTGACGGTGTTCCAAGAAGACCAGAAACGGTTTGATGCGTTGATGAACTACTACCTGGCTTGGCGAGTCAGTGTGAAGTCCGAGTCCTATTTTATGAACTGGAAGATTGATGGGTTCCAGTCTGTTAAGGGTCAGGGCTCTGCTACAGATGCCGATATCGATATTGTTGCGGCCTTGCTTGTTGCCTATGAGAAGTGGGGTGATAAGAAGTACAAACAGTATGCTCTAGAAAATGCGAGCTCTATTTATCGTGACGAGGTTTGGAGTTCTACCAAGTTGATGATCCCCGGTGATGGCGGCCTGTTTGGCACCGGCAACGTGTATAATATCAGTTATTTCTCGCTGGCCGCATTGCGTCTGCTGGCTGAATATGACGACAACAAGGATCACAAATGGAAAGATGTCCTTGAAGCTTCCATTGAATATATGCAGAAGGTTCAGAAGGCCGGAAATGGATTGTGGCCGGACTGGAGTGATGCCGATGGCAAGCCCACAGATGCCGGAAATGGCGCGACCACTACCAGGGACGGTGCCTACAAGTACTTTGGTCTGGAAGGAGTCCGTATTCCGTTCAGACTTGTGTGGGATTACCTGTGGTTCGGTGACGACCGTGTGAAGTCCATGATTAAAACGGCTGCGGAGTTTATTTACAAGCAGGTGGATGGTAATATTGATAAAGTCAAGAGCTCCTATATCTATCAGGGTACAGATACAGAGACCCATGGTGTGGGAGGAATTGGATTCAAGTCAGCATTCTGTTCTTTGCTGATGATCGATTCGAAGTACGCAAGCAATCTCTCTGCTTGTAACACCATTGTTCTTGAAAAGTCTTTGCCGAACGATACAAAGTATTTCCAACCCAGCTTGCAAATGCTGTATGCGATGTTGATGAATGGCAAGATTGCTCGGTATAAATAAACGATAGCTTTAAACGGGACTGCGGTATGCGTACGACATTATTAATTCTACTCATGATTTGCTGGTGTTTGGGTTCACCTGTATCTGAGCATGGAGCGTTGTCATTTAATGACGACGGTTACATTGTCGATGAAAAAAATAATGTCGTGCAGATACGCGGTATGAGCATGTTTTGGGACAAGTGGGGCTACGAATCGTTCTATAACGAGAATGTTATAAAGACCCTGGCTTCTACAAGTGGTAATGGCTGGGGTGCCTCCGTGGTCCGAGCGGCCATTTCGGAAAAGAGCGTTACAAGAGCCAAAAACATGATTGATTGGGCCATGAAGTATGGCATTTATATCATCGTAGACAACCATTCCCATTGTGCACACCAAGAGGCTGATGCTACGGGAAGCTTCTTTTCCGATGTTTCTAAATACGTTAACGAGAAAGGGTACAACGGAAAGGTTCTTTACGAGTTGTACAATGAACCCTTGTATGAGAATTGTAGCAATGGTACGATTACCTCGTGGTCGACCATCAAGACCTTCGCTGAAAAGGTGATACCGAAGATTCGTCAGAACGACAAGAAGGGAATGATTCTTGTGGGTACCCCGTATTACTCTCAGGGCATTGGATATGCCGGAGATGACCCCATAAAGAACGTTGAAAATGTTGGTTATGTGTTGCATTTCTATGCTTCAGATGAATATCATGATAAATTGAAAAACGCCTTGAGAAGAGCAAGGTGCAAAAAGATCCCGACCTTTATTACGGAATGGGGCGTCTCTCAGGCTTCTGGTGACGGTAACTTGGACTGGACTCGGATTAACAGCTGGATGTCTTGGGTCGAAGGGCTCGGCTTTAGTTGGGCTAACTGGTCTGTTAGTGACAAGGGCGAGTCTTCCGCGGCAATTTCTGGTGGTGGCAGTAACGGAGATTGGTCCGAGGGACAGTTGACTTCATCTGGAAAGTATGTACGTAAGCTTATCAAGGGCTTGAATGCTGGACAGTCGTTATCTAGTGTGGGCCTGAGTACGCCGACCTACGAATCCTGTGCTACTTATGAAGGCTCTTCTGAGTATTCGTTTGTAAGGATGGGTATAGGCGAATTTGGCAAGCGTATTGATGCCGAAGATTATCTGGATTCCAACAACATAGAGACAAAGACTGACAAGAATACGGATGCCTTCAATGGAATGTATATTACCACCACGAACTCTTCTGGAGCCTGGACCACCTATCAAATGGACAATGTTCCTGCCGATGGGTACTATGTGCTTGGGGTCAAGTATCTGGCCGGAAATGGTGATCTTACGTTGAAGTATTCAGTGAATGGCGCTGCCCAGTCTATAAAATTGGAAAAGACTACCGGAGATTCAAAATTCGCTGTGACTTTTGCACCTATTCCTCTGAAAGAGGGCAGCGTGTTGGTCAAGTTTGATTTGGGTGGGGTTTCAGCCAGTGACTTGAAATTTGATTCATTCTGGGTTACGGCTATGGATTCCGCTGACAGTGTGGAATTCGGATTCTTGGAAGTGGATGAAGACGGAAACAGGATTGTCAAGGACAAACCGATTGATATCCCTGACACGCCTATTGACGATTCAGACGATGAAGAAGATGATTATTCAGACGCGGTCTTTGCAGGTAAGGTGCGTTCTGGTGTGAACATGCTTGTGCATGGTCGCTTACTGGAGTTCTCCGGTGCTGAAAATGGCGCGGCCTTGAATGTGTTCGACTTGCAGGGGGCGGCACTCTTGAAGCGCTCTGTGCATGGCTCTGGAGTGGTGGATTTGAGTCAGCTCCATCCGGGCGCATATGTTGTGCAGATGAGGGGCGCTGGCATCTCGAAGACGATGAGAATCCAGCTTCGCTAAACTATAACCCTATAAAACTCTAAAAACTGCGCGGGGGAAAGTTCTTCAGCGCGGACCGTAGTGGGGTAGTCCAGGAGCTCAATGGCTTCCTGGATTTTCTTTTTGTCGTAGGTGCGGCCGAAGGAGTTGGCAAGAGTCTTGCGTTTTTGAGTAAAGGCAGCCCGGACAAAGTCAAAAAAACCTTCGGGAGCCTGGAGGGCGTCGGCCCGGGGCGTGAGAAGCATGGTGGCGCTGTCTACGTTTGGGCGGGGTGTAAAATGCTCAGGGCCTATCTTGCGGAGGATTTGGGTATCGGCGTAGGCGGACACCAGAACGGAGAGGCTTCCGTAATTGCTGCTGCAGGGGGCGGCGCAGATGCGCTCGGCTACCTCCAGCTGTACCATGCCCATAAAACCCTTGGTCAGGTGCAATTTGGGCATGAGCCCCGCGATGATGGCGGTGGACACGTTGTAGGGCAGGTTCCCTGTGACCCAGGGCTTTTCGTGGGCGTCTAGAAAGGCCTGCAGGTCGAACTTGAGGAAGTCTATATTTTGGATGTGGAAGTTCTCGCGGCCCTGGAATTTTTGTTGCAAAAATTCAACGCACTGCTCGTCGATTTCGACGGCAGTGAGTTGCACGGCTCGGTCTAACAGGTGCTCTGTGAGGGCGCCGTGCCCAGGGCCGATTTCCAGCACGTAGTCGCCTTCATTTGCCGGTAGGTCCCCTGCAATAAGCTTTGCTGTGGGAACGTCCAAAAAGTTTTGGCCAAATTTACGACGGCGTGCTCTGTCCATGGGGTAAAAGATAGAAATATGTGGCACGACAACCACGTGCAGTTTTACTGAATGTTGCTTGACTACTTTTATGCGTATAACTATATTTATGCATAAATAGATGAATTCGCGCACGTGGCAAAGCCCGTGCCAAAAAGGATAAGATTATGGAATACAAAATTAAGGATATCAACCTCGCGATCGAAGGTCGCAAGGAACTGGACCTCGCTGAAACCGAAATGCCGGGCCTCATGGCTCTCCGCAAGGAATATGCAGGCAAGAAGCCGCTGGCCGGCGCCCGCATCATGGGCAGCCTCCACATGACCGTGCAGACCGCTATTTTGATTGAAACCCTCGTGGACCTCGGTGCCGACGTGCGCTGGGTCAGCTGCAATATCTTCAGCACGCAGGACAACGCTGCCGCCGCCGTCGTGGTCGGTAAGAAGGGGACTATCGAGAACCCCCAGGGCGTGCCCGTGTTCGCCTGGAAGGGTGAATCCTTGGAAGACTACTGGGAAAACACCGCCCGCGCCCTCGTGTGGCCCGACGGCAAGACCGCTGACCTCATTGTGGATGACGGCGGCGACGCCACCATGCTCGTGACCTGCGGCGCCGAATTCGAAGACGCCGGCAAGGTGCCCGAATTCGACCCCGAGAAGGACAGCGAAGAATGGGGCGTGTTCCTCGCCACCTGCCGTAAGATTTTCGAGAAGGACCCCAAGCAGTGGACCCGCGCTCGCGAGGCTCTCCGCGGTGTTTCCGAAGAAACCACTACCGGCGTGCATCGCTTGTACCAGATGGCCCAGGCCGGCCGCCTCAAGTTCCCGGCAATCAACGTGAACGATTCCGTGACCAAGTCCAAGTTCGACAACCTCTACGGCTGTCGCCACTCCCTCATCGACGGCATCAACCGCGCCACCGACGTGATGATGGCCGGCAAGATTGCTGTGGTTTGCGGCTACGGCGACGTGGGTAAGGGTTGCGCCCAGAGCTTCCGCGGCCAGGGCGCCCGCGTGATCATCACCGAAATCGACCCGATTTGCGCACTCCAGGCCGTGATGGAAGGCTACGAAGTCAAGACCCTCGACGAAGTGGTTGGCTATGCCGACATCTTCGTGACCACCACCGGCAACACCGGCATCATCTCCGCCGCTCAGATGAGCAAGATGAAGCACCGCGCCATCGTGGGTAACATCGGCCACTTTGACAACGAAATCGACATGGCCGGCCTCAAGAAGATTCCGGGCATCGTCCGCAACGAAATCAAGCCGCAGTACGACGAATGGATTTTCCCCGACGGCCACAGCATCCTGGTGCTGGCCGAAGGCCGCCTGCTGAACCTCGGCTGCGCTACCGGCCACCCGAGTTTTGTGATGAGTGCAAGCTTCACGAACCAGACCATCGCTCAGATCGACCTCTGGCTCAATGCTCAGGGCAAGCAGACCGTCGCCGGCATCAAGTACGAAAGCGGCGTCGTGTACACGCTCCCGAAGATCCTCGACGAGAAGGTCGCACGCCTGCACTTGGAAAAGCTCGGCGTCCACCTCACCAAGCTCACACAGGCTCAGGCCGACTACATCGGCGTACCTGTGGAAGGCCCCTACAAGGCTGATCACTACCGTTATTAATAGACGCGCGGACTGCAAGCGTCGTGCCCTATTTGTCATGCCGGCCCACGAGCCGGCATCTCCTTTTAAAAAATTCCCCGGCACTTGCCGAGGGATTTTTTGTATTTTGTGCTAAATTCCCAATTCCCAAGAGGGTAGTTTATGCTGATAGAAAAAATCAAGTCCCCTGCAGATGTAAAAAAGATGGACGTTGCATCCCTTGCTACGCTGGCGGGTGAAATTCGCACGGCTCTGATTAACAAGATTTCTAAATGCGGTGGGCATCTTGCACCGAACTTGGGGTTTGTGGAAGGGACAATCGCCCTGCATTATGTCTTTGATTCTCCAAAGGACAAGATTGTCTACGATGTTTCGCACCAGAGTTACACCCACAAGATTTTGACGGGTCGCGCCGAAGCGTTCCTCAATCCGGAAAAGTACTGGAGCGTCACGGGCTACACCGAGCCCTGCGAAAGTGAACACGACCAGTTCATGATTGGCCACACATCGACTTCCGTGAGCCTTGCGCTCGGGCTAGCGACCGCCCGCGATATCAAGGGCGAAAAGGACAACGTGATCGCTGTAATCGGAGATGGTTCGCTCAGCGGCGGCGAGGCATTCGAAGGCCTCGACAATGCCGGCGAATACGCGACGAACTTTATCGTGGTGGTAAACGACAACGAGATGTCCATCGCCGAAAATCACGGCGGGCTTTACGGGAGCCTCGCGGAACTTCGCAGAACGCAGGGCAAGAGCGAAAACAATTACTTCAAGAGCCTCGGATTTGACTACCTGTATGTGGAGCAGGGCAACGACATCGAATCGCTCATCGCCGCATTCCAGCAGGTGAAGGATTCTACAAAGCCTGTGGTGGTGCACATCCACACGCTCAAGGGCAAGGGCTACAGTTTTGCGGAAAACGCGAAGGAAGGTTTCCACTGGGCGGCCCCCTTTGACATCCCGACCGGAGTCGTGAACTGGGGCAGCGGTGAATCTTACGGCGCAATCCTCGGCGACTACCTGATGAAAAAAATCAAGGCCGACCCGAAGGTGGTCGTGATTCATTCCGCAGTACCCGCAGGCATCGGATTCTTTGCCGACCGCCGTAAAGAAGCGGGAAAGCAGTTTATTGACGTGGGTATCGCCGAAGAGCACGCGGTGGCGCTCGCCTCAGAACTCGCGAAGGGCGGCGCAAAGCCCGTGTACAGCACCCACGGCACGTTCATCCAGCGCACCTACGACCAGCTTTCCCAGGACCTGTGCGCAAACAACAACCCGGCCACATTGCTCATTACTATGTCCGGCGCCGACGGCATGAACGATACCACGCACCTCTGCATTTTCGACATCCCGATGATGAGCAACATCCCGAATCTGGTGTATCTTTGTCCCTCCTGCGTGGAAGAGGCTATCGCCATGATGGATTACGCCATCGAACAGACTGCACACCCCATGGCTATCCGCATTCCGAACGGAGTCGTGCATCGTAGTGTAAAATTTGACACCGATTACTCTAAACTGAATACATTCAAGGTTGACAAGCGTGGAAGCAAGGTGGCCCTAGTCGGCCTCGGAAGTTACTTCGCTCTTGCCGAAGAAACCGCCGCAGAACTTGCAAAGCAGAGAATTGACGCAACCATTATCAATCCGCGATTCGCAACGGGCGTCGATGCAGAAGTACTCACGGGATTACTCGCTGACCATCAGGTGGTCGTGACGCTCGAAAACGGCGTCATCGATGGCGGCTTCGGCGAAAAGATCGCCCGCTTCTACGGCAACACCGACGTGCGCGTACTTGTGAAAGGCCTCAAGAAGGAATTCTACGACAAGGTGCCCTACGATGAATTGATGAAACGGAACCGTCTGACGCCGGGCCAGATTGTAGAAGATGTGTTGACTGTATTAGGATAGCCCATGTTCATCTTTCTGTTCATTCTGGTTGCGGGCCTGGTCCTGATTTATGCCAACGTGAGTCCTGTGGCTCCTGGCAAGAAGGGCAAGTTGATTGCCCTGGGAATCTTGGTCGCCATATTCCTCGGAATGTTTTTCCGCCATACTTTGGCTGGCTGCATCATGGTGGCCTTTACTTCGGTGTGGCTTTGTCAGGCTCTTCTTTTCTACATCCCGTGGGATTTGTTCCATGGGGTGCGTCGCCTTGTTGTGCGCAAGGCTATGCCACAAAAAACGCTGGTGCTTGCAAGTCGCGTTTTGTTGGCGGTGACGGTTGCGCTAACCTTGGGATTGTTTGCCTATGGTGTTCCCCACAATGGTGACTACAAGCTTTTAAAAACGACGGTGAATGCAAATAAGTCTAGCTTTAAGGCTGTCTTTTTCAGCGATGTTCATGTGGATCCGCTTTTCAAGCGTGCCAAGCTGGAGCGGATGATTGCTGATGTGGATTCAATTGCTCCTGATTATCTGCTATTTGGTGGCGATCTTGCCGATGTTTCGATGGAACAGCTGGATGAATGGGGCTACGACTCCCTATTTAAAAAGCTCACCTCCAAGGCGAAAATTGCAGCCATTGCTATAAACGGGAATCATGAGGGCATGCAAGAGGGGTCGGGCATGACTCCCGGTGAGTGGATGCGTAAGGTGGGCTTTGTAGTGCTGGATGATTCCAGCGCCTGTATCGGACATGCTTGCTTTACGGGCCGAACCGATTTTCAGGTGGCCTACCGTCGAGGGGTAGAGCGCGTGCCCCTTGCAGAACTTATTCCCCGTGATTCTGAAAAGCCCTGGATATTGATGGATCATCAGCCGAAAGGAATAGAGTCGGATTATTCGGGGCGCCTGCCGGATTATGCCCTTTCGGGGCATACCCATAATGGTCAGTTTTTTCCGGGAACCATCGTTATTAAGCTTGTGTGGCGTCTTGCCTATGGTGAGGGAGTTTTGGATGGGGTGCGCTGGCTTGTGAGTTCTGGCGTGGACTGCTGGGGCCCACCTGTGCGTGTTGGTTCCGATGCCGATATGTGGGTGATACAGTTTGAGAAATAGTAGGGCGTTCACGCCTTATGGTCGCGACGTCTCTGTTTTTTCTAAATTACCCCTAGGAAATAGAAAAAAGGAAATACGTTATGAACATTCTCGTCGTTGGTAGCGGTGGTCGCGAACATGCCATCGCTCTTGCAGTCAAGAAGTCGCCGCTGTGCGACTCTCTCGTGTGCGCTCCGGGCAACCCGGGCATGGCAAACCTCGGCAAGTGCGTGCCGGTGGATGTGGCTGACCCTGGTGCTATTGCCGACCTCGCCGTAGCCGAAAAGATCGACCTCGCGATTATCGGCCCCGAAATCCCGCTGGTCGCTGGCGTGGTGGATGAATTCCGCCGTCGCGGGCTGCGCGCTTTCGGCCCGACTGCGGCTGCTGCCGCCCTCGAAGGCTCCAAGGCCTTCAGCAAGGATATCATGAAGAAGTACGGCGTGCCGACGGCAGCCTTCGAGACCTTCACCGATCTCGCCTCCGCCAAGAAGTTCCTTGCCGAACACCCGGCTCCGATTGTGGTGAAGGCGTCGGGCCTCGCTGCGGGCAAGGGCGCCATCGTCTGCATGACCGACAAGGAAGCGAACGACGCTGTTGAAGAAATGCTCGGCGACAAGGCTGTCTTCGGCGAATCCGGCAAGACGGTGGTGATTGAAGAATTCATGGACGGCGAAGAAGCCTCCATCTTCGTGGTTTGCGACGGCAAGGACTACGTGATTCTCTCCTCTGCCCAAGACCACAAGCGCGTCTTTGACGACGACAAGGGACCAAACACTGGTGGAATGGGTGCTTACAGCCCGGCTCCGGTCGTGACGGACGCTCTCCTCGACGAAGTCAAGAAGACGATTATCGAACCGACCCTCAAGGGCATGGCCGCCGAAGGTAAACCCTACACGGGCGTGCTCTACGTGGGCATCATGGTGACTGCGAAGGGCCCGAAGGTTGTGGAATACAACTGTCGCCTCGGTGACCCCGAATGCCAGATTGTGCTCCCGCTTTACGACGGCGATGTGCTCGCGTTGTTCGATGCTGCCGAAAAGGGCGAACTCGTGAGTCTCGGTGCTCCGAAGGCTCCGAAGGGCAGCTCCGCTATCGTCGTGCTCGCCAGCGCCGGTTATCCTGGCTCCTACGAAAAGGGCAAGGTCGTCACGGGTATCGAAGATGCCGAAAAGAACGGCGCCCAGGTGCTCCATGCCGGTACCAAGATGGTGGACGGCAAGCTGGTGACCAACGGCGGTCGCGTGTTCGGCGTGGTGGGCCATGGCGAAACGCTCCAGGCCGCTCTCGACATCGCTTACGAAGCCGCCGAAAAGGTCCAGTTCGAAGGCAAGTTCTACCGCAAGGACATCGGTAAGAAGGGCCTTGCAAGACTCGCGAACAAGTAGGCAGTAGAAAGTAGACAGTAGGAAGTAAATATGCAGATTAATGAAGTTCCGAATGCAAAGGTCGGTATCGTTGCGGGTAGCAAGTCCGATCAGGAAACTGTAGACAAGATTACCGCGGTGCTCGACCAGTTCGGCATCACGTGGGAATACAACATCCTTTCTGCACACCGCACCCCGAACGCCACTGCGAAGTATGCTCGCGAAGCCGCCGGGCGAGGCCTCCAGGTCCTCATCGGTGTTGCTGGCCTCGCTGCAGCCCTTCCGGGCGTGCTCGCAGGGCACACCATCCTTCCCGTTATCGGTCTGCCCTGCGCCGGCGGCCCGCTC
>JAFVGH010000028.1 GCA_017475045.1 Fibrobacter sp. | reverse complement strand
GTCTCCGCAGTTCGGGACCTTCTGCTTCTTCCAGCCCCACACTGCGCTTCGCTTGTGTGGGGTTATTAGCGCTTCGCGCGTCTTGCCCCTCCGGGGCTGCTCAAGGAAGCAGTTTTGATACCCCCCTGCCCTGCGGGCATCCCCCCTAAAGGGGGGAATTGGGGCTCTTTCGTTACAACTACAAACTGCTAATTACTAACTATATATCTGGTTCCTCCCGCAACGTCTGCAGGGTCTGCCAGACGGTGATGGCGAGGGCGAGAAGGGTGATGGTGAGAAAGACGACGATGAAGACCCAGGCGGGGGTATTGCTCTTGAAGGCGAAGTGCTGCTGCCACTTGTGGAAGACGACAGCAAGGGGCGCGGCGGCGGCGAAACAGACGGTGCAGATAATGAGCTGGTTGCGGAGCATCTTCCAGAGCTGGTCGCCGGTGGAGGCACCATACACGCGGCGCAAAGTCAGCTCGCGGCGACGGTACGTGCAATCCAACATCACCATGCCGATCAGTCCGGTAAGCGTGACGAACAACGTGGCCGCCCCGAAGAGCGCCATCAGCTTGGCGAAGTCGTCCTCTTTCTCGTACTCCTTGTCGATTTCCTGCTTCAATGACTGGAAATGCCCTAACTTGAAATCATCGACGCCAGCGGATTTCAATTTCTTCAAAATTTCCTCTTCCACTCGCTGAATGTCCTGTCCCTCGCCCAGCTTCACATAGAAATAAACCGTCCGTAATCCCCTTGCCAGTCCATGGGCGTAGGGACTGTAAATACACGGAAGAATCTCATTGGTCAAGGAAAGGTTGTGGTAGTCACGCACCACACCGACCACACGAGGGGATTTTCGAAGAGAATCGGAATAAAGAGCTTCGTTCTCTTGAAGCGCCGCCTCGTTGACCATCGATTCCGTATGAATTGAGCCGATTGGGCGCGCCATCATTCTTCCACGAACCACCTCTATACCGAAAAAGTCGAAGAAATCGAGCGACACAGTTCTGGCATTGAGATGTATTTGTTCATCTCCTATGAGAATCCCCTGATAGGAAACCACTTCCCCATGACCCATAACAGGGTCCATAGCAAAAGCGACCGCATGAACGCCAGAAACAGAGTCAAACATATTCTGCAACATATATGGGTCTATGTTGACAACCCCTTCTGAATTGGAAAAATTCGTCCTGAAGCATCGTCCGACGGATACATACACATTGTCCGTTTTGAAGCCCACATCGGCGGTCTTCATGCTATGATTCTGCACAAAAACCAACGTCATGAAGAGGATGATGGCAAACGAGGCGAAGAACTGCACCACGGAAGCTGGAGTGGTCTGCATACGAAGCAACACTTTGCGCCACTTGCCGTACTTCTGCGGGGTGGATAGCTGGCTCTTCAACGCCGATTCGATGTTAGTGGCGGCGGTGGCGTAGAAGACTGGATAGAGCGAGGCAACCACGGCAACCAGAAGGGTGACGGCGGCGGAAATCCACACCACAGGCAGGTTGTCCGCCAAATTCAGACTGATTTCCACGAACGGGATCACTTTCGTGCGGGCGCACACCTCCACGATGACCAGCGCGATGAGGAACGCGATAACAGCGGAGAGCAGGAAACGCCCGAACATCTCCCAGCGAAGCTGCGCGTTGGAGCAACCCTCGATCTTGCGGATGTTCGTCTTGCGCAGGAACATCGGCACAGTAGCCACCGCATAGTTGGTAAAATTCAGGAAAGCGAGCAGCAATAGCACGATGCCGAACACGCTTAACACCTTGGAGACGTTGGTGGAATGTTCCTCATCCACATTCCAGAAATTGTTCGTGGAGAAATGCTGCTCGCTTAACAATTCCAGTGACATCGAATCGCATTCCTTAGGCGCGTTTTCGTATTTCTCCGCACGTTCCGTATAGCACAGTTGCGAATCGCCTGTGGTGTCTTGGGTTGCCATATATGCTTGATAATCACTCTGATATATTTCAAACATCCGCTTCTCAAAAGGATATTTTTCACAACCCTCTTTGAGCTTATAATAGATATGGCCCTTGATTTGCTTCGGATTAAAACAACGAATGATTCCATAATATGCCATCGAAGTGTTCTGCGGTAAATCCTTGCAGACGGCGATGACCGTAACCGTGTCACCGTTTTCTATCGAGTTCAATTCTGCATAGTCGCCCAACTCGTCATCGGGGTCCGTGGCAATGACCAATTTTTGCCCCACTGCGTCTCCTTTCGGGAAAAGATGCTTTGCCAAACCATTGGTGATCACAATGTTGTTGTCATCGCCAAAGGTCTCCAAACTTCCCGCCTTGAGTTTGATCCCGAAAAATCGGAACACCGACGGCGTGGCCACCTGCATCGGCACGAGCGTGTCCACCTCTGGAAGGCTGGGTGCGTAAAGATGGTAGAGGCCGTAACCATAACCGCGAGCCAAGCAGACGTCCTCCAACTCCTCGAAAGGGAGATCGGAAGGGAGTTTGGCCACGTTTTCCGGCGTCACATCCGCTAATCGGCGAATCCCTGCCTTGTTCTGTATGGTTGGAAATTTGTCTCCAGTGTAGTCGTTTCTCCAGGACTTCACTTCGTAGATGCGGTCGGCGCCGGGATAGGACTTGTCGTACCGGAGGTCATAGTATCTTACCATCGCCACCACCATGAAGGCGGCGATGGCCACGGCGAGGCCGAGGATGTTGAGGATTTTTGGGGTTTTCATATCTGATTTGGTTTTTTCGTTCTTGTCAGGCCCATACACTGAGGCTGCGCTTCGTCGTCATCGCTGTCTCCGCAGTTCGGGACCTTCTGCTTCTTCCAGCCCCACACTGCGCTTCGC
>JAFVGH010000027.1 GCA_017475045.1 Fibrobacter sp. | reverse complement strand
TTTTCCCAAGGAATCACGACGGTTTTCCATTCCGTTGCATCCGTCGCGAGAAGTTCGTGGAAAGCGTAGTCCTTCACCTGGCCGTCCTGAACCTTGAACTTGTGAGAAGCACCCTTGTAGCGGTAGCTGAGTGCAGTGCAAGCGCTCAAATCATAACCCGTGGTGGTATCCTTCAAGTTGAGGCCAAGAGCCACAAACGGAGCATATTCGTATTCAGCCTGGTTCCAAACGATATCCGTGAGACCGACGAAGCCCTTGGTACCGTTGGTTGCATCCTTCGTACCCGGGAACACAACGACGTAGCCCGGAAGTTCCGGATCATAGGCGTTAGAAATCTTGGACTTGCCACCCGAAGCGCTATCGGTATAAGCGTACCAGGAACCGCCAACATTGAGAACTTCGTCACCGTCTTCGACATCGTCGATAACCAAGAGGTCCTTAGTCGGTCCAATTACAGTAGCAGAAGATTTCGGAGTCGTTGCAGAGCTAGACTTAGCCGTTGCGGAGCTGGACTTTGCAGTTGCAGAAGAAGAGGTCGGAGCCGGACCGTCACCAGCGCTGATAGCCGTGATGGAAGCACCATTGCAACGTACGTCATCCACGTAGAGGTAATCGTACTTCGGTTGGTTCTTGCTATCCGGGACATCGAGAGCGCCCTTGACTTCCCAAGCAAAACGCTGCACCTTGTTCATGCCCTTGTCACCGAGGCTGAAGTGCTTGTCATCATCGCCCCAGCTTTCCTGAGTGAACTGGTCCCAAGTGAGTTCCACTTCCTTCCATTCTTCGGAACCGTCCTTGTTCACGTGATGGAAGTTCCAGTTCGTGACGAGAGAAGTTTCGACGCGGAAGTTGTGGCTTGCGCCCTTGAACTTGTAGCTGATGGACTTGCAAGCAGAAAGGTCGATAATAGTCGTATCGCGCTTGAGGTTGAGGCCGATTGCCACATACGGAGCGTACTTGTAAGCACCCTTGGCAAGTTTGATCTTTTCGATACCGGCCATGTACTTGGAGGTGTTCTTGTCGCCCTTCTTCAGCATGAGCACGTCATAGACCTGCTTGCCGAAATCGTTTTCCCACTTGCTGTTAGAAATAGAGGTTTCACCCTTGCCGTCCGTATCGTCGTCGGAATCAGCAAATGCAGACCACCATCCGCCAGAGTAAGCAAAACGGTCACCGTCTTCGAGGTCGTCGATAATGTCGGTCTTTGCACCGTTTGCAACACCCGTCGAGAAGCCGCTGTTGCCAGAGCTGCTGCCGTTCTGGAGGCCGCAGTCCTTATAGCCGCTCGTTCCGTTCATCCAGCCCTTGACCATGTTACCAGAGGTGGTGAAGGTAAGGCCGTTGTCGATAGCGAGGTTCTGGAAAGCTGCGGACTGTTCCTTGATAGCGGAAGCAGACCAGTTGGCCCAAGAAACATTGTTCTGGTTCATCCAGCTAATCCATGCTTGGCTTGCGCTCTGGTTCGGGGAGCCGTTACCGTCGGCGCTGACCGTACCCCATTCCGTAGCAAACACAGGAACGCCGGCCGACATAGCCTGAGCGGCACGGTCATTGTAACCGCCGTTACCCGTCTGGTGCGTTGCAGCATAGAAGTGGAGCGTGCAACCGAAGTTTTTCTTGCTGTCCTGAATGCCCGCCTGAGCGCACTGTTCCGGATGGCTGGACCATTCCGGGCTGCCCACGAGCACGAGGTTGTCGGAATACTTACGGATTGCGGCAATCACGGAGTTCGCATGAGAGGCGACCGTTCCCATATCGGCACCGACAGGTTCGTTCCACACTTCGAAAATCACGTTGTTGTATTCGCCATATTCCTTAGCAGCATATTCGAAGAACTTGACAGCCTCAGAAGTATTGCCGTTTGCACTTTCGATGTGCCAGTCAATAATCACGTAAATGTCGTTTTCGATAGCGGCATTGACCACATTCTTGAGGTAGCCTTTCTGCAAGGTTTCGCCCTGAGCACTACTCAAGTAGCCACGGCCCTGATCCTGGAACTTTTCCTGAGTCACGCCCATTGCAAAGCGGATGACTTCGATATTCATCTGCTTCACCATCGCGTTCACAGCTTTTTCGGAATAGAAAACCGTAGAGCTATCTGCACCCGAACTCCAGAAGAGGCTCATGCCCTTGACCTGGACAGCCTTGTTGGAGAAATCCGGGCAAGAACCGGAAAGTTTGCCGCCGTTTGCCTTAAGTTCACCGTACGTGCTCACAGGGCCAACACGGCTAGCACTAACTGCCATAGCAGACGTTACGGCAGCGCACATCAGAAATGCGAAGATTTTTTTCATAAACATCCTTTTGGGTTCACCCAATCTCCGCAACCATATAATCCCATATAGAAAATAGAAAATATACGGGAAAATAAATGTAATTTATTTAGAAACATTGCTTTTCATCACAACAAAGGCAATTGCAAAGAAAAAATTACAGAGTGGCAACTAGCGTTTTGGAGTAGAATCCAATGCGGCATATAATCATTCTCGCGAAGGCGAGAATCTTGACCGTGGTTAAGGGTTGGGAGAGCGAGCGATGAGGTATGAGGTCGGCACTTCGTGCCTTTGAGTATTTTACAAAGCTCAGCAGAGAAAAATACTTGTTTGCTTTACATACCAAAATCATTTTTTGCGCAATTTGATATGTAATCGGCAATCGATTACTCCAGTGCATTACATACTAAAAAGCATTTTTAAGGTGTTTAGTATGTAATTTTTGCTTAAAAAAGGCATTTTGGGGGGCTTTTTTGCAAAAAAAGACTAAAAAGTCGCTTTAACGCCATTTTTAAGTGCTTCTCAGCCCATTTTTTACATACTAAAACACAAAAAAACAAATTTAGTATGTATTACAACAAAGTATCATACGTTTGCAAGGATAATTATTCATTGCGCACGCCTCAAAGCTCACGGCTTTTTAACGAATTTTATCGTTTGGGTCGTCATCCATGTCGAGAGGCGAACGATGTAAACGCCAGCACGCAAAGAGCTTAAATCAAGCACGCGGATATCACCCACCTTCTTAAGGCCAGCGACATCGACGCGATGACCGTCTATTCCGATGATATCCAAACGAACAACGTTTTTCGTTCCGACTACAAGGCGGTCCGAATTGGAATCGTAGAAAAGGTAACCATTTGAAGGCACCAGCTTTGCTAAAGCCTGTTCTTCTTTGCTAGAAGATGATCCCGGAACGGAGTCCGGGATGACAGAGGACGAAGAATAGTCCATCACCTCGCCATTGCTGCCCTTGTACGCCATCAGAGCGTCTTTCAGCTTTTGGTTCACTTCGCTTGCGGCATCATCAACGGAATTGTCGAACGCCCACTTGAAATCGCCGCCCTGCACACGGCCAGCATACCGCACAACGTTATCGCGAGCCGTCGCAGGTTCATCCGCCGTGTAGCTGTACATGATGGACTTGTCCGTATCGAAGTTGTTATAAACGTTCGCCCCGGCATAAGACTTTACGCTTGAAGGCACTTGCTCATCACGTTTTTCGACAACATAAGCATCAAAGTCGGCTTTTGTATCAATATCGCCTACGGAAGTTTCCTTGCCCTTGAGCATGTACTTGCTTGCACCATGAGGGATAAACGTGAACGCGCCTTCCATGTAATTGTTGTAAGCCTTAATGGAACCGCCTTCTTCGTTGCTGAACGTACCGTTATTTTTCGGGTCGCGCTTGGTGCCGCCCGCATAAACGTCCGTTCCCTGCAACGAGGTCATCATCGGGTACTTGCAGTTACGGAAGTAATTTGCTTCCATGAACACGGAAGAACCGAGCGTAGAACTCGCGCCGTACTTGGCATTGCCATCGTAGTAGTTGTTATAGACGTGAGCGCTGTAA
>JAFVGH010000026.1 GCA_017475045.1 Fibrobacter sp. | reverse complement strand
TCCCTCGCCAAGGAAATCGACAAGGGCGTGTTCCCGGGCATGCAGGGTGGTCCGCATGACCACATCAACGCCGGTAAGGCCGTTGCATTCCTCGAAGCTCTCCAGCCGGAATTCCAGGTCTACGCCAAGAACGTCATCAAGAACGCTCAGGCTATGTGCGCCGAAATGCAGAAGCTCGGCTACAAGGTCATCAGCGATGGCACCGACAACCACCTCATCGTGGTGGACATGACCTCCAAGGGCGTCTCCGGTAAGGAAGCCGAAGTGGCCATGGAAAAGGTCGGCATCTCCTGCAGCCGTTCCACCATCCCGTTCGATCCGCGCAAGCCGATGGATCCGTCCGGTGTGCGTCTCGGTACTGCCGCTATCACGACCCGTGGCTTCGACGAAGAAGACACTCGCGAAGTGGCCCGCATCATCGACCGCGCCATTCAGGCCAAGGACGACGATGCCGCTCTCGCTAAGATCCGCGAAGAAATCGTGGCTCTCTGCAAGAAGCATCCGTTGTATAAATAACCGCTCGGGTTAAATTTAGGGGCTGCTTCTCCGGCAGACCCTCGCTCTCGCAACCGCGCCTCGTTGATACGAGGCGTTTGTTGCTCACGGTAACCGCTCGCGTTCACGAAGCCATCCCCGCGAAGGCGGTCCATTTTTTTTATCTTTGCCTTATACGCACGAGGTTTATGATGAATCCGAATTTGGCATTGTTGATTCTCTCTTGGCAGGTGGCTTGTCTGTATCACGAAAACGAAACGGACAAGCTGCTTTCTGGTTCTGAATCTGCTACCGAGGCAGAAAGCGATACGCTTGACAAGATTCACGATGAACTGACACCGGATGTGTCTTGGGATGAATTTAATACCACCTATGCGAGTTTTTCATCGGCAAAGGATCGTGCCGCCGCTTGCGTTGAGGCCTTGAAGAACGAGTCGGGCGAATTCAAAAGTCTGGTGCTGGAATCTATGCTTAAAGTGGCCGGAGCTTCTGCTGAAAATGGTAACGAGAACAATGTTTCTCCTGAAGAGATGAGCTTTATACAGCAAATCCGCGAAGCTCTGGAGTAGTTTTTACTATATTGCGCTATTATGGATAAAGAATTTGACAAGTTTAATGACGATGACGATTTGGAAGAGTTCGACAAGAACCTTCTTGAATCGGAAGACTTTGAAGAAAGTGCTCCCGTAGTCCGTGACTACAGTCAACGCCAGATTCTCATTTGGGAAGAAGACGATGCCCGTCGTGAGGCCTGCCTCGAAGTCCTTACGGACCTGCTTGTGGGTGCATCTATCAAGACGGTGAAGACTGAAGCGGAAGCCTTGGAACAACTGGATAGTGAAGACTGGGATACCTTCGTAGTGGACTTCTATTCCGAAGGTGTTTCCGAAAGCGAGTTCATCAAGCGCGTGAACAACTATCCTGGTTCTATCCTTGTGGCCATCTCCATGGGACCCTTGACCCTGCCCGATGAACGTGATCCGGCCAAGACGGAACTTTTGCGCAGACTTTTCGATATGGACAAGCCGGTGGCTCAGCTTCACGGCTAGTGTTAAAAAAGAATCTATAGAAAATCCGAAGGGAAATCCCCTTCGGATTTTTTTTGGACAAAACGCTACCTTCGTTATGGGCTCTGCTTTAGGTCGCCTGGGCTTGGGACGCCCAGGAACCAGGATTCTCCTAAATTTCGGGCCTGCCAACGATGAATGTCAAGCTGTGTACTTTGTGGGTTCTTGCTTGGGTTGTTGTAATTTGGTACCACGGTGGCCGAATCCTGGGCGTTGGAGTAGAATAGGGAATCGAGAATTATACCATTGCATTGCAGGACAATGGAACTCTTGGTGTTGGTCAGGTCGCCCCAAGTTGAGGTGTTTTTGAAGGCACTAGGCGTATTTGCCGATGTGTCCCCGAATACCAAGGCTTCTCCGGGGGCGATTTCTCTGACAAGAATTTCCCAGGCCTTGTTGCCAGCGGCACCAGTCCCGATGGTGCAGCCTTCCAAAGAGATTGTGTCGATGCTTCCGTTGTAGATTTCAATGAACTCGTATTGGCTGGAATCAGTCTTGAGGGGTGCGCTCAGAAATTCTGTAATTACCAGGTCATTCATTTGCGGTGTACGTTTTGTAGCCGGCAGGTTCAGTTCTATTTCCAGGTTGGCGTTTTCTGCACTTTCGATGGAAATCTTCGCCTTGCCCCTAAGGGATTTTAGCTCCAGGGAGGGGACGGGAACGTCCGGGCTCAAGAAAAGGGAGTCCTCTACCTGGTAGATGTTATTATCTTGAATATCGTATAAAGTAATTTTAAGCCTGTAAGATGTTTCCAGAGGGAGCAGGTCCGTGCGGAAAACGCCATCGCTGTCTTCTATCTGCATTAGGTATGTGAATAGGGAATCTTTGGATTGCAATTCCATTTGTCCGTAGGCGATGTTGGTGGGGTTTCCAAAGCCAAGGGGAATCCTTAGGTAGATAAAGCCAGCCAAGGGACGCATTTTAAGATTTATTTCGGTGGTTTGGCCCGCTTCTAGTGCCGCCTCTACATCTCCTATTTGCATCAGGCTTCCGTTGGCGTATAATTTAGCCTGGAATTTCCAGTGTTCATGAGGGAACAAGTCCAGTTCAAGGCTATGCTCGTCGGGTGTTTTTACCAGGTGTATGGTATCGGCCCCCATGCAGTCGATAACCAGACTGTCCATGAGCGGAACGCTGGTATAGTGCAACTCTAGCAAGACCTTGGCGGAAACGCCTTCGGTATTCACTAGGGATTTATCTCCGGATTCCTTGCTACAGGCAGAAATCATGAGTGAAGAAAGGGTGAGGGCCGTGGCCCATAGGGTTAGTTTTTTGATAGGATTCATTAGACCTCCTTTGGATTTATTTGGTATCCTATGTTGTATAAACGGAGATAGAGGTCAAAAAAAGCCTTGAAAAAAAAATATTACGGTATGACGGCCCAATTTTTTTAATTTTGGAGGGAGAGGAAAATATGAAAGTATTTGTAACAGGTGTTGCGGGCCAACTTGGTCATGATGTAATGAATGAACTTGCAAAACGTGGCTACGAGGGTGTCGGAAGTGACATTGCCCCTGCATACGCTGGCGTACAAGATGGTTCCTCTGTAACGAAAATGCCCTATGAACCGCTGGATATTACCAATGCGTCGGCGGTAGAAGATGTCTTGGCCCGTGTAAAGCCCGATGTGATTGTCCACTGTGCTGCATGGACTGCTGTGGACTTGGCTGAAGACGAGGACAAGCGTGAAAAGGTCTTTGCCATCAACGCCCGTGGCACAGAAAACATTGCCAAGGTCTGTAAGCAGGTCGACGCCAAGATGGTTTACATCAGCACGGACTACGTCTTTGATGGTCAGGGTACAGAACCCTGGAACCCCGATTGTAAGGACTACAAACCCCTGAATGTCTACGGACAGTCCAAACTGGAAGGGGAGTTGGCTGTTAGTGGCCTTCTGGAAAAATACTTCATTGTCCGCATCGCCTGGGTGTTCGGTCTCAACGGTAAGAATTTTATCAAGACCATGTTGAATGTGGGCAAGACTCACGACAGCGTTCGTGTGGTGAATGACCAGATTGGAACGCCCACCTACACTTATGACTTGTCCAGACTTCTGGTAGACATGATCGAGACTGAAAAGTACGGCTATTACCACGCCACCAACGAGGGCGGGTTTATTAGCTGGTTCGACTTTACCAAGGAAATCTACCGCCAGGCGGGGCTTTCCACTCAGGTAAATCCCGTAACTACGGCGGAATACGGCTTAAGTAAGGCGGCTCGCCCCTTCAATAGCCGTCTGGATAAGTCCAAGCTGGTGGAGGCTGGCTTCAAGCCGCTCCCCACTTGGCAAGACGCGCTATCTAGGTATCTGAAAGAGATAAACTTTGGCTAGTGTGAAATGTGGAATGTGGAGTGGATAATTTCACACTTCACATCTCACACTTCACGTTGTTTCGTCGCTACATCTGCCTGATGGGGAAGAGTCCCAGCAAATCAAGCACGTTTTCCAGCACGATCTGTGTGGCCTGAACCAAGAACAGGCGGGACTTTTCTTCGGCACTGCCGAGCACGCGGTCTTCGTGGATGAACTTGTGGGCCGCTTCTGCGATTTCCAGGGCATACTGGGCGAGAACGCTGGGCTCGTCACCGGCGACTGCATCCAGAATCTTCTTGCCCTTCTTTGCGAGCAAGTTGATGAGGCTGTAGGCTGCATCATCGCTGAGCTGGGCCATGTCCACATCGGCAATGTTCACCGTGTAGCCGGCCTTGCGCATGATGCTGCAGAGGCGCACGTGGGCGTTCTGAACATACGGACCCGTATCGCCTTCGAAACTCATCACGGCATCCCAGTCAAAGCGTACGTCCTTCAGGCGGCTATTCTTCAAGTCGTTGAAGGTAAGTGCGCTGATGCCGATCTGGCGGGCGATGAGTTCCTTGTTTTCCAGCCCCGGATTCTTCTCGTCGATGAATTCGAGAATCTTCTTCTGGGCGGCTTCAATTACGTCGCGAAGCAGGCTTGCGGTACCCGTGCGGGTCTTGCCCTTTTCCCACTTGCCATCCACCATCTGGAGGATAACGCCGAACGGGATGTGGTACATGTCCTTGTACCATTCGCGGCCCATCTTCTTCAAAACATGGAACACCTGCTTAAAATGAAGAGCCTGTCCCAGGTCCACCACGTAGAGGCACTTGTCGAAGTTGTATTCCTTCTTGCGGTAGCAGGCGGCGGCCAGGTCGCGGGTAGCGTACAGCGTGGAGCCGTCGCTCTTGCGGATCAGGCAGGGGTTCAGGTCGAATTCGTCCAGCATCACCACGTCCAGATCCTGGCTCTTCACCATCAGGTTCTTTTCGCGGAGTTCGTCGAGAATCGCGGGAATCTTGTCTTCGAAGAAGGATTCGCCGGTGTAGTGGTCAAAGCCCACACCCATCATGTCGTAGATGCGCATGAGTTCTTTTAGCGTTGCGGCGCGGAAGGCGGTCCAGAGCTTGCGGTAGAATTCGTCGCCCTGTTCCAGCTTGGTGAACGCGGCGCGGGCTTCGTCTTCGAGGCCCGGCTCTTCCTTAGATGCCTTGGAGAAGGCGGCGTAAAGGATGTTCAGTTCTTTGACGGTCAGGCTATCCAGCGTAGCGTCGTCTGTCGGGCGGTTTTCCCGCAGGTACATAACGATGAGCTTGCCGAATGCGGTACCCCAGTCACCCAGGTGGTTGATTCGTTCCACCTTGTAGCCCGCGGCCTTGTAGATGCGGGAAAGCGAGTTTCCGATCATCGTGGAACGCAGGTGGTGAAATGCGAGTTCCTTGCCGATGTTGGGGGAACTGAAGTCGATGCACACAACCTTGCCATTCGGGGCGGCGTGGCCGTATTCGAGACCCTTTGCAGCGATTTCTTCAAGAGTCGACTTCGCGAGGAAGCTGCGGTCGATAAAGAAGTTCAGGTAGCCGTTCACGGCTTCCACCTTCGAAAGACCTGCGGGGAGCTTCACCTGGGCGGCCAGGTCTTCGGCAATCATCTTCGGGGCCTTGCGCATCACCTTCGCGAGCGAGAAACACGGGATGGTGAAGTTGCCGTGCGTCGTATCAGGCGGCACGGAGATAAGCTTTAATGCGGCTTCCTTCTCGAAGGAACCGGTGGCGGCGAGCGCCTCTGCGATTTCTTGCTCAAACGAGTTCATCTTCACTGCTCTTCTTCTTGGAGGTCTTCTTCACAAAGTCAGCTTCATTGAGTTCTTCGATCTTGCCGTCGGCATAGAGGCGATCTAGAGAAATCTCGTTACGCTTTTCTTCTTCGAACAGGTGGACCATCAGGTCGAGGCCGGCGTCGAACACGGCCCAGCGCACGCCTTCCTTGTATTCCACGCCTACGGACGGGAGCTTGTTTGCCTTGAATTCCTTGCGCAGTTCGTTCAGAATGGCCTGCATCTGGGCTTCGCTTTCGCATGTGGCCACGAGGAAAAAGTCCGTCACATCCTTGATGCCTCGCAGGTCCATCAGCTGCACGTTCTGGGCGCGCAGCTCGAACAAAATGCTTGCACCGATTTTTACGGACTCTGGCAGGTCTTTCGTCTTAGTTGTCATCTTTTTCTCCCTGTTCTGGTTCTATGATTTGTTCAAAATCTTTTCCGATGTAGATAGAGGCGTCCACCACGGCACGCTTGCTCATGATGGTCATTACGTTCTCTGTCTTTAGTGCCTTGGCCAGAGCCTTGGCGCCTTCCCATTCCGGGTTGCGGAGCACCAGGATGGTCTCGTCGTAATTTTGCAGGCGGTCGTTGCGGTAACTTACTACGTCAAATCCGTTTTCTCGCAGGTAGGCACGCATCTTGGCGGCGGCTCCTTGCATACCGCAGCTGTTCAACACCTCAATGTCGCCCTTGTAATGGCGTACGGGTTGCTTTTCTTCAACGACTTTTTCCTCTTTACAGCCACAAAAAAACAATATGGCGGTGAGGAACATCGCTTTCAGCAAAAGAGGTGAATGAACGTGAAAAAACATTACCCCAAATTTAGAAATATTCCGGGGATTTGTTTTGGACTATCTACAATAATACGGGTCGCTCCAGACACGGCAACGGCCGTAGCGGTAAGGTCTCCAAGGACCATAAGCCTTGAAGGCGTCGCTTTCGTTTATGAACATCAGGTGGAGCGTAGTGTTGCTTGTGGGCTTGTATTCCAGTTCCACGTCGGGGAGTACAAACTGAACATTGCCCTGTCGCACGTCTTCCTTGGCGATTGTGCCGCCGAAACGGGGGTTGGAGTATAGTGGCATCCACAAGCCCAAATCAGCGTACAGGTGAAGCTCCGGCGAAAATTCGTAGGCCAGGTGGGCCAGGTAGCTTTGCTGGGCAAAGGTGCCAAAGCTTCCGCCCATAAAACTCACCGAATAGGTATAGGCTACGCTTAAGGCAGGGTCAAAAGTTTCGTGTCGAAGCAACCGGTTGGGGTCGAAGTATTCGTTGTTCCAGGGAATTCCGCTACCCATGCTCACGTAGACAGTATCGTAAACCGTGTCAATTTTAGCACTCTGGGGAATGCTGTCCCTAACCAAAATGGAATCGGTGGAATTATCAGCAAGCAGGACGCAGGCAAGAGCAAGTATGGCGAATGCCGTCAACCGCATGGGCGAAAACTCTCCTGGTTACACCGGAGGGAAAAACAGGTAGGCGATGGCGATGGCGGCAATCACGCCGGCTGCATCGGCAATCAAGGCACAGGTAACGGCGTGACGCGTCTTTTTAACACCTACAGATCCAAAGTAAACGGCGATGATGTAGAACGTCGTGTCGGCCGCCCCCTGGAACATGCAGCTCAGACGGCCTGCGAAGCTATCGGGCCCAAGGGTCTTCATGGCGTCAATCATCATGCCACGGGCACCGCTTCCGCTCAGGGGCTTCATGATGGCTGTGGGCAGGGCGGGAACCACATCGTTTCCGATGCCGCAAAGACCAAGTACCCACGAAACGCCGTTCAGCAGCAAGTCCATGGCGCCGCTTGCCCGGAACACGGCCACACCTACGAGGATAGCCACCAGGTTCGGGATGATCATGACAGCGGTATGGAATCCGTCTTTGGCGCCCTCTACAAAGGCTTCGTAAGCCTGAACCTT
Source organism: Fibrobacter sp. (assembly GCA_017475045.1). Classification (GTDB taxonomy): domain Bacteria; phylum Fibrobacterota; class Fibrobacteria; order Fibrobacterales; family Fibrobacteraceae; genus Fibrobacter. Next base: position 5,236 of record JAFVGH010000026.1, on the reverse strand, counting down.
TTTGTACACCGCAAGGCCAAGGAAGGCAACGATAATTCCAAACAAGGCGATTCCGCTAATCAAAAGGCTCGTAGTACCGATGGCTTCGGCACTCAGGTGACTGAAGTACACCATGATGGAAATAACGCAGGCCGAAAGCCCGGCAATCCAGGCCACTGTGACTGGGTCCTTGAGCTTCACCTTCTGGAAAAAACTCAGGGCGAATATGCCGGCCAGGGTGCTGAAGAATGTGGAAAGCAGGAGAGGCAAGAAAACATCGCTGGGGTTTGCGGCACCCAGTTGGGCACGGTAGGTCATGATGCTCACGGGAATGAGCGTAAGGCCGCTGGCGTTCAGCACCAGGAACATAATCTGGGAGTTGCTGGCAACGGTCTTGTCTTCGTTGGGGTTGATTTCCTGAAGCTGCTTCATGGCCTGGAGCCCCATGGGGGTGGCGGCATTGTCGAGGCCCAGCATGTTGGCGCTGATGTTCATGAGCATGGTTCCGATAACCGGGTGGTTCTTCGGAATTTCGGGGAATAGTCGGCTGAATAGGGGAGAGACGATTTTCGCAAGAATCTGGACGGCTCCGGCTTTTTCACCGATTTTCATGATGCCTAGCCAGAGTGAGAGTATGCCCGTAAGCCCAAGGGCTATTTCGAAGGCCGTCTTCGACATGTCAAAAGCGCCGAGGATGGCCTTGTTGAAGATGCCGGAGTCACCGAAGACGAGCCACTGGACCATGCAGGCCACGAAGGCTCCAAAGAAGAAAACAAGCCAGATGATGTTCAAAACCATGGCGTAAATTTAGAAAATGGGGGATGGGGGCTAATGTATGGTGTGTAATGTGAAGTGTGTAATTGGAGAAGGGGGAGACAAGTGTTTTGTTAATAAAGGTTTACAAACAGTCCGCTCTATCCACGGAAAAGCTCCACACTCACAATTCACCCGCCCTATTTTTATATATTCCCCCTGTACTGCAGGGCTAATCCTGCAAAGTTTAACAGACAAAAGGACATGTATGAAACGTCTCTCTCTCGTTGCTATGGCAATTTTCTTCGCTAGCCTCGTGGCTTGCAACCAGGCTTCTGCCGGTTCCTCCTTCAACCAGCAGGCTAAGCTGGATTCCCTGGAAAAGGATTTCAAGCAGGTTAAGGAAGAATTTGAAATCATCAAGTACGCCCTCGACAAGCGCGGCATCTCCCTAGAGCAGGCCCGTGCTGAGATGGAAGCGGACAACAAGGTTTGGGACATTCCTGACGAAGATAGCCCGGTTTTCGGCAATACCAAGAACCCGAAGCTCACCATTGTTGAATTTACCGAATTCCAGTGCCCCTACTGCTCTCGTATCGCTCCGACAATGAAGGAACTGAACGAAAAGTATGGCGACAAGATCAAGTTCGTGTACAAGCACTTCCCGCTGAGTTTCCATGCCAATGCTCCGGCTGCTGCTGCTGCCTCTATCGCAGCCCACAAGCAGGGCAAGTTCTGGGAATTCCGTTATGCACTCGCTCCTCATAGCCGTGAACTGGGTGATTCCATCTTCGTGGAAATCGCCAAGCAGGTCGGCCTGAACGTGGAACAGTTCAAGAAGGACATGGTGCTGGATTCTGCTATGCAGGCTCGTATCGACAAGGACTTCAAACTGGGGGTTGAAGTCGGAGTTCAGGGTACGCCCAACTTCTACATCAACGGCAAGCGCCAGGACCGCTTTAGCAAGGAACTGGTGGAAAAGATGCTGAAAGAGGCCAAGTAGGCCTCTGGTTTCGGGTGTGCACGCAAAAGCACCCCGATATCCCCTAGTATCTGCCTAAAAAGTTTATTTTCAAGTAAAATTTCAAGTAAAAAACACAAACCATAAGGATGCGATATATGATGAAGCAAACACTGAAGGTCGCCTCGATAGCCATGCTTGGGCTGTTGACGACGGCAGCGATGGCTCAGCAGAAACCGCCCCGTCTGGTAGTTTATAAGTTCTTTGATGATCAATATCGTCAGGGTGGCTTTGACTATGCTTACGGTGGTTCCAGCAAGGGCGTTACCATTACCAAGGATGGCGGTTACAAGTCCAAGGCTGCCCTGAATATCAAGCTGGATCCTAGCGAGTATTCGGGTGCCTCCATCTGCTTGTACAATGAGTTCTTTGACCTGAATAAGTATATGCTTGATTCTAAGGTCGAATTCATGATCAAGGGTAAACATGGTGGCGAATCTGTTAAGGTGGGCCTCCTGGATGACGAAGTGGGCGATGGCAAGAAGACTCAGGTTGTGCTCCCCATGAACAAGTATATCGAGGGCGGCGCCATCACGACGGACTGGAAGAAGGTTTCCATACCTCTGGTGGATTTCCCGGACCGTGGTCTCTATTGGGATAATACCCGTAAGTCCGAATTCCCTGCCCGTATCGACTGGGACAAGATTGCTGAAATCCGTTTCTCCATCGACAAGAGTGGCGCCAAGGATTTCGAAGTCTGGGTCGACAACATCGAAATTGTGAAGGGCAACAAGAAGGCTAAGCCCAAGGAAAAGATTATTTACTGGGATGAAAACGAAGACGTCATTGACGGCCCGAAGAACCCGGAAAAGCTGGATGGCAAGGCCAAGACTCTTGTCACCTTCTACGACAACAACCTGAAGGGCTTCAGCTACAGCTACGGTGGTCTTTCTGCTCAGCGTGAAGCTAAGTCCAAGACCAGTGGCAACCCCAATGTGCTGGCCCTGTACATCGATAACAACGACTGGTCCGGTGTGACCTACTCCATGGGCGAAGGCAAGTATGCCGACCTGTCCAAGGTTCGCAACAAGGGTGGTCTCTACTTCTGGATTAAGGGTAAGCTCGGAGGCGAAAAGGTCTATGTGGGTCTTTTGGACAACCAGGGCAATGACATCAAGAGCCAGACCAAGATCAGCCTGAACGACTGGATTGAAGGCGCCAAAGTTGGCACCGACTGGAAATTGGTGAAGATTCCTCTGAAGAAGTTTGGTGACAAGGGTAAGGCTTGGGACGCCAACAAGCAGGCCGAAGTCGCTAAGGATATCCAGTGGAACAAGATCCAGGAAATCCGCTTCTCTGTGGGCAAGGGCGAAAACCAGGGTGAACCTGGCAAGCCGGCTCCTGTAACCATCTTCGTGGACCAGATTACCTTTACCGAGAATATCGACTGGGTTGACCCGGATATCAAGTGGGATAGCTGGAACTCCAAGGAGAAGGACCTGATTATCACCGACTTCGAAAGCAAGTTCAGCAAGGACGTGTGGGAACCCTCCAAGGGCCCGAAGTCCAAGGTTGAAGTGGAAGTGCCCTTCAAGACCTCTAAGCTTGACGGCAACTCTCTCAACGTGAAGCATTTCGAAATGTCCGACTGGGTCGACATTGTGTTCGACATGGTCAAGAGCAAGCGCCCGGCAGCTGACCGCGACTGGACCAAGCACTGGGGCATTATGTTCGACGTTTACTCTGAACGCGCATGGCAGTCCATCACCGTGCAGATCGGTGACGCTGGCAACGAACTGTTCGTGGCCAACACCGGTGTGCCTCGTGGCCGCACCACTGTGATTGTGCCGTTCCGCGCATTCTCCAAGTTCCCCTATTATCAGCCGCCTAACGCTAAGGAAAACGGCGTGTTTGACCTGAAGGGCGTTGTCTCTCTCGACTTCAAACCGGGTGGAGAAGGCTCCAATGGTAACTTCGAAATTGACAACATCAAGCTCACCAACCAGAAGGAAGTCAAGGCTGCTGACCGTCCGGCTCTCGTGAAGGTCGAAGTCAAGGGTACTGGCGATGTGGTTAACCCCAACATCTCTGGCGGCCTCTTTGGTATCAACGCCGCCCTTTGGGATGGCGACATGCTTGATAACCCCAAGTTTAAGGTTCAGACTGCTGAATACGCCAAGCGTATCAACCACGGCATCATCCGTTATCCGGGTGGTCTCCGTGCCGATGACGACCATTGGAAAGAAATCCTCGACAACCATGACTGGATGGTCGATACCGACGAATTCCTCGCCTGGTTGAAGAAGACCGGTTCTAACGCCATGTTCACCGTGAACTTCGGTTCCGGTACCGAAGAAGAAGCCGCCGCCTGGGTGAAGCACACCAATGTGGACAAGAAGGCCGGCATCAAGTACTGGGAAATTGGTAACGAAGTCTATGGTAACTGGCACCCCTACTATGAAAAGTATGGTAAGGATGGCGGTACCATTTATGGTAAGCGCGCTCGCAAGTTCATCGAGGCCATGAAGAAGGTCGACCCGACCATCAAGGTTGCTGTGCTCGGCGTGCTGGATGGCGACTGGAACGACAAGGTCCTTAAGGAAACCGGTGACATCGCCGACGGTATCATTGTTCACCATTACCCGCAGCACTATGGTGAAGAAAACGACTTCGCCATGCTCTCTGCTCCGCAGGATCTGGTGCCTATCTACAGCCGCCTCCACAAGCTGGTGGACAAGTGGACCAAGCACTTCAACAAGAAGCAGAAGTTTGAACTGTGGCTCACGGAATGGAACTCCGTGGACTTCAACCCGGGTCCGCAGACCATTTCTCTCGAGAACGGCTTGTTCGTTGCTGACTACCTGGCTATGCTTGCCACCGAAAACGTGGACAACGCACAGTACTGGGATATCCACAACGACATCACTCCGGAAGGCGGTGACTACGGTTATCTGACCCGTTCTGCCGAAGAGTGCATGAACTGCCCGCGTCCCAGCTACTGGGCATTCCAGATGGCTTCTGACGCTCTCCGCGGCAAGCTCCTCAAGACCGAAATCTCCGGTGACAAGGAATCGCTCATCACGACCTACTACACCGAGAACGGCAAGAAGAAGTCCCTGTTGGTGATCAACAAGAACCCCTACAGCGACTACGAATTGTCTCTCAACATTCCGGGCTTCAAGGGCAAGGCCACTGTCCAGACTCTCGACCGCAGCTCTGAAAAGCTGAAGGAAGGCTGGGCCAACGATCCGTCCAAGAAGGCTAAGAAGGGTGTCGATGTGAGCAAGCCGATCAAGGTTGGCAAGCGCACCATCACGCTCATTACCATCGAGTAATTCGCAGTCGTCATGGCGGGCCTGACCCGCCATCTAGACTAAAAAGCCCCGGCTCTGCCGGGGTTTTTTGTTGGTCTTGCTGGGTATAAAAAACGAAAAAGCCTCTCATTTCGAGAGGCTTTTTTCGCGGGATAGACGAGGCTTGAACTCGCAACCTCCGGCGTGACAGGCCGGTGCTCTAACCAAAATTGAGCTACCACCCCAAATC
>JAFVGH010000006.1 GCA_017475045.1 Fibrobacter sp. | reverse complement strand
TGGAGTTTATAAAACATGGCAAAACAAATCAAGAAACCAGGAAAGGTCGAAGAACCGGATTTGCTTCCGGCGATGGGCTTGTTCACCATCTTGATTCCTATGCTTCTGACCATGACTGCATTCTCCAAGCTTGCCATTGTCGAAGTCAATCTGCCTGAACGCAGCCAGATGATCATGGACAATGACGTGCCGCCTCCACCGGATGAGCAGGCTTTGAACTTGTCACTCGCCATCGCTAGCGAATATCTCGTTATCGGTGCACGTGGTGGTTTCCAACCGAACGTCTATTTCAAGGAAATGTGGACGTTCCGTTGCAAGTCCGATGCCCAGCTTATTACTTATCCGATGGAAGACGTCAAGGCTACAGTCGAGAGTGGACATGGCCCGAAGTGCAAGAATGGCACAGAGATGGACAAAGAGAAGTATCTCTACGAAATCGAAGCTATCGAACTCTGGGCAATTCAGAAGGAATCTGAAGAAGATCCGGGTAAGGTTATCTGGGCTGCTTACAAGAATGACGGCAGTGCAGAAGAACCTCACGCCGACAGTGCATTCGTCGATGGTGCTAACAACTTCTTGTCTCTTCCGGGTGAAGGCGCAGGTGGCCTTCAGAAGCCGGCAGCCCTCAAGGCCCCGACTCCTGGCATGGCACTCGCTACGCTTCAGCCGAACTCAGCCCGTACTCTCAAGCCGGGTGACAAGACTATGATTTACCCGCTTTCTGCATACGATCTCATTGCTAAGGATTTGATCGCAATCCACACTCAGTTCATCGACTTGGACGACGTTGACAATATCATCATCGTTGCTAACGATGACTCTCAGTTCGATAAGATCATCCAGCTCATGGACCGTGCCAAGGAAGCTGGTTTCAGCAAGATCAACCTTGCGAAACTGGGAGGCTAACGTATGAGAAAAACTCGTAAGTATAGCGAAGACGTACCTTTCTCCTTAACGTCCATGATGGACATGATGACCATCATCTTGGTGTTCATGATCAAGAACATGGACGCTGAAGGTCAGCTTTTGACCCAGGCAGAAAACTTGATTCTTCCGATCTCGACCTCCAAGGTCCAGCCGAAGGAAGTGTCTTTGACTGTCGTGGTCGATGCAAACTACGTCTTGGTGGACAATGAACAGGTGGTTCCGACCGCTGACGTGCTCGCTCAGGAAGACCTCCTCGTTACGAAGGTGGACGAAGTCCTGAAGGACCGTCGCGCAATCGAACAGGAACACGCTCTCAAGATGGGCCTTCCTGCTGACGAAGCCGGTCATATCATTGTCCAGATTGACAAGAACATCCCGTATGATGCGATGTACAAGGTGATGGCCACTTGCGGCTTCTCCGGTTACACGAACATCGCATTCGCCGTGATGCAGAAGAACGGCGGGGAGGAATAATCAATGGCAAAGAAGAATATAGATCCGTTTATTGCGTCCCTCTTGCCGGAATCCGACAAGAAGATGGGTGCAATCGCCGGTGTCTCTCTTGTGATTGCTTTGGCGATGTGTATCTGGGCTTCCATGTACGAACAGGTTGTTGCTGAAGTCGTATTCGACAACGCCGATTCTGTGGACCTTACTACTTCCATGCAGATTGAGCAGAAGGAAGAAAAGAAGGAAGAAAAGAAGCCTGAACCGAAGAAGCCTCGTAAGAAGGCTGGTGGCGGTGGTAAGCCGCGTGGTAAGGGTCAGCCGAACGCTCCGCAGACTCGCGGCGTGCTCAAGCTCCTCACCGCTCAGACTAAGAATGCCAGTGCCGCTGCTTATGACTTGATGAAGAACCAGAAGTTCACCAAGGACATCGATAAGGTGCTCAAGGACGTGGCTGGTCTCCAGACGACGGGTAAGACCGTTCTCGGTGGCCGTCGCGGTAAGGCTGATGGTGGCTTCAACGAAGGTTACGCAGAAGGTGGTTCCGGTGGTATCGGTGACGGCCTTGCAGGCCTCCTTGGCGGTGGTGGCGGTGGTATCGCTACTAAGGCTAAGGGTTCCATCAAGACTCCGTCTATGCGCGATATCGACATGGGTGCCGGTGGTGGTTCTCGTTCCGCTGCAGACATCATGAAGGTCGTTCGTCAGCGTACTCCGGGCCTTCGCCACATCTACAACAAGTGCTTGAAGAAGAAACCGGGATTCCAGGGTAAGGTTACCTTGAGATTCACGATTGCTCCGGGTGGCGAAATCATCAGCATTTCTAACGTGTCTTCCACGACGGGTTATCCTGAGTTCGACAACGAAATCAAGAACGCTGTCAGCCGCTGGACCTTCAGCAAGGTGAAATCCGGTAACACGACGGTTACAATTCCGTTCACGTTCTCCGAATAATTCACTTGAAAAGCTTGAAAAAAGGCTAGACGAAAGTCTGGCCTTTTTTGTTCTTTACAGAAAGTTCGAAAAAAAAACATATTTTCTTAAATTCTTGTTGCGTTTTTTATTTTATAAAACTAACTTTATAAAAGAATTTTCAATAGGAGTTATTCCATGAACTTAAAAACTGTAGCCGCCGTGGGCACCGCATTTGGGATCCTTGGTGTAGGGTCTGCCTTTGCAACATTCGCTCGTATCGAATCTATGGGTAAGAATACGACTTACATCATGGATGACGTGAGCATCTTTGATAACCCGGCAAATATCAACCTCTATTCCAACTACTTGATCGGCGAATTCGGTCCCTATACGCAGGATGTTGAAACCGGAACGAACCGCGACCCGCAGCATCCGAACTTCGGAGGCATTTTCGCTATTTCCCTTGGCGATGCCAACAATCCGGATCCGCGTATTTCTATCGGTGGCCTCTTTGGCCGTATTAACGCCGAACTGATCCAGTACTTGCCGGATGTTGTCATCGGTGAACGTGGCGAACGTACAGCTGTTCCTGAAACGGTGACGAACTTTGACGGTTTCTTGGGCGGTACGCTTTCGAACGGCAACGCTTGGGGCTTGCATGTGTATATTGCACAGCAGGACGGTGGCGATATGGGCGAAGACGGCAACTACCAGGCTAAGGATGGTGCCTACGCTTCTATCGTGCAGGCGGACGGTGGTTTTAACTTCCAGATTTCGCCTACCTTCGACTTGGAAGGTTCTTTGGCCTTGGCCCGTATCCAGTACGGTCCGGAACACCACAGTTTCTTTGACGACGGAAACTTCTCTTTCCTCATCAAGTCCCGTGCGTTCTTTACGATGGACGCCATCAACGGCGAACTTGTCCCGGCCTTGAACCTCAAGTTCATTGATGCTCCGGGTCTGGACGAAAAGCATGCCCAGGTGGGCGTCGGTATCAACGTCGCTCTTGACAGAGGTTTCTTCTGGATGGGCTTGGACTTTGTCTGGAATAAGAAAAAGGCTCATGACTGGATTTTTGACTCCGAAACCAAGACATGGACCTATGATTCCCGTAACGAAGACAATAAACACTGGGATGAACGTACCGATGTCGGTGGCTTGATCAGCTTCGGTATCGAACGCAACATCTGGTGGGATTGGTTCGTTATCCGCGTCGGTGGCCAGAAATCCATCCTTTACACGGACTGCGATGTCAACAGCAAGAACGAAGACAAGTACAACGACAAGAAGTACGGCATCTGCAAGGAAGACGGCAACTTCTTTAGCACGAATCCGCTCGGTGACGGAACCTCCAAGGACCACATCGGCTTCGGTTTCGGCATCAACATCGAAGAAAAGTTGAAGATCGACGTGACCGTTGCTGAAGACCTGCTCTTTAGGAACCCGTTCCAGGGCGAAGGCAGACTCTTCTCCAGAATCTCTGCAACGTATTCGTTCTAGGGTGCCTTCGGCACAGTTAGGAGTTTGAAGTTACTAGTTACTAGATATTTTTTTCAAGATTCTCTAGCATCTAGTAACTAAGTTCCGGTAACTCTTAACTATCACTAGTAACTAGCCCGTAGGGCGAAGTAACTATTAACTAGTAACTAAAAAAGAAAAGCTCAATCTAGAGCTTTTCTTTTTTTTATTTTATAGCCATGAAGAAAATTTTCTCCCTATTGATTCTCGCTTTATTTTTTTCGTCTTGTTCCGAACCGACGGAACGCATCGAAAAGAAACTCCTTCCGTACTTGCAGGAAGACTTGAAATTCATGGTGGCGGAAGCCCTGAATGCGAACACGAAAAAAGAGGATTTGCTCGAAGAGCCGTACTACAAGATTCGTGATTTTAGGTTGTTCGAAGGCGCCGAAGCAGAAATCTATGCGGCGTATGCCGAGGTCGATTTTTACATCTACAGGAACATGGCCATTTATGCAAAACGTAAGTACCGTTACGAGGTTCATGGCAGACATTGGGACCGCTATTACAAGGTCCTAAAATTTGGTAAAGATAAAACTCCTTGATTGTTAAATTGGGATTGTTTTTAATTATATTTCAAGACGGGATATTTCTTTAGAGGATTAAATTTTGTTCGGACTTTTCTCTTGTGATATCGGTATCGATTTGGGTACCGCGAATACGCTTGTCCATGTGGCTGGACAAGGCATTGTTATCAACGAACCGACCGTGATTGCTGTTGACCGTAAAAGCAATCGAGTGACCGCCATTGGCGGCGAAGCAAAAAAGATGCTCGGTCGTACGTCCGGCGAAAGCCGTGCAATACGTCCTATGCGTGACGGCGTGATTGCGGATTTCGAGCTTGTCGAGACGCTCTTGCAGACGTTTATCAAGCGTGTTTTGCGCTACCCGTTGTGGGTGGTAAAACCGCGTGTGGTGGTTGGCGTTCCGAACGGAATTACCGAAGTGGAAACGCGTGCCGTGATTGACGCCATCAAAATGGCTGGCGCAAAGGAAGTCCATCTGGTTCACGAACCGATGGCGGCCGCTATCGGCATGGGCATCCCGGTCGAAGAACCCGTCGGCAACATGATTGTCGATATTGGTGGCGGTACGTCCGATATCGCCGTGATTGCCCTTAACAAGTCCGACTGCAACGGTTCCGTGCGCGTGGGCGGTGACGAGATGGACGAAGCCATCGTGCGTTACCTGCGTACGATGTACAACCTCTGCGTGGGCGAAAGCACAGCTGAACAAATCAAAATCCAGATTGGTTCTGCAAGCCCGCTTGAAGAAGAATTGACGATGCAGGTCAAGGGCCTTGACTTTATCGCCGGTATGCCGCGCACGATTCCTATCGGGAGTGCCGAAATCCGCGAAGCCATCAACGAACCGGTGACTGCGATTATCGAAGCCGTGAAGCAGGCCTTGAGCATTACGCTCCCGGAACTTTCTGCCGATATTTACGATAAGGGCATTATCCTCACGGGTGGTGGCTCGCAGTTGCGCGGTCTCGACGAACGTATCCGCAAGGAGACGGGACTCTCGGTGAATGTGATTGACGATCCGATGACTTGTGTTTGCAAGGGCGCTGCCCGCATTCTTGAAGACTTGGACAAGTACCGTCCGGTCTTGATAGCATCTTCGACGTAATTTTTGAAAATCCACTTCGATGCTTAGAGCTTTTCGCTTTATTGTCGATTTGTTTACCCAAAGGCATGGCGTTGTCGCTTTTGCCTTTTTTCTCGTTTTAGGGATTCTTATGCACGAGGCCTCCACGGAGGTGCGCGAGAGCGTTGTCGATAAGGCGCTTTCGACGGTCTTTTATCCGGTGCAGTTGTTGATGTCGTCTGTAAACGATTTCAAGTCGGTGCAGGCGGAGAACGAGCATTTGAAAGCGGAAAACGCGAGGTTGCGCCAGGAGACCTATCAC
>JAFVGH010000025.1 GCA_017475045.1 Fibrobacter sp. | reverse complement strand
ATTGATGGCGAAAGCCCTCTCGCTCCGTGACGTGGAGCGTCATTCTTTGCAAGCCGCCGAACTTAAACTCCTTGAAAACTGGTGGATTCCTGCGGTACGCGCCTACCTGGAATTGAACGGTGGGGTGGTGAACGTCAAGCGTATCGCCAAGGATATCTGTCCGCCGATTACCGAGGAACAGGCTCTCGAAGCCATTGAAACTTTAAAGAGCGTCGGTCTTGTGAAAAAGCTTGCATCGGGTAAGCTTGCGTTGACCGAAGCCCATTTGACAGTAGGGGGTCCTGAAAAGGCCAAGGCCGTGCGCAATTTCCAGCGACAAGTCTTGAAACTCGCGAGCGATGCGCTCGAAAACATCCCCGTCAATGAACGCAATATTTCTACACTGACCCTTTCTGTAGATCAATCCTGCTTCGAGGATTTGGGAGACATGTTGAGGGAATTCCGCCGCTTAGTCCAGAAAAGGGTTGACGGAGCCAAGAATCCTGATCGTGTTATGCAGCTTTCTATGGCATTTTACCCGGTTGCCCGTAAAGGAGGGGCATCGGAAAATACTATAATAATAGGGGAAGGTGCAGGAGATAAGAAATGATAAAACGGGCGTGGACATATAGTTTGGCGGCATTGGCCTTCTGCTATGTTGCCTGCGATAGCGGTCAAACCGCTGGATCGTCAATGGAAACGGAAAACTCCATTGCGGTGCTTGTTCAATTGGCCGATGGCACGCCTGCTGCACGTATGGACGTTATAGTCCGCCCTGAATCTTATTTGGCTGGTGCATCCGAACTTGGGTCGGACTCTCTTTACCAGTTGCACTTTGAAACCGACGAGCAGGGGCGCGTTGTTCTGACGGATGTTCCGTCGGGTTCCTATGTGATTGAAGCTCGTAGCGATGTCAAGAATTTGAAGGGCTTCGAGAAGATTGCTTATGTTGAAGCCGATACGACAACTCCTCTTACGGTTGAGGTCTCGGAACCGAGCAAGGTATCCGGTCATGTCGGACTTCCGCAGTTGGTTCGCCGTTCGGCGACGGTTTCTGTGCAGGGACTGGACTACCAGGTCCCGATGGATTCTACCGGCTACTTTGAATTTGAATCGCTGCCGAGTGGCGATGTTGAAATTGTCGCGTTCGTCAACGATGCCGCAGAAGATTCTGTCACGGAATATGGCAGAATTGCGATGAACGTCGGTGGCCAGTCCGGCGAAGGCGAACTTTATCTTGGCGACTCCGCGTACGTCAAGAAATACTTTGTATTTGATGACTTCGAAAATGGTGCTGGCGATTGGATGCCTTCGGCTTCCAAAAATGCAGAGGTCAAGCTGAACATAACATCTGCCGGGCGTGACCGTAAGGGCAAGGTTGCACACTTTGTCTGTGAACGGGATTCTGCAGCTGAATGGGATTGGGCTCTCATCGGTCGAGAACTCGGTGGCTTTGTCGATATGAGCGAACTTGATTCCATCAGGTTCTGGGCTCGCGGTTCTGTCAAGTCTCGGATTTCATTCGCATTTGACGTGCTCGTGAATACCGATTCCGTGACAAGTACAGACAATATAAAATCCTGGCGTCATTTTGATGTAGATACGGTTTGGACTCGCTATACTGTGATTCCGTCACAATTGGATACTGCGGATAGCAATGGCGGAAACGTCGGTTGGGATGCGGTCAAGAATCGTGTGACAAAGATTAGCATCTTTGGTGCT
>JAFVGH010000024.1 GCA_017475045.1 Fibrobacter sp. | reverse complement strand
CATGTTAATCCTTTGGTTTCATTGTTATGCAGTTTGTCAGGCCGCATTTCAATTATAATCAAAGGATTTCTTGTTTTCAGCACCGCCAAAAGGCTTCTTTAGAACCACCAGCCTAGCTGGTGGTTTTCGTTCATACAAAAAGATCCCCGCTTGGAGGCGGGGATGACAATATAGGTGTCAGGATGACAATGTAAAAGCGGGGCGTTCACCCCGCCTTTCTTTTACTTCTGGTGAGCCTTGAACCAGCGGATAAGTCCGTTGGTGGAGCTGTCGTGGTTCAGTTCAGCATCAGCCTTGGCAAGTTCCGGAAGGATCTTCTTGGCGAGCTGCTTACCGAGTTCAACACCCCACTGGTCGTAACTGTTGATGTTCCAGATCACGCCCTGGACGAAGATCTTGTGTTCGTACATGGCGATGAGGGCACCCAGCGTTTCGGGAGAAACGTAGTCCATCATGATGGAGTTGGTGGGCTTGTTGCCTTCGAACACCTTGTGCGGAGCGAGGAATGCGATTTCTTCTTCGCTCTTGCCGTCCTTGCGGAGTTCTTCCTGAGCCTGAGCAAGGGTCTTGCCGTTCATCAGGGCTTCGGGCTGTGCAAAGAAGTTGGAGAGGAGCTTCTGGTGATGGTCGCCCACCTTGTTGTGGCTGTTGGCCGGGGCGATGAAGTCGCACGGAATCATCTTGGTGCCCTGGTGGATCAGCTGATAGAAGACATGCTGGCCATTGGTACCCGGTTCACCCCAGAGGATGGGGCCAGTCTGGTAGTCAACGCGCTTGGAATCGCGGTCAACAGTCTTGCCGTTAGATTCCATGTCGGCCTGCTGGAAGTAGGCGGCGAGGCGGTGCAGGTACTGGTCGTACGGGAGCATCGCGTAGCTGGAAGCGCCGAAGAAGTTGTTGTACCACACGCCGATGAGGGCGAGGATCACAGGCAGGTTCTTGTCGGCCGGGGCGGTCTTGAAATGCTGATCCATTTCGTAGGCACCCTGGTGGAGCTTCATGTAGTTGTCGAAACCGATGCGGAGCGCGATGGAAAGACCGATAGCAGACCACAGGGAGTAACGGCCACCTACCCAGTTCCAGAATTCGAACATGTTGGCGGTGTCAATACCGAAAGCAGACACGGCTTCGGTGTTGGTGGACAGAGCCACAAAGTGCTTAGCGATGGACTTTTCGTCGCCATTGAAAGCCTTGAGCACGGCAGCCTTGGCCGTTTCGGCGTTGGTCATGGTCTCAAGTGTGGTGAAGGTCTTGGAAGCGACAATGAAGAGGGTCTCTTCGATGTTCACCTTCTTGAGGGTTTCGGCCATGTGGGTGCCGTCGATGTTGGAGACGAAGTAGACTTCCGGAGAGTATTCGCCAGCAGCCGGCTTGTCGGCATAGGGCTTCAGAGCTTCGGTCACCATCACGGGGCCCAGGTCGGAACCGCCGATACCGATGTTCACCACATACTTGATGGACTTGCCGGTGTGGCCTTTCCACTTGCCGGTACGCACCAGCTTGGTAAAGTCTTCCATGTGCTTGAGCACGGCGCGAACATCGGGCATCACGTCCTTTCCGTCGACGCAGATGGCATCGTTTCCCTTGTAACGCAGAGCGGTGTGAAGCACGGCGCGCTTTTCGGTGGTGTTAATCTTTTCGCCGCCAAAGAACTTCTTGCGCATGTCCTCGAAACCGGCAGACTTCAGAAGGTCCTGGAGCTTGGCCATGGTTTCGTCCTTGATGATGTTCTTGGAGTAGTCCAGGAAAAGTCCGCAAGCCTCGGCACTGAACTTTTCAGCGCGGGTGGGGTCCTCTGCAAAGAGTTCCTTCATCTGCCAGGTCTTGGCGACTTCGGCGTGGGCCTCGAGGGCCTTCCATTCCTTGGATTCGGTCAGTTTCGACATAGATTAATCCTTTCCGCAAAAGCGGTCATTGTTGCGGCGCAAAATATAGAAAAAGTGCAAAAAAATCGCCAAATTCGGCCTAAAATTGGTATCTTTACACCACACCATCGACGACCCGGAAAAACCTTCCGATAGCCGCCAGACGAGTAAAACGTAAGGCAACACGATGGATATCAAGATTTTACAGCAGCCCGACGACGTCACCTGCGGGCCCACCAGCCTACAAGCGGTCTACAACCACCTGGGCTACAAGATTTCCCTAAAACAGCTTATCTCCGAAATTGAATTCCTGGAGGACGGCGGAACCCTGGGCGTATTCCTGGGTATCGACGCCCTGAAACGGGGATTCAAGGTCACGCTACATTCTTACAACCTGACGCTCCTGGACCCTACCTGGAGCGACCTTTCCATGCCAGAACTAAAGGCAAAGCTGGAACTGCTCCACAAGGCAAAGCACGCGCCCAAGCTCCGCAAGGCCATCGAAGCCTACATACGCTTTATTGACCTAGGTGGCAAAGTCGCCTTCGAAGACCTGCGCGCCGCCATGTTCGAGAAGTACTTCAAGAAAGGCGTACCCGTTCTCTGCGGGCTTTCGGCCACCTACCTGTACCGCAGCATGCGAGAATTCACCGGCAAAGACGACCGCTCCGTATTCGACGACATCCACGGAGAACCTATGGGGCATTTCGTGGTGGTGTACGGCATCGACGAAAAGACGCAGTTCCTAGTGGCCGACCCCGACGGCACCAACCCGCTTCACAAAAAGCCCTACTACAAGGTCGACAAATTCAGGCTTATCCACAGCATATTGCTCGGCGTCATGACCTACGACGGCAACGTACTGGTGATAGAAAAGAAATAAATCATGAAGAAATTAATCGTTGTAAACAACCCCAAGCACTGGAAGCTTCACGTTCCGGGCATCGACATCATTTCGGCACAGGACTACCTGATTTCCAGCAAGTACACCAACGAGCGCAACCTGCGCGTATTCAACCTCTGCCGCGACTATAACTATCAAAGCAAGGGCTACTACGTATCGCTTTTGGCCGAAGCCCGCGGGCACAAGGTAATTCCCGGCGTCAAGAACATGCGGGACTTCAAGGCCCCCGCCGTCATCAAGCACATTTCCGACGAAATCGACAACCTGATTCAAAAGAGCTTCCACAAGCTTACGGGTACGGAATTCGTGCTCTCCATTTACTTTGGGCAGAACGTGAGCCCCCAATACCTGGAACTTTCCCAGGAACTCTACCGCTTGTTCCAGGCTCCCCTACTGCGTGCGAAATTCGTGTTCAAACAGAAGTGGTTTATCCAGAGCATCCGCCCCATCTGCGTAGACGAAATTCCCGAATCCCACATGGAGTTCGTGGACAAGTTCGCCCAGGAATATTTCGAGAAGACCCGCTACGCCTCTAGCAGGGAAGAAGATTACCTCTACGACCTAGGGATTCTCACCAATCCCGACGAAGTGGAGCCTCCGAGCAACCCGCAGGCTATTCAGAACTTTGTGAAGGCCGCCGAGGAAACGGGATTCCGGGTGGAGATGATCACCAAGAAGGACTACCCCCGCGTAGGTGAATTCGACGCCATCTTTATTCGCGAAACCACCAACGTGAACCATTACACCTACAGTTTCGCCCGCCGTGCCCAATCCCAGGGAATCGCCGTCATCGACGACCCGGACAGCATTCTACGTTGTTCCAACAAGGTGTACCTGCAAGAACTCATGCAGGCGGCCAAAATTCATTCACCCAAGACGATTATCGCCCATTCCGAAAACCGCCACACCCTGGCCAAAGAAATCGGATTCCCCATGGTCATCAAGTCACCGGATTCCAGCTTTTCCATGGGTGTTAAGAAGGCGACCAACAAGGAAGAACTGGAACAGATTTTGGACGAGATGTTTCAGCACAGCGATTTGCTGATCGCCCAAGAATTTACGCCCACAGAATTCGACTGGCGTGTAGGTGTTCTAGACGGCAAACCGCTCTACGCCTGCAAATACCACATGGCAAAGGGCCACTGGCAGATTTACAACTGGGAAAGTGACGACAAGAAGAGCGAATCTTTCTCGGGCAAGTGCGAAAGCGTACCTATCGAGATGGTGCCCCACGGAATCGTGAAGACGGCGCTCCGCATCTGCAGCTTTATCGGGAACGGCCTCTACGGCGTAGATCTGAAGGAATGGCATGGCCACCCCATCGTAATCGAGGTAAACGACAACCCGAGTATTGACGCAGGAATTGAAGATGGCGTAGGCAAGAGCAAAGTTTACCTTGCCATCATGAGGTCGCTACGCCACCGGATCGAAGAACGCATGAACGCCGCCCAGCACAAACTGCAGCAACACGAAAGGGAGTGGTTCTAATGTCCAACTACAAACTTTGGCAACGTTACGGCATCGAGATGGAGTACATGATCGTAGATCGTGATACCCTTGATGTTCTCCCCCGCGCAGACGTGGCACTCGGCAAAGACAAGAATGGCGAACAGCTTTCAGACGTGGAACACGGACCCATCGGGCTTTCCAATGAACTGGTGAGCCATGTGCTGGAATTCAAGTGCGCACAGCCTGTCGACAGCCTGAAACACTTGGGCAAAACCTTCCATCATGAAATTCTGAAGGCCAACGAAACTCTCAAAAGCATTAACGCCATGCTTTTGCCTACTGCGGCTCACCCCTTCATGGACCCTGCAACGATGCAGCTTTGGCCCTACGATTGTTTGGACATCTACCAGGCCTACGACCGTATCTTCAACTGCAAGGGCCACGGTTGGGCGAACTTGCAATCCACCCACATCAACCTTTCTTTTAACGGCGACGAGGAATTCGGGAAGTTGCACGGAGCCATTCGTGCGTTGTTGCCGCTAATCCCTGCCATAGCAGCCTCTAGCCCGTTTTTGGACAGCAAATATTGCGGATTCTTGGACGGCCGTATCGAGACTTACCGTCACAACCAGGAAAAAATCCCAAGCATCACAGGCAAGGTAATTCCCGAAGCAGTTTTCACCTACAAAGATTACGAAGAGCAGATCTTCAACCGCGTGAAGGCGGATATCGCACCATATGATCCCGAGCACCTGTTGAACCATTTCTTTTTGAATAGCCGTGGAGCCATCGCCCGTTTTGACCGCGGAGCCGTAGAAATCCGCCTTGTAGACATCCAGGAATGCCCCGATGCCGACATTGCCATCGCTGAATGGGAAGTGGCCGTACTCAAGGGCCTTGTGGAAGGCGCTTTTGCTAACGAAAAGGAAATTCGCGCCCTCGACACCGATGCTCTAGCTAATATTTTGCTAGCCACCACCCATTCCGCCGAAAAAACGATAATCAATGACCGCGATTTTCTAAAGATTTGGGGAATCGACACCAGCGAAATCACTGCCGCCGAACTCATCCTGAAAACCACCGAGAAAGTCAAGAATAAAATCAGCAGTCATTCACAGGAACTGCTACAGAAAATGTTCAAGCGCGGCACGCTGGCCAGTGCGCTTGTCAAAAACGTCGGTGCCGACCCCGACCGGGACGATTTCGTGTACGAATACGGCCGCCTCGCCCACTGCCTCGCTGAAAATAAGCTATATGGGATTGATGGATGAAACAAACCGCGAGCGAAATACTTATCCTCACCTGCGAGCATGCGAGCAACAAGTTGCCCGCAACCTTCAAGAGCTCCGTTCCCGCCGAAGTCCTGAAGACCCACCGGGCCTATGACATCGGAGCCGTACAAGTATTCCGCAAGCTGGTGAAATTTGCAAAACCGGAATTCTTCAGCGAAGGTAAATATTCGCGGCTGTTCGTAGACCTGAACCGCACCATCACCAACAAGAGTGCATTCAGCGATTATCTGCGCGACAACGCCAAAGCAAAGGCACAGGCCGCAACCTACTGGACTGAATACCGCACCGCCATTGAGAAATTCGTGGAATCCGTGCTTAAGCCCAAAACGCAAGCCGCAACCATCGTCCACCTGGGCATCCACAGCTTTACGCCGGAATTGAACGGCAAAGTCCGCAACACCGACATCGGGATTCTTTACGATCCGAGCCGTCCGCAAGAGCGGGCCTACGCAAACGTTATCAAGGCAGAAATCAAGCGGCTCTACCCCGCCATGAAAGTCCGATTCAACTACCCGTACAAGGGCACTTCCGACGGGCTTACCACCACGCTCCGCAAGAAATTCGGCCAACGTTACGTGGGCATTGAAATCGAGATAAATCAAAAATTTTTCTTATAGAAAAAGCCTCGGGATTACCCGAGGCATTTTTTTTGATTTGTCACCCCGGACACTGTTCCGGGGGCACCATACACATTACAAACAATGAGCGCGGAGATCGTCGTCGCTCAGAGTGCTGAGGTATGCAGGCGGCACGTCGAGCACGGTGAAGCAACCGGTCTTGCCGTCGTTAGCCTTCATGCGGAGAGCGGCGCGGGCGTAAGCCACGAGGACGCTGGTCGTGAATTCCGGGTTGGAATCGAGCTTCAGGCTGTATTCGATCACGTGGGTGTGTTCCTTGTTCATGCCGGTCTTGCCGGTACGAATCACGAAACCACCGTGAGCAAGGCCGCTGTGATTCTTGTTGAATTCTTCTTCGCTGATGAAGTTGACCGTAGTGTCGTATTCGTCGAAGTAGTTCGGCATCGTCTTGATGGCGTTCTCGATGTAGGCCTTGTCGGCACCTTCTTCGGCAACCACGTAAACCAGGCGCGTGTGCTTCTGGCGCGTGGTGAGTTCCGGCATGGAACCGCTACGCACGGCTTCGAGAGCCGCTTCCACCGGGCAGGTGTACTGCTTGGCATTCTTCACGCCCTTGAT
>JAFVGH010000023.1 GCA_017475045.1 Fibrobacter sp. | reverse complement strand
TAGAACTTGCCAAGCATAATGCCCGCAGCACCGATTTCGAAGAAGGCGTTACCCTGAATCATGTCGTCGTTGGTACCAGAGACAAAGTCGAGGCCCGTGGCCGCAATCTGGGAGAAAACGTTGCCCTGCACCAAGAAATGATGCGCATTTTCTACGCGGAAGGCCGCATCGGGGCGCCACAGCAAGTACTTGTTGCTGTTCAACCTTTCCCAATTTCCGCGGCTAGGATCCGGAAGGACATCCACGTTGAAGTTTGCAGCCTGCAAATCCAAGAAACCTTCTTCGCTGGGGCGGGTATAGTTGGAATGTGCAAAGATCAGGCCTTCAAAAGACATATAGCCCACCTTGTTCTTGGTATCCTTACCTAAAACGCTGAACATGGTATTGAGGCGGGGAGCAACCACATTGGCCGTAGCCATGTTTTCGCCAGAACGGGGCTTATAATAAAGCACACTATTCTTTTCATCCAGATACCATTCACCCGGAGCGTCAAGCAAATCGTAGGAATTTTCTAGATAGAAAACCTGCTGCTTGGGAGGATTACTCATGAAGGCAGTTCCGAGCATGGGGTAAGCACGGTGGAACAACTTGGTACGTTCAGGATCCTTGGGAATGAGTTTTGCAGTCCCACCGTTCACTTGAACCTTTTCCAATCGCAAGATGCTTTCGGCCCAGGCAATCATCAAATGGATTTCAACATCCTCAATGTTCTTGATATTCTTGACGTAGTCCGCAGAAACATCAAAGGCACGGCCCGTAGAGTCCACCTTCGTGAGACGTACGAAATCGTGATCAAAGGTACCTGCACCCTTCTCATCTGAAGCAATCGCGTTGGGGAAGCAAGCGCGAACAGCCTTCTTGCCGTTTACATACAACTGACGGAATCGACCATCGACGCCTTCGGCCTTCCAAATGTTGTTCTTTTCGTCATGAATGGTCCAGCCCGTAACCGGCATACCACCCGTAATGAGCGGATTTTCGCCATCAGCGGCTTTATAACGCACGTAATGACCGTCTTTACCGCCATCGGCTTCGGTAAAGTTAACTGTTGCAGGGAGCGCGTAAGTGCCTTCGCGTAAAATCACTTCGATATCGCCCGTCATGGTGCCGTTGATTTCACGCACAGCCTTCTGGGCCTGAGTAATAGTCTTGAAGGGAGCTTCTTTTGTTCCCTTGTTCGTATCGTTACCATCAGGAGCTACATAGAACGTAGCCTGAACAGCGGCGTTTGCAACGGCTGCACCTAAGAAGAATGCTGACATAGCAGCACGCGGACCAAACATTTTAAAACCCATACCTAGCCTCACTTAATAACTATTGATAGTCCACCCTAACAACACTCTAAAATTATTCTTAAATCGGGGCTTTTTACCGCATTTCCACTAAAACTTTGTGGACTGTTTATCCATGGGGATAGGCGATAGACGAAAGACGAAAGACGAGAGACGTGTCATCCTGAGCGGAACGTAGTGGAGTCGAAGGATCCAGTGAATTCTAGTGGTTAGTGGTTGGTGGTTAGTAAGCAGTAGGAAGTAGGCGGTTTGAAGATGGAAGCGTCATCCTGACGACCGAAGGGAGGAAGGATCCAGTTATGTCTTGTAGTCACCGGTTATTGCAGGAATGCAAAACAAAACACCTCGCCAAAAGGCGAGGCATTTTGAATGTGAGAGGAGAATTTAGAATATCGATTCACAACAAGCCAAAGCGCGGAAGGACGACTTCAGCCAAATCGACAGAACTACACGTTATCGCACGTTCACGCGATGGATTTGTTTTCCCTCGACAGAACGTACCATATAAATTCCACGAGCGTAGCCTGCATTTTCAAGAGCCTGAACCATGCTTGCGCCATTCAAATTCACGCGTCCGAGATGCTTACCAGTTGCACTGAACACGTTGTACGTATTTACGGATTCAGGCATCATCAAGCGAGTTTTGGCAAGTCCCGTCTTTTCATCAGAGAATTCAATCCAGTCGATGTCCATCCAGTCGCCGGTTACAGTAAAGCGGAGGATGTGTTCACCTTTAGTCAATTCCACTTTGGCCTCGACCTCGTTGTATTCGTCAAAGTTGTTTTCGCCCTCGGCTGCAGCAGGAACTGCAATTTCTTCGGTAATGTCCTTACCGTCCATAGAGAGCTTAAAGCTTCCTGTCGTACCGCCCGATGCCACAGCAGCCTTCATAACATATTTCCCGGTCTCGGCAACATTCACAGTGTATTCAAGCCATTCGCCAGCCTGGTTGTAACCGACAATCACACCAGTAGCCTTTTTGTACAAGTCAACGCCAGTACCCTTGCGGTAGTCAGAGTCACCATGGTTTTCAGTATCCAGTTCGTTGTAGGTGGTGTTGCCCTCACCCACGCCGTTGATGTCAAAGTCTTCCACTTCGATTTTTCCCGGAATGGCGAGAGCCTTACCCTTGAACGGTTCGCGAGGAACAGGCTTGAGAATCAAACGGAGCAGTGCAGAGCCGTGAGCCGGGAGTTCGATAGACACGCGGGAAACCGGTCCCAAGTCCTTCTTTTTCCATGCATCGCGAACTTCGACTTCGCCTTCTACGCCAATATCTTTAAAATCGCATTCAACAGTCTGGGTGGAGCCGTTATTATTGAGGAGCGCCACGGCAATATCGCCATTCTTCAAGGGTTTAGTCCAAACCTGCTTGCCTTGCTTGTCAGAAATGCGGTGGCCCTGAACGCCAAGAGAGTCCTGGTTGATGGCAATCATGTCCTTGTTCAGATAAAGTTCCTTGGTCTCGTTGCTCATGTTGCGTACGTCGGAACTGATCATGATGGGGGCCGCCAT
>JAFVGH010000022.1 GCA_017475045.1 Fibrobacter sp. | reverse complement strand
GTGGCAGGTCGGGGTCGTTTGATCGTTGTATAATACGTTCAGCGTGCCCAGGTCCTTCTTGAACTCGCTCACTACGTAGAAATCCTGCAAACCATACTCCTCGATGGACGCCTTGAGATCTTCCGGTGTCGCGCAATTCACGACAACTAGCGGGAGGCAGTTCGGCGCCGCCTCGGAAAGATGACGAAGATATTTTCCGAAAAGGGAGTTGTCCATCCCATGCGTCATGCACCAAAGACCGTCATGGACAAGAAAGACTTTCTTTCCTTTGATGAGTCCCCAGTCGAAACGGTTTCCATTGACATCATAACAGGGGAAAGGTTGGAAACGGTTTCCTTCGACAATTTGAGGGTTCTCGATATAAAGGCGCAGCGCTTTCCCGGTCTCGGACTCCTGGATCTCGGAGGACGCTTTGCTTAAAAGGATGGCGAGGCTGTCTTTCGAAAACTGTTTACGCATAGCAAAGAAAGGAAACGCATCTTCGAAGATGAGCGCGTACTTATCCATCAATGCTTGTCGCTCTGCCTGATTGTTATCCATCTTTTCCTGAAGGGCAGGCATGAACGCCTCTCCAGTCTTCCGCTCCTCTGCCGCTATGGCAAGAAGGGAATCCTTGATTTCGGGATGGGCTTCAGCTTCCTTCTCAAGTTGCATGGCCTTTCTGAAATGCGGCGGAATCGCTTTGTTCCATTCATTGACGACAGTTGAAAAGACACTGGACAACGAGTCCATCCGGGCCCTGTAAGCCGCATTGCTGGTAATCTCCTGTGCTGGCAGCGAAGAAGCGAAAAACGCTCCGGCCAACACCAGGACAAGGGGGAGAAGGTTGTTGGTTTTCATTGATCTGGGGCTATTGATTTGTTAAATCCGTATTGTCCGAACACGAATATAGCGATTCTCTTTCAAAACCTGCAAAAAACACACCGTTATAGAGAGTCCGCCCGTGAATGGATTGGGGGGAGTGGCTTTTTTGTTGGTGGTGGAAGAGACCGATAATTAAGACTTTATATCCTCGACTTCACCGGTGCTGCCCAGAAAGTGTCGGCATCCGTTGTAACAATCTCTCCATTGTTTTTGAATACGCCAAAGTTGAATCCGCCATAGTCTGACGGAACAAGATAGATGTCCCGACCGGCCTCACGTAATCTATTCTCACCGTCTTCCTGGCAATAGGAAAGTGTCTCCCAGCAATTGAACCAATAGGTGTTCTTAGCCATATAGGCGTAATGGTTGTTCACCTTCGTGGTGCCCTTCTTGAACCGGGGGTGATACTGCATCTTCTCTCCGGAAATGTAGTGTTCCCGGATTTCCCTGAGGGAAAGCGGCGTGCCGTCCAGGTCGGAAACATAGTTCCCATCCATATCGCTGTCTATCATGGCCCACTTGCCCAGCTCGGGAAGCCAGACCTCATTGACCACGTGACAATCATTGTCATTCTCATCTTCCGGCATGCAGGTGACATACCGCGCGTCCAGACCGGCGGCGAGCATCAGTTCAAATGTGAGTATGCTGTGCAGACGGCAGTTAAATGCAGGTGCGACGTTTTTGGTATACTCCCACAGGTCGATGGCGTTGCGGTGCTCAGGTTCTATCTCCTGGTTGTCGTGCGGAATGTTCGATGCGACGAACTTGCCGATGGCGAGCGCCTTGGTCCATGTATCCGCATCTGCGTCGTATAACTTGTCCAGTTGGAAATAATCCCGAATCTCCTTGGCCCGGACGGGGTCCTGGATGATCTTCATCTCAAAGGAAACCGTATCCTTCGCAAAAGGCCCGGATGTGCGGAGCTGCTCCACATATTCACCGAACCGTCCTTTGGTTGACGGATAGATAGAGATGGCCGTTTCCCCATCAAGTAAGAAAAGGACGAGCACCGTGAACAGAATCCCTATCACGGCGAATATGCTCCAGATAACCTTCAGAAACTTTTTCATACACGACAATTTGAAAATACCGATATAAGATGATAATATGGCAAAGATAGATATTTATATTGAAAAACAATAAATTTTATAAAAAAATCGATAAGTGTCACCACCTTCCCGTCACGATACACAGTAAATCCCCGTCTTCCGCTCCTTAGGGTTATACCGCCGAAGTAACAACCGCCTTCCCAACACCAATCAAATACCTTCATACTTGAGAACATATTATCGGCTCAAGAAAAAAGCGTGGATTGTCGGGTAGTCATTCTCCACTCATCTTGGAATGGGTTGTCGCGCTGAATCTATGAGCCGGAAGAATTAGTTGTTATAGTTTCCGCCCGTGAATGGATTGGGGTGGAGAGGCTACTTTTGCCGGGGTTGGAGAGAGACCGATAAACTGTAATTTATTAGTTGAGGTTCTTTTGCTCGCTTCCAAATGATGCCGTGATGTACAAGTCTCGCTTGTGCACCAAAATGCATCTCTGGCCGGGGTTTTCTGCTCAAGTCTTCCGGAATCGGGCGGATAATCGGCCAAATCGGCGAGACATGTACATGGAAACGTCGTTCTGCCGATGTTCTCCTGTACGAGCGAGACTATAACGCCCCGCGTGCCAACAGCGCTGTTTTCGCAGTATCAAAAGGAGCGTTCTCGCGCAGTGGAATGATGTGCCATCGGGCGGGTTCCAGGAATCGGGTTCGGGACGTCCATGAGTAGGGGCGATAGAGACATGTCCTGGGGATTCGTTCCTGGGACATCCTGCGGTACGGGCATGTCCAGGCGCTCGAACAACTCTTCCCAGTACGCGGGCAAGGAACCGTCCGGGGAGAGGACGTTCATCGGCGCGGCATCGAAAAGATAACTTCCGTCGGGGCGGCGGTATGCATCGCGGACCAGTTCCGAGCAGTAGAAGGCATCATTGTCGGGCAGAAAGGTCAGGTCGTAGGGATTCCCGACAAAACGGAGGGCGTTCTCGACGAATTGGGACACGCCGGTGGTATCCTTGAGTCGTTTTACGAGAAAGGCGGCCCCCGGGTTCGCCCGGATCAGGGAGTCCAGCGGGTATCGGCTCACGCCCCTTTTGGGCGTCGCGTCGATGACCCAGGGCGTTCCGGCCGGAATGCGCATTTTGTCTATCACCAACGACGGTTTAAGAATGGGAGGGCGTTTTTTAGAGAACCTTCCAGACACGCAGGCAGATGCAGTCGGTGGCTGGGCCGGGCATGCAGACGAAGATGGCGTTGTTGAGCCAGTCGTAGGGGCTGTCCTGCGGCGCCTCGAACTTCGGCGCCGTGCGGAAATAGAAACTCGGCATCCCGTTTTCACCACGGGCCATCGTGATCAAGCCGCAGTTGCGGATGTGGATATAGACCCCATCGTCCGTCTTGATGGAATAGATGGCCTCTATTTCATTGCGCCCGCGTTCCTGGTCCACCAGTTGATAGTCCGCGCCACCGCCGATGATTTCGCCCTTCATCGCCGGACCGGAGAAGGTTCCGCCCAGGATGGGAATCACCATGCGGGTCCCATGGGCCGTCTTTCCGACCGTGTAGGCCGGACCGCAGTTGACGCGGAGTTCACAGACGAATTCCAGCCCGGGGCCTTCCGGATACGGGGGTTCGGTGATTTGGGCGTGCGCCATCGACGCGATGGCGGTAAGGATGGTTAAAACGGCTAGGATCCTTTTCATATGACAGTTGTTTTTTCTTTGGAAAGAGAGCGGTCAGTCCTGATCGGGCTGCTGCCCGTCATGGGCTTTCCACATGCACTCGGTGACCTTCATGTCCGAGAAAACGACTGTGAAGGACGATTCTTCCGGCGAGCAGGCGTACACGCCGAAGCGGATGACATCGGCACCCGCGTACATGTGGCAGATGCGCATCTGGCTGAATTCGATTCCGTCGGTCGAGCATTCGATGCAGTAGTCGTCGGCCCTTCTGGAGAAGCGGTACCACATGGTTTTGACATCGGCCGGAATGGCCGTCGTGGCCCAGTCGGAATAACCGTTGTTGGTGGCCACGCTGCCCAGGTGCTGGAACGCTTCGTTCTCGAATTCCACGGAGCCCTTGAGCCAGTTGTCGCTGTCCAGGTACATCACGATGCCGCACTGGTCAAAGCGCTGGTGGCTCTGGGTAAAATCGGTTTTCACGACGAAACTGAAGTACTGCTCCTTCGTCTGGATCTGGAATACCGGGGCATTGTCATTGCGGAAATGATAGTAGGTCCGCTGCCAGAGGTCCGTATGCGGGGCTGTGGTAACCGTCAATGTTTGGCCGTCGATGGAAAAGGCGGCCGGTTCGCGGGTCCACTGAAAAGCGGCAAGGTCAACGGCTCCGCCGTTTTCCAGGGCCTTTGCCACCCCGTCGACAAAATCGGAAAGGTAGGTCGTCGTGGTCTGGCTGCCACAGGAAAACAGGAAAAGACAAAGAGAGGTGAAAACGAAGGGTTTGAACAGTTTCATCATGTGGTATTAGGTTATTGGATTCGGCAAAGGCGGTTTCTCGGTGTAAAGATAAGTCTTTTGGCCGAAAAGAAGAAAGGAGCAACTACGGATTATTCAAAATGAATCTGCAGTTCCTCCGTCAGGTTACGGAACCGCACCGAATTACTATAAACCTGACGGCTATCAGCACTACATCCTCCAGATTCCTTCCAAATACAACGGCCAAACCGTGTACGTCGCCTTCCAACACGTTCAGATCAACGACCCGCAGCTCTGGATCAATATAGACGACGTCTCGGTTTTCTAAGGGAAACCCCGGTAATCGGAGTTCGTGCTTCAGATTACTTCCATGTAGAAACTCACCGGTCGGAAGCCGTCGTTGCAACTGATCATGGCGCTCAGGGGATTCTTCATCCATCCGTCATAGAAGTTTCCCTCGCCGCGGGCCAGCGCCTCGACGAATTCCCGCATGGAGTCCCAGGCCGAAGGGCACATTCCTTCCGGACATTTTCCATCGACGGAAATCCACTCCTGCCCCTCCAGCACATCGCAAGTGTGTTCGATCGGGTTCTCATATTTCGCCATCAAATCCGGATACGAAGCCTTCCTGATGGCCGTGATTCTGACTTTCATTTGAATATAACCGTTCCGGGTCTTCGATAAAGACCGATTCGGTGTAAAGATAAGTCAATTGTCCGAAAAGAAAAAGAAAGATGCAACCCGGTTGCGATGGTTTCGGGGTATCTTTGCCTTGCGAGGTTACCGAAAACAAACTCTTCACAGTATGCAGACCGGGAAGAACATGTAGTCCTTGCCTGTTTTGGGACAGGTAAAATCATGGACGGCACCGGCCAGGGAAAGATGGTTTTCTTTCATATAACCGATCACATCGGCGAAAGCATGATCG
>JAFVGH010000003.1 GCA_017475045.1 Fibrobacter sp. | reverse complement strand
GACGGCGTGATTACCGGCGTTGAAATCAAGAACCAGGCATCCGGGAAAATCTGTTTCAAGTGGGGCGAGATCAGTGAGGAAGCCCCGGATAAGCCCGAGCAGCCGGATGACGAGCCGCCGGAAGTGAAACCCATCAATCAGGACGCGCCCGGAAGTGTCAGCACATCGGACAAGCTGCCGAAGGGAGCGCAGACCTTGCCGACAGTGATCAACTTCATCCGCAACGAGATTTCCGATATTCAGGAAACAATGGGTATTGCCGAATACGATGAAGCGAAAAAGCAGATTGTCAGCATGGCTGATGAGCTGGCGAAAAGCGGAAGCTTGCCGAAGAAACCGAACTGGAAGTCAATGACGATGGATGAGGCGAAGAACGTGTTTGCCGCTATCCGCAAGTTCATTCCTGCAGGTGGTGCCGCATGATTGGCAAACTGAAGGAAGCTCTCCCGTTATCCGGTGGTGAATGGCTGGTGTCGTTCACCACCCGGGATAACCCGGGACAGATATTCGATGAACTGCGTGAAATGCCGGTTAAGGTCGAGATCAAGAAGGCCAGCAAAGCGAAAAGCCGTGATGCGAATGCGTATTGCTGGGTGATCATTGATAAAATCGCCGAAAAAACCGGAATCTGCAGGTCGGAGGTTTACCGCCACGCAATCAAGGAGATCGGCGGGGTCAGCACAACGGTTTGCGTTCAGGACAAGGCCGTTGACCGGCTCCGGGAGGGCTGGGAGAAGAACGGCATCGGATGGCAGACAGACACGCTTAAAAGCCGGATAGACGGCTGCACGAACGTGATCCTGTATTATGGTTCATCCGTATACGATAGCCAACAAATGAGCCGCTTAATTGATTCCCTGGTGCAGGAAGCTGAAGGGTTGGGAATCCCGACATACCCAGAAGAAACGGAAAGGATGAAACGCCAGTGGCAAAGCCCAGCAAAAGCATCGTCCAGCCCGGAGAACCCCGGTGCTATCTCTGCGGAAGCCGGGTAAACCTCGAAAGGCACCATTGTATGACAGGCGTTGCGAACAGGCCGCTTGCTGAACAGTACGGATTATGGATTTGGTTATGCCATGAGCATCACACAGGGAAGGATGGTGTGCAGTACAACCGGGAAAAGTCCGATGGTATCAAGCGGCTGGCGCAGATCGCTTTTGAAGCGAGGCATGACCACGAAACATGGATGCGGCTATTTCGTAAAAGTTATCTACACGTAAAGATTAAGTATGAATATGAAACGGAGGACTGACAAAATGAGTACACCGAAGAAAACCACCAAAGGCAAAAAGTATATGACTGCTGACACAATCGCAAAGATTGACGAACTGAACGGGCTGAACCTATCAACGAAAAAGATCGCTGACTACCTGAACCTTTCTCAAAGCACGGTGCAGAGGTATATCCTGGCTATCAAGGCGATCCATACCGGAACGGACTATTGCTCTTGCAACCCGCTCTGCGAAAAAGCGATCAGCAATTACTGTGCCATGCTCGATATTGAAAGGGTTCCGGTTAACACCTTCGGCGAATCGAAGGAAGAAGAACAGCTTCCCGGGCAGATCACGATGAACGATGTTATGGATAAAGTCCGGGTCGTTGCTGTTGCGAATATGCTGAATGATCTTGCAGGTACGCTTTCTGCCGCAGTTGCACAGATTCAGATGCTGGCGAAATACCTCGATAATTCCACGAAGGAGGAATTACAGTGACCAGCTACATTTATAACGATGAAGACAACGAGCCGATGAGCGACTTCGATGTCCATAACCCCACGGTTTGCCTTTCCGAGTATGAAGCCCGGATGCATGACAAGTACGGCGAACCGGAACCGCAGGAAAAACCTGCTGACGGCTGCTGGAACTGCATGAACTTCGATTGGAAACACGAAGCCTGTACGCTGAACTGGAATAACCTCGATGAAAGTTATTACAACCCGAACTGCGATGACCGTGAACTGACAGATTATTGCGACAACTGGGAAGAAGATCCGGATGCTGATCCTGAATGCATTGAGTTTGGAGGGAACGAGCCATGAACGATATTATTAATTATTTTAACCTGACCGCTGAACAGGTCGAAAAGCTGACGGATCAGCAGTTCGACATTCTTGTCCGAATCTATAAGGTCGGCAGTATCTCCACGATGGAAGCGTTCCGGTATCTCGGTATAACGAAGCTGTCAACCCGGATCAGCGAAATGAAGGCGATGGGTATCCAGTTTGACCAGGCTTTTGAAAGCGCAACGAACCTTTCCGGAAAGCAAGTCCGGTATATGCGTTACAGGAAGGCGGCGGCATAATGGCAAGGATGTCAGGTTTCTTCTGTCAGGATGCGTACCTGCCGAAGCTGGCCAAACTCACCGATAACGAGGTCGGTTCCCTGTTCCGGGCGTTGATGAAATATCACGCAGCCGGAGAAATCACGGAACTTGACGGAAAAGTCGGGCTCGCCTTTGATTTTATCCGGGACGATGTTGATCAGCAGGAAAAAGCCTACAGCGCAAAGTGCAAGCAGGCATCCGAGAACCGCCGTAAAGGTCTGAAACAGGAGTCAACGGACGATAACGCCCGTCAACGCCCGTCAACGGATGATAACCGACGTGACAAATATAATAATAATATAACTGAATGTAATAATAACATAAAAGAATCATCTTCTTTTATGGGCGATGACGAAGCCGCAGAAATCCAGCACGACCACGACCTGGTGATCACTGCCGCAGAGGATGCCGGCTTCAAGATGAGCAATACTGTCCGGGCACGGCTGATTGCCTTATATGCGGATCACGGGCTGGAAAAGATGCTCGCCGGTTTCAATGAATGCGCCAGCCACGGAGCACCGACCCTTGCTTATCTGGAAGCCGTGCTGAAGGGCACTGGCAAAAAGAAACCGCAGATGAAGGTGCTCCCGGCCCAGGACTTCCCGCAGCGGGATTATTCCGGGGTACAGGATGAAATGATGGGTGACCTTGAAAGAGAAATCGCCGCCATGAAAGCAGGTGAAGCCGGATGATGGAACAGATTTCAATCTTCGATCTGCTGGCAGAACCTGTCGAAAGCCATTTCACAGCGCAGATCAGACGGGGATCAGGCTTTGAGGGTGGCAGGGTGCGTATCTACTGCGCATCCTGCAACCTGGGAGTCAAAGAACTGGCGGTATTCATGAAGGATGAATACGGGACCGGTGGCAACTCGATTACCTTCCCTGATGGCCAGAGCGGTTTTGCGGATTATCATCCCGCCGGCATAGAACTGCGCATCTGGAAAACGCACGAAGTAGAGAAGCATAAATGGACGGAAGCGGCGACCGAGGTTAAGCGGCTGATATTTGCAAACGATTATCTTGATGCAAAGGACTGGCAAAAGGTTGAGGAAATCCAGGAATATTTCGGAAAGCTTCCTGTTCCTCATCCAAGGATGCGTGTTATTCCGGCGTAAACGCACGAATTACCTGTGTCCGGTATTAAGGATGAGTATTTATCCAGCCAATAACAAACCGCCGTAAAAACGGCGATAAATGCGAAAGAAGGTCATAGCATGGCAAAACTTCCTGACGGATGGGTTTTTATCCCGATGACGAAAGATGCGATAACGATTGAACTGAAGCAGATGGAGCTTGTTACCTGCCGGCATTGCAAACACTATAAGCCGTATACAGGACGGGTATCCGGGAACCAATACTTTCAGTGTGAAGTGCTGACCATGGATACAGATCCGGACTGGTTTTGTGCAGACTGGGAGGAAGAAGATGCGGAGATGTGATTTGCCGGTGATCATCGGCAAAGGGTTGCGGAAGGGTATCTGCGCTGGACGGTCGGAACTGATGAAGGGCGGGGTTGACCTGTATATCGTCTGGCTGAACCGGGATATCGAAAGCGGTGGACGGTTCGCCGGGGAGGATGTGGAAAATGTAAACGCTGTTCTTCACTTCTGCGACAAGGAAAGCGTGAAGCGGACGGTCGATGTGTTGACCGATATCCTGATGAAATGGGGTGAATGGGATGCCTGACAACGATTGCCGGAACTGTAAACACGCAAAGGACAAGTATCATGATTCCTGTTATTGCACCTACTACGGCTATATCAGGTCAAGGCCGAAGAAAGACTGCTGGGGATGGGAAGAAAGAACGGAAAAGAATGACAAGGAGGAAAAAGAATGAACTCGCTACATATCATCGGAAATCTGACTAAAGACCCTGAACTTCGCACAACCGCAACCGGGTTTAGCGTGTGCAGCTTCACCGTAGCCGTGAACCGGAAGAAAACGAAGGACGGCCAGCAAGAAGCCGATTATTTCAACGTGACCGCATGGCGTGAACGTGGGGAAACCTGTGCAAAGTACCTTTCCAAAGGTAAGAAGGTTTCTGTTGTCGGCCCGGTATCAGTCCGTACGTGGGAAAGCAACGGAAAGCACGGTGCAAGCCTGGAAGTGACGGCTGACGAGGTCGAGTTCCTGACACCCCGGACCGAAGGCCAGCCGGCGCAGCAGCGGCAGGTTGACCAGCAGACAGGGTTCCAGCAGGTAGACACGGACGAACTCCCTTTTGAATGACGGGTTAGCCTTCCCGGGTCAAAAAGGCACAGGAGGAATTATGGAACAGTGGAAAGACATACCAGGTTATGAAGGGCTTTACCAGGCATCAAACCTCGGCAGGATCAGGACAGCCGAAGGGAAAACTACATCAAGCGCACGTTTTCCTGTCAGGGTATGGAAGCAGCGGATAATGAAACCGAAGATCAGCAGGAACAAAAAAGGCCGATATGATATGCGCGTTGAGCTGTGGAAAGGCAAAGAACATAAAACATTCCTTGTATCAAGGCTTATCGCGCTTACATGGTGCGAAGGGTACAAAGAAGGAATGACGGTAAACCATAAAAATGGAAATCCGCTTGATAACAGCGCGGTCAATCTTGAATGGCTTTCGCATGGTGACAATATCCGTCATGGGTTTGCAAACGGGTTATATCCGCAAGCCCGGTTGGATGGCGATTACCACTATAGAGGGGCGGCTATAACCTAAAGGCGATGAGCGATCCGGATTAAGCACCGGCAGTGACCGGCATCCGGCAAAGGAGGAAACATGAAAGCAATATGGGGTCTTGATTACGATTACAAGACGGACAAATGCTACAAACGGCCAGTTTGCCCGGATTGCGATGCTCCCGTACTCAAGTTCAAGACCGGCGAATATAAGTGCGTTTCATGCCGGAGAAGAGCCGAGGTCGATGAAGGCATGACGAAATGGCTGGCAGACCGGGAAGGCGAAAAGGTCGAGTACGAAGATTGTCTTCAGTACGAGGTTGATGGCACCGTTTACGGATGCGGCGGCAAAAACACCGTCGAAACGCATTACATCAAAAATAACGTTACGCTGGAATGGGAAACAGCCTGGGGCCAGTGTAACAAATGCGGAAAACGGTTTATTGTGTGAGGTGAAAACATGAGCAGACAGGAGAACCCGGCAAAGGTGTTTCTGCGGCGTTACAAGGCCCTTTCCGGGCGTGTTGATGCTCTGCAAAGAGCAATAGACGAAGCGTTAGCAAGAGCCACGAATACGTGCATTACGCTGAAGGAAATCAAGGTGCTTTCTTCTCCGGCAGAGCATGACCCGATGGCAAGGGATGTCTGCTCGGCGGTGGATGCCTGCGAAATCCTGTACAAATACAAAGCTGAAGCGGAAACGGCCTTGCGGGAAATCCTTGCTGCGATTGACAGCCTGAAGGACGAACGGCAGAAAGAGGTGCTGACAAGGCGGTATATCAACGGGGACGAGTTTAATAAAATCTGCGTTGATATGAGTTATTCGGATACGAGGGTGTTCGTTCTGCATGGAAGGGCATTGATCGAAGTCAACCACTGGCTGGAAGAAGAGAAAAAATTGATAGGAGCATAATAAGAGGGCTGACAATGAAAATCACTATTGAAATCGACAACGAAGCAATCGAAAAGAACGTTACAGACCTTGTAAGCAACCAGCTTGCACAGGAACTGTACAAGGAACTGCGTGGATCCCGGGATACATCGTTAACATACCGTTATCACGTTGAGGTTCGGAAGATTATCCGGGAGGTGCTGAAAGATAACTATGATGCGCTGGCGAAGGAAGCGATTGCGGCTGCGGCAAAGTCCATCGAGAACCGGGCGTTGAAGGAAAAAATCAGGGCGGCATTGGAGGAATGAAAAATGAAGGTCGGCAAAACGATTGAAAAGAAGATACTGCCAGAGTATTTCAAGGCGGTGCATCACCGGAAAAAAACATTTGAACTTCGCAAAGACGATTCAGATTATCAGGTCGGCGATATGTTAAAGCTCCGGGAATGGGACGGGGAAAAATATACCGGGAATATTACGTTCAAGCAGATCACCTATATTCTGCGTGACTGCCCGGAGTACGGACTTATACCGGGTTACTGCATACTGGCAATTCAGCCGAGGTTATGGGAAGAACAGTACAAGAGCCAACCGAGAGTTGTTCTGGACGGGAGAAACAAAAAATGAAGTGCAATGTAGGAGACTGGACTTACACCAAAAACGGATTACCTGAAAATTACGCAGGCCGATTATGGGTGGCGTGCAGGGCAAAAGATGGAAGCAGAGAAAATTGGGTGGCGGGTGGAATCATCTACGGGTATTACAGAGGAACAACAAACCCGTGGGGCATACCGTTACTCGATGACGACAATTATGAAGCCTACGCATGGATGTATGAGTGGTATCCAAAGCCACTGAAGGAGGAATGCGAATGACCGTCAGAAAAATTGATGCCATGCACAAGTATTACGGATACGGCTCCGGTCGATGCGAGAATTGTCCTCACTTCCGCAGAAAGGTATTTGACAGGACTTATCATAAGTGTCTTGTTTACGGGGACAGCAACAGCGAAGCAACGGACTGGCGATGCGGATATACCGCCTGCGGTCTGATTGATAAGCCTTTTCCGGAGGATGAAATTCGGATCGTAAAAAGGATTGAAAGGGGTAAAGTGGACGATGGACCGTTACCAGGGCAGATTGCGATGGAAATATAAAAACGGGAGTTCACGGGAGTTAAATTATTGATATAATGTAAACTGTCCCAAAGGGACAGAAGCCGAAACCGGATACCGGAAGTAGGCTTTTCTTTATGTTCACAATTTTACGGTGTCCGTTCCGGGTTTGACCTTCCTCGGAACGAAGGGAATCAGCAGTAGGATGGCGGGGCAGCTGATGCTTTATTTTTGAAGGTCAGGAAAGGAAGGTCAAAGCATGGAGAAACTGCAAATAGTATATCTGCCGCCGGGTGATCTGAAACCATACGAAAAGAACGCCCGCTTTTGATGTTGATTTGTTCCCCTTTACATGGTGGTAACATGGTGATATAATCACCTGTGAAGGGAGGGGAGTAAATGCTTGAGGTCAGACCGATAACGCTCCGGCAGGCAAATGCTTATGTCAGAGAAAATCACAGGCATAATCTTCCGACAAACGGCCATAAATTTTCCGTTGCCTGTTATAACGATGACAAATTGTGCGGAGTCGCAATTGCGGGACAACCGGTTGCAAGAAAACTTGATGACGGTCTGACCATCGAGATCAGACGGGTTTGCACAGATGGAACGTATAACGCCTGTTCTATTCTGTATGGTGCTTGCTCAAGAGTTGCAAAGGCGATGGGTTATAAACGTGTTATAACCTACACGCTAAAAAGCGAACCGGGAACAAGCCTGAAAGCGTCCGGTTTTAAGAATGACGGAGAAGCTGGCGGCGTATCATGGGATCAACCGTCAAGGCCACTGGAAACAACACAAATCACCTTGTTCGGAGAAGAACGTAAATATCCGAACGAAAAAAAGATCAGGTGGGTGAAGTTGTTTTGAAAGTCGGTTTGATTGATGTGGACGGTCACAACTTCCCTAACCTTGCCTTGATGCGGATTTCTGCCTATCACAAAGCCCGTGGAGATGAAGTCGAGTGGTGGTGGACAGATTTCTTTCACTATGATCTGGTTTATATGAGCAAGGTTTTTTCAGATGCTTATTCGCCAGACAAACCGGAACCTCTGAACGCTGACAAGGTGATAAAAGGCGGCACGGGATACTGCATCACGCTCGGAGAGGACGGGAAAGAGCATTTCGATCAGAGCAAGAATCATTCCTTGCCTGATGAGATCGAAAAGATGTTCCCTGACTATTCGATATATCCGCAGTACGATTTCGCTGTTTCGATGACTTCAAGAGGTTGTCCGAGAGGTTGTCAGTTTTGCCACGTTGCGGCAAAAGAAGGGCGATGCTCCGTCAAGGTTGCGGATGTTTCGGATTTCTGGACACCGGAAACCGGAAAACGTGAAATCAAGGTGCTTGACCCGAACATAACAGCTTGCCGGGAGAAACGGGATCTGATGCGGCAATACCGGGAAACCGGATGCTGGATTGATTTTACACAGGGGCTTGATATTCGCTGTCTGAACGATGCAGATATTGACGATCTGAACGGGATGAAGATAAAAATGCTTCATTTCGCATGGGATAACCCGGCTGATGATCTGGAAGGTAAATTCCGGCGGTTTGCAGAGCAGTATAAGAAAAAAGGTCATTGCAAGACGGTTTACTGCCTGACGAACTATAACAGCACAATGGAGCAGAATCTTTATCGGATTTATACGCTCCGTGATCTGGGCTATGACCCGTATGTAATGATCTACAACAAACCAGATGCACCGAAGGAAATTCGGATGCTTCAAAGGTGGTGTAACAACAAGATCATTTTCAAGACGGTAAACAGGTTTGAAGATTACAAACCGTTTACAAGGTGAATACATGGTGATATAATGCACATGAAAGGCGGTGCATTATATGACTCCCAGAAAGAAAGCCAACTCCGAGCGGATCAACGTGTTTTTCTCCCCTGAAATTCTGGAACGGCTGAAACGGATAGCCGACAGGAAGGGAATCTCCGTAAGCGGTCTGGTACGAATGATCGTGCTGGACAAGCTGAACAAAGGAGAAGCGGAGAAAGAAAACTGACTTCGACCATACAGGTTTGAAGTGCATAGAACACGATTGCAAGCGTGATGCCGGGGGTAAGTTGCTCGCCCCCGGCTTTTCTATGCCGAATACATCTGAAAGAGCAACGAAAGGAGCAACAAGTGGAGAAGTGGGTATGCACCCGGTGCGGAAGGGAGCATCAGGGGAAACCGGTCAAGAATGAAATCTGCAACGCGGACGGATGCAAAGGGCGGTTCAAGTACAACAGAACGTGCAAGATCTGCGGGGAGTGGTTCCCGGCACACGGGGAAACGGTCTGCCCACCATGCGCTGAAAGAGGGTACAAGCGGTCACACGGGCAATCCGTGACGGTCGAATGTGCGTTTTGCGGGAGAGAGTTTCAAAGGCCACGGGCAAACGCCAGAGGGGAAAAGCAGTTCTGCGATCAGATGTGCCGCCGGATGTATGAGCGATCTGTCTGGATCGAAAGAACGTGCCGTGAGTGCGGAAAGCATTTCAAGGTTAGAGAATCGGCAATCCGCAGTTCAAATGCAACGGGGCATTATTGTTCCCGATTCTGCTATGAGCGGTCAATGCACGTTGAAGGATCGAGAACGTACAAAGGCGGCTTTGAACGGGTAAAGCGTGAACATTTCAGCGGGCTTAAGTTCTGTGCGATCTGCGGAACAACGAAGAACATACACATTCATCACATTATCCCGTTCAGGTTCACGCAGGACAACGGACTCGACAACCTTATCCCGTTATGCGGGAGCCATCATACGAAGGTCGAAAAGATATGGTTGCCGTTTATAGAAGGGTTTGAAAATCCTGCTGATGCAAAGCCGTATGTTGCCAACGTGTTACGGTCGCGCCAGAGGGCAACGGCGGCGGTTTTGATGGATGTTATGGAACGGGTAAAGGCGAAACGGTCTGGGAGGTGATACCCATTGGCAAAACAAATCCTGATTGGAACAGGATAAAAGCAGAGTATGTTTCCGGCACGGACAGCCTGCGTATGCTTTCCGAAAAGCACGGCGTTCCATTTTCCACGATCCGGCGAAGGTCAGAGCGTGAAGGATGGGCAGAAGCGAGGAAACAAGCCCGGATCAAAATAGAGCAGAATGTGGTCAAAGAATCTGCGAAAAAGACAGCCGATAACGCAACCCTTGCCGCTGATATTCGCCGCAAGGGTTTAATACTGCTTGACGGTCTGTTCGATGACTTTGCAGAGGTCAGGGCAACAGAACACAGGGAAAGCCGGAAGGGAGTCACCGACATAAAGCGGTTGCGTGACCTGACAGCCGCATACAAAGACTTAACTGATGACATGGCAAAGCCAGAGGAAAGCGAAAACCCGCTCATGCGTTCCCTGTACGAACTGATACAGGAGGAACGGAATGGGCATTGAATGGGGAGCGAAACAAAAGGAACTTATCAAGCATCCGTTTGATCATGCGCTTGATTGGTTGGAAGGAACTCCACGGTCAGGGAAAACAACAGCCGGGATCATGCGTTTCGCAAAGCACCTTTACTTGAGCCGGGATAACATCCACCTTGTAACCGCCTATTCAGCAGAGCAGGCTTTCCGTCTGATCATGGACGGTGACGGAATGGGACTGATGCACATCTTCAAAGGTCATTGCAGAACCTCGCATGATGACAGCGGAGCGCACTTGCTGGTTCATCTCCCGGACGGTGACAAAAAGGTTTACTGGAAAGGCGGCGGCAAGGCAGACAGCCACAAAGCCATAACAGGTATGAGCCTGGGAAGCGTGTACTTCTGCGAGATCAACCTGCTGCATGACAGCATGATCCAGGAATGCTTTCGCCGGACATACGCAGCAAAAGACCGCTGGCACATCGCGGACCTGAACCCACCTTCCCCGGCTGATCCTTGCATAAAGAACGTGCTGAACGTTCAGGACTGCCGGTTCATTCACTGGCGATGCGAGGATAACCCGATACTGACCCCGGAACGGCTGGCAGAGATCGAGAAAGCCTGTAAGAAGTCGCCTTTCCTGTATAAGCGGGATTGGCTCGGAGAACGGGTTATTCCAGAAGGCGTTATATACTGGATGTTCAGTCCTGACCGGCACATTCTGAACAAGCTCCCGGATGACTTCCACCCGGTCGAAGCGTTTGTGGCCGGTGACGGCGGTACAACCGATGCAACGAGCATCGGTTTTTATATTGCCGGTTTCTTCGGTGATCCGTATTTCGGTGAAAAGGAATACCGCCTGTATTGCGTTGGCAACTGGTACTACAACGGCGGCCAGATGGCAATGAGCGACCAGGCGAAACACATATGCGGTGAATTTCTTCCGTATATGCGGAATAAGTACCGGATGCGGGAATCAGATATCTACATTGACCCGGCCTGCAAAGCCCTGCGTCTTGAGATTGAGAAATTCGGACTCATGACCAGCGGAGCCGACAATAACGGGCATGATGTAAGGGGAGCAAACAAAGGCTTGAAGGTCGGCGTTGAGATGCTGCAATCAGCAATCAATGACGGTCGGTTTTATCTGGTCGAAGACGAGCGTTACGGAACAGAACCGTTTGTGAAAGAAGCCGGGTTGTACTGCGTGGACGGGAACGGAAACCCGGTTGACGCTTACAATCACGTACTCGACCAAACACGCTACGGATATAACCATTTCGCAAAGGCTTACGGCCTGTGGAGTTGATGCAATGGGAATCAGAGATTTTTTCAGAAACAGGGTGAACAGAATGGCTGAAGGCATGGACGTTTTCAAAAAGGATGTATTCGAGCTGGAAGGCGTACCGGCTTTCCGGGAGTATTACACCCTTTTCATTTTCGTCTGGCAGGCGATCTATAAAGGCTTTTACAAGGCGTGGCATGAAGTCCCGCTGAAGACGATCCGTGATCCCAAAGGAAAGACCCGGACGCTGGCAACCATGAACGCCGGAAAAATGGCCTGCTCCCAGATGGCACGATATGTCTGGAACGAACGCTGTTCCATCACGGCCAGCATGGCAAACGCACCGGAGGATGATCCGCTTGACGGTTTCCTGCAGTACGTGCTGAAGGATAACCGTTTCGGCTCCGCTTTCGGTGATCTGCTGGAAAAATCCTTTGCCCTGGGCGGCGGTGCTTTGAAAGAATGGGTCGAGGTTCCGAAGGATGAGAACGGCAACGATCTCGGAGAAGGCAAGGTCAGGATCGGTTATACGATGGCTTCGCAATTCGTACCGACAGCATGGGATAACAGCAAGGTCACAAGCGGAATCTTTGTCAGTCGGGAAGCCCGGGACGGTTATTATTACACCGTTGTTGAATGGCATCACTGGGACGGAACGACTTACAGGATCACAAATGACCTGTACCGCCAGCCGATCAAGGGAAGCGAACCGCAGAATATCCTGGGCTGGTGGTATCCGCTGGATAAGGTTTATCCGCTTCTTTC
Source organism: Fibrobacter sp. (assembly GCA_017475045.1). GTDB lineage: Bacteria > Fibrobacterota > Fibrobacteria > Fibrobacterales > Fibrobacteraceae > Fibrobacter. Next base: position 22,757 of record JAFVGH010000003.1, on the reverse strand, counting down.
CCCTGACACCACAATCAATGATGTAAAACAGGCTTTTTTCCAGTACGTCCGTCCCTTCGGCGCGAATTATGCGGATGACAACTCCCCTTTGGGAATGAGCATTTACGCTCCCGCCCTGAACACGCTTCACGGGCTGGATATCATGTTTGATTCACTTCAGCGGGAGTTTGTGCTTGGGAAGAAAAGAATCATTGCCCCGGCTCGGTCAATGAAAGTTTCCGCTGGCGTGAACGGCTCCCGGCCTGACAGGTATTTCGATGCGGATGATGAAGTGTGGGAAGCCCTGGCAACAGATAACCCGGAAGACCTGAAGATCTACGATAACTCCGTTGAACTTCGTGTAGAGCCGCATATAACGGGCATAAACGGCGATTTAAGCATCCTTTGTGCGCAGATAGGCTTTGATCCCGGTACGCTGTCCTTCGATGCCACAAAGGGCCTTAAAACGGCGACAGAGGTTATCAGCGAGAACAGCAAGACTTTCGGAACGGTCAAGGCCCACGAAAACCTGCTGAAAGATGCGCTTGTGGATATGGTTCATGCCATATTTGACCTTGCGGCACGTTACGGGCTGACATGGGAAGGCAAGACCATCGAAAGCCTAATCTCCGGAGGGTATGATGTTTCGGTCCAGTTCGATGACAGTATCATCGAGGATAAAAACGCAGAGATTAACCGGGGTGTTTCCCTTGTCGGTGCCGGTTTGCTGTCAAAGAAAAAATTCATGACTGACCTGCTCGGGTATACGCCGGAAGACGCAGATAGCGAACTGAAGCAGATCAGCGAGGAACAACGTACGAACTCTGTGGTCGTTGACAGGATATTCGGCGGGATGGAGTGATTGAATGAATCCTCGCTGGATTGAGGAAATGTCCTGGCGAATGGGTGAAGTATACGGTGCGGTTGTAGACCGTATCCTGATCAACCTCGCAAGGCATTTCCCGTTTATCGCAGAAGGCATGACACCCGGCGGCAGTTGGGAATACCAGATACGCAAGCTTGCCGAACTGGGCCAGGTAACAAGGGAAACAGAAGCGATCATCCTTGAAAGCATGAAAGGTGCGGATGCGGCTCTTGCTGACCTGTTGGAAGAAACAATCCGGGAAAGCATCAAGAAGGTGGAACCGGACTTAAGGAAGGCCGCAGAAAAAGGGCTGTTGCTTGGGCAAGGTTTCCTGCCGCCGGAAACAGCCCCGAACATGACACAGGCGTTCAAGGCGTTCTATCAGCAGTCAGCGGACAAACTGAACCTTGTGAACACGGTCATGCTGGAAAGCACACAGCAGGCATACAGGGCAACGGTCGCAGATATCGCCGTCAGGATGGAGAATGCTCAAGGCATCCTGAACACTGCAACCGGGGAAGTTGTTTCCGGGGTTTCCTCGCTGAATCAGGCTGTCCGTGATGCGGTTCAGAAGATGGTTGATAACGGGATCACCGGATATATTGATGCCGGCGATCATCATTGGAGCCCGGAAGCGTATGTCACGATGGATATTCGCACAACGCTTGCGAACACCGCCCGGGAAGCCGTGACCGAACAGATGCACGAATACGGTTGCGACCTGTTTTCCGTATCCTGGCATGACGGGGCAAGGCCGCTGTGCTATCCGTGGCAAGGCAAAGTCATTTCGGAGTCAAACTGGACAGGAGAGGTGGAAGACCTTGACGGAAACAAAGTCCATGTATACGCCCTCAACGAAACCAGCTACGGCGAGGCGGCGGGATTGTTCGGGGTTAACTGTGGGCATCATAAAATCCCCTTTATCCCCGGGTTCAGCAAACCACGCCAGCCGGAACAGACCGAGGAACAAAACGCCAAAGAGTACGAACAGAGTCAGGAGCAGCGAGCTCTTGAACGTAAGTACCGATACGCAAAGCGGGATCTGATGGCGGCGAAGGCCAGAGGCGACGAGGAAGAAATCGCCCGGCAGAAGTTGCGGGTTAAGAACGCCCGGACGGAACTCAATAATTTCTGCGAGGAGACCGGAAGGGCGAGAAGGTCAGCGAGAGAAAGAACACCCATCAAGGCTGAATGGCCTGATGAGTGAAGTTAAAGGAGAATAAACGAAATGAAGAAATGAGGACAAAAAAGAAGCCTTTCGGCTTCAATCCCGTCTGGGTAGTGGCCTTCCGGTCGGCTCGGTGTTGCACTGCTCCATCGGGGGGCGCATCCCATAATCTTTATTCGGTAATCACCAGGTCTGAAGAGGGATGTTCCATCTGACCTTTACTCCGACAAGAAGATTATAGCACAAAAAAGACAGAAATAGCAATAAGGCAACACGGCCTGATAAATGATGGAGGGTCAAATGAGAAAAGCAATTTACAGGATGTGTCAAAAACTGCACAAGAATCATCTCTTACCGTGGTCTGTATGGTCTGCTGTATATGATAAGTGGCATAGGCTGTTCGATCATGGTGAACAATGGGAAAGGAGGGTCAAAAATGTGCGAACATAAAAGGCTGAAGTATGTCGGACACAGGGGAGAAACCCGGGTGTTTTGTGCTGACTGCGGAAAGGAACTCGATAAGTCGTTCCTGGAAAGCAAAAACAGCGCGAAAAACCCGCCTATTGATCCGGGGATGGATAAATCCCCAGCAAAAAAGACACGCACAAAAAAGGCCGTTTAAAAGGAGAAAAACGATATGGTCAGATTAACCATTGAAAAAACGTTTCAGGAAAACAAACTGTACGTGGAAGGGTTCTGCACATCGCAGGATACCAAACCGACCAGCGGGATTGTTACAGGTAGTAAGATGACCGAGGTCGATACCGGGGACGTTTATCTGTTCGAAGAAGCGGATAATCCTGTATGGCACAAGGTTGCCGCAGGCTGGATTGATCCAAATCCCTGATGAATGAGCATCCGCAAGGGTGCTTTTTTCATACCATTACGCCCGGCGGGGCGAAAATCACGTATCGGTGCATCACTCTATAGCACCGCAAAAAGGAGGAGTATATGGCTGGTATTTTCACAAGGCCCGCATTGGACAAGATCATGCAGAACGCAGAGCTTACACCGGAGCAGAGAACCGAGCAGGTTTTCTCCCTGTACGGACGTGCACTGGATGAAGGATACATTTCAAAGCGGGATGCAGACGAAGCCAAAAACAAAGCCGTTGAAGCGGCAAAAGCGGAGTTCAAGGCTCCTGAACCTGTTGACCCGAAAACAACCCCGGAATACATGGAAATTCTGAAGGAAAGAGATATGCTCCGTGCGATCGGCGGGGAAGACTTCCAGACAGTCAAACCGAAATTCCGGGAGACCGTGTTCGGGATGCTGGACAGGGGCGAAAAGGCGGCTCCGGTTGCGGAACAGTTGACCGGCATCAAAGAAAAATACGAAGAGTATTTCACGCCGGCCCAGGAACCGCAGGAACCAAAAAATACTCCGCAGTTCTCAAAACAGCCGGGACACTCCGGCACAAACCCGGAAAGCGATGAGGATAAACTCGTCAAACAGCTTTCCGCACAATGGTAAAAGAAAGGAATGAAAAGTAATGGCTAACTCCATCAATTACGCTGCGGTATTTAACCGCATCCTTGATGAAAAGTTCTACATCCTGCCTCGCACGATGTGGATGGAAAACACGAACCCAGGCCTTGTCTGGGAAGGTGGCAAGGAAATTAAGGTTCCGAAGCTGGCTATGGACGGCCTCGGCACCATGAACGGCTACAAAGCCCCGAACGGTGACCTGACTCTGGATTGGGAAACCAAACAGCTTCAGTATTACCGTGGCCGGAACTTCGCTATCGGTCGGTACGATGTGGATGAAACCAATTTCGCCCTGACCGTTGGCAATGCCCTGAAAGTGTTCCTGAACAGCCAGGTTATCCCGGAAGTCGATTGTCTGCGTATTGCCGCAGCCGCCCAGGGTGCTGTCGCTCACGGCAAGGTTGTCGCACAGGCCACCTCCGGCATCTCTGCGGCGAATATCCTTGACCTGCTGATGGCTGATATCACCGCTGTGCAGGACAAGATCGGCGAAACCGAACAGCTTTACATTCAGATTTCAACGAACCTGAAGGGACTTCTGGAACGGTCCTCCCAGATTGCCAAGTATCTGAATGTGCGTGACTTCAGTGTCCGGTCTGCCACGCTGAAGATTGAGGCCCTGAATGATCAGTACCTGATCGGCACTCCGTCCGGCTATATGCACAGCGTATTCGGCCTGAACGATGGTTCTTCCTCCGGTCAGACTGTTGGCGGCGTGACCTTCACGGACCTCGGCGCGAACATCAACTGGATCATCGCTGCCCGTCCTGCGGTGGATGCTATCGCCCGCCCGCAGATCAGCAAGGTCATTGATCCTGATGTGAACCAGGAAGGCGAGTTCTGGAAGATCATGTTCAGCATCTATCATGGTTGCTGGACTTATGACAATAAGGGTGACGGCCTGCTGGTCAACCTCGACACCGCTTCTGCGGATGATCTGACGGTTGCTTCTGAAGCCGGAACCGCTGCCGTCGGTGATTCTGTGATCACCGTTTCCGGTGTGGCTCCTGCCGGCTTCAAGTACGTCTGGAAGGCCGCTTCCGGTACTGCTCCGTCCGTTACTATCGGCACCGCCCTGAAGGCTTCCGATGGCTGGGCTGATCTGCCTGCTGACGGGCTGATTTCCACCACGAACGCCTACAAGATCACCGTGGCTCTGGTTGCGGCGAACGGTCAGCCGATTGCCTACGGCACCGGCACTGTTGCGGCGAAAACCGCCTGATGAGGTGATCCAATGAGCGCAATCGTAGACTTCCAGTATTACACGGAAACCTACATGGGGAGCGAGGCTGACGAAACCTCGTTCCCTGCGCTCAACGCTCACGCTTCCCGGGTCATCGCAAATATGACCCGCTGGCAGGTGGATGAAACCACCATTAACTCCCTTCCTTCCCTTACCCAAACCCTGTACCGGCTGGCTGTCTGTTCGCAGATTGATTTCCTCGCTATTAACGGTGTGGACAGCATGACGGACGGCGAAGGCTCTGTCGGCTTTGCTGTCGGTAAAGTACGGGTTGACGGGAAAGGAAAAACCAGCGCAGGCGGTGCGATGAGCGCAAGTATTTCCCCGGCGGCTATTTCCTATCTTGAGCAGACCGGGCTTATGAATCCGGCTGTTCCTGTTGCGGGGTGTTATCCATGTTAAGACCGATCCCGGCGAAGATCATGCGAAGCACCGCAACCGTGAAAGTCTGCACGGGGATTGACCGGTATCAGAATCAGACCTACGAAACATATACGGTGAAAAAAGTCCACCTGCAGCCGACAAACGAACTGAAGAAAACCGCTGTCAATACGTCAAACGTGATGAGGGCGGTTTTATTCGTTGACCGGCGGCACAGCACACCGAACCTTGACTGGATGAACCTGTTCAAAACAGCGCAGGAGATTCCGGGGGATATCAAGGTTATTGTGCGAGGGATTGAGTATACCGTGTTCACGGTGGATGAGCTGATGGACGATACCGACTGTTTTCACCATTATGAAATATCACTCGAATAAGGTGATGTTATGCCTATACGGATTCAGATTGACCCGAACAAGGTCGGCGCAAAGGTAATGGGAGCATGGAAAGAAAGCCTGCTCCCGTTATCATCTCAAATCCTTGAGGACTGCAACCAGTACGTAAAGGTTGACCAGCATACTATGGAATCATCCAGTTATGCGGCATCCGACCTGAATAACGGGAAACTGGTCTGGGATACGCCGTATGCAAAGCGGCAGTATTGGGAAATCCGAAGGGCGATTGTACCCGGCAGGACGTGGAAATGGTGTGAAACAGCAAAACGTAAACACAAAGCAGACTGGCAGAAACTGGCTGAAAGACTGTTGAGGAGCAAACTATGAGTGAATCCATTTTGAATCAGGCAATCGAAGCCGTTATGGACTTAATCGATGCGCTTTCCTTATTTGCACCGATCACCCGTGGTGCGCTCTCCGCAGGAAACAGCCTGTCATGCGAGATCGGGCCGACAAGCCCGGAAACGGTCTGGCTTGATAAGAACCAGTATATCCCGATTGATTTGACGATCAACGGGAAACACGAAAACCTGCAAACCCTTTCGGATAGCATGAACCTGATCCATGAAAGCCTGACCATGATGACCGAATACCCTACGGGAAACAGGTGGCAGATAACCGATATCGCTACACTGACCGAACCGCAGGTGATCGGCAGGGAGCAGGACAATAAGTGGATGATGGCAAGCGCACTATCCGTAAAGCTTGCAACGAAATAACAAGAAAGGACGATAAAAAATGGCTGATGGACTCAATCCTGTATGGCAGGACAGCAAAATCGAGATCGGCACTGCTGAAAGCAACGGTACGTGGACTTATGCCCGGCTGTGCCAGGGCATCAAGGGCATGGTGATCAACATCAACGAGAATGTTGTCACCGAGCAGTACCTCTGCGGCGAAGGCCACGCCCACAACGAAGTGACCGGTATGGCTCCGCAGGTGCAGATCACCGGCGACCGGGTGGAAGGCGATACGGCGCAGGACTACATCTTCGGGCTTCAGTTCAAGCTCGGTACTGAACGGCAGTCCAGCGTGAAGATCACGACATCCAGCAAGGTGATCACCTGCGACTGCGTGATCACGGATATCGTTGCGTTTGGCGGCAACAGCGCAGAACTGAAACCGTTCAACTGCAATATCAGGTTCAACGGTAAGCCTACTATTACGGATGCACAATAATAACAGGGGAAGGAACTATTCCGGTTCCTTCCCCTTATTTTGAAAACGGAGGGTCAAAATGTTCAACAAAGAAATTTCACCGTATTCGGTTGAAGATAAAGCCACGTTCCGAAACGTGGATAAAACGCTTACCCTGTATGTCAGGAGCGATGCCGCTTCACTGGTTACAGGGCTGAAGAAAGCACAGGAAAAGCTGAAAGAAATCAATGACGAAAGTGATGAATGCGAACAGGTGAACTGCGCCAGGTTCTTTGCAAGGACATTGTTCGGCGAGGAGCAGGGCGATAAGCTGATAGATTTTTACAATGACCCGCTTGCTGTTATTACGGTCTGCGGAATGTATTTCCAGAAACGCCTTGCGAAGAAAATCACGAAGGCGCAGAAAAAATGAAGCTTCAGGACAGGCTCCCGGACGGGGTAACGGTTGATGGCAAGTTCTATAAAATGGACTTCAGTTTCCGTAATGTCCTGCGGATGATAGAAGTTCTGGATGATAACAACCTTATGCCCGGCGCAAGAGCGTATAACGCCCTTCATTGCCTCTGTAAACGCCCTAAAAACGTGTTCAGGGTGCTCGAAGCAGTAAAAGGCCTATTGTTCACCGCACAACGAAAAAAGGACGGCCAGAGGGTCACAGACTGGGTGCAGGATGCCGGGCTGATCCGGGCGGCGTTCCGGCAGGTGTACGGGATCGACCTCTGGCGGGATAACCTTCATTGGATCGAGTTCACGGAACTGCTGAACGCCATCCCGGAAGGAAACCGGTATACGGAGGTTGTCGGTATTCGTGCAAGGCCGATGCCGGAGCCTACGAAATGGAACCAGAAGGAAAGAGAATGGCTGTTGAGGGCAAAAGCGGATTTTGCCCTTGATTTAACAGAAGAAGAAATAGCGAAACAGCAGCAGCGGGATATAAACAGGATCGCTGATGTGCTGACCGCATGGGCAGGGGGTGCAAAGAATGTCTGACGGACAGGTTGTATTCGAAATAACTGCGGACGGAAAAAAAGCGATTGCGAATGTTAAGGATATAACAAAAGCGATTGAAGCCGAAGGCAAAAAATGGGATAAGTCTGCAGAAAAAAGCACCTCGTCTATTGAAAACGCTTTTGCTAACATGGCAAAGAAGGTAGCATCATACTTATCCTTTGCTAAAGTTGGAAAAGCCATTCTCGACTTTGGCTCGAACGCAATCCAAGCCGCTTCTGATTTGCGTGAAGTGCAGAACGTTGTTGACACCGTTTTCGGTGACGATGCAAAGGTCATTGATGATTGGTCAAAAAAAGCCGGCGAAAAATTCGGCTTGACCGAAACGATGGCAAAGCGGTTCACTTCCACGCTCGGCGCAATGGCGAAGTCTTCCGGGATAGCTGGAACAGAAATTGTCGAAATGTCAACTGATCTTGCCGGCCTTGCGGCTGACATGGCATCGTTCTATAACCTCGATTTCGAAACCGCGTTCGAAAAAATACGGTCTGGCATTTCAGGCGAAACAGAACCATTGAAACAGCTTGGCATCAATATGTCCGTTGCCAACCTGAACGCGTTTGCACTTGCGCAAGGTCTGGAAAAGACGTTTAACGAGATGAATCAGGGCGAACAGACCATGCTTCGCTATCAGTATCTGATGCAAGCAACCAGCGACGCGCAAGGCGATTTTGAAAAAACATCTGATGGGCTTGCAAATGCAAGGCGAAGAGTTGAAGCCAACCTGCAATCTATTTCAACAAATATCGGCAATTTGTTAATTACACCGTTTGAAAACGCCACAACCAAAGTTGCTGAATTTTTACAACAGATTTCTGCGGATATGATGCCGAAAGAAACTGTTCTTGATAAATTTCAGAAAATTGATGTGGACACAGCTGAAAAGATGGCAGACCTTCAGGCAACCGCCCGTGAAGCGCAAGCGGCCATTGACTTGCTGAAAAAGGTTGAAGAACAGACGGCAACGCTTAAGGACGGAACAACAATTTCACTTGCTGATTTGTTTGTTGATATCGGTGAAATAGAAGCAAACGGCGGTGATATCCGGCAATATATTGAAGGGCTTGGGCTTGATGTTGAAAAGACCGTCCTCGAATACAACAAATGGCGGGAAGCTGGCAGACAGTTAACGAGCCTGATTCCTTCCATGACAAGCATTATCAACACGGAAACCGGTGCCATTAAAGGCGGTACATCAGCCGTCCAAGAAAATTACCGGGAATGGTTGACCACACAGGAAAAGAAACTTGCGTGGGCGGCATATTATGCAAAAGAACAGGCACTTGCCGAAGCAAAGGTTGAACAGTACAAATATCAATACACCGCCGATTCGAAAGCACAGATAAAAAAGAACTTTGAAGCAGAACATGAATACCTCGCAAGCCTTTACAAAGAAAAAGGCGGTCTGATCTTCCGTGACTATGCGGATTGGGGCATTTCCAAAGAAGATGCCGAACTCTACATGAAGATCGTCAAGGAAAGCACCGAAGCCGAAGCTGAAGCGACGAGGCAGGCCAATGCTTTTGCGGAAGCCGAAAAGGAACAGGCCGCAGGTAAACAGGCTTTGATTGAAAAGTATGGCGAAGAAGAAAAAGCCATTGAAGGAGTAGCCGGTGCGAACGGTCAAGCCGCTGATGCCGCAGAAGAATGGGACAGTAAACAAAAAGCCGCAGGGAAAGCCGCCGTAGAAGCCGCTGATAACGCATTAAAGGCCCTTTCGGATTATATTCAGGGTGTACGCGATTCAACGGCACAGGCGGTTAATTCCGTTGTTAATGGCTTTGAAAAGGTCAATAAAGCCGGTGACGATCTCCGGGCAAAAGCTGAACAGAACGCAAAAGAAACCGGCGAAGCGGAAATCAAGTACGCTTCCGAAGTTGCGAGTTTACGCAAAAAGTTCGGCGAAAACTGGATGCAGAACCTTCAGAAGCTCGGCGAAGAATCAAAGGAATGGAAGAACCTTTCCGATGCTGAAAAAGAGGCATACAACGCCCTTGTTAAACTGAAAAACGAGCAGAAGGAAGTCAACGAGGCCCTTGACCAGTACAGGCCGCAGGGCATGATGGCAAACCTTGAAAGTCAAAAGACATTCATGGAAGACTATCTTTCCGACTTGCAGCAAGCGCAGGAAATGGGCCTTTCCGCTGATTTCCTCGCAAGCCTGTCCGATGGATCGAAAGAAAGTGCGGAATACCTGCACAACCTCGTTGAAGCTGGTCCCGAAGCGGCAAAGGAAGTCAGCGACCTGTATGATGAAGTACAGGAACAGAAAAAAACCTTCACCGATGCGCTTGCGGATCAGAAACTTGCCGCCGATGAAACCTATGATGCGCTTGTTCAGAAAGCCATTGAAGCCATTGGCGATCTGAACCTCGGCGAAGAAGCAGAAGCGGCAATGGAAGAAACTGTCGGAGGGCTGGCGCAAGGAATCGCAGACAAGGTGCCGGAAGTCCAGGCGGCAGTAGATTCTATCGAGGAACAATTAAACCGTCTGAACGGGCTCGGATTCAGTTTTAATATCGGCGGGTTCAATATTGAATTTCTCGGAAGCCTTTTCCCGCATTTCAAGGGCGGTACGGATTGGGTTCCAAGGGACAATTATCCCGCGTATCTTGACTACGGTGAGGCCGTATTGACTGCTGAAGAAAACAAAATCTGGCAGGCGTTCAAGAGCGGGAACAGACCTTCTCTGGACTATGATACATTAGGCGGTGTGATGCAGGATTCGATCAAGCCAGGTGGCAACGTTTATCTGGAAGGCCGCGTCGTTGGACAAGTAATGTCTGATGTTCAGGGCAACCAGTACAGGGCACTGCAAAGGAGTGGCTGGCAGAAATGATAAAATTCAACGGCGTTGATCTGCAGGACGTTGTTCCTGTAAAGATCGAAGACATCAGCGTTCCTCCGATTGATGTTTCCCCTGTTGCAAACCAAAGGGTCGGGATCGGGCAGGACTTCGTGAGGATGACCGGAGGAAAGAGAACGATTACGATCACGTTTGCCCTACTGAATGATGATAAGGATGAGCGCTTTGAACAGCTTGAGGCGATTAAGGAATGGGCATCACCGTGGGAAGAACACGCGCTTGTCCTTCCGATGTTTCCTGGCAAGCACTTCGACTGCCGGTGCGTAAAATGCCCTGATCCATCGTACAGGCAGTGGTGGGAATCGAAACTGAAACTTGTGTTCGAAACCTTTGAAAACCCGTACATAACGAGCGACGAAGAAATCACAACGAACTGCGGCACTCCTCTTGTGATAGGCGGGACGGCTCCTCCGATGGTTCGGATCGAGAGAAGGCTGATCGTCAGGGAATCAAATCAAACGTACTACTGCAATGGGCGGTCGATGTTCTTTTCTGCCATTCCAGCCGGACGGCTCGTGATTGACCTGAATAAACAAACTGCGGCTATATCCGGAACGAGCATAATGCAGTATTTCGGGAAAACGAGCAAGTTTATTGAGCCTGTGAACGGGGATATGACAATCACCGGCAACGGACAGGTTGTCTACCGTGAAAGGTGGGTATGATGGATTTTACGTTTTTGAAAGGCGACAGCGTCGCCTTTTTTCGTTCTGATGCGATCACGGCTGAATGGGTTCAGGAAGAACTGAACGTTCACTGTGTTTTCCCATACTTGCCGGATAAAGAGATCGAGCGGGGAATGATTATTCTGTTTCAGGATCCCGCAACGGATGACTGGCACGCGCACATTGTAAGGCAGATCCAGCAATACACGGAAAGCCAGCAGGTCGAGGCAGAAGATATTGCGATCACGGAGCTGTCCTCATGCCACATCCCTGACAAGAAAGAGTACACCGATAAAACGGCCCAGGCGGCACTTGCAGACCTTCTGACCGGAACTGGATGGAACGTCGGGAATGTAAGCAGCAACCCTGTTTCCTCCGGTGACATTTCGCGCGGCAGCGTGTGGGATAATGTTACCAATATCACCGAGGGCTGGAATGTTCATATCCTGCCGAGGGTAACGGTCGGGACTTCAGGAATAACCGGAAGGTATCTGGACATCATTTCCTCTGAAGGAACGAGCAGGGGTCTGCGGCTGGCCGTGAATAAAAACATGACGGATCCATGCATTACGTATGATGATTCCGAATTGTGCACTGCCCTTTATGGATACGGCGGGACGTATTCCGAAGGGAGCGGAAAAGACAAGGAAACGCTCGAATATAACTTTTCATCTGTTGTATGGAAAAAAACGAGCGAGCATCCTGCGAAGCCTTCCGGACAAAAGTATCTCGAGTATCCTGAAATGACCGCATTGTACGGTCTGAATGGCAGACCCAGGTTCGGCTATTATCAGAACACAAACATCAAAGATCCGGAAATCCTGCTTCAAAAGACATGGGAAACCCTGAAAACCGTATGTCAGCCGAAGGTCAGCATCACAGGAACCGTGACGGACTTGAAAAGGCTCGGATATGCGGATGTTCCTCTGCGGCTGTACGACCTGGCAATAATTGAGATCGAACCGCTCGGTATCCAGCTATATAAACAGGTAATAAAGCTGACCGTGAACCTCCTTGACCCGACGAAAAACCTGCCCACGATAGGCGACTACATCCCGAACATTATTTATATAAACCGTGAAACAGAAAGCTTTGCAACAGGCGGCGGGAAGGGGTCCGGTGGCGGTGGTGGCGGCAAAGGCCGGACGATGGAGGAACTGGACGAAAGCAAGATCGTGACCGATATCTACGATACCGGCGAGGCGATCGTGATCGTTTCCCAGAAGACAGAAAAGGTCGAGAATGATCTTGTTGTTCAGACCGGTCGCATTGATGTTGCCTATGACAAGATAACCCTGGAGGTCAGTGAGCGAAAAGGTGCAGATAATGCCTTGAGCAGCCGTATCACGCAGACCGCTCGTGAGATTCGCCTCGAAGTGGAAGATAAGACGAATACAGCCTCGATTATTGCGGGGATAAATTCCCAGAGCGGTAGCTATGTAAAGATAAAGGCGGCGACGATTAACCTGTCTGGATATGTGACGGCAAGCGAACTTGAGGCAGCTAACGCAAGAATCAATAACCTTATTTCTGGGAGCACACAGGTGCGTTTATTAAACGTTGTGCGGGCCAAGGGGAATACGCTGGAGTTCGGAACTTGTACGCTTACGTATATCAAGACCAAATTAATGGTATATAACGGAACAACTGTACATTGGCGAACAATGAATGTGGATGGTAATACCATCCGTTATCTGGGAGCGTGATTCCTTATGTTAGAAAAACTTGAATCCTGTTTTGACCGTTTGCAAACGTTGGATATAAAACCAACGCTTGACAACATGGAAAAGCTCGTGCAGACCTTGTACGACCTGCGCGAAATCTATAACGAACTGAAGGAAGGTGCGGACGATGGAAGGCCGTCAACTGGTACTGAATGACGGGACAGTCATTCCGGATGGTGAAGCCGGACTGTCACAGGGTTTCCTGTGGCTTTACTTGCCAGGATATACGATCCAGCAGGCAGTGGCGGTTGCGTTTGATTCAAACAAGACTGCCGTTATTGTTTTTGAGTATGGTGATATGTCCAGCACGTATGAAGGATACACGGTGTGCACAAGCGTTTCCGAAGATGACGGGCAAGCGTCCGTTTGTTTAACTCAAGCATAAAGGAGTGATTGATTTGTTCGGTGTTGACGGCTACACAATAACCCTGTCCCGTGGGGATACGGGAGCAATCAAGTTTACTGCTGATACAACTCACACTTTTGAATCTGATGACAGAGCATTATTTTCCATCAAGAATGCCCTGGGTGAGATTGTAAAGCAGCAGGCCTTTGAACTGGATGAAAACAAATCCTTCATTGTTTCTTTTTACAACTCGGATACCGATAATCTTTCTGCCGGGAGTTATTCCTGGGATGTTCGGTATATAATCCATCCCTATTATGATTCAGCCGGAAAGATTATTGACGGTGATCAGGTTATTACACCCAGACAACCTATGGAGATGCAGCTCCTGCAGGTTGTCGGTGAAGTATAAGGAGGAAGCAAAATGGCTGATACTGAAAACAGCATTGAAACTGAAGGCATACCGGAGATCACTCTTGCCTTGACTGTTATGGACACCGTGACCGCACCCGTTGACCCGACCTTATCCATCCAGGGGCAGGCCGCAGATGCGAAGGCGACAGGCGACGCGATCAGCAACCTGAACACGGTATTGTCTGCTGCTATTGCTTCTCTGTTCCCTATCGGGTCAATCTATGTTTCCACTGTTGCAACGGCTCCTGTATTCTACGGGACGTGGGTCGAAATAACGATTCCGGCAACATGGGGCGATCTGGAGGACGGCATGCGGTCGTATGTGGATGGAACAGGAACCGGCACGCTTCACTTCTGGCGGCGCACGGAATAAGGGGGAATTAAAAGATGAGTATTCTGACACCTTTCTTCAATCTGATCAAACCCGCAAAAAATAACGGTGTGAAGGTTGCTGATTTCAACAGCAACATGGACATTATCGACACCGAAATGCACCGTCCTCCCCTGACCGTGAACGGCAACCTCCCGAACGAAGCGCGGAATATCTATCTTGAAACCGTGCCACTGGCTGACAACCTTTCCTCTGATGAAGCGCAGTTCGTGACTGGTTCGTTCCTGGCAAGAACTTCCGGAGGCGGCGCGCCCATTTCTGACGGTGAGGCGAGCCTTTCCTCGATCAGGGGCAGTCAGGTCAAGACCGGCTACGTTGCTGAAGTCATTGACATGACGGTCAATGCGGTTCCCCGTGTTGCGCCGCCTGCGATCATGGCCGAGCTGAACATCACGACCTTCGAGGAATATGTCGGGAGTGCTGGGACATATACGCTGACCTACACAACCGAGTGGAGTGCTGATCCTTCGGATTACGGCGTAACGATTACGAATACTCCCGTTTCCGGCGACAGTATCGTGATCGTATGGGACGGCGAGAATGATCCTGAAATGACGGTCAATGCAGTTGCTCGTCCTGTTCCTGCTGCAATCACGGCAACGATTGACAAGGAGGTTTTCCGCGAGTACGTCGCAACTTCCGGAACCGTCACGCTTTCCTACACTTCTGCGTGGAGTGCGAATCCTTCTCTTTACGGGATCACCGTCAATAACACTCCGGTATCCGGCGACAGCATTGTTGTTGTCTATGTGAAGGAAAACCGAGGAATCATCACCACGGCAAACGTTACTTCTTTCAATTCTACCGGCTGGAACCTGTATGATGATTCAACCGATATGGCCAGGGTGGTTCATTACTCTGACGATTACGGTTATTTTGTCGGAGGATCGTACAGCCTGCTTCTGTTCGCTACCACTCCGGACGGTGAAACCACGTCCGTCAATGTTCAGAACGGGTATTTTAATGTTCCGGATGACGGATATATTCTCGTTACCGGCGGCAACTCTACGACGTACATTTATCCCACCTGGTCGGACTGGCTTGAAGGCTATGAAGGAGACTTCCAGACCTATACGGTCGATACGATCGACCTGTCCGGTATTATGGCTTCATTCACGGCTGGTCTGTGCGCGATCGGCGATGTTCGTGATGAGATCAACTTCAACCTGCAGAAAGCCTATTCGAGAATCGAGCGGATGGCATATACCGCTGAAAACCTTGCGGTGGCAATTGCATCCGGCAGGGCGTATGATACCGATACGAACTATATCTATCTTGTAAGGGCTACACCGGTTGAGATCAGTTTTTCCGTGAATGGCGATTATACGGTGGATGACCACGGTATAGAGTTTTATGAAGCATCAACCGATGTTCCTCCGGTAACTGATGCCTTATACGGTGAGAATCTGAAAGACAAGTTGAGATCTGATGTTGTCACAATCTCCGGAGGCCTGGTGAACAACCTGACCAGCGCAGCCACAAACAAAGCTCTGACTGCCGCCCAGGGCAAAAAGCTGAATGATACCACCGTCAAGAACAATTCTGCTGACCAATGGGTAAACGGCGGCACGGGTTCAACCAAACTTGGTGTTGCAAATAACACATCCGACCGGAACGCCTTTATTTCTGCTGAAAACGGCGGCGGCGTATTCGGTGCGAGAAAAGACGGCGCATGGCTTCAGATTGACACCGCAAACATGGCAGATGACGGAAGCGGATACGCAAGGCTTTACACCCAGAAAACAGGAAGCACCGCAAAGCAATTCAAATTCATGCAGGACGGTGATTTCGTCAACGGTAACAATGTCAGTATGGATGCTCTCGGAAGAATCGGCTATGCAAAAGGTTCAACGTCTACAACGAATGGGACTTTTGTTTTTTCCATGCCCAATAATTCACAAGGCTGTATAATGCTCGGCGGATATGCTCCTGTTACTATCGGCATGACTTCATCCGGTGTATTCTATTCTACATTACCGACAACCTATACAATTACTGCAAGCGGATCAACCATCACAGTTACAAAAACATCCTCTGTCAGCACGGCAAGCGCTGTCACCTGTATTTATATCAAGCCTTAACGGGCGGTGGTTAATATGGAAGAACTGAAGAAAGCTGTCCGAAACTTTCTTGAAGATCATACCCTGGCAGAGCTGATTGAACTACTGATCGAAACGATTCATGAAGAAAGGGGCGAAGATGATGGACCTGGAAGAACTTAAACTTGCGCTTGATCGGATTCCTCCAACCGGAAGAATTAACAGGGCAAAGAGAAAAGAAATTATTATTTTGATCAACCGTATAATGGCAGGTGAACAAGCATGATTTCTGCTGCAGCTCTTATCTTGAAGTTTCAACAGGCTCTGAATGACAAGTGGGGCTACATCTGGGGGACTGCCGGTGTTGAATGGACGAAAGCCAAACAGGCGGCTATCGAGAAAACCACTGATGCAAATCGATCTGGAAGCCGGAAATACGGGTCAAAATGGATCGGGCACATGGTCGCTGATTGCAGCGGCCTTTTTTCGTGGGCTTTTGCTCAACTCGGCGGGTATATGTACCACGGATCGAACACGATGTGGGACAGTTATTGCACGATCAAGGGCGAACTGGTCAAAGGCCAGCGTGATGATGGTCAGGAACTGAAACCCGGCACGGCTGTTTTCTGCTATAACAAGGACACCGGCAAGCGTGGTCATGTCGGTCTGTACGTTGGCGATGGTATTGTCATCGAAGCGGCAGGAGCGAAAAGCGGGGTGATTACCAGCAAGATCACCGACAAAAAATGGGTCGAGTGGGGCGAACTGAAGGGTGTTGACTACGGTGGAAAGCCCGAACCGGTTCCGGCTGGGTATGCTATCGTCACAGGAAAGAACCTTGCGCTACGGCAAGGCCCGAGTACGTCCTGCAAAGTGATTACCCGGGCACCGACAGGATCAAGGGTAAAGATCACCGAACCGCCCAGCGAGTGGGAATACGTTACGTATAACGGCAAACAAGGCTATATGATGAAACAGTTTTTGAAGGAGTGATGCGTTATGTGGGATTTTATTTTGAAATACTGGCTCGAGTTCGTGTTCGGCCTGATCGTTGCTGGTCTGTCTGCCGCATACGCTCACCTTGCGAAACGCTTCAAGGCTGAACGAGCAAAGAACCAAGCGATCGAGAACGGGCTGCGTGGTATTCTGCGGATCCAGATACTCGACACATATGATCGGTGCGTGGCTGATGGGAATCGCATCTCGGTATCAAGGAAGGATGCTGTCGTGAGTATATACCAGTCGTATTGCGCCCTCGGTGACAACATTGACGATACGATCAAACAACTGTATGAAGAAATCGTCCACATGGCGATTATCTGAAAGGAGAAAGATATATGTTCAAACTGTCAAACCGTGTTTATGACTGCCTGAAGTTTCTTTGCACAATTCTGTTGCCTGCTTGCGGCACCTTGTACTTTGCCCTGTCAAAAATCTGGGGCCTGCCTCTTGCCGAGGAAATCGTCGGCACCCTGTCTGCAATCGCAGTTTTTATCGGTGCTGTGATCGGGATCAGTACGGCACAGTATAACAAAGAAAACGATGACGGGAATTGATCGGGCTATAAGCCCAGCGCAGCACTCCTCCCCGGCGGCGTGTCCCCCTGCCGTAACTGGTTCAAGTGGGACTATTCTCTGAACCTCGTTTGAACCTCAAAAAAGGTTCAATCCTTCCTTTTTTACCATTCCACGGTAAACAAACGACAAGCCCGGAGCGTTGAAACTCCGGGCTTTTTTGCGCTCCCCAGGTAGGGCTCGAACCTACAACCCTTCGGTTAACAGGCTAAATATTGTACAATGTACAAGTGCTTATTCATCAACGCTTGTACATTGTACAAGTTTTGGCTGAACCTCGTTTTGAACCTGATTCCACTGTTTTTCGACCTTTTCACGCTCGTTTTGTTCCCGGTCATCCGATACGCTGTCGTACACCTTCAGGATCATTTTAGCATCCGCATGACCCATCCAGCGGCGGCAGGTGTTTATATCAACTCCGTTATCCCGG
Source organism: Fibrobacter sp. (assembly GCA_017475045.1). Classification (GTDB taxonomy): domain Bacteria; phylum Fibrobacterota; class Fibrobacteria; order Fibrobacterales; family Fibrobacteraceae; genus Fibrobacter. Next base: position 4,623 of record JAFVGH010000003.1, on the reverse strand, counting down.
CAGAAAGCACAAAACGCATGGCGCAGGGTATACGGGACAATATCGAAGTCAATCCATGCCGGGAGTTCCCCGGCTTCTTTTTTTATCTGCTGATCTTTTGTTTTGCCGTACCATCTTTTGCTGATTCCGTTGATAGCTGTTTCCATGCAATAGATGTAAGACCGCCAGCCGGTTTTCCATGTCTGAATTGTGACCGGTTTTCCATGCGCTGATGTGATAAGCATCCCTGTACGGCCTTGTAAGGCCGTTTTTAGCGGCTGGAACAATGGGATAGTCCTTTTACTCCAATCCGTCTTTAACTCGCTTGAAACAGCGTATTTTTGACCGTTTATATGTACTTGCTCCTGAACCGTTATCGTGTTGTGCTCGAAATCAATATCCCGGTCTATGTTCAGGGCCTTGCATTCCTGCGGTCGGAGCCCTGCGTAAAGCATTGCCATTACAGCCGGGTGCATCCGGTGATCCGTGCAGAGCATTTCGATATACTCCCGCTGTTTTGCGGTCAGAATCCTTTCCTTCGGCTTTTTGCCCTTCCCCGGTTTGGCTGTTTTGTCCCTGGCCGGGTTCGATGCGATCAGCCGGTCGGCCTGTGCGGAATCGAACAAGGCACAGAACAATTGTTTTGCTGACCGGATGTATGAATTTGATAATCCCCGGTATTCTGCGGCATAAACTTGTTTCAGGTCCGAAGGAATGACTTCCGCAAGCGGTTTATCCCCGATGCAGTCTATCAGGTGTTGCAGGTGGATCGCAAGCCCGGTGTATGTGGAATCAGCAACGGACGGGAACGACCTTTTCAGCCATGGCAGGGCGTACTCCGTCAATGTTGACCGGCTGGAAAACCCTTTCTGCGATGACAGCTTGTATTCATCCCGGGCTGCAAAGGCTTCTTCCGGAGTGGCTCCATAAAACTGGATGCCATGATATACGCACCTGTATCGCCCGTCTTTCCTGCGCTTTAATGTCGGTTTCTTTTCTCTTGGCATTATCCCACCTTCACAATGATGAAGATATACCGGTGTGGTTTTTCTACCTGTGTTACCTGAAACAGCACACCCGGAACAGAATGATTCGACTTTGTTTCTATCCCGGACCGTGCGGCGAGAAACTCAGATAATAATTCACCGTAGCAGGAAATGTATGATTCCATACCGCCGATATCATAAAATGCGGTAACGCACTGGGCCAGGAACTCACCGATTGATGAATCATCAAAGCAAACGCAACTGAACGACTTTATGTTTTCATTATCCGCTGAAATTACTATATCAATATTCGGCAGGTGATATACATACCTGTCTTGTTCAATCTCCGGCTGGCCTGTTATTTCTGCTGCACCTGCTGAAAACCTGTTCATGTTATGTGATGAAATCAGGTCCGAAACAGGATCAGCCAGGGCAGGACTGACCGATAAAACAGCGGCTGTCAGGATGATTGCGATTTGTTTCTTCATATATACCCTTCTTTCAATCAAAAACCCGTGTAAAACCCACCGCTCGACCGTGAATGATAATTGGTTCATCTTCTGAAAACGGGGCGAAAATCGGCGGGTATTTTGCGTTATCTGCTATAAGCAATAATCCTCCCGGCTGATGGTATACGTGTTTTAAGGTCGTTTCTCCTGCAATATTGACGGCGGCAATCTGGCCCTGTTCAACGTCCGGTTGCTGGCGGATCATCACATAATCCCCGTCCTTGAACGTGGGTTCCATGCTGTCGCCTTTGCAGATCAGTGCGAAGTCAGCTATTACGCCTTCCGGCAGGTCGATTGATTCTCCGCTGTTTGTGTCCGGCTCTGCCTGTTTTCCGCATGTGATGGAACCCAGCACCGGCAGGACGGCCCGGCGAATATTGATGGCATCCAGGTCCCGGAAGGGCGTTTCGTTTCTGAACTCATCCAGCGGCACGTTGAATATCTTTGCCATTTCTATTAAAAACGGCGTGTCTGGTATCGTCCTGTCTTTTTCCCATTGGCTGACGGCTCCCTGTGTCACACCGAGCAACCTTGCAAGACTGTCCTGCGAATATCCGGCCTGTTTGCGGAGCCTTTTGATGTTCCGTCCGATCATGTGAATCACTCCTTTTCTTTAGCTTATTAGGCTAAATAATTTTTTCAAGTAAATATTAGCAAAACTATTGACAAAATAAAATATTCATTCTATAATTAGCTATACTTATTAAAGGAGGTCACCAAACCATGATGATGAGCGAGTTTATCGAAAGAACCGGAGTTGAACCGAGCTACGAGGAGTACCATTACATCGAGGAAAGCTATTACGAGTTCGATGGAAACAAAGATGAGTTCTGCAAGGCATGGCTGAAGGACAAGCAGGACGGGCATTGGGACAAGGAACTGAAACTTCGGATGGCCCTGACCGAACGGGAAACCGAGTACGCAAAGAAGGTCGCAGAAATGGAAGAAACGCTGAACTTCTACAGGCCGTACTTCGACAGGACCAGGCAGTTTGCAAAACAGCTTGAAGAAGCCAACGAAAAGCTGGAACGGCTTGAAAGAGTATTTCACAGGGTATTCGATGAGAAGTGAGCCTGATCCCGGCAGACGGCACCCGGAACTCCCGGATGCCGTAGCCGGTACCAGACCGGAGAAAGGAAGGACTGACAATGAGCATGAAGGAACGGCTGAAGATTCACCGGCAGATTGAGCGGGAGAACGAACGGAAGCTAAAGGAATGGAAGGAAAGGAGGAAGGCGGCATGAGGAATCTTAACCCGTCAGCGATGACCAATAGGGAACTGTTCACCGAATACGAACGTTCCGACAAAGCCCGGCAGTATCCGCTGGTCGAGGAAATGACAAAGCGGATCGGCAGGAAGATGATCACGAAGGAAGTTGTGCCGCTGTTCAAGCAGTATAAGCTGAACGGAGCCGGTGACAAGCACAACTGACAAAATGCCCCGCCGGGTGGCGTTGTAACCCGGCAGAAAGGAAGGACTGGCATGGAAGATAAGAAGTATACGTTGATAGAATGGCGTACCGAAGGAGAAAGGCTGTTCGGTAGATTCATCGAGGATTGGAAATTTAAGTGCCCGAAATGCGGGAATATTGCATCCGGTCAGGAGTTCAAGGATGCAGGAGCCGACAGTAATAGCATTTACTGTGAGTGCATCGGGCGGTACGTAAAAGGAAAAGGCTGTGATTGGGCGGCTTACGGGCTGTTTGATATCTGCACTGTTCACGTTGACGGAACACCTGTATTTGAGTTTGCGGAGGTGGAATGAATGACATGGCAGGAGTTAGGCGGTATCTCCGAAGTCTTTTACACGCATGACCGCAAGTTCTGCTTCCAGCGTGTCGGCAATTACTGGCGGTTGTACGGCGGCGAAGACGGGCATTTTATCAGGGAATACCGCAGTTTCGTTGCGGTGCAGGAGCATATCATGAAAGCCCGTGGAACCTGCCCGTATGAAGACCCTTTCGTATTTGAGGAGGATTCCGATGCAGATAACCATGAATAATGGCAAGCTGACCCAGCTTTTCCCCGGAAACGGCTTCCTGCTGAACGGTCAGGCTTTCATCTATGAGAAGTACGAAAACGGAAACTGCGTGATCCGGGACACGAAGAAGAAAAATCAGATTTACGTATACGGCTATGAAGGGCTGAAACGGACAGTCAGACAATTCGGGTATGAATTGATGAAGGAGGAAGAACAGGATGCGTAAATACAGTTCTGATGGCAGGAAATGCTGCATCCGTGGCCGCAGGAAAAGACAGCCGAATATCGGCGAACCGGGAACCTATAAAGTCTGCTTCATTGACGGACACGACCTGAAATGGAAAGTGTTTACCTGCGAAGCACAGAACCGGGTGGAAGCTATCAGCAAGATGCGGGAAATGTTCGGTGCAAACTTCGAGCATCGGATTGCAGAGGTTTTCCGGATTGAGGATCAGGAGGTTTGATGATGTGGTACGTATACTGTAAGAGCATCTCCAGCGGCAGGGATGATTGCGTTAACCAGACATTTGAAACGCCGCAGGCCGCAATAAAACATATTGCGAAATGCTACGCCATTGATAAAGACCTGGGTCAGCTTGGCGAATACTATTACTTTATGAAGAAGCACTAACCCGAGCCGGGGCGGTGTCCCCGGCGATTATTTCAGGCAAAAACAATAGTTCAACTATTGATATTTTCTGAAAAGTATCATATAATTAGTTAACCTATTGAAACGGAGGTGAAAACATGGAACTGAAGGGCATCGGTCAGATGATCAGGCTGGCGAGGATCAAAAAGGGCATGACGCAGGCTGACCTTGCCGAAAACATCGGCGTTTCCCAGGGTGCTGTCGGACAGTGGGAACAGGGCATGACCATTCCCCGACCGAAGCACATTGTCCGGTTGTCTTCGCTGCTGGAGATCCCGGTGGAAGAATTGCTGAAAGCAGGGTGATGAAATGGAACGGTTGCTGAAGGTCAGCGATATTTCCGAGCGGTACGGCTGCACGGCGAAAACCGCCCGGAAGTATCTGCGGCAGATGTTCCATTATGAAAACCCGCTGACGGCTCCGGCCTGGGCGTTGACGGAATGGGAACAAAGCCGGGAACGGAACCCGGCAGAACGCAGGGTTAACCCAAAGAAAACCACGGGACGGGTGATCGTTCCG